>NZ_AJGU01000003.1 GCF_000260795.1 Treponema sp. JC4
TTTTTAATAAAAAACTACTTGTCGGTGGACAGAATATGCATTATGGAAAGTTTTGTCTTTTCGATAATCTGGTCGTAGTTCTGGCGGAGATGAGGAAAATTGCAGTTTATGCAGGATTTTATGCCTTTTTCGGTGTAAATGAAATTGCCGCCGCAGTTTTTGCCAAGGCAGTATAAGGGACAGAAACAGAATAGACAGTTGAAATCATTTTCCGGGACATTTTTGTGGCAGGGAAAATTTTTACAGGCGGTATTCTGGAAAAACTTGTGGCTGAAATTTTTATCTTCCTGAGTCTGATTCATTTTTTCTTCCTTATATTTATGGCATTGTTCAATAAAATTTCTGGCAAAATCTGGATTTGAAGGATAATAAAGATGAGCAAAGCTCCAGAAATGATTTTTGCCAGAAATTCCTAAATCATATTCTTTTACGCTGGTTTTTACGGCGGTAAAAGAACTGCCATTATGGGTACTGTCAAAATAGTGGAATTCATGTCCTTTTATGCTGCCGTTAAAAAAGCTTTCGCCCTGACCTTTTTCGGTTTTTGTTTTTACTGTAATGTAGCCGAAACGAACTAGTTTACCTGTGTAATAAGTATCTCCGTCAATTACGCCTGTCATCTGGTAAGAATTTCCGCTCTGATTTTTAAGTGATTTGTGAAGGTACATAAAGCCGCCGCATTCTGCAAGAGACGGTATACCGGCTGCAATTTTTTCCCGGATTTCTTCCATAATTTCAGTATTCTGACTGAGTTTTTCTGCATAAAACTCGGGGTAGCCGCCGCCAAAAATAAGCCCGTCAATGTCTGCCGGAAGAGATTTATCCTGAGTCGGGGAAAATTCTACTATTTCTGCACCAAAAAATTCCAAAAGCTTTAGGTTATCTTGGTAATAAAAACAGAAGGCTTCGTCTTTTGCGACAGCAATCCGCACTCGAGGGGCATTTTCAGTGCAATTTCCTCTAAGACAGAGATTTTCATCAAAGGAAAGTTCTTCTGAAGCTTCTGCAATTTTTAATATTGCCTCCAGATCCACTGTTTTTGCAATTTTTTCTGCCGCTTTTGCAGCCATTTCTTTGATATCCTGGATTTCGTCAGGCAGTTTTAAGCCAAGGTGACGGCTTTCAATTTCGATATCCTTTTGAAAAGGAAAATAGCCCAGTACAAACACGCCGCATTTTTCTTCTATAACAGGCTTTATCTGATCAAAAAATGATTTTGAAATATTATTCAGAATGACGCCCTTTATCAGACCTTCTGTATCCATTCCCAGAAAGCCCTGAATTTCTGCCACAAGGGAAAGTCCCATGCCTTTTGCGTCAATTACAAGAATTACCGGTGCCTGAAGGGTTTTTGCAAGATGATAGGTAGAAGCTTCCTCCGAAATTCCACCGCTTCCGTCGTATAAACCCATAACGCCTTCTATCATAGAAAGCTCTGAGGTATTATCTTCTGCGAATATAGTACGGGTCTGAGCTTCGTCGGTAAAAAATAAGTCCAGATTTTTTGAAGTAATACCAAGGATTTTTTTGTGGAACATGGGATCTATGTAGTCCGGGCCGCATTTGAAAGCTCTAAGCGACTTTCCGCGTGCTGAAAATGCACCCATCAAAGATATTGAGACCAGGGTTTTTCCACTGCCGCTTTTTGGAGCTGAAATTACAATTCTTGGGAGTTTTTTTAGCATCAGCACTCCCCGCTTTTGTCGTTTAAATTAAAAGAAAAAATGTAAATGGGATTTTCAGCCTTCATCAGATGATATGAACCAGCTTTTTCTGAACGTGAAAAGCTCATTTGCAGGCATTCATAGTTTATACTTAGGTTTAAAAGCACTTTTTGAATATTACTTATAGATTCAAGCGTAACAGCATTTACAACAATTCGCATTGAAGGATTTATCTGATAAAGAGCCGATAAAATCTCCTTAAACTGCCCTTTTGTGCCGCCAATAAAGGCATGACTTGCCGCCGGAAGTTTTTCCAGGCCTGCAGGTGCTAAAGACTCCACTACTTCTATGTTTTTTAAGCCGAACTTCTGGACATTCTCTTTTATCAGTGATACTGCTTCGGACTTTGTTTCTATTGCATAAACCTTGATTTTTTCTGAAAGCCTTGCGATTTCTGCCGCTACCGAGCCGGTGCCGCTTCCAATATCGTAAACAATTGAGTTTTCGTCCAGATGCAGTTTGCAGATTGAAAGTACCCTGACCTCTTCTTTTGTCATTGGAACCTGACCGCGAATAAACTGTGAATCTGAAATGCCGGGGGTTATCTGCTTCATAATTCTATTATACCGCAATACAGGCCGGGAGTTGAGATTTCTGTGCTTTCTTTTAGCGAAAGTACAGAGATTTTTTCATCCGGATAAGAAAGATTAAAGCCAAGAAAGATTTTTGCCTTAGATGTATCCTGGGCTTTTTCTTCCAAAAGCCGTAGGATTTCCTCTGAAAGTGCCTTAATATCCGAAAAAGAGGATGTAATAAAGAATGTTTGTCTATTATTGTAGACTATATCAGATAATTTGTTAAGCCAATCGGCCTTTTTAACTCCGTGAAGGCTTAAAAATTCGTAATTCTGCCAGTTTTTATGAAACTTTGCGCACAGATACTGTAAGCAGGAAATTCCCGGGATAATTTCAAGCTGAGTATCCGAGAGTTTTTCGGCCTCTTTATAAAAAGCTTCTGCACCGCTGTAAAAGCCTGTATCGCCGGAAAAGAGAACTACGGCACGGATTTCCCCGGAACAACTTGATTTTCTTGCTTCTTCTAAAAACGGAATTATGTCTTTTGCAAGGTATAAGGGGTGGATTTTAGTAGTCGTTGCCAGCCCTTTTACAGACTGCACTATTCGTTCTGCTCCAAAAATATAATCAGCTTCTGCAATCGCTTTTTTTGCTGCTACAGTCAGGGTGTCAGAATTTCCCATTCCAGCCCCGGCGAGGGTAAGGAAAAGTTTTGGAGTAAAGTTGATTTTTACCCCAAGGATTTCTTCCAGTCGTGCAAAAAGGTCGCTAAAATTCGAAAAAACTTCCCTATCTGCCGCATGTGAAGCTTCCGGTTTTTTGATAACAAAACAACTGATATTGCATTCTTCGCAGGCAGCAAGTTTTTCTTCATAGCCACCTGCGCTGCCGCTTTCTTTTGTTACAAGGACAGAAATTCCGTATTGGCGGATAAGGGCTGCGTTGGTTTCTTTTGAAAAAGGCCCCTGCATGGCAAGAATCTGATTTCCCTGAAGACCGTTCTTAAAGCATAGATCCAGGCTTTCTTGTGAAGGAAGGGTTCGTACTAGCAGGCGGGAACGAAGCTCTGGATCTGCACAGAAATCGGAAAGATTTTTAGAACCTGTGGTTAGAAGGATTTTTCCGCTGCTGGATTTTAGCGCAGGTAAACAGTCGCTGATGTTGGTAAAAAAGGTGCATAGGGGGGAAGCTGCCTTAGTCGCACCTTGCCGGTCAAATCGCAGGAGTGGGATGCATTTTTTTACTTCGTCAGGGGAGACGGCTTCATCATATTGCCTGATAGCCTCTGAAATATTTTGAGAAACTTCGAGGGCATAGGGATGAGTCGCATCAATTACGGCAGAAAAGTTGCCTTCTGACAAAAGTGAGAGCATTTGAGGCGTAGTGAGGCGGCCCTGGCGGACGTGAAGAAAGTCAGAATCGGAAAGCAGCTGGCTTCCATAAGAGGTTGCAACGCAGACTTCGCAGGGAATTTTATTTTTTGCAAGGCAAAGGGCAAGCTCGCGACCTTCGGTGGTGCCGCCAAAAATCAGGACTTTCATATTGTATACCCGCGTTTTGTGATGAGTTTTGTACCGGTGGGCGTTTTTACGATTTCCGACTGGGAATTTCCAATAAAAACGGTGGTAAACATGTCGACGCTGGCCTTCTGCAGTTCTGAAAGCGTACAGGTAAAGGTTTTTGTGCCTTCACGCCCGATATTCTGGACATAACCACAGGCGCGTTCCGGACTGGCACCGGCTTTCAGCATAATCTGGCAGGCTTTTTTAAGGTAATCTGCGCGTTTATGGCTGGAAGGATTGTAGAGGGCTATGGCAAAATCGCCGGAGATTGCGGCCTGCAGGCGGCGCTCAATTATTTCCAAGGGAGTAAGAAGATCGCTCAGGCTGATTACGCAAAAATCATGATTAAGAGGAGCTCCTAAAAGTGCTGCCCCGCTTGTGGCAGCTGTAACTCCCGGAAGAATGCAGATTTCTACCCTCTGGTAGACAGAATTCTCTTTTTGCAGGGACAAAATAGGCTCTGCCATGCCGTAAACTCCTGCGTCGCCGCTGCATATCATTGAAACTGTCTTTCCTTCAAGCGCATAGTCAAAGCAAAGTTTACAACGTTCAATTTCCTTTCCCATTGGGGTCTGGGCAAAATGCTTGTCCGGGAAAGCGGCTCGTACCAGGTCTATGTAGACTCCGTAGCCGACAATTACATCGGACTTTTCCAGCGCGCTGCGGACTTCTATTGTCATGCCTTCTGCCTTGCCGGGGCCGATTCCTGCTATATATATCATTCTAATTCCTTGTTTCCCAGGTGAGAATTTTCGGGTTTCTTTGAGCGACTGCAAGAGTCATTCCGTCTGCGACCGTCTTTTTAATTATAAGTTGTCCCCCTTCTCCTGCACAAGCCAGGGCTGAACGTTCACAGATGTTGGAAACGCCGGTTACTTCCTGTACAAAATCTGATTCAGAAAAACCACCTTGCGGTTCGGTAACTGCCTCAAGCTGGTCTGCAGAATAGGTTTTAAAATCTACGTGATAGTACTGGGCAAGGTTTACAAGTCCGATTTCGGTCTTTTTCATATCGATTGAAGAAATAGCGGCTATATTTTCAAGAAAATTTTCTTTTTTGGAACCCAGCTCTTTTTGCAAAAATTCATTCAGTTCTTCAAAAGTCTTTCCTTTTTTACAACCCATACCGATGCAGTATTTTTTTGGAATAAGAATCAGGGTATCAGGCTGATTTTTCAGGCTTTCTTCTGCTATTTCGTCTGAAAGATGGATTTCTACGTCGCAGGAAACCTGCTCCTCTTCATAGGCAATTACAATTGATTCTGGAATTGTTTCTTCGCCAAGGTCAAAATTGCGGGGAATTTTTATCCAGATTTCTTTTTTTGAAATGAATTTCTTTGCAACACTTTTGATTGCATCGCGATTGAGGATTCTGAGGGCGTTTTTTCGGGCAAAAACGTCAATTGAATAGACATTGTGAACGTCGGTAGAGGTTGTGATAACCGGATTTGCCCCGATTTTTGCAGCAATCATACTTGCAAGCTCGTTTGCACCGCCTATGTGGCCGCTTAAAATTGGAATCAGGTTGCGGCCGCCTTCATCCATTACCATTACCGGGCTGTCTGAAAATTTATCTTTTACTAAAGGGGCAATAATTCGCACAGCAATGCCTGCTGAACCTATAAAAAGAATGGGAAGGCGTTTTGCAAACTGAGCTTTTACCCAGTCAGAGGCTTTTTCTTCATGCGATTTTGTTATCCAAAGTATATCTGGAAGCTGGAATTTTAAGACTTTTTCCCATTCCTGCCCCTTTTCTGAAAAAGAACAGACACAGATTATCATTTTTTACTACCTCCTTCCCGGACTTTTCGGAATTCGGTTTCAAAATCGGCAGCATAGAGGCGGGATTTCTGATATTTTTGATGTGAAAGCACATCCCCCACAAGAATCAGGGCTGTTTTAGTAATTTTATGCTCAAGCGCGGTTTTATGAAGGGTCGCCACCGTGCACAAGTATTTTTCTTCATCCGGCCAGCTGGCCTTGTAAACAATTGCGGCTGGAGTTTCCGGCTGGTAGCCCCCTTCAATCAGGCGGCGGGAAAGTTCTTCTGTCATTCCGCTGCTCAAATAAATTGCCATAGTACTGTGGTGGCTTGCAAAGGACTGAATGCTTTCCTTCTCTGGAACTTTTGTTTTTCCTTCCATGCGGGTAATTATCAACGATTGAGAAATGCCTGGAAGTGTATACTCAAGATTAAGTGAAGCCGCTGCTCCAAAACAGGCAGAAACGCCCGGGACGCTCTGGTAGGAAATGCCCAGCCGGTCAAGTTCGTCCATCTGCTCTCGGACGGCACCGTAAAGGCTCTGATCTCCTGTGTGGAGGCGGACTGTCATTTTTCCAGACTCCTCTGCCCCTTTAATAACTTCAATTACCTCTTCCAGAGTCATTTCCGCGCTGTTGTGGATCTGGCAGCCTTCGCCAGCGTAATCCAAAAGCTTTGGGTTTACAAGAGAGCCTGCGTATATGATGACCTCGGCTTTTTCTAAAAGCCTCATTCCGCGAAGAGTAATTAAGTCTTCGGCACCGCAGCCGGCTCCCACAAAATAAACCATAAGTTACACTTCCTTTCTTCCGCCTTCTCTATCCTATAATAAGACCAATCAGACAGACTGCAAGGGCGCAGATCCAGGCCAGAGCGCACTGCCAGATAACAAGACCCGCTGCCCACTTTGAACCAAGTTCGCGTTTTACAGAAGCAATCGCCGCAACACAAGGTGTGTACAAAAGGCTGAAGACAAGCAGGCTGGCAGCGCTGGCAGAAGAAATTACAGTCTGTACTCCGCCCGCAAACAAAATCTCCAGTGTAGAAACTACGCTTTCTTTTGCAATAAAGCCGCTTACAAGGGCAACAGAAATCTGCCAGTCGCCAAGTCCAATAGGCTTCATAAGTGGCGAAATCAAACGCGCAATAGAAGCGAGAATACTGAGTTCTGCATCATCAACAAGCTGCATTTTCCAGTTAAAGCTCTGAAGGAACCATACAACAATTGTTGCAATAAAGATTACGGTAAAGGCACGCTGTAAAAAATCCTTTGCCTTTTCCCATAAAAGCTGGGCAGTGTTACGAAGTCCTGGCATTCTGTAATTAGGAAGCTCCATTACAAAAGGCACAGCCTCGCCCTTAAAAATCGTTCTTTTATAAACAAGAGCAACAAGAATGCCAACAATAATTCCAAGAAAGTAAAGCCCGGTCATAATTAAACCGCCGCGTGAAGGGAAAAAGGCATTTACAAAAAAGGCATAAATCGGAAGTTTTGCAGTACAGCTCATAAAGGGAGTAAGCAGAATAGTCATTTTTCTGTCGCGCTCACTAGGAAGGGTTCTTGTAGACATAACCGCAGGAACCGAACAGCCAAAGCCGATTAAAAGCGGCACAATGCTGCGTCCCGAAAGACCGATTTTTCGCAAAAGCTTATCCATAAAGAAAGCAACACGGGCAATATAGCCAGAATCTTCCAGCATAGAAAGAAAGAAAAAGAGCGTAACGATAATCGGAAGAAAGGAAAGAACTCCTCCAACGCCTGCAAAAATACCGTCAATAATAAGTCCGTGAAGTACTTCGTTTACGCCGATTGCAGAAAGGCCGGAATCACAGGCAAGCGTAAGCCAGTCAATGCCTGCTTCAAGTAAGCCCTGCAGCCAGGCGCCAATCACGTTAAAGGTCAGGTAAAAAACACCCGCCATAATTGCAAAAAAACATGGAATTGCAGTCCAGCGGCCGGTCAAAAGGCGGTCAATCTTCTGGCTTCTAGCCCGCTCACGGCTTTCATGAGGCTTTTTTACACACAAATCGCAGAGGCGGAAAATAAAACTAAAACGCATATCCGCAATAGAAGCGCTACGGTCAAGCCCGCGCTCCTTTTCCATCTGCATAATGATATGCTCAAGCATTTCTTTTTCGTTTACATCAAGATCCAGTTTGTGAAGAATGCGCTTATCATCTTCCAGAAGTTTAGTCGCCGCAAAACGAAGAGGAACCCCGGCCTTTTCCGCATGGTCTTCAATCAAATGAATGGTTCCGTGCAAGGCTCTGTGAACCGCACCACCGTTATCTTCCTTATCACAAAAATCCTGACGAAGAGGCTTCTCCTGAAACTTTGCCACGTGCACCGCATGCGAAATCAACTCTTCAATACCCTGCCCCTTTTTTGCAGAAATCGGAACAACAGGAACTCCAAGCACGTGCTCCATCTTGTTTACGTCAATGGAACCGCCGTTTGCAGTCAACTCGTCCATCATATTCAGGGCAATTACCAGTGGAATATTCAGTTCCAGAAGCTGCATGGTCAGATAAAGATTTCGCTCAATGTTGGTAGCGTCCACAATATTGATGATGGCGTGAGGCTTTTCGTGCAGAACAAAATCTCGCGAAATCAGCTCTTCGCTCGTGTAAGGCGACATAGAATAAATGCCCGGAAGGTCCGTTATCAGAGTATCCGGGTGCCCCTTAATCCCGCCGGATTTTCTGTCCACCGTAACGCCCGGAAAGTTTCCCACATGCTGATTCGAGCCGGTCAGCTTGTTAAAAAGCGTCGTCTTCCCGCAGTTCTGGTTTCCCACCAGCGCAAAAGAAAGCACCGTTCCGTCCGGCAGAGGATTTTCTTCCTTTTTATTGTGAAATTTTCCGCCTTCACCCAGACCAGGATGCGAATGTGCAGTAGTTGGAACATCATTAATTATATCAGACGTTTCCTGACTTTTTCCCTCTAACGCATTTACTTCAATTTTTTCAGCATCAGCTACACGAAGCGTAAGTTCATATCCGTGCAGCTGGAATTCCATCGGGTCTCCAAGCGGCGCATATTTTACAAAAGTGATTTCCGCCCCCGGAATAATTCCCATATCCAAAAAGTGCTGTCTCAGGGCTCCGTTTCCGCCCAGTTTTTTTACACAAACACTATCCCCGATTTTTACCTGTGCAAGAGTCATAAACTAATTCTACCATAAAAAAGTTTCATTTGACAATTTTTTCCCCTTTAAGTTATAATTTAAAAGATATGGCAAAGAGGCCGCAAGAATAGTATTCTTGCGGCCTCTTTGTTTTTAAATAAGTAAAGCTAAAAAATTGCTGCATCGCAATTTTTTTTAACGCTTTGCTATAGAACACCGGCGGCTCTGACCGGCCGCCTTACACAAGGAGTTACAAAAATATGGAAAAAAGTGAAAATCCAAAAAAGAAAATCTCGCTGGCAATGCAGATTTTTATCGCCCTCATTCTTGCTGTAATTGCAGGTCTTCTTATGCAGAAGGTACCTGAAATTGCAACGGCATATATAAAGCCTTTCGGAACTATCTTTCTGAATCTTGTTAAGTTTATTGTTGGTCCAATCGTTCTTTTTTCGATTATGGCAGGCATTGTTTCTATGAAGGATCTTAAAAAGCTTGGCGCAATCGGCGGAACAACACTTGTTTATTATTTTTGTACAACTGCAGTTGCTGTTTCTATTGGACTTATTGTTGCTACTATTTTTAAGGGTTCTTTCCCTGCCCTTTCTACTGCTAGTCTTACTTACACAGCACCTAAAGGTGCTACAGCCCTGGATGTACTTGTAAATATCTTTCCTTCAAACTTTATTGTGCCAATTTCCAGCGCAAATATGCTTCAGGTAATTGTAATGGCAATTCTTATCGGTTTTGCAGTTATCCTGCTTGGAGAAAAGGTTTCAGCAACTGTTGATGCTATTAATCGCTTGAACGACATTTTTATGAAATGTATGGAGATGATTTTAAAGCTTTCTCCTGTTGGTGTTTTCTGTCTTTTGACTCCTGTAATTGCGGCAAACGGAGCTGCTGTTATCGGTTCTCTTGCCAAGGTTCTGCTTGTAGCTTATATCTGCTATCTTCTTCACGGTATTATTGTTTATTCATTCACTGTAGCAACTTTTGGAAAAATTTCTCCACTTAAGTTCTTTAAGGAAATGGCTCCTGCCATCACTTTTGCTTTCTCTAGTGCTTCTTCGGTAGGAACTTTGCCTTTGAATATTGAATGTACAAAAAAACTTGGTGTTTCTAAAGAAGTTTCTTCTTTTGTTTTGCCGCTTGGTGCAACAATTAATATGGATGGAACTGCAATTTATCAGGGGGTTTGTGCAATCTTTATTGCTGCCTGCTATGGAATTGATTTGAACCTTGGTCAGATGATTTCTATTGTTCTTACTGCAACTCTTGCATCTGTTGGTACTGCAGGTGTTCCAGGTGCCGGAATGGTTATGCTTGCCATGGTTCTTACTTCGGTTGGACTTCCTGTAGACGGAATTGCCCTTGTTGCTGGTGTAGACCGCATTTTTGATATGGGACGAACAACACTTAACATCACAGGTGATGCTTCTTGTACTGTAATTGTTTCAAACCTTATGAAAAAACGCGAAGCAAAACTTGCTGCTAAAAACCAGTAATAATTTTTACTAAAAGTAAAGTCAAAACAAAGATGATGAGAGGTTTTACGATTGTAGAACCTTTCTTCATCACAAGTCCTGAACCAATATAATTTCCAAGCATATTACTTACGGCAGCGGCAATTCCAAGCGGAATCATAACCCGGCCGTTAATCAGATAGACAACAAGGGCTGCAACATTTGTAGAAAAATTGATTACCTTGGTGTGAGCGTTAGCCTGTCTAAGCGACATTTTTGCAAAAACATTAAAGGCAATAATCAAAAAAGTACCTGTCCCGGGACCATAAAGCCCGTCATACATCCCGATAACCAGGGCAGAAATCATTACAATAGCAAAAGTCTTTTTTGAACAATCAGAAACTTCTGATTCATAAGGCTTAAAAATGCGCTTATTCAAAACACAAAAAGCTACGATTGGAAGAACAAACAAAAGCATTGTTTTGAGTGCGTTTTCTGGCACAAGCAGCGAAAGCTTTGCCCCTATAGCAGAGCCTAAAAATCCGCAGAAAACTGAAGGAATAGCAAGTTTCAGGATTACAAGTTTTCCCTTAATAAAACGTACAGTTGCAAGTCCTGTTCCAAAAGTGGAAGAAAATTTGTTAGTTGCAATTGCATTATGAATAGGAAGTCCCGCAAAAAGATAAGCTGGCAGGGAAATTAAGCCGCCGCCCCCGGCAATAGAATCAACAAATCCGGCAAGAAAAAGCATTGGGCAGACAATTGCAAAACTGAGTATAGACATGCCTTATTGTAGCAGAAAGGAAAAATGTGAGCAATTTGGGAATTTGATAATAATTCTCAAATTCTATTGACATTTTTAAGCCCTTACTGTAATTTTGATAACCGTTATCAAATTGTAAGTAAAAATGCAGAAAACAGTCTATAGAACAAAACAACAGGAACTTCTTCTTAATTATCTTCGCGAAATGCAGGGAAAGCATTTTACGGCAGAAGATGTACGCCTTCATTTTGAAGAAAAAAAGATTTCCATTGGAATTGCAACAATTTACCGCCAGCTGGAAAAGCTTGTAAACGAAGGCAAAATCCAGAAGTATTTTATTGACGATCATTCTGCGGCCTGCTTTGAGTATGCCGGCGAAAGCTGTAAACAAAACGAAAAACACTTCCACTTAAAATGTGAGCTTTGCGGCCGTCTTATCCACCTTGAATGTGATGAGCTGGAAGAGCTTGGGGGACACTTAAAAACTGAACATGGTTTTGTAATCAATCCGCTTAGAACGGTTTTTTACGGGCTTTGTACTGACTGTGCAAATAAAAAAGAGGCAGAAAATGATATTGAAGAATAAAAAAGGCCTCTTCGCCTCTCTTGCAATTTGTCTTATCATAGCCCTCTTTTCTGTCCTGACTTTTGAAGCCTTACACAGCGGGCACGAAGCTTTCTGTCATGAGGAAGACTGTCCTGTATGTATAGTTCTTCAGATAATCCGCGCAAATAAGAAAACAAGCCCGGCTGCACATGCAGAAGCGGCAGAGTTTATCAGTTTCTTCTATATTAATGTCATTATTCTTTCTGCCCTGCTTTTTGTGCCGGCAACCCTTGTAAAGCAGAAAGTCAAACTGGTGATTTAATGCGGGAAATTCAGTAAACGAGTTTGTAAAGCTAAAAAATTGCTGCATCGCAATTTTTTTTAACGCTTTGCTATTAAACACCGCGAGCTCTGACCGGCTCGCTTACACAAGGGAAAATCACCATGAAGAAAAATTATAATAATAAAAAACCTGTAGTTCTTATCACAGGCTATCTTGGCTCTGGAAAAACTACTTTGCTTAATAACCTGCTCCGCCAGGAAAAACGCCGCGTTGCCCTTATTGTAAATGATATGGGAAGCATCAATGTGGATGCAGAAATCTTAAAGAAAAACGGTTCAAACGTTACTGAATGTCCAATGTTTGAATTGCAGAACGGCTGTATCTGCTGTACCTTGCGCGAAGAGTTCATAAAGCAGATTGAAAAAATCTCTAATCTTGATACCGTTGACGTTGTATTTGTTGAAGCTTCGGGTATTTCTGACCCGGGGGCAGTTTCCGCAAGCTTCCTTGCCTACGAAGAAGATAATCCCGACACAAACGTTTATCTTACTTCGGTTGTTACAGTTGTTGATGCTGACCGTATTTACCGCGAATTCCTGGACGACCTTAAAAAGAAGGCTGACAAAGAAGCAACCGACGAAAATAATCTTACCGCAGAAGAAATTTCTACCCTCATCGTTGACCAGATTGAATTCTGCAACTTTATCGTCCTCAACAAATGCGACCTGCTCGACGAAAAGCAGCTTGCAGAAGTTGAAGCAATCATCCGCGACTTCCAGCCGCGTGCCCCGATTTTCCACAGCGTAAACGGAAACATCGATATCGATCAGATTACTACAACAGAGCCTTTCAACTACGAGCAGATTGATTCTTCTTCCGCAATTCAGAAGGCAATCAACAGCCTGAACGAACCAAACCGCGCAACTCAGGGCTGCACCGGCGAATACGGAATCTCAAGCTTTGTTTTTGAAGAAAAGCGTCCTTTCAACCGCGAACGCTTTATGAATTTTGTAAACAACAATTACCCGAAGGAGCTTATCCGGGCCAAGGGCTACATCTGGTTCAGCGACGCAGATGCAAATGTTCAGCTTTTTGAGCAGGCTGGCCGTAACTCATCTGTAATGACAGTTGCCTACTGGATTGACGCTCTGGAAGAAAAACAGAAGCAGGAGTATCTGGAATACAATCCGGACGTTAAGGAAGCCTGGGACGATGATTTCGGCGACAGAGTTAATCAGCTTGTAATCATCGGAAAAGGCTATAACAAGGATAAAATCACAGCAGCTCTTAAGAGTTGTTTAGATGAGAAGGCTATTGCATAAAAAACAGCTTCTAGGTTTTAGGTTCTAGGTGCTAGAATTTAGGTAATAGGAAAAAAATCCTAACACCTGGCACCTAGAACCTAACACCTGATATAAGGAGATATAAACATGAAATTAAGAAAAATTATTGCGGGAATTATTATTTCCCTTACACTCACCGCATCAGCTTTTGCGGCAAAAAAATCAGCTAAAAACGACAAACTCAAAGTTGTAACCACAATCTTCCCACAGTATGACTGGACCCGGGAAATTATGGGAGACAAGGCTTCTTCAGTCCAGCTTACCCTTCTTGTAGGAAACGGCGTTGACCTACATTCTTACCAGCCTTCAATTCAGGATATCGCAAAAATCTCTACTGCAGATATCTTTATCTACGTTGGCGGAGAAAGTGACGGTTGGGTAAAAGACGCCCTCAAAAATGCAACCAACAAAAATATGAAGGTTATCAATCTTCTTGAAGTTCTTGGCGATAAGGTAAAAGCTGAAGAAATTAAAGAAGGTATGCAGGCAGAAGAGGAAGAACACGAGGATCACGACCACGATGCCGAAGACCATGATCATGAAGCAGAAGGTCACCACCACCATCACGATGATGACGAAGAAGTTGAATACGACGAGCACGTATGGCTTTCTGTACGCAATGCAAAGATTTTGTGCGCTGAAATTACAGCTGCCCTCTGTGAAAAAGACGCTGCAAATGCTGCTGCTTACAAGGCAAACTGCAATGCTTACTCTGCAAAACTCGACGCTCTGGATAAGGCTTACACCGCTGCAGTCGCTTCAGCTTCAAAAAAGACAATCCTTTTTGGCGACCGCTTCCCGTTCCGCTATCTTACAGACGATTATGGTCTTGATTACTATGCTGCCTTTGTTGGCTGCTCTGCCGAAACAGAAGCCAGCTTTGAAACCGTAGTATTCCTGTCTAAAAAAGTAGACGAACTTAGCTTGAATTCTGTACTCAAAATCGAAAGCGGCGACGGAAAAATCGCCCGAACCATCGTTCAGAACACAAAGAATAAAACCGCAAAAGTTCTTACCCTGGATTCAATCCAGTCTACAACCTTAAAACAGGCTGCCGCAGGCACAACTTACCTTAAAATTATGGAAGATAACCTTAAGGTACTTAAAGAAGCACTGAACTAAATCGCCCCATAAGCAAACAAAAGCCCTGAGCAGAAACGCTCAGGGCTTTTTGTTTATATGAATAACTACAATTATTTTTTATTTCTTCTGGAAACTTCGTCAAAGAATTTTGAACCGCCGTATCCGTTTCCGCGTGCAGGTCCAAGAATTTTTTGCTGTACTTCGCAAGTCTTTTTCATTGAATTAACCAGATGCTTGCCAGGATTTGAAAGACGGTTGTAATTGACTTGATACATCACAGGATTTTTTTCACTGATATGGTAAATCTTGCTTGAACCAACGAAAAATGAAAAAACGGCAATAACTACCATAAAGATTGAAATGTTTTTTACTTTCTGAAGCACTTTTTGATTATCAATACGATTTTTCATGGAATACTCCTTGCGAATATATCGCTTTTTTCAGATGTCTCCCTCATACTTATTTTCGGATATTTCAAGGAGTACTTTACTAAAGTTATTGTCATTTGAACTTTAAGTACTTTTTTAAGGTTACAGAAAGGTTATTTATCATCTGTAATAAGGAAACTCGTGTTATACTATAAACTGCGAGGATTTTATGAACAAAGTTCTTATTGCGGATGATGAAGCGGAAGTTGTTGAGCTGGTAAAACTCTATCTTGAAAAGGATGGATTTGAAGTTTTTTCTGCCGGAGACGGAATGACAGCCCTTGGAATTGTTGAAACAGAAAAACTTGACTGCGCAATTCTTGACGTTATGATGCCTGAATTAAACGGCTTTCAGCTTCTTAAAAAAATCCGTGAAAAATCTGACATTCCTGTAATTATGCTCACTGCCCGCACCTCTTCTTCTGATAAGGTCCTTGGGCTGGATCTTGGAGCTGATGATTATGTGGCAAAGCCTTTTGACGGGCTGGAGCTCTGTGCCCGCGTAAAAGCAAATATCCGCCGCTATACTTCAAACTCAAAAGATAATACTCCCGCAATCTTAAAAGCAGGCCCACTGGAGCTTGATGCCGAAAAATGTCAGCTCTTTAAAAATGGCCGCCAGATAGAAATCACTTCTACAGAATTCCGTGTACTTCAGCTTTTTATGGCTAATCCCAGCCGGGTTTTTACAAAGGCTCAGATTAGCGCTGCCGGCTGGAACGAAGACTCTTATGTTGAAGACAACAGTATTATGGTTACTTTGAGTAAACTGCGCTCGAAACTTGGCGGCGAAGGCTGGATTAAAAATATCCGCGGGCTTGGCTACAGAATGGAGATTCAGGATGAATAAAAAACACAAGCTGAAATTCCAGATTTTTGCCTACATGGCGGCCACCTTTTTAATCTGGTTTATAATAAGTACCTTTGTTTCTGAGCTTTTTTATTATCTGGAAGAAAAACGAGGGGTTGAATTTCCCTTTAGAGTCTATGCCTTGTTAACTTTTGTAGACATGGTTCTCCTTATCCTGATGAACATTCCCTTTCTGCGGTTTTTGATAAAGCATATTGACCGGCCAGTTCAGAAAATCATTTCGGGCTTAAATCATGTTTCGGAAGGCAATATCAGCGAGAAAATTGATTTTAACGCAGGAAACGAGCTTGATGAAATAAAAAATGCCTTTAATCAGATGTCGGGTAAACTTGCCGAGGCAGAAAAAATCAAAGAAAATGCAGAAAATGAAAGGGTTCTGCTATTTGCAAATATGGCCCACGATCTAAAAACGCCGATTACCAGCATTATAGGCTTTTCAAAGGCTCTTTCTGACGGAATTATTGATGATAAGGATAAACAGAAAGAGTATTTTACGACAATCAACCGCAAAGCCGTAAAAATGAACGGACTGATTGACCGGCTTTTTGAATATGTAAAGCTTGAAAGCGCAGAAAATAAACTTCATTTAGAGCCCCTTGATGTGGCGGAAATATTAAGAAACTGCATTGCAGATATTTATACTGAATACGAAGAAAAAAAGATTGAACTTGAAATTGATATTCCTGATTCCGCCGTTACAAAAAATGCTGATAAGGTGGAACTTTCCCGCGTTTACACTAACCTTTTGAATAATGCAATTAAACATAATAGTCCTGGAATTAAGGTTCTTGTACGAATGAAAAATGACGGTTCTGTTCTTATTGCAGACTCAGGAGAACTTGTACCGGAAGAAATGGCAGCGAAGCTTTTTACACCTTTTGTAAGCGGAGACTCTACCCGCAAAAATGGAAGCGGTCTGGGGCTTTCACTTGCAAATAAGATTATGAAAAAGCACGGCGGAGATCTGCGCTTTGTCCAGGGAATGCCCGAAGTGCCGGAAGGATATACTAAAGCTTTTATAGCGGGGTTTTAGGGGTAAGCAACTTGTTGCGACTCCCTAGGTGAAGGGGTAGCGGAAGACCGCTTGCGGGCTGGAGCGAGGGGAAGGCTTTCCCCGACCCTTAAATTTAAGGTTTAAGAAAGGTTTCTTTAATTTAACTTAAAACGGGCCTCTGTAAGATGTAATTGTTCTTATGGAGGTCTTATGAAAACAACAATTCAATCAGTTTTATTAACTTCTATATTCCTTTCAGCTTGGATTCCTTTTACTGCATGTTCAAAAACAAATCCTGCCGATGAGGAAAATCAAAGTCTTGTTCAGGCTGTACGCGTAGAAAGTCTTAAAAAATCAAACCTGCGAAAGTTTATTGAATTGAATGGAAATATCCGGGCCGAAAAATCCATGAGCGTTTATCCTGTAATTCAGGGGAAAATTGCCAGCACACCAGTGCATCTTGGTTCCAGTGTAAAAAAAGGTGATGTTATTGTTTATGTTGACCCTTCTGTTCCTGGCTCCCAGTACGTTTTGAACGCGGTAACAGCACCCATCAGCGGAACTGTAATTTCCATTCCATTAAAAGAAGGCACACGGGTAAATACAGAAACAGCGGTTGCGGCTATCGGGGATCTTTCTAAGCTGCAGGTTATAACTTATATTCCGGAGCGCTATGTTTCCTTTTTGTCAAAGGGTCAGGATGCGGACCTTGTGCTGGAAGCCTACCCTGACGAAATATTTTCAGCCACAGTTGCAGAGGTTTCTCCCGTTCTTGACGAAGGCACCCGCACTAAAGAAGTAATTTTGAATTTTGCCAGCCCGGACAACCGCATTAATGCCGGAATGTTTGCAAACGTAAAGCTTTATCTTAAAAATTATGACGATGTTTTTTCTATACCAACGGCCTGCATTATTGAAAAGCAGGGCAAGAAATATGTATATGTGATTGACGAGGCTGAAAATCCCGACGCGGGCGATAAGGAAAAGGCCCGTAAAGTTCGCTTTGTGGAAATTAAAGTCGGCGAAGAAATTGAAAACCGCACGATTATTGAATTTGCAGACGAAAAATCCCAGTTAGCAGCCCTGTCTGAAAACTCATCGGTAAAGGTCGTAATTCAGGGTTATGAAACCCTGCAGGACGGATCTTCTGTAAATATTGCGGAATAGCGAAGGAGGCCTTAAATGAATATCACACAGAAAACCTTAAAAAATCCAGTTCTTGTTGTCGTTGTTTTTGGTCTTATTGCACTGACAGCTGCCTTTACTTTTTCGAACCTTGAAGTAAACCTGATGCCTAATATCAAAGAACCTATTCTGATGGTAACTGTAACTTACGAAAATGCGGGGCCTCAGTCGGTGGAAAGTGCCGTCACCCAGGTGCTGGAAGAAGAGCTTTCAAGCCTTTCTAACCTCAAAAAAATGACTTCAACTTCCTCGGAAGGAAACTCAACTATCAGCATTGAATATAATTACGGAACAAACATTGAAGCCGCAGCAAATGAAGTGCGTGACAAGATTGAAAACGTAAAATCTATGCTGCCAAAAACTGTAAAAACATACATCTTCAAAATGAACATGAATGATTTTCCAGTAATGGATATTGCCGTTCACGGAAACCGCAGCGATAACGAGCTAAAATATATTGCAGACAAAACAATTAAACGCGTTCTTGCCCAGGCAAACGGAGTTTCTCAGGCTTCTGTTTACGGAGGACGTACCCCTTGCGTTTGTGTAGAACTTTCTCAAAACAGACTGGCAGCCTATAATCTTTCAATTTCTGATATTTCTGCCCGTCTTGCAGCAGAAAACCTGGATCTGGGTGGCGGAAAAATTACCGAAAAATCCAGAAATTACGTTCTGCGCACAAAGGGCGAATATGCCTCTGTAAAGGAAATCGGCGATACTGTAATTTCTACAGTAAACGGTACTCCTATCCGCCTGAGCGAGCTGGGAAAAATTTATATGGGCTACAAGGAAGCAAAGGATGAGGTTTTTATCAATGGAAATTCCGGCGTTTATATTTCCATCAAAAAGCAGTCGGGCGCAAACTCTGTAAAAGTTGCCGATGTCCTTTACGAAAAAATTGCAGAAGTTAAGGCTTCCCTTCCCTCAGATATTCAGCTTGAAATAATTAATGATGACTCTGTAGAAATCCGGGATACCTTAAAGACTCTCTATTCCAGCGCCTGGCAGGGAATCCTTCTTGCAGTAATCATCCTCTTTGTCTTTCTTAAAAGCTTTAAGTCGACTTTTATCATCTCAATTTCAATTCCTTTTTCAATCGTAATCACACTTCTTACGATGAATTTTTTCAGCATCACCCTTAATATCATGACTTTGACAGGATTGATTCTGGGAATCGGAATGGTTGTTGATGCCTCTATCGTTATGATTGATAACATTTATTCTTACAGAATGAGGGGAACTAAGGCAAAAGTGGCGGCGGCTCTGGGAACTCAGGAGATGATTCCGTCTGTAATTTCTGGAAACCTTACGACAATTGTTGTTTTTGTACCCTTCCTTCTTTTTATGAAAGACCTTGGATTTATTGGCCTTTTAGCCCGCGATATGATTTACACAATTGTAATTGCCATTGTTTCCAGCCTTTTTGTTGCGATTTTCCTTGTTCCGGTTCTTGCAGGCCACTATATGCCCCTTACCAACCGCGCAGAAAAACCGGTAAGAAATAAAGTCCTTCTTTTTCTTTATGATGCTTTTGAAAGAGTCTTTGATAAGATTCAGGACATTTATAAAAATATACTTTCTCTGGCTTTAAATCATAAGAAGCGTACAGTTGCACTTTCTTTTGGACTTTTGCTTCTTTCTTTTGCAGTTGTACCTCTTTTGCATATTGATATGATGCCGGAAACTGAAGGGCAGCGGGTTACAATGAACATTACTCTTCCAACCGGTACTTCTCTTGAAAAAACAACCGAGATAGTTCATCAGTTTGAAAGTATTGTTCAAAAGGAAATTAAGGGCTACAGAACCGTGCTGGCTTCTACCGGAGTTTCGGGCGGTATGGAAGATTCTTATGCTTCAAACTTTGGAAACATTGCAATTTATCTTCCGGTTCCAAAAAAACAGATTGATACAGCAAGTACAATCAAGGCAAAACTTGAAAAGCACTTTAAGGATTTTCCCGGCATTCAGTTTACTTTTGCAAGCGACAGCATGGAAAGCATGACCGGAAGTGATATAGACATTGTTGTAAAAGGAAATGATATTGAAAATGCCCGTCTGGCAAGTGAACAGATTCTTGCCCTTCTGCAGAAAATGCCAAACCTGACAAATACTCAGATGAATATGAAAAACGGTCTGCCCCAGCTTGAAATTGAAATCGACAGAAAGAGGGCTTATTCCTTTGGAGTAAGCATTGAAGCAGCTGCAAAGGAAATTAACGGCTGTGTTGCGGGTCTGACTGCAACAAAATACCGTCAGAGCGGTAATGAATATGATGTAATTCTTTCTTATCAGAAGGCAGATAAATCCAGCATCCCGGATCTTGAAAAAATCAAGGTTCAGGGAAAAAACGGACTTGTTTCGCTTGCCAATTTTGCCAGCCTGAAGAAAAATTACGGCCCTGTTTCCATCAATCATGAAAATAAGGCCCGTACAATTCATATAACTGCCGGAATAAAAGGTAAAGATAATGCTCCTGTAGTTGAAGCAAAAATCAAAAAGGCAATTCGCGAAAACTGCGTTCTGCCGGGCGACGTTTCTGTGAACTTTGAAGGTTCCTGGAAAAATATGAAAAAGCAGTCCATTTTGTTTTCAAAAATCATCATTCTTGCGGTTCTGCTGGTTTTTGGAGTTATGGCGGGAATGTACGGAAGCTTTAAAAAGCCTTTTATAAATCTGTTTACAATACCTTTTATGTTCATCGGAGTGCTTTTGATTTATCTGCTTGTAGGACAGACAGTTTCGATAATGACCATGGTGGGACTTGTTATGCTGGTTGGTATTGTTGTAAACAACGGAATTGTTCTTGTTGATTACACAGGACTGCTCGTGGCCCGCGGTCTTGATGTAAAATCTGCCTGTCTGGAAGCGGGAACTTCCAGACTCCGCCCGGTTCTGATGACTACCCTTACCACAGTTCTTGGAATGCTTCCTATGAGCTTTACAAGTCAGGGCTCGTCATCGCTGGTTCAGCCAATCGGACTTTGCGTGGTAGGCGGTCTTATTTCCTCTACCTTTGTAACGCTGGTTCTGATTCCTGTTTTGTACGCGCTTATGTGCAGGAAAGAATAACGGAGGTTGTTAAATAGCACTGGGGCATTTCTCTGCCCCAGCCTGTAAACCTTTGACGGTTATTTTCCGTATTCATAATAATCTCCAAAAGAGAGACTATTTCTTTCAAGAGTATCCTTTGCTCCCGCTGTTTTTCCCTCAACCTTTTCCTCAGCCACATTATCAAATGATGCCTTTGAAGAGTAACCTTTTTTCCAGAAAACAGCACCGACTGTCATAATTGCAGCTGTTCCGACAACGATAGGCCAGTTTTTCTTCATCCAGCTTCCAAAGCTGCCACCTGCTACGGCTTCAAGATCTTCTTCTGAAAGATTCTGAATGTCATCGGAATCTTCAGCTTTTGAAAAAGATTTTTCTGCTTTTTTTCGCTCTTCTTCAAAGTTCTTTCTGAGCAATTCATAGTCTACCTCAGGAAATGCTTTACAAATATTGCTCAGAGCTTCATCAGGTGTGCCTGAGTTTTTGATGATTGTTTCTATTTCCTTCTGAATTTCTTCATTTGTCTTTTTCATGCTCTTCCTCCTTGCGCTTATGAACTTTCATCTGTGTTTTTAAGACGGCTTCCCTGTTTTTCCAGCCTTAATCTTTGGTATCAGATTCTCCATTTCATCAGCACCTTCTTTGTATCCCTTGTTATATACATCCTTCAGTTTTGCTTCTCCGGCAGATTGACCTTCGCCGTACATAAAATATCCAACTGGAACACACAAAGCAAGAAGAGCAAGACCTGCCACCAGCTCTTTGTTTTTGCTGATCCAGCTGCTTACGCTTCCACCGGCTACAGCTTCCAAATCATTGTCAGAAAGATTCTGCATTTCCTCGCTGTCCTTCGCATTTTTTTCAAGTACTTCCCTAAAAGCAGCTTCATTAAAGTCCGGATAGTTTGATTTTAAACTCTTGCAAAGGCTGTCAATACTTCGTGAAGTATCTATAATATCTCCAACTTTTTCAAAGTCAATTTTGCCAAGCTCTTCTTCTGTTACACCGGCTTCAAGTAGCTGTGCAGTGATTTTATTCTTATCCATGACCATACCTCCTCTATCCTTGCCTTGCTACTTATTTATACTCCGGACACAGGATAAAAGGCTAATTCTTTGTTTAAAAAAAGGCTGGAGAATTTTACGGCAGGAAGCTTTCTGATTTTTCTGACAAAAGGAATCTTCTTAATATTTTAATATTATATAACATCCGGCAGAGTTTCTGTGACTAAATTACTTTTTTAATATCCGAGTTTTCTGTCTACAAGGTAGTGCATTGGGCGGCCGGCAGTGAAATTTTTAAGATCTTCCAAAAACATTTCTACGTTTCTGTCTTTTGTATAGGCCACAGTCAGATTTCCGGCAACATGAGGAGTCATAACCAGATTTTTTAGCTTCCACAGGCGGCTGTTTTTTGAAAGGGGCTCTGTCTGGAAAACATCAAGAGCGGCACCGTACAAATGGCCGTTTTCAAGATTGTCTGCAAGGGCTTCTTCATCAATTGCAGTACCGCGGCCCACATTTACAATGCAGGCTCCTTCTGCAAGAAGTTCAATTCTCTTTCTGGTGAGAATGTTTCTTGTTTCCGGCGTTCCCGGAAGACTCATGGCAAGAAGATCGGTTTCCGGCAAAACAGAATCAAGCTCGCTGACAGGCAAAACCTTATCATAAATATCCCCTGCCTTACCGCTCCTGCACACTCCAATTAAAGCTGCCGGTTCAAAGGCCCGGACCCGCTTTGCAAAAGTTGTTCCAATATCTCCGGTTCCAAGCACGGTAATTCTGCAGTCTTTTAGGGATTTCTGACTGCGGGGTTTTCCCCAGAAGCCCGCTCTGGTTTCATCATAAAATTCGTTCATGCGGCGAAGCACAACAAGTGCGCTTGCTATCATATGCTCAGCAATTGAAACTCCATAGGAACCGGCGGAATTTGTCAGAATGCAGTCTTCATTTGCAAAATATCCCGGAACCATAAGGGAATCAACGCCAGCCCAGGGTACACATAACCACTTAAGATTTTTGTTGGTCTTTACAATTTCCGGTGCAAAACCATAAATTATGTCGGCATCAAAATCAGACTGAAGAATTTCCTTATCAGAAGTATAAAAATGCACCTGAGCGCCAGCTTCTGCCGCTCCCTTTTTAATAAGTTCGATATGTTTTTCTTCAAAAAGATTATTAATTGCTAGAATTTTCATAAAATACCCCGCTGTATGACTGATTTTTAGGCCTAATTATAACTGAATACTAATACAAGTGTCTAGAAAATAATACGTTTAACCCTTTTACTGATGGATGTGAGCACTTCATAAGAGATTGTATTTCCAATTTTTGCAAGATCATCGGCAGTAGTAAGGGCGCCGCTTTCTTCCGGGCCAAAAATTACTACTCTATCCCAGAGTTTTACATCAGGATTATCCTTTCCTATGTTTACCATGCACTGATCCATACAGATTCTGCCGCAAACCGGATATTTTCTGCCGTTAATCGTAACTTCCATGCCGGGTGAAAAACGGCGCAAAAGTCCATCCGCATAACCGATTGGTAAAATTGCAATGTCTGTATCCTCGGGGCATTCGTAAGTTCGTCCGTAAGAAACTGATTTTCCCTTTGGGAAATGTCTTATGGCTACAACCTGAGTTTCAACCGCCATTACAGGTTTTATGTCAAAATCCTTATGAACGGAATGAAGGTATTCTTTTGTAACTTCGCTAGGATAGTAGCCGTAAGTTATGATTCCGGGACGAACCATATCAAAATGCATGTCAAAATTATTCATAATGGCGGCACTGTTTCCGCAGCTGCAGATTCCAGGATTTATTCCCCTTGCCTTTACATTTTCTACCGCTGTGCAGAATTTTTCATACTGTTCGCGGGTAAAGGCCTGAGCATCAGAAGAAATACCGTCGCTTACGCAAAAATGGGTTGCCATTCCTTTTAAGGCCAGATGTTTAGAAGAGCTGATTAATTCTGCCTGCTCTCCTGCTTCTTCGGGATAACAGCCTATTCGGCCCATTCCGGTATCAACTGCCAGAAAGACGTCATGCTTTTTATTATCTTCAAAATATAAGTCTGCCGCAGCCGACAAGGCAGTAATATATTCTTTTCCAAAGGAGAAAGGTGTCAGTTTATAGGCAAAAAGGCTTGGAAATTCTTCCGGCACGCAAAGACTCAAAACAAGAATGTTTTCTGTAATCCCGCTGTCCCTAAGTTCAATTCCTTCATCAACAGTGGCAACTGCAAACCAGTTTATTCCGCCAAGCTCATGGGCAATCCTTGCTGTAGCTACCGCGCTGTGTCCGTAAGAATCTGCTTTTACTGCTACGCAGATTTCGGCTCCAGGCTTCACATGATTTTTTATCTGCTGAAGATTATATTTCAGGTTTTCCGAATAAATTACAGCTTTTGTACAACGCATAAATAACCTCCATCAAACTTTTACCAGCTTTCGGGCAGTTTTACAGGCCGCAATTCCACCTTCTCCAGTCTCACGAAGAGAAGAATCCATTTTCTGACCAACAAGACCCATTGCTTCTATCACTTCGTCTGCCGGAATTTTTGCTTTGATTCCAGAAAGAACCATATCTGCACAGGAAACGGCATTTACCGCCCCTATTACATTCCTTTTTATGCAGGGGATTTCTACATAGCCTGCAACAGGGTCGCAGACAAGTCCCATAAGATTTTGAAGGCAAAGGCCTACAGCTACAGAAATCTCTTCTGCACTTCCGCCGGAAAGGTATACAAGACTTCCCCCTGCCATAGCACTTGCAGAGCCAATTTCTGCCTGGCAGCCGCCCTGGGCTCCGCTGATGCAAGCCTTATTCGCAATAACCTGGCCAATTCCAGCTGCAACAAGAAGGGCTTCTACAAATTTTTCATCCGGATATTTCTTCTGTCTGTAAAGGGGAAGCAAAACAGCTGGAAGAACCCCGCAGGCACCAGCAGTTGGACTTGCAACAATCCTCTTCATACAGGCGTTGCTTTCTGCCATTTTTAATGCCTCGGAAATTACGCTGGAAATATAAGAGCCAGAAAGAGTATTACCCTTCCCTGCATAATCTGAAAATTTTTTCCCATCCCCACCAGAAAGTCCACTGTTAGAAAAAAGGCTTCCGTCGTAGCTGTCGCTTGCATCCAGCATCACCTGCCACATTTTCTGCATCTTTCCGATTACTTTTTCTTCTGACCAGCCGGAAGATTTTGCCTCATTTTCAATCACAATTTCTGCAAAGTTCTTATTTTCTTTTTTACTCTGACTGATTATTGATTCAAGACTTTCAAACATAAGCACCACCTGATTTTTACTCTGCTTCCATAATGATTAATCCATCGACGGATTTATGTAGGTCACTTTTATTATTCCGGGGAACTTTTCTATAGAAGAAATTATCTGCGAGGGAATCTGCTGGTCACTTTCGATTACCATAACTGCATAACCGCCCCTTTCATTTCTGAAAAGCTGCATCTGGGCAATGTTGATTTTGTTGTAAAAAAGAAGTGATGTTACTGCCGCAACGTGGCCAGGTTCATCTGAGTTATGAACGATAAGAGTCGGCATTTCGGCAGGACAATTTACGTCTATTCCATCAATTTTATTAATCATGATTCGACCGCCTCCTACAGAAGAAGCCTGAATGCAGATTTTTCGCCCTTCTTTTCCCTGAAGGCTTAAAAGGGCAGTATTTGGATGAGCACCCGGGATTTCATTGTTTGATATGAAGAATTTCAGTCCCTTTTCTACGGCTATTTCCTGACTGCGGGGAATTCGTATATCATCACTTTTCATGCCAAGAAGACCTGCAATAATTGCAGAATCTGTTCCGTGTCCCTTGTGAGTTGCTGCAAAGCTTCCGCTGAACTGAATATCTGCAAAAACAGGCTGATCTTCCAGTAATATTCTGCTGACAAGTCCAATACGGACTGCTCCTGCGGTGTGAGAGCTGGAAGGACCAACCATTACAGGCCCTAAAATATCAAAAATGCTGCTCATAGTGCCTCCTAAATTCTCTGACAGGGTTACATAATCAGTTTTGCAAAGAACTTTCAGGTATATCTGTAATCAGCATATGACCAGGTGCATGAGTAATACAAAAATCAGGTTTTGAATTCATGACAACGCTTTGAGGGGTTACGCCGCAGCACCAGAAAACAGGCACTTCGCCCGCTTTGATTGTACTTGGCTCTCCAAAATCAGGTTTTGAGATATCTTTTATACCTATAACTTCCGGCGCTCCTATGTGGATTGGCGCACCGTGAACTTTTGGAACCCTGGCTGTGATTGTGGTTGCTTTTACAATCTGATTGTAAGGAATGGGACGCATAGAAACGACCATTTTTCCGCTGAAAATACCCGCCGGATTCGTATCGATATTTGTAAGATACATAGGTACATTGTGATTTTCTGAAACGTTGCGGACATCAATTCCTGCAGCAATTAAAGGAGCTTCAAAAGAAAAAGAACAGCCGATAACAAAGGTCACAAGGTCATCCCGCCAGAATTCGCTTACGTCGGTGTATTCACCGGCAAGCTGGCCGTTTTTCCAGATTCTGTATTTTGGCACATCGCGGGCAATATCACAGTCTGCGGCAGAAGTTCTTAAAAAACGGGAACCTTCGTCGCTGACTTCAAGAAGAGGACAGGACTGCTGATTTCGCTGGCAGAAGAGCAGAAAATCGTAGGCGTATTTTTTAGGAAGGATGCAGAGGTTTGCCTGAGCATAGCCGTCGCACATTCCTGAAGTCTGTACTGTGATTTTTCCTTGGCGGATAAGTGTTCTGACCTCTGCTGGACTTTTATCTTTATAAATATTTGTATTCATTTTATGCCTCCTCTTCTCTTATCTTCTATATAGTTTGCTTTATTCTATTTTGAACTTTACCTTTGTGCCGGGAACTGCCTGAGCCAGAAGGCACATTGAGTGCCTTGTCACCGCCGCAATTTTGGCATAGCCGCCGGTTGTCTGCCGGTCCGCTGCCATAACGACAGGGAGCCCTGCCGAAGTAATCTGCACAGCACCAAACGGAATTGCATCAGAAATGATATCCGTCTTTCCGCAGTTTAGGCTTTCCCCAGAAAAGCGGATTCCCATGCGGTCGCTTTCAGGAAGGACGGTAAAAACCTGGCTCTGAAAGTCTTTTATTACCTCAGCGGGAAAATCTGAATACTGACTGCCCTTTGTGCATTTAAGAACGAGAGGCTGACTGCTGGAAGAAGGCAGCTGCTGTAAAATCGGCAGGACTTTTTTTTCAGTGCCGTCTGCAACCGCCAGTTTCCCCTTCTTTACCATATCACCGACTGCAATTTCGTCTCCGGCCTTGAGTTTCCGCCCGAAATATCCGCCGCTTTTGCTTTTTAAGTTTGTAGAGCGGCTTGCAAAAACCTGAGGCACAAGTAAGCCGCCCTTAAAGCAGATATAAGAGCGAAGACCTTTTGTAATAAAGCCACATTTTAAAATACTTCCTGCCGCTGCTAAATATTTTTTATTTATATAAATAGTTTTATCGTCAAGAGTAGCGCTGCACTCTCCGCCTGTAATTACAAATTCGCAGTCCAGAATAAATCTTATTGTCGGACCGAGGGCAGTTGCTTCAAGGCAGGCTGCATTTTCCTCGTTTCCAAGAAGGGCATTTCCAAGCCTGAAACTTTCTGCGTCCATCACTCCGCTCTGCCCGATACCCTGGTGCTGTAGTCCCAGCCGCCCCTTATCCTGCACAGAGGTCATCAAGCCAGGCTCAATGATTTTTATGCCGCTGGTGCAGACGTATTTCTGATACTGAGGCTTTGCGCGCGGGCGGAAGGAGGCACTGCTGTTTTTTGAAGAGGCATTGCCTTCCGAGGAGGCAGCCGCCATATTCTCAAACTGTTTTTTACTAATCGGGACAAAACGGATTCTATCCCCCGCCTGATAAAGACAGGCCGGATTTCTATTCTGGTCAAATACTTTTAGCGGAGTTCTGCCTATTATCCTCCAGCCACCAGGCGAATCAGAGGGATAAAGACCAGCCTGTTTGCCTCCAATTGCTACACTTCCCGCAGGAATTTTTGTTCTAGGGCTTTCAAGACGAGGAGTTTCCAAAGATTCGTCCATGCCACCAAGGTAAGGAAAACCCGGAAGAAATCCCAGCATATAAATCAGATAATCTTTTGAATGATGAAGTTTGATTATCTCTTCTTTTGAAAGCCCTGTATGCTTGGCTACATCAGCTAAATCTGGAGCGAATTCTTCATCTTCATAGCAGACAGGAATCTCTACAATCCTGCCTGTTTTATCAGAACCCGCAACCCCCGAAGCTGAGTTTTTAATCACGCTCTTAATAAGTTTTTCCAGAGCAGAATGATTTGTTTTAGACGGATTAAAAAAGACAGTTACCGCACAGTAGGTAGGAAGGATTTCAATAATCGCTTCTTGCAAGTCCGCCTTACCTTTGATATAAGCCTTAAAACTTTCAACAAAGGCAATAATCTCTGCATTTACCTCTTCGCAGATTTTCTGACTGAACTGAACCTGAAGAGAATCTTCGCTGGAAACAACAATGCTGAGCTCTTTCATAATCCGCCTTCTTTACTTTCAAAAATCAGCCGCCAAGATATGCCTTCTGAACCTCTGGATTTGCCCGAAGTTCATCACTTGTGCCGCTCGCAATGATTTCACCGGTTCGGATAACATAACCGCGGTCAGCAAAATCAAGGGCAACCTTTGCGTTCTGTTCAATGACAAGAAGAGTCATCTTTTTCTGAACGTTCAGACGCTTAAGGGCGCGGAACATTTCAAACATCAGCTTTGGAGCAAGTCCCATACTAGGCTCATCCAGCATGATAAAAGGACAGTCTGTCATAAGGGCACGTCCAACTGCCAGCATCTGTTGTTCACCGCCGGAAAGAAGTTCACTTCTCTGCTTGCGGCGTTCATAAAGACGGGGGAATAAATCATAAACCAGATCATACTGGTCGTTAATGTTCATTTCGCTGTTTTTTTCAAGCTGACGGGCATAACATGCCATCTGAAGGTTTTCTTCAACAGTCAGGTTTCCAAAAATATGGCGGCCTTCAGGAACAAGGCACATCATCTTCTTCTGAATAAGAGTGTGAGGCTCCAGCTTCAAAATGCTTTGACCATTGTAAAGAACGTCCCCGCTGCGAACTGTAGGCGCTTCCGGCTTTGGAAGTCGCGATAAAGTCAGGAGTGTGGATGTCTTTCCGGCGCCGTTTGCGCCAATCAAAGTGACAATTTCACCCTTATCAACATTAAAACTTATTCCGTGAAGGGCTTCGATATTTCCATAGCCCACAACAAGATCTTTTACTTCAAGTAACATATGGCCCTCCTACTTTCTCTTAACAAGTCCGGCATAAGCATCGCTGATATTGATGTCGGAGTTTCCAAGATAAGCTTCAATAACCGCAGGATTTTTCTGGATTTCCTCAGGTGTACCTTCTGCAAGTTCCTTTCCAAAGTTGATTACCTTAATACGGTCTGCCAGTGTATTTACAACCTGCATCTGATGTTCAATCATCCAGATTGTGATTCCAAAAGTATCGTGAATCCATCTAATATAACTGATAAGTCCGTCCAGGTCGGAAGTTGAAAGACCTGCCGCAGGCTCATCAAGCATCAAAAGTTTTGGTTCAAGACTAAGGGCACGGGCAATTTCTACGCGGCGCTGAATACCGTAAGGAAGATTTTTCGGATAATCCAGAGCGGTATCTGCAAGCGAGAACTTTTCCAGAAGCTCCCATGCCTTTTTATGGATTTCTGCTTCACGTTCCTTGTAATTCTTTGTGTGCAGAAAAACATCCTTCAGATTAAAACCAAGGCGTGAATGCTGGGCAATGCAGATGTTATCCAGAACTGTCATATCACTCCAAAGGCGAATATTCTGGAAGGTTCGTCCAATCTGAAGGTCTGCAATTTTATGAGGACGGAGACCGTTTAATCTTGTCCCGTCAAAAATGATTTCGCCTTCAGAAGGCACATAAAATCCGCTTACCAGGTTGAAAACTGTAGTTTTTCCGGCGCCGTTAGGACCAATCAAAGCATTAATCGAGCCCTTTTTGATTTCTACGTTTATGTCTGTGAGCGCCTGTAAGCCGCCGAATCTGTGTGTAAGATGTTCAATTTTTAATAAAGTTTCACTCATGCTGCATCTCCTTCACTTCCTGGTCTGATTTGATTTTTATTCAGAGGGAAAAGCTTTTTAAGCCATGGGAATTTCTGAGGTAATTCCTTTGAACCCATAATTCCTTCCGGATGAAGCTCCATAATCAAAATCAGGATTAAAGGAATGATTACCCACTTCCAGATCTGAGCAGGGCGTAAAAGTTCCAGAAGAATTGTAAATACAAAGGCAGAAAGCACTGAACCGCTGAGTGAGCCCATACCGCCAAGGAATACCATTACAAGCGATTCTGTCGATTTCATGATTCCGAAGCTTGAAGGGTTGATAAATCCAAGAAGATGGGCAAAAAGTCCGCCCGCAATTCCCGCAAGGAAGGAACTGAATGTAAAGGCAATCAGCTTCATATTGTTTGTGTTTACAGACATGATTTCTGCTGAGATTTCATCGTAGCGTACGGCAGAAATTCCCTTGCCCAAGGTTGAATTCATCAGATAGTGAATTGCGACAACCGAAAGCACTGCAAAAATCAGACCCCAGATTAAAATCCAAGGCACATCAAGTACATCTGCCATACTGTTCATTACACTTTTCATTCCCATAAGACCGCGGCTTGCACCAACAAGAGGAATGTTGTTGATTGCAGTCGTAACGATAAAGTTTGCCGCAACAGTGATGATTGCAAGATAGTCATCGCGGGTTTTGAAAGAAGGAATTGCAACGATAAGGCTTACAAGCATTGCTCCAAGTCCGCCAATCAGAATTGCAATCGGAAATCCCAGAATTGCAAGCCCTTCCGGCAAAAGCGCATGACCTATAATTGAGTTTCCATCCTTAAAAAGAATAAGGGAAACTACGGAAGAAACGTATGCCCCGGTAGCCATAAATCCACCGTGTCCGCAGCTGAACTCGCCCATGTATCCGTTTACAACGTTCAGACTTGCCGACATGATTGCGTTGATACAGATTGTTACGATGATTGTCTGAAGATAGTTGTTTATGACTCCCACTTTTGCAAGAAGCGTAACAAGTAAAATCGATAAAATCGTCGTAACCGGTATTATGTATTTTCTCTTTTCGTTAGTCATATAAAAGCCCCCTTAAATCTTTGTACTCTTAGCTACACCAAAGAAGCCTGTAGGTTTGATAGTCAGAATTACCAGAAGAATTACAAAGGAAACCAGGTCCTTGTAGCTTGACGGTAAAAAGGCTGTTACGAAGATTTCAATAAATCCAAGAAGGAAGCCGCCGATAAAGGCACCCTTAATATCACCGATGCCCCCTACAACCGCTGCAATAAAGGCCTTCCAACCGATAATCATTCCCATGTAAGGGTCCATTACCGGATAAGACATACCAAAAAGAATACCCGCAACAGCGGCAAGCGCAGAACCTAAAGCAAAAGTAAAGGTGATTACTGTATTTACAGGGATTCCCATCAATGGAATCGCGAACTTATCATAAGAAATGGCACGCATACTCATGCCGAGTGTTGTTTTCTGAACTATGAACTGCAGCAATGCGAAAATCACAACTGCACTTACAATTACCAGAACCTTAAGGCTGGTGATTGTTACCGGCCCGATATTCCATACCTGCTTTGGAAGAATATCAGGGAAGCTTCTTGCAGAAGCACCAAAAACTGCAAGGTTTCCGTTTTCAAGAATAAAGCCAATCATTAAGGCTGTGATTACTACATAAAGTCTGTTGGCACCTTTAGCGCGTAAAGGTTTGTAAGCAATTTTTTCGATTCCTACGCCCAAAAGAGCGGTAAGAGCCATTGTGCACAAAAGTGTAACTATAAAAAGCGGTACGCCAGTAAGTCCTGCAAAATGTGCAGTAAAAAAAGCTACCAGGAAAAATGCTATGTAGGTGGATGTCATAAAGATATCACCATGAGCAAAGTTGATAAGCCGCAGAACGCCATAAACAAGGCAGTAGCCAAGGGCAATCATCGAATAGAAGCTTCCCCACTGGAGTGCATTAAAAAAGTTCTGTATAAAAAATGTCATTTGACCCTCCTTAAAAATCCGCGTCAGCGGTCCATCTAAAAAACCGGGGCTACCCGAAGGCAGCCCCAAAAACTTTTTTATTTATGGCTGCAAGCTCTTTACGAACTCGAACTCTCCTTCTTTTGTAACACAAACGATTACGGCATCCTTAACAGGGTCTCCTTCCGGAGTAAACTTCATGTTTCCTGTAATGCCAGGGAAGCTCTGAATCTTTCCAAGCGCATCCTTGATTGCTGTGCGGTCTTTTTTCAAGTTTCCTGTAAGTCCGCAATCCTGAATTGCCTGAAGAACAAGGTAAACAGCATCATAAGTCAGGGCTGCAACATCATCAGGAACATAACCGTAAGCCTTCTGATATTTTTCGATGAACTCTTTTGTCTTGCCGGTTGCACCCTTTGCAGCGTAGTGAGTGGTAAAGTAGTTACCTACAACAGCACCCTTTGAAAGCGGGAACAAGTCAGCAGAACCCCATGAGTCTGAACCCATTACAGGCTTTTTCCAGCCAAGGTCTTTTGCCTGTGATGTAATAAGTCCAACGTGGTTGTAATAAACCGGAAGATAAAGAAAGTCTGCTCCTGAGTTTACAACCTTAGTCAGCTGTACACTGAAGTCCTGGTCTTTCTGACCAAATGATTCATATACAACTACCTGTCCATACTTTGATTCCCATTCGCCCTTAAACAGCTCTGCAAGGGTTTTTGAATAGTCATCCTCAAGGTTGTAGATGATTGCTACTTTCTTTCCACCAAACTGTTCGCTGGAGAACTTCGCAGCTACAGGAGCCTGGAATGGATCAAGGAAGCAGGCACGGAAACAATAAGGTCTGTTCTTTGTAACGCTTGGGTTTGTTGCCCATGGAGAAACCATAGGAACTTTAGCGTCGTTGTAGATTTCACCGGCAGGAATTGCACGACCAGAACCTTCTGGTCCGATAGAAGCAAGAACCTTATCTATATCTATCAGTTTATTTGCAGCGTTGATTGCAGAATCGGCTTTGAGCTCGTTATCGACGTAAACAAATTCGAGTTTGTATTTCTCGCCTTTAACTTCAAGACCGCCGGCAGCATTAATTTCGCCTTTAATAATTTCTCCGGCAAATTTTGCGCTTTCCCCTACTTTTGGTGAGTCACCGGTCAGCGGAATGTTGAATCCGATTTTAATTGATTTGGGACCTTTGGATGCTGCATAGGCGCCGGAAATTACCGACAAAGCAGCAAGTCCTGTTGCAAGAGTTTTGTTGAGTCTATTCATAGCGGGCTCCTTGTTTTTTTTTTGCAAAAAGCCCGGGAACGCAAGTTCAACAAGACTTTCTGCATATAAATTAAAAGGGCTATACAGCTCTTTTTTATACACACGCAACGTCTTTGTTGACCTGGTTTGTATATGCTTTAATACATCGTGCATGATGTATTAAAGATGTCATTAATTTATCAGATGGATAAAAAACATGCAATAGGGTTTTTAAAAAATATTTAAGATTTTTTGTATTTTTAAAGTCCCATTGCTTTTACAGTTATGCCTTCTTCCTCCAGACGCTTTCTGATTTTTACTACAAAATCCAAAGCTTTGGGATTATCACCATGAACGCAGACAGAATCAGGTTCAACCGGGATTTCCTTACCTGTAATTGCCCTGACCTTTCCATAGCGCACCATATCAATAATGCGCTGGATTGCTTCATTTTCATCTTCTATCATTGCTCCGGGCTTTGTACGCGCCACAAGAGAACCGTCTTCTTCATAAGCGCGGTCGGCAAAAACCTCTTTTTTGAAAGGAATTCCGACCGTCTGAGCCGCCTTAAGCATCTGACTGCCGCTGAGCCCCAGTAAAATCAGACAAGGATTGTACTCGCCTATAGCTTCTGCAATTGCCAGCGCCATTTTTTCATCTTTTGCGGCCATATTGTACATCGCACCGAGAGCTTTTACATGCTGCAGGGTAATTTTATTTGCGCGGCAGAAGGCATCCAGAGCGCCAAGCTGATAAGTCACCATTGCCTTAAGTTCTGCGCTGCTGACATTCATATTTCTGCGGCCAAAGCCCACAAGATCAGGAAAACCCGGGTGCGCCCCCACCCCAACGCCGGCTTCCTTTGCCAGCCTTACAGTTTTTTCCATGACAAGGGGATCTGAAGCATGAAAACCGCAGGCAATATTTGCCGAGCTGACATATTTAATCACTTCTTCATCAAGTCCGATTTTATAATTTCCAAAACTTTCACCCAAATCACAGTTCAAATCAATTTTAAGCATAAAAGACCTCCAGAAGCAGGAAATTATACCGCCTCTTTCAAAGCATCAATGATTTCTTTTTCAGTTTCCATTCCAAAACCGTCAACGCTGACAATCTGCTCTTTAAGAACGCCGTCAACGCTTCCAAGCTTTACTGTCTCTTCAATGTAGTCACGGACTTCTTCATAAGACATAAAGACATTTTTTCCGCTCAGCTTTTCAAGATAGGCAGTGATTGCGTATGCGCCCCAGTTAGAAACCGTAGCGATAACCAGTAAATCAGTTTTTACAACGCAGGGCACAAGAGAAAGTTTTTCTGCAATCAAAGATGCAACATTTCCCATGCCGATTTCGTTTCCGCCGTCCCCTACACCAATCGTAGGAATTTTTCCAAAAGCCTGTTCAAACAGAAGGTCAACACGAGCCGTCTTTTCTGCAATGCTGACACCGCGCATATTGGCATAATCACGGTTGCTGTTTTTACCGCAGCGCTCGATACTGATAAGTCCAACCGGCTTATATTTTTCAAGAACCTTTCTGCACCAGTCATCACCTTCATCAAAAGGCATATAAACAGTGTCGATATCCTTTAATTCAAAAAAACCGCGGGTAAAATCATCTGTAACGATAACCGGTCTGTAACCAAGTTTTTTGAGGGCAAGGGCCAGAAAAACTGTTCCCGAAGGACCGTCAGTTTCCGCATAACCCGCTACAAAAAATCCGGTTGCAAGAAAAACTACGCCTTTTTTCCACGAAAGAATCATTTTTGCAGCTTCTTCCGCATAGTCGCCCTTCATTTCCTTTCGCAGAATATCCATTCCCCTTCCCGAATGGCGCAGGACAATATCTTCAATCAATTCTTCCTGAATTACTTCTTCCATAAGCGATGTCTCCTTTTGTTAGAAACATCGTGCACGATTGTAAAGCCTGGTAAATTACTGCAAATCTCTTCAAAAAAAATGCTTACTTTATCTGCTTTTTGTAGTAATGCTCACGCATTTTAAGAACGGCATCTTCCAGCTTCTGCTGCTTCATCAGATTTAAGATTTCTTCATGCTGACTAAAAACCTTTTTTAATTCTGCAAGGTCATTATCAGAATAGTAAGTTGAAATAAAGCTGAGCAAGGCCTGTTTTCCATCATACTCAGAAACCAGCATTTTATTTTCAACGCCTTCGATTATGCAGCGCTCAAATAAATATGTCGTTTCGTTGTAGCCAAGGACATCCCCTTTTTCAAGGAGTTCCCTCTGCTTCTGCAGTTGCTCTTCCATTTTAGGAAGCACGGAATCCATTCTTCCGTTTCTAAAACAGAATCTGTAGGCAGCGACAACCATAAAGAAAACAACCTGAAGGATTTCGTTTACCGTTTCCCTGTCCGGAGAAATTACGAAAAATCCGTTGTTCTGTCTGTACTCTATCAACCCTTCTTTTACAAGAAGATTTATGCTTTCCCTGATGGGCGTATTGCTAACGCCAAGTTTGCGGCTGAGGTCATCAAGATTTATATTTTCACCACGTTTAAATTCCTGAGAAAGAATTCCAGCTTTGATGTATTCATAAACCTGATCGCGCAGATTAACCTTTTTAATTAATCCCTGCATGACTACCCCCGTCGGCACTTTTTATTGTATCATTCTAATACAACATGCACGAAATTTCAAACATTATGACCGGGTATTCTAACTAGATAATATCCGGTCTATAACCAGTCTCCTTTTCAAAATCATCAATTGCAGCAGTCTGAAGTTTTTTCAAAAGTTCAGGAGCCTTTCTGCCCACCTTTTTTCCGTCAATTTCATAAGCCGGAAGTCCAAGTGTACCAGCTGATGTGATGAAAACTTCATCCGCATCAAAAAGTTCATCCAATGTAAACGGACGTTCTTCATAAGGAACTCCAAGCCGTTTACAGATTTCTATGTAGTGACGGCGGGTAACTCCCGGAAGAATAAGTTCATCAAGAGGCGGTGTAATAAATACTCCGTTTTTCAGGATATTTACGTTGGTGTGGGCACATTCGGTTACCCGTTCTCCACGATGAAAAACAACTTCCTTTGCCCCTGCTTCGTATGCCTTCTGGCTTCCAATAACGCTTGGAAGAAGGTTCAAAGTTTTGATGTTGCAGTGGAAAAATCTTGTATCTTCCATGGTGATTAGTTTACATGGAGTTCTCAAATCAGCGATTTTTGATTCTGTAATATTTATCAAAAGGTTTGGCTTACAGTTCGGGAAAAGATGATTTCTTGGAGCTGTTCCTCGTGTACATTCCCAGTAAACAAAGCAAACGCCGTCAGAATCCATAGCGTCGATACACTTCTGAAGCTCAGCCTTTAATTCATCCTTTGTCAGATGAAAAGGAATCTGAACATACTTTAAGGAATTGAAAAAGCGCTCAAGATGCCAGTCAATTTCAAAGATTTTTCTGTTTACGCTGTAAGTTGCATCGTAAACTCCGTCACCAAAATACATGGCTCGGTCCAGGAAAGGAACAGACATTTCTTCCTGCAGGCCCATTTTTCCATTGTAATACCCTACATTTTTCATATTAAGCCTTCCTAAGAAACAAAGATTTGCAAAGTAAATACATCGTGCACGATGTATTTACAGATGTTTTAATCCTTTTTTAAACTTTGTGCAATGCTTTTTGGTGATTTTTTTTTAAAGAAATGAAGATAGCTTTTTACCTGCAGGCTTCATGCAAGGTTGCTCTAAAACCTTCTGATTCGGCAAGCAGACCTAGCTGGGTGCAGAAGGTTGAGCATTCTATATGCATAGAGTCAGCGCGGCGGCGAAGATGATAGAGGATTTTTTTCATGACAATTTGCATTGTGAACTGCAGGAGGCCGTCTTCGCTCATAATGATTTTGCAGGCTTCTTCAGTGGAGATGGCAGAAAGAATATTGCTTACAGTTTTGCTGCCTGCTCCTGCCTGCACCGCTGCGGCAGCCATAAGTTCCATGCGGCAATCTGCAATTTTTGAATGGGTATTCATAATTCCGCCGGAAACTTTTATAAGTTTTCCAATGTGACCGGTAAGAAGAAAGCCTTCAAAGCCAAGCTTTACGGCCATATCAATTGTGTCGCCAATAAAGTTTGAGCATTTTACGGCGCGGTCAAGGTCAAAACCATATTCTGATTTGATAAAATCAAGACCGTAATTGCCCGGAGAGACCACAGCAATCTTACTTCCAAGTTCCCGCTGCTGACGGAGTTCTATAAAAATTGTATCTAAAAGCGCCTGACTGCTCATTGGCTCTACAATTCCGCTTGTTCCAAGAATTGAAATGCCCCCTTCAATGCCAAGGCGTGGGTTAAAGGTTTTCTTGGCAATTTCTTCCCCCTCCGGAACCGAGATTTCTACAAGAAGTCCGCCTTTGTAATCGCAAAGTTCGCATACTTCCAGCACCTCTTTTTCTATCATCTGGCGGGGAACGGAATTTATGGCGTGATTCCCTACCGGCTGGTCGAGTCCAGGTTTTGTCACCAAGCCGACACCCAGTCCGCCCCTAATCTGCACCTGCGCGATGGAGTATGCCTTATCCCCCGGCACATCAGCGTTATCATCCTTTTCTGCAAAGCTTACCTTTGCAACCACATGGCAGCCGCTCGTAACATCAGGATCATCGCCGCCGTCTTTGATTACCGCACAGCTGATTTCCCGCTCAGAACGCTTGATATCCACAAGTTCTGCGTTAAAGTCTATTCCTTTGGGAGTAGTGATTTTGATTTCCTTCTTGATTTTACCGGTTAGAAGCATGTAAGCAGCCGCTTTTGCCCCCGCCGCAGCACAGCTTCCGGTCGTAAATCCGTAACGTAATTCAGCCATCAGCGGGCCCCCACGTCAATTCCGTACAAAAGCGCGTTACAGATTGCGGCCGCCACCGTACTTCCGCCCTTGCGGCCTTCGTTTATGATGTAAGGCACGTCGCCACCCAGAAAAAGTTCCTTTGCGGCAACCACGTTTACAAAGCCAACCGGCACTCCAATCACAAAATCAGGACGGTATATACCGCACTTTTTCATATCGTGGAGGGAAATTAAGGCCGTCGGGGCGTTTCCAAGGGCAAAAATTACCTTTTTTCCAAGAGCAGCGGCACGTTCCATGCTCACAGCCGCCCGGGTCAGCCCGCGGGATTTTGCTTCAGCTGCCACATCTTCGTCCGCCATAAAACAGTGAACCTGGCCGCCAAAAGCTTCCAGCTTACGCTTGTTAATCCCCGCCTTTGCCATATTCGTGTCGGTTACTATATCAGCGCCTTCCTGAATGAGTTCTCGCGCAACCCTTACAGCATCAGGCGAAAACTTAAGGCTTTCTGCAAAATCAAAATCGGCCGTTGTGTGAATAACCCGCATAATTACGTCTTTATTTTCTGGCGCCAGCTGTATTTTCCGCGCCTCAAGTTCCTGCGAGATGATTTCAAAACTGCGTGCCTCAATTTCTTCCGGCTTTACAAACTCAATCATTTTCCTCTCACATTTTTTATGGCTTTTATAAGCAGCTTGTTTTCCCAGTGGCGTTTGACTGCTACACGGTAGAAGCCTGCACCCAGTCCTTCAAAGTCACAACAGTCGCGGATAAGAATTCCGTGGGAAAGCATCTTCTTGAAAAGTGATGTCTCCTTAACTACGTCCCTAAAAAGTATAAAATTCGCGTCAGATTGGTAAACACAGAAACCCAAAGCCTTGAGTCTTTTAGAAAGATATTCCCTCTCCCGGCGAATGAGCGCCCGGGCACGAGTCAAATAATTTCCCGACTTTAAAAGTGCCAGCCCTACTTCCTGCGCAACAGAGGAAACGTTCCATTCCGGGAGTGACGCTTTCAGTGTGTCGGCAGCAGCTTCATTCGGGCAGACACAGTAGCCGAGACGCAATCCCGGGATAGCATAAGTCTTGGTGAAGGCACGGAGAATGTAAGGGGCGTCGGAATTTATGAGTGCCGCCGCCGGAGTTCCAGGTGCCACTAAATCAATAAAACACTCGTCGACAAGCACTTTTAATTCATATTTATTACATAAGTGTATGATTTTTTCGACAATTTTTGTGTTAAAAAGCCTGCCATTGGGGTTATTTGGGTTAGTTAAAATCAAAAAATCAGGTTTTTCGCGGACCATAAGGTCACTCAAGCGGTCAAAATCACTTTCCCCAAAAGCAAAATCTTCTTTTTCATTCAGATAAAAATAAAGCGAATCAGCACCGCAAGCTTTAATTGCATGCTCATAGCCTGTAAAAGACGGAGCAAATAGCAGCACCCTACGAGCCTTCTCCACGCGAAGCACCGCCTGGATCAGTTCGCTAGCGCCATTTCCAAACACAAGCATTTCGACAGCGATACCCAGCTTTTTACTCAAGGCATCAGTCAGCGCCCTGCACTTCTGATCAGAGTAATTTGAGATTTTTTTCAGTGCACGCAAATAGGCAATTTTTGCCCCCAGCGGCAGTCCCAGAGGATTTATATTAATAGAAAAATCATGCTTTATATTATGTGAGTAAATATCGCCGCCGTGCATATCATAATCCTAATGCATATAATTTCGCATAAAATTGTCGCTGTGTACATAAGATAATCATTGAGATATCTATATTTTGAGATTATCATTGTATTTAAGGTCAATTATATTTGGTTTACACTGACATTGATGGTAAAAAAAATAATTGCTGATTTGGTCTATATATGGTACCATAAAAAGACTGGAGTTTATTATGATTACGAATGTCCAAGAATGTATTAAACCAATTTCTTACATCAAAACAAATGCAGCAGATATGATGAATTTTGTTAATGATAGAAAAGAACCTCTTATAATTACACAGAACGGAGAATCAAGAGCCGTCCTGATAGATATAGAATCATATCAGGAAATGAAAAATGCTTTTAATCTATTAAAAATTATTCAGTTTTCTGAACAAGATGTAAAAAATGGAAAATATAAGCCAGCTTCGGAAGTTTTTGCAAATTTAAGAAGGAAATATAACTGTGAAAAATGAAATAAATGAAGTTATACTTTCTCAATTTGCGGAAGACGATTTGAATGAAATTATTGAATATTATTTTTCTTTGTCTCAGAACTATGTTGAAAAGATAATCTCTGAATTTGAAGAAAATGTAATGTCATTAAGGAGTCATCCCAAAAGTGGCAGAATTGTACCCGAATTAGAGAAGCAGGGTATTTTACAGTACAGAGAACTTATTCAAGGTTATTACCGAATCATTTATGAAATTTCTGACGATAAAATAATTGTTCATACAATTATTGACGGTCGAAGAAATTTTGAAGATATAATAATTTCAAAATTATCCCGCTATTATGGAAAAATAACATAATCCCAATACAAATAATTTCAAACAAAACCGCCGCTGTGTACATAAGGAAAACCGAGCGTTTTATATCCTTATGTTCCGGTGCGCGGACAAAATCCCCGATAAAAGGCTTTTCTTCAAGTTTGCCTTCGTAGTACAAGGGGCCGGCAAGTTTTAGGCCGAGTGCCCCCGCAACCACGCTTTCTGTCTGGGCAGAATTCGGGCTCTGGTGATTAAAGCGGTCCCGCCTGAAAATCCGAAGGGCGTTCTTAAAAGAAAAAGCCTTACCGCCAAAAAGACAGGTCGCCATCATAAGTAGTGCCGCGAGTCGCGAAGGAATAAAATTCACAAAATCATCAGTTTTAGCAGCCGTGCGACCAAAATCGATGTAGCGGTCATTTTTGTAACCGATCATAGAATCCATGGTATTTATGCACTTGTAGAAAAAGCCCAGGGCAGGTCCGCCAAGTGCGCAATAAATCATGGGAGCAATTACACCGTCATTTGTGCTTTCGGCAACAGTTTCGATTGCAGCCTTAGTTACGCCTTCATCAGTCAGCTTTTCGGTATCACGACCAACAATCATGGAAACAGCGTGGCGGGCATCATCCAGGCTTCCCTTCTCCAGCGCCCGGTAAACCTTCATGCTTTCAACCTTGAGCGATTTTGCCGCAAGAATCTGCCATGTAAAAAGAGCCTCGACTGCACAAAAAAGAATCTTATTTATATGGAAGAAAGTTATCAAAATGGAAAGAACTACGGCCTCTGCTACCGCGCAAACGAAAAAACTGTAAGCATGCCGAAAAGCGTTTTTTTGCGGGAGAATCTCCCTCGTGGTAAAAAATCTTTTCTGCCAGAGAAATCAATTTTCCAATCAGGCGCACCGGATGAAAGGGATATACCGGGTCACCAAAAATCAAATCGAGAATAAATCCAGCTGCAAATGCGACTATATGGAAAATCATATTTTCAAAAACATTTTAACCTATATCCCACTCTTTATTCAAACCGAAGCCGGCTCATTGACTCTTTTGTTAGATTGCACTAACATAATATAAGTTAGTTAATACTAACATATCATAAAAAGAGGTAGAAAATGCTGAATAAAGTTGCAATTGAAAACGTAATTGGCCGCGAAATTATTGATTCACGCGGAAATCCTACTGTAGAAGTAGATGTAATTCTTGAAAATGGTGTTATGGGACGCGCTGCTGTTCCTTCGGGAGCATCGACTGGCGAAAACGAAGCGCTTGAGCTTCGTGACGGCGATAAAAAACGCTACGGCGGAAAGGGTGTTCTTAAAGCTGTAGAAAATGTAAACAAAATCATTGCGCCGGCACTTAAAGGCGACAATGTATTTGACCAGCGTGCAGTTGATATGAAAATGCTGGCGCTTGATGGAACTCCTACAAAATCAAAGCTTGGTGCAAATGCAATTCTTGGTGTTTCCCTTGCTACTGCTCAGGCAGCCGCAAAAGCACTCAACATTCCTCTCTACCGCTACATCGGTGGGGCAAACGCTCACGTGCTTCCAGTTCCTATGATGAACATTATCAACGGTGGTGCACATTCAGACGCACCAATTGCCTTCCAGGAATTTATGATTCGCCCGGTTGGTGCAAAATCAGAAAAAGAAGCAATCCGTATGGGAGCAGAAGTTTTCCACGCACTTGCAAAATTGCTTAAGGCTCGCGGACTTTCAACAGCCGTAGGTGATGAAGGCGGATTTGCTCCAAAGTTTGACGGAATCAATGACGCTCTGGATTCTATTGTTCAGGCAATTAAAGATGCAGGCTACAAACCTGGTGATGACGTAAAAATCGCTATGGACTGCGCTTCTTCTGAATTCAGCGTAGAACGTGACGGAAAGTTCTTCTACAACTACAAGCAGCTTTCTAACGGAACTCCAAAAGATCCTAACGGAAAGGAACTTTCTGATGACGAGCAGATTGCTTATCTTGAAGAACTGATTACAAAATATCCTATCGATTCAATTGAAGACGGCCTGGATGAAAACGACTGGGAAGGCTGGAAAAAACTTACAGCCCGAATCGGTGACCGCTGCCAGCTTGTTGGCGATGACCTTTTTGTAACAAACGTTAAGTTCCTTGAAAAAGGAATCAAAATGGGAGCTGGAAACTCAATCCTTATTAAGGTAAATCAGATTGGCTCTCTCACAGAAACTCTTGAAGCAATTGAGATGGCACACCGCCACGGCTACACAACAGTAACTTCTCACCGCTCTGGCGAAACAGAAGATACAACAATTGCCGACATTGCAGTTGCAACAAACTCTGGCCAGATTAAGACAGGTTCTATGAGCCGCACAGACCGTATGGCTAAGTACAACCAGCTTATCCGCATTGAAGAAGAATTAGGTGACGCTGCTGTTTATGGTGTGTAAGCCCGCCGGTCAGTGCGGGCGGTGTTCAATAGCAAAGCGTTAAAAAAAATTGCGATGCAGCAATTTTTTAGCTTTACTTACTTCGAAGCTGCGTTAGCGATGTGAAGGGCTTGGCCACCGAAGGGGGCTGGAGCGAAGCGAAACCCTAAACGTAGCGACCCGCGGAGCGAAGCGACGCGGGGAACGCCCAAAAAAGAGGACAACATGAGTTTTGACCAGATGATGATTCATTACAGCGCGCCGACTTTGTGCGGCATAAAACCGGGAAATCTTTTCTTTGTAAAAAGCTCAGAATTTTCTGAAACCCAGCTTTTATTATGGAAGGAAAAATTTCGGGTTAACGGATTTTCAGTTACATCGGAAAAATCATCAGAAGACACTGTCTTTATACTGGTTTATAACCCTCTTCTGCTCAGAAATCTTCTTGGCGACGTATTTGTTTCTTCTTACCTTTTGGGCAAGGGATACAAAACACCGCTGAACACTTGTTCTGTAATCAAGGAACTTGTGAAGCGAATAATGACAAAGAATGATTTTCCGCATGAAGTGGGAATAATTCTGGGCTACCCTATTCAGGATGTAATTGAATTTGAAAGCAGACAGGGACGAGACTGCAAATACTGCGGTTACTGGAAGTCATATTCCGACGTAGAAAACGCCAAAAAATGCATGTGCAGTTATAAAAAATGCAGCTGCATGTGCAAGGAATGGTTTGACCGGGGATATACAATTCCTCAAATCATTTATGAATACAATAAGGCGGTGAAAGCCGCATAGGAGAAATTATGAAAGTAAGTGTAATTTATGCATCTACAACAGGAAACACTGAAGCTATGGCAAATGCAATCTGCGAGGCTGTAAAGGCAGCCGGAAATGAGGTTGTATTTGGCACTGCAGACAGCGCAGACCAGGCTGGCGTTACAGCAAGCGACGTAATTCTTTTAGGAAGCCCTGCAATGGGTGATGAAGTTCTTGAAGACACAATGGAAGAATTCTTTGCAGCAATTGAAGGTTCTTTGAGCGGCAAAAAAGTAGGACTTTTTGGTTCCTATGACTGGGGCGACGGTCAGTGGCTCCGCGACTGGGAAGACCGCGTAAAAAGCGTTGGTGCAGTAAGCGCCGCAGAACCTCTTATGGTTCACCTTACCCCAGAAGATGCAGATATTGCAAAATGCAAGGAATGGGCAGCTGCTGCTTTGAAATAAAAATCGGATTTTTAGAGAGTTTATTAAAAGGATTTTTACTGGTGAGTTTTAGCTCACCAGTTTTTTTATGCTATTTCTTATTTCCAAAAGGCTTTGTAATGTAAATCAGAACCGGAGTAATTGTGTAATCTGCAATCAGGGCGCTTCCAAGTCCTAAGATTGAAAGCCAGCCTATATTTACAAGAACATTCATAGTACTTGTAAGGAAGATTGCAAACATAGCGCAGAGGATTATTGTTGTCATAATCATTGTCTTACCGATTTCGCGGTAGGAATTTTCTATTGCGCTGCGGTAGTCTCCGGTAAGTTCAAAGTGATATTTGATATGGTTTGTAAAATGGATTGTATCGTCAACGGCAATACCAAGAATCATAGGCATAATCATGGCGGTAATCATATCAAGATTTACGCTTGCATAGCCCATAACCCCGCCAATCAGGATAATCGGTACCACATTCGGAATCATTGCAATAAAGCCCGTTCTTAAAGAAGTAAAAGCAAGAACCAGCAGAATCAGAATTATGATAAGAGAAGTTCCAATAGATTTGATTGAACCGCGGACAAGTTTTCCGTTCATCTGGGCATACTGAACAGCCTCTCCAACAACACCTGCATTCGGGGCATCAGGGAAGAGTTCTGCAATCCATTTTTTAACTTCGGCAAGATTTTTTACAATCTCTTCACCATCATAGCCGGCAAGTTCTACCTTTAAATATGCCGCCCTGAAGTCATCGCTTATGTAATCATACAAATCTGTTCCACCGGATATTTCGTAAAGGAACATAATCTGGCTTACAAGATCCTGGTCATCTGGAATAATGTAGGCAGCAGGGTCGTCTCCGTTCAAAGTACGGTTCATTTCCTTAATAATTTTTGTAACAGAAGAAACACGTGGCTTTCCGTTGGAAACTTTTGTCTGACTCAAAGTTCCGATTCTGTCTGCAAGAATATCCATTTTTTTAAGAACCTGGGGATTTTTTATTACATCTTCATCAGCGTATTCAATTAAAACCTCGTAATCGTACTGGCTTCCCAGCTGACTCCTTGTGATTTCAAGAAGGCGCTTAATGTAAGGAGTACGCTCCCCCATCATATCTGAGTAATTCATATTCACCTTGATTTTGAAAATACCAGGAATAACGGCCAGAACTATAAGACCTGAGGCAATCACAGTAATCCACTTTTTATTGAGGATAGTCTTTCCCATCGCTTCCACCTGAAGGTCAGATTTAGTAGCGCCTTCAGCTTCCACAAAGTCAGGGTCTGGAGCCTTATCTCTTCCAAAGGAGTAAAGAACCGGCAAAAGGATTATGATGTAGGCAAAGACTGCAAAAACCGTAGCAGCAGTAATTCCTCCTACCCAGCGCATAGGCTTGATTCCTGCAGAAAGGAAGGAAAGCATACCAGCCATTGTTGTAATAACTGTAAAAAACAGCGCCCAGCCGGAATCGCGCACACCCATGATAACTGATTCCTTGCGTTTTCCGCTTTTACGGAAGTACATCTTAAAGCTGTTGATGTAATGAACCGAATAACCAACAGCAAGGGCCATGGAAAGCAGCACTGTTACCATAATCATTGAGTTGTTACCCTTAATTCCCATCCAGCCGGAAAAACCAAGTGTGGTTGTAAGGGCACCGATTGTAGAAATGGCAGGAACCACAATTCCCCGCAGCGAGCGGATAAAGATTATAAGGCAGACAAGCATGACTAAAAATCCCAGCGAGATGCGAGTAACAAGCTGATTCATTGTTACGGCTTCTTCTTCAAACTCGGTGTAGCTCATGCCTGCCGGGCGGATTTCCCACTTATCTGATTTATACTTTGGGTCATTAAAAATCTTCATGGCAGGAGGTGCAATCTTTACCATTGCGTCTGTCATATTTTCTGAATAGTGTTCAAGATTTACGATAAGCCAGGTTTCGGTAGAGTCGGCACTGACAAGAGTATTTACAAGAGATTCGCGGCTTAGAATAAAGGCCTTTTTCCGTGCAAGTTCCTGCGGGTCTGAAGGAACGCCATCTTCAAAAGGGCTTTTGACTTCGATACTGTCTTCCTCGCCGATTGGAATTGAAAGTTCCATAAGGGAAGTAATACTTTTTGCATAAGGAACGCTTTTTAAAAGGTCGTCTCCAAGCTGGTCAATCATTTCAAGAACGTCTGACGCGAAAACATCATCCGCCTTGATATGAGCCAGAAGGCTGTCTGTAGAACCAAAAATATCTTCAAAATGATCCTGATTCTGTTTTGTGGTTTCCCAGTCGTCAAACCAGTCTTCTTCCCCGTTATCAAGCTTAAGCCGGGAAAGTCCCATGCTGCCTATGACAGAAACAAGAATAAGACCTATAAGGAAGAACCAGCGGCGCTTTACTTCAAAACGCCCGAATTTTTCAAACCATTCATTAATCTTTTTAACTTTCATAAATACCTCTTTTTACAGCTTCCATGAAACGGCAGCTTTTCGGCTTTCTATAAAGCGGGCATAGATACCGTTTTTCTTGACCAGCTGCCCGTGAGTACCGGATTCTGCAATCTTTCCCTTATCGATAACAAAAATCTGATTTGCATTGCGCACAGTTTTTAGGCGGTGGGCAATCATAATTACGGTTTTCTCTTTCGTAAGTTCGCTTACGGCTGCCATAAGATCGCGTTCGTTTTCCGGGTCAACGTTGGCCGTTGCTTCGTCCAGAATGATGATTGGAGCGTCTTTCATAATTGCACGGGCAATTGAAATGCGCTGGCGTTCGCCGCCGGAAAGATTTGCGCCCCCTTCCCAAATCACAGTGTTGTAACCGTCCGGCAGGGCAGAAATAAATTCGTGGCAGCAGGCTTTTTTCGCAGCTTCTATTACCTTTTCCATTGGAGCCTCTGGCTGGCCAAAGCGGATGTTGTTGGCAATTGTGTCGTGGAAGAGATAGACATTCTGGAAAACAAAGCTGAAATTTTTCATAAGGCTGTCCATGTCGTAATCGCGCACATTTTTTCCGGCAAGGGTAACAGAGCCGGAATCTACATCCCAGAAGCGGGAAAGCAGATGGCAGAGGGTTGTTTTTCCGCCGCCGCTGGGGCCGACAAAGGCAGTAGTGCTGCCCGCTGGAATTGTAAGCGATACGCCGTCGATGATTTTACGCTTGTCGTAAGCGAAGGTAATGTTTTGAGCACAGATGGTGTTTTCGACAGGCTCAACGGCAAGCCCAGCTTGCCGAGCCGTTTTATCGATAAAGCTAAACGACAGTCGCGACGGACTGTCGTTTTTAACGCTTTTTCGATTTTCGGCACCCTCAATATCCATAGTCGGCAAATCCAGAATTGCCTGGGCTTTTTTTACACCGATATCAATGATTCTTAAAAGTGCAGAATAGTTTCCGCCGGCTTCCAGGGCAGTAAAGAGCATAAAAGAACAGATAAGCATTACGGCGCAGTTTGCAAGCTCCATAGTGCCGCCAAGATAAAAGAAAATTGAAGCAAACATAATGGCAACGCCGGTAAGCTTTGCAACAAGGCTCTGAAGGGCGGAAATAGGAATACAGCGCATTTCCATTCCAATGCAGTTTTTTATGCAGCGGTCAATTTTAGCGTTCAGATCCTTGCGGCGGCTTCCTGTAAGATTATAGGCTTTTACTTCGGCAATGCCCTGAATGTATTCCAGAATCTTTTCTATCTGAGCTTCGTCGGCCTGGGTCTTCTGCGAGGAAATATTTTTTACGGCAAGACGCATAAAAACATTTACAAACTGAAAGAGCAGAAAACCTGCAAGGGCAACAAGGGCAATCCGCCAGTCAAAAAAGAAAATCATAAAGATAATCAACGCAGAATCCAGAAGTCCCTGGGTAACCAGCATTACGGCGCGGGTTGCAACGTCCCCTACCAGTTCCATAGTATTGGTCGTTACCGAAGTAATCTGGCCGAGGGAGTTTGCATTGAAGTAGCCCATAGGCAGATAGCGCAAATGTTCGGCAATTTCGATTCGCTTTTTTGCGCAGGTGCGGTAGCCGCCTTCGGTCTGCAGCATAGACATATTCTTTTTTGTGATTATTGCACAAATTGTACTTACCAGTATGATTCCGAATGAAAGCCAGATTGTTTTTTCTTCAAAATCCCTTCCCTGGCTCTGATTTAGAATTACACCCTGAATCATTACGGCTACGGCAGCAATTCTAAGCGCCATAAAAAAGGAATTAACCACTCCAAGCGCAATTGAAAGGTGGAACTTCCTGCGGTTTTCGGCATCGCAAAATTTAAAAAATCTTCGTAAAATTTCAAACATATTGTCTCCTGTTGGGGGAAGTCTCCCCCTACGCCCGCACTTCGTTGCGGGCTACCCTCTCTGCGGGGACACCCCGCAACGCCCCGTTAGACGCTGTCTTTGGCACTTATATGTGCCTCCCACATGTCTTTGTAAAGACCGCCTTTTTTAAGCAGCTCTTCGTGAGTTCCTTCGCTGTCAATCTGACCGTCCTTAATTACAACTATTTTGTCTGCATCAGAAACGGTAGAAAGGCGGTGGGCAATTACAATCAGAGTCTTACCTTTTACAAGGCGGGCAACACTCTGCTGGATGATTGCTTCGTTTTCCGGGTCGGTATAGGCGGTGGCTTCATCAAGAATCACAATAGGGGCATCCTTCATCATGGCACGGGCAATTGCAATACGCTGGCGTTCACCCCCGCTCAGATGAGTTCCGCTTCCGCCAACGATTGTGTCAAAACCATTTTCCAGGCTCATAATAAAATCGTAGCAGCCGGATTTTCTGGCAATTTCTTCGACCTCTTCGTCACTGGCATCGCGTTTTCCAAGGCGGATATTTTCACGAACGCTCATATCGAACAAAAAGTTTTCCTGGCTTACATAGGCAACGCGGCGGTTGTATTCTTCAAGCGAAAGTTTTTTGATGTTTACTCCGCCAATTTCCACAGAACCGGAATCTACATCCCAGAGGGAAGCAATCAGGCGGGCAACGGTAGACTTACCGCTTCCGCTCGGGCCAACAAAGGCTGTATAGCTGCCCTGAGGAAGAGAAAGATTAATACCGTGGAGGATTTCCTTTTTCTCCTCCCCTTCAATTTCTTTATGGTAACTAAAGCGAACATTCCTCAACGTGATTGAATTGTCTTTTGGACTTTCGGTGTCACTTTCCGGGCGGTCAAGCTCCTTCATATCCATAATGCCGCCTACCTCGCCAAAAATTACACCGGCTTTAGCAATGTCATCGTGGTAAGAATAAACCGTAAGAAGGGGCTGAATTATACTTATTGAAAGAATGATGATTGTTATGAAATCGACGGCGGTAAGAGTGCCCCTAAGGAAGAAAAGGCCGCCAATTGGCAGAATTGAAAGCAGAGTTGAAGGCGCAATTACAAAGGCAATGGTAAAAGGCCAGATGCAGTCGCGCATCCATTCAACATAGCAGTCAGAACCTTCCTTTGCGGCCTTTGTAAACTTTTCGTAGGAAGCCTTAGATTTTCCAAAAGCCTTGATAACTTCAATTCCGTTTATGTATTCAACGGCGGTATCATTCAGAACTTTTGTTTTTTCTATCGCGTAATTAAAACGCTCCTGCATGTTTATCATCATAAAGCAGGAAGAAATTAGTCCGATAGGAAGGGTTATCAGAGAAGCTAATCCCATCCGCCAGTCCAGCGTAAAAAGGTAAACAAACATCACAACAGGAAGCAGCAGGTTACTCGTCCATTCAGGAAGAATATGGGCAAGAGTTGTTTCCATGCTGTCAATTCTTTCTATTAAAATGTTTTTGAGAGTACCGGAAGGCATATCAAGTACGCTTCCAAGAGGAACTCTGGCAAGCTTGTCACAAAGACTTTTACGGATGTTTCCAAGCACATTAAAAGTTGCAATGTGACTGAGGCTTGTGGAAATCATATGAAAGATTACGTTTCCCGCCCAGAAGGCTGCAACAATTGCGCATTCCCTTATGTAAAGGTTCAAGTCGCGGATGCCCCCTAAAAGCTGGCGGACAATCTGAGCAATCATAACATAGGGCATAATCGCGCAGGCTACACAAAGAACTGCAAAGAATATGCTCAAAACATACATTGGCTTTTTCTGCCCTGCAAAGCGGAAAATCCAGCTTAACAGGCTTTTCTTTTTTTTATCAGACATTTTTCTCTCCTATGGAGGCGAGCCGGTCAGAGCTCGCGGTGTTAAAATTCAAAACTTGCCCAGCGGTCGTTCATTTTTGGAAGAAGTTTTGCAAAAAGCCAGCCGCCAAAAGAGTAGCGGCTCATTTCTTCATTAAAGCTGTGTTCTTCAACAAAGCGGAGGCCGTCACACAAAGCACAGAACTCTTCCCCGCTCCAGGTGCCGCTCTTAAATACGGCATTAGTTGCCTTTACGGTGTCGTGGAGTTTTTCATTTTTAACCATAAGAGGATTGTTGGTTTCCGCATAAAGAGTTGCCTGTGGGAAATGTTTTTTAAGGATTTTAAGGCATTTTCCGACTTCTTCAAGGGTAAGGTACATAAAAAGACCTTCTGCAAGAAAAAGAACTCTTGCATTCTTTTTCTGGATTTCTGCCACAACCTGGGGACACCAGGAATCTTCAAGTACGCTGCCAGGAATCATTTTTACCCTGTCGTGTTCTTCATATACTTTTTTTCTAAGTTCTATTGAATCAGGAAGGTCTAAGTCAAACCAGGAAATGCGGCCGTTATCTACCTGGGAAAACCTATTGTCAAAACCAGCTCCCATATTTACGATTACGCAGTCCGGATGCTTTTCTATGAAAGCCTTAACCATGCGGTCAAGCATAATTGAGCGGGCAATAACGCCTTCGTGCGACATAAACTTATCAAAAGGCTTTGTATCAAGCTTCAAATGCTCAATAATTTTTACCGCCATATGATCCTGAAAACGTGATTTTTTTCGCTGAGTTTCGCTTGCTTTAATTGCAACCGGAATTAAGGCTGTAGTTTCAACATCGCCAAGTTCTAATGTCAGTTCTTTCATATATTTACCCTCTATTGTTAGTTTTACCTAACTTTTATTTTATTAAATTAGTCATTCCCGGAATTTCAGAAATGACTATATCTCGTCCCTAAATCAGTTTATCCAGCTTTTCAAGCAGCTCAAGAATTTTGCCGCGGTTTGTCCCGTCAAAGCCTTCTGCCTCTTTTGCAAGTTCCATAAAAAAATCCTTCAAAGAAAGTAATTTTTCCATAGGAACCTTGTCAGCTTCGTATTCAATCAGGACACTGCCAGTCAGCAAATTATTATCGATATTTTTAAGCGCAGGAAATTTTCTTAAAATCCCGATTGCCCTTTCTACCAGATCTTCTTCCCTAAAAACAGGAGCGCGGAGCCTTATTCTTCCCGGAAAAAAACTTGTTACCATCATTTCTTGGCCTCTTCAATCATTAGTGGCTGCATTGCTTTTACGCTGATTCCAACCGTTGCAGAATTATGCAAAACTGCCGCAAGCTGAGGAGAAATAAGACCGAACATTCCAAGCAAAAGAAGAAGAGAATTAAGCTCAACAATCAAAAGATTATTATCAGTGATTTTTGAAATAAGTTTCTGGCCGATTTGTCTTGTTACAACAACATTTTCAAGGCCGCCTTCCGTAAGCACAATGTCCGCTGTATCACTTGCAATAGAAGAACTGCCTTCAATCGCAATACCAACGTCAGCAGCACCAAGAGCAGGTGCATCATTAATGCCGTCTCCCAGCATAATAACCTTGCCGCCAGTCTTTTCCTTTTCAATTAAAGAAACCTTGTCTTCCGGTAAAGCCTGGGAATAATAAAAATCTATTCCGGCAGCAGAGGCAATCTTTTTTGCAGCCCCTTCTGTGTCTCCCGTAATCATCACGCAGCGCTGAATGCCTGTTTTACGAAGAGCCTTAATTACATCAGCCGCTTCCTGGCGGACAGGATCACCTATTGCAAGAACGCCGCAAAGCCTGTCATCATAAGAAAGATAAAGAAGCGACATTCCGCTATCCAGAGATTCCTTTTGAATATCAGAAACCTGGGAAGGGCACGGAATAGCCTCATCATCAAAGATAAAATGAGCGCTTCCTATGCGGACTTTTTTACCATCGAGTGTAGAAGCAATTCCGTGTGCAACAATATATTCAACCTTAGTATGATTTTCGGGATGTAAAAGACCCTTTGCGTCTGCCGCAGCAACAACTGCCCTTCCAAGAGGATGAGGAAAATGCTCTTCAAGGCAGGCCGCAGTCTGCAAAACAAAATCCTCATCAAAACCCTTCATAGGATAAATTTTTTCAAGAGTAGGATTTGCAAAAGTCAGTGTTCCTGTCTTATCAAAAATAATAGTTTCTGCGGTTGCCGCTTCTTCAAGATATTTTCCGCCCTTTACAGAAATGCCAAGACCGGCCGCCTGCTGCATGGCAGATAAAACCGCAATCGGCGCTGCAAGCTTCATGGCACAGGAATAATCGACCATCAGAGTCGACATTGTTTTTACGACATTTCTCGTAAAAAGCCAGGTAAGACCCGCAAGGGCAAAATTAAAAGGCACGATTTTTTCTGCAAGAAGTTCAGAGCGTTTCTGAACATTAGCCTTAAGGTTCTGGGAATTATCAATCATGCGGATAATATTCTGAACCTTTGTATCCTGACCTGTAGAACGGACACGGATATAAAGCTCCCCTTCACTTAAAATCGTTCCCGCAAAGACCCCGGAGCCTTCTTTCTTTTCTACAGGAAGAGATTCCCCTGTTATGCTTGCCTGATTTACCATTCCCTCACCGCTTTCAACAGCACCATCGCAAGGAATCATGCTGCCTTCACGAACAACAACAAGGTCTCCTTTTTTAAGAGCGTCGACAGGAATTGTTTTTTCCTCATTTCCTTCAATAACGTGAACTTTTTCATCAGAAGCAAGAAGTGAATGAGCAAGATTTCCATAAGAAGTTCGTTTCGTAACCTCTTCAATATCTTCACCCATCTGCAAAAGCATGGCAATCTGACTTGCTGTATTTGTATTTCCGGTAAGAGCCGCAACCGTAAGGGCTGTAGCGTCCAGAAGCTGAGTGCTGAAGATTTTTCCTCCACCAACCATGGCTTCAAGAGCCTCGCAGATACGCGGAATTATATTTTTATATAGAAGAATTTTTCTCAAAGGAAGTGGGAGACATTTTTTGAAAAAATAATCAATCATCGTGGAAATAAAAATTCCCATAATGCTTTCAGTTTCCGGAATCTGAGCCACAGCTTCCAGAAGCTTTTTGTCTTCCAGATATTTTGCTCCAAGAGCCTTAAAAAGATTTTCAATTTGATTCTGGCTTATGACAGAAGGATTAAAGTAAACAAGATATGAACCGATTTTTGTGTTTATAGAAATATCGGTTATGCCTTCCTGAACTGCAATTAAACTTTGTGCAAGAATTGCCTGCCGGGAAGTCACCTCCCCCATATTATAATGGATTCGGATTCTTCCCGGCAGAGCGTGATGGATAGAGACAGTCACTTTTTTATGCCTTTGCTTCGGCTTTTTTCTGATTGTTGTATTTTGCTTCTGCAACAATATCCTGAGCATCTTCTTTTACAGATTCTGCAAAAGCTGCAGCTTCATCTTTAAGCTGCAAGCCCTTTCCTACAACTGCTGCACAAGCCTTTTTGAAAGCAGGTGTTTTTACCAGTGTAACTGCTGCAGCTCCTGCAAGAACTCCAACACCAAAAGCAACCCATTTGTTAGCAAATGCCATTTTTTAAATCCTCCTAAATGCCAGTTTAGTTAGGCATGCCTAAGTTAGTTATATATAACAAGATATATATTTGAGAGGATTTAGTCAATTAGCTTTGACTAACTTTTTTATTGCCCTGCCCTTAATTTATACACACGTTACAGCCGCTCAGGTTAGAAACAACAGGCTTGTCGGCAAGAATCATGCTTTTTAGTTCAGCATATTTTGCACGCTCATCACCCGGGCCAAGCACTGTAGGATGTTTCACCTGTGCAATTCCCCGCATTTCTTCAAGATTGTGATAGCCGTGACTCTTCATAAAGGTGCGCAATCCGTTCACAACATCAATTGCAACATTCGGGTTGGTAAACTTAGCCTGCCCTATTTCAACCGCGCTTGCCCCTGCCATGATAAATTCAACCGCATCCTGCCAGGTCGAAATACCACCGATTCCAACAACCGGAATACGCTGTTCCGGCGGAAGTTTATTGATTTCTTCTACAACGTCGTAAACAATGCGGAGAGCAAGAGGCTTAAGACCAGGACCAGAGTAGCCCGCATGAACGTTATTAAAGAAAGGCTTTCCTTTTTCAATATCGATTGCAACACCGTGAACCATGTTTATCATGCTGAGGGCGTCGGCACCAGCCTTAATACAGGCAAGAGCAATCGGACGGTTATCAGGCGCGTTTGGCGAAAGCTTTACCATGAGGGGCTTTTTGGTTACGGCGCGGACAGAGCTTACACAGTAGTAGGCTGTATCAGGACTAAGTCCCCATGCAAGACCAGCGGCCTTTACGTTAGGACAGCTGATATTAAGCTCAATCATGTCGCAGTCAGTTTTATCAAGAAGTTTTGCGCCTTCTACATAAGATTCAATGTCACTTCCGGCAAGGTTTGCAATTACAACAGGTCCAAGCCCAATCATGCCAGGGAGCAGTTCTTTTATAAATGTCGGAATTCCAGGGTTCTGCAATCCGATTGAGTTCATGTTACCGCCTGCAACTTCAAGAGAACGTTCTCCGTGATTTCCTTCGCGTGGCTCAAAGGTACATCCCTTAGAGGCAATGCCTCCCCACGCGGCCACGTCGCTTACCCCGCGGAAGTTCTGTCCAAATGCAAAGGTACCGGCACTGGCTATAGTCGGGTTCTTAAAATGCACTCCCGCAATGTTTACGCTCAAATCAGGCTCCTGGTCTTTTTCCAGAGGAAGACGGCGGCGGAAAGGCTTTTCAAATATGATTTTAGAAGCGTCAAAAACAGGTCCGTCCTTACAGCAGCGTTTAAGGCCTTCAGTAGTTTCAAGCGTACAGCCAAGGCAGGCACCAAGACCGCAGAGCATTCTGTGTTCCATGCTGATATAGCATTTAATTCCAAGTTCTTCTGCCAGGGCTTTTACATAAACAAGTGCGGGAGTCGGGCCGCAGGCAAGAATAAGCTCGTATCCGGCTTCTTTTACCGCTTCTTTAGAAAGGGCACAAGGCAGCATCCCCTGAATTCCGCAGGAACCGTCATCAGTTGTGATTGCAAGTTTATTCGCCTTTACGTGCTCAAGGCCGTAAGAGCCAGATTTGAAGGCAGCATAAAAATCATAAGAGCCGTCTGGCAGGCTGTGGGCAAGATTTGCAACCGGAGCAACTCCGATTCCGCCACCCACAATACAGATTTTTGCCTTACCCGGATTTTTTCGGACAATCTCCTGACACTCTTCAACCGGCCATGGGGTTCCCAGAGGGCCAATTACAGAAATATCATCCCAGAGAGTCATGTGGCAGAGCTCCCCTGTTCCCCGGCCCTTTTCCAGCATCAAAAACTGAACTGTAACCTTCTTTTTACCCTCGTTATTAATCCATTCTTCTGCGTGGTAAACGCTTATCGGGCGGTTATAGTTTACGGCAGATTTTGCAGAGCGGATAAGATAAAACTGTCCGGATTTAGGCGAAAGCTGAGTCGGTCGTTCAAGTTCAATTGTTGTCTGCAAAAGATAAACATTAGGCTGCCCTTCAACCTTTTCAAGGCGTTCAACCTTAGTATTTCCAAAAAACAACAAACCCTTTCCATTCTCATCAATTTCCGCTAAGTCCATTTTTTGCACCTCTTTAATATGATATAACTAAACAATAACACAATCGTGAAAACAGTAATGTTGTAATAACAACAAATTGCAGTAGATGTTAGCAAATACTAACATCCGTATCATACTAAAGATAATAAAAATAAAAGTCAATGAAAAGGAAAAAATAGCTTTTGTCTGATTATATGAGTGGGGGCTATTCTTTAATCACCTGAGGCAGTCCCATCACAATTCGGGTTACTTTTTCTGCCTCTTCTGCAAGATTACACAAAATTCGCCCGGTTACTTCGCGCCATTCCCGCTCCAGAGCATCCACAGGAACAATTCCACAGCCAATTTCATCACTGATTATTATGATTTTTTTTCCGCATTCTTCTGCTGCAGTCATGCGAGTCCTAATCTCCTGCCAAATCTTATCTGAATTCATTCCGGCTTCAAGGCAGCCTTTAATCATAAGATGAAGGTCGTTAATAATTTCCGCATCCGGCTCAAGAGACTTAGCGTATTCTACTTTATTCTGCGCGTAACCACCGATGATAAGTTCCATAAATTAATTATATCAAAATTAAGTTTTCTATGATATTCTAAACCTATGCAGACTCCAAACTACAAGAAAACCCTTATCGCATGCTATCTTGGCTTTATTACTCAGGCAATTGCGGCTAATTTTGCACCGCTGCTCTTTTTGACTTTCCACCATACTTACTCTATTCCACTCGGAAAAATTGCTCTTATTCCGGCAGTTTTCTTTATGACTCAGCTGGTTGTGGATATCATCTGTGCCCAGGTTGTTGATAAAATCGGATATAGAAAATGCGTAGTTGCGTCTGAAGTCTGTTCTGCTGCTGGACTTGTACTGCTGGCATTTTTACCAGAAGCCCTTCCCGATCCTTTTATAGGAATTGTCCTCAGTGTTGTAGTTTACGCGATTGGAAGCGGATTAATAGAAGTACTTGTCAGCCCTATTGTAGAAGCCTGTCCTTTTGAACACAAAGAAGCAACAATGAGTCTTTTACATTCCTTCTACTGCTGGGGCTCGGTTGGCGTAATTGTACTTTCAACACTGTTTTTTAAGTTTTTTGGCATACAAAACTGGAAGCTTCTTGCCTGTCTTTGGGGCATTGTGCCACTTTATAACATCTTTAATTTTGCTACCTGCCCTATTGAACACCCGACCGGCGGAGAAAAAGGCATGGGTATTGCCGCTTTGTTCCGGCTTCCGCTTTTTTACCTTGCCGTAATCCTTATGATTTGCGCCGGCGCTTCAGAGCTCTCAATGGCACAGTGGGCATCAGCCTTTGCAGAAAGCGCCCTGGGACTTTCTAAAACTGCGGGCGACCTTGCAGGACCTTGTCTTTTTGCCGTTACCATGGGAACCTGCCGTGCTATTTTTGGAAAATTTGGTGACCGCCTGGACCTCAAAAAATTTATGATTGGTTCCGGCATACTTTGCATTATAAGTTATCTGATGGCATCACTTTCGCCACTCCCGATTCTGGGACTTTTGGGCTGTATAATCTGCGGATTTTCGGTTGGAATTATGTGGCCGGGAACAATCAGCATCTGTTCGCCAAGAATCCCGCGGGGCGGTACTGCCTTTTTTGCAATGCTCGCAATGGCCGGCGACCTTGGGGGATCTGCGGGTCCTGCCATTGTAGGAAACATCAGCCAGCTTGCCGGCGACAACCTCCAGCGCGGACTTCTTGCCGGAGGTATTTTCCCGGTAATTATGATTATTGCACTGATCCTGCTTACTTCAAGGCCGAACCACAGCTAAAAGCTGCGGCACATGGCTCGCCATTAACAACATGGTAAGTATGTGCTACAGGGTTGTAAGAAATTGGCTTGAGCTTTGAAATATCAATTTTGCCATCTGTAAGAACTGAGTCATCTGCAGTGATATTTACAATCTCACCAAAGAGATGGCTTGTCTTTTCATCATAAGATTTAAGGCGGCATTCAAGAGTTACAGGGAACTCTGCAAAAACAGGGGCATTCACATTTTTTGATTTCTCAAAATGAAGGCCTGATTTTTCAATTTTGTTGTCTACTTTGTTAGCAGATTCAATTCCAACATAGTCAGCCGGAATTACGCTTGCAAGAGTTGCAGGGCTTACTGTAAATTCCTTTGTTTTAAAAGGTTTTTTACAGTTTTATGAGAGCCGTCAAGGCACAGAAAAACCTCTTTTGTATCACCAATGCCACCCCAGGCTGCATTCATAGCATCAGGTTTGCCATTTTCATCATAAGTACCGACAATCAAAACCGGCATAGGGAATAAAATTTCTTTTGCACCAATATCTGTTCTCATAAGTTTACCTCACACCGCAGATAATATATGAGCCATAAAATCATGTCAATTCAATTTATTTTAAAAATTCTTGACGCAAAGATTCATCTTCAATAAAATAAAGCAACTTTTTCGAATCAGATTGCCAATTCGGTTACTGTGTCTGGTACCGCACTAAACATGGATTATCATGAAAGGTTCGTTGTGAAAATCACATATTGGAGTCTTTTATGAAAAAATTTATGTTGGGCATGTTGTGTGCCTTTGCCTTCTCTGGTGTTGCATCTGCAGAAAAGAAAATCCTTGCTTTTGTAGACATCCAGAATGATTTTATTGATGGTTCTCTTGCCGTTGGTTATGAAAACTGGGCAAAAGCCTGTTCAGAAATCGAAAATCTTAAAAATTCAACCACATTCGACACATATGTTTTTACCCGCGATAATCATCCGGTAAATCACTGCTCTTTTAAAAAACAGAATGGAATCTGGCCTGCGCACTGTGTTCAGAATACTGCAGGTTCTGAGATTTTCTGGAAATTCCAGGCTGACTACAATCAGAAAAAATCCGTAAAAATTATGAAAGGTGAAAACGTAAATGTTGAAGAATACGGCGTTGACCTGCTTTCATACAAAAAAGCACCAAAAGATGAAGCCTGTGACATTTACGTTGTAGGACTTTGCTATGATTACTGTGTTTCAGAATGTGCAAAACTTACTGCAAAAGCACATCCAAAAGCCCGCGTTCACATTGTAAAGAACGCTACTGTAGCTATTGATCCTTCTGCAGTAATTGATTTTTCTGAATATCCTAACCTTGATGTAATTACAGAGTAATTACTTAATTTGTAAATACTTCAGGTAAATGCCTGTAAAGAGATTCGGCAATTCCGTCGCTGTTATTATCCAGAGTGATTTCATCAGCAACCGCCCTAACCTCGTCACAGGCATTTCCCATTGCAAGGCCGGTTCCCACATCTATCTTTGATAAAAGAGAACTATCATTGCAGCAAGCTCTGATATGCATACAAAAAAACCTGCAAGGTCGCCTGTAATTCCGCCAAAGTTTTTTTTGCTCATGACATAGTAATATAGAAAAGAAAGTAAAATTGCAGACAGCGTAATAAGAGCTGAAATACCGGAAAAATAAACCATAGCGGCAGCAGCAATAATAAGCTGAAGCAAGAGGCTGACAATTACAAAAAGAGGCTTTTTAGTTGTACTTTCCGCAGCTAACATCCCGTCAGGCTTTGCTTTTGGAAAAACCAGAACACTAAAACCGCTAAGACAGCGTGAAATAAAAAAAGAGAAGCAGATGCAAGCCACTGCTTTTGATGACTCCAGGTTTATTAAAGTCAAAAAAGCCAGCGCAAGCATCAAATAAACTGCAAAAGTAATAATGGCAAAAGCCCCCACATGAGGATCTTTTAATATTTCCAGTTTTTCCTTCCTGTCACCATAGGAATGCAGGGCATCCATTGTGTCCAGATATCCATCCAGATGAAAGCCGCCTGTTATAAGAATTGGAATAACAATTGCAATCAGAGAATAAAAGATATGATTTGAGGCAAAAATACCTTCTGCCACTGTGGCTTTATCCAGCAGCTCAAAATAAAGCTTATACCAGCCCCATTCTGCAGCACCGATTACCGCTCCCACCCATGGAAAGAAACAGAGGTGATACTTCATATCGTCAGAAGCCCAGTTAAATCGCGGCACAGGAATTTTTGAATAAATTGAAAAAGCAACTGTAAGCGATTTAAAAAACTGAAAGACTGCACTAAATAATTTCATTTTAACTCCAGGGGAATTCCAACTACCACTTCATATACTTTATCAGAGATTGCGGCAAGTTCACAGTTGATTTTTCCAAGAGCCCGTATATATTTCTGAGTTGCTTCATCATATTTCAGGCCGTCATCAAACACATTGTTTGTAACAATTACAAGGTTTTGGAAAACAGAAGAAAGCTTTTTAATATCCAAAAGAATTTTACGGCAGACCTCATTTTCTGATTTTTGAATACCATCTTCACAACTCCGGCAGGAAAACATTTCGTTTGCACATAGGTTAGACATACATTCCAAAAGTGCAGAAGTCTTTCTGCCGGGAAGACCGCATTCTTTCTGCAGCTCATGCTTATCTTCAATTTCTCCCACATCAAGGGGCTGCTCAATAGTAATAAAACCTTTGCCAGCCCGAAGAGTCTTATGCCGTGCTATTTTTTTCTGTGCGTCAGCGTCATCTTTCCGGGCCATCATGGTAGCAATATAATATTTCTTACAGTCCGGAAATTCTGCCAGCAGCTTTTCTGCGAATGCTGACTTACCGCTTCCGCTTGCTCCGTAAACAAGATAAATCACTTTAACTTCCTTTCGTATTGAGCCACGCCGGAAGCTTCAAACTTCAAGGCCTTATTGTAAACTTCAAGTGTCGTGCGTAAAAGACCGGCCATCATAACAGCACCACTGCCTTCACCCAGAGCCATGCTTGCATCAATTACCGGATCAAAATCCTTTCCAAGTTCCCCGCAGATTTTTGTAGTAAGAGGTTCCCGGCTTTTGTGAGACGGAATTAAATAGTTCCGGCAGCCACTGTCTAATTTTTCAGACAAAAGAGCAGCTGTCAGGCTGATTGCTCCGTCCAAAATCACCGGGAGTCCATATTTTTTAGCGCCAAGACAAAGACCTGCCATAGCTGCAAGGTCAAAACCACCCACAAATTCCAGAATTTCCCGTGCAGACCTGTCTACTAAATCATACTTTTTTATTGCAGTATCAACTACTTGTCTTTTTCTGGCAAGCCCCTGATCAGAAAGCCCGGCCCCGCGCCCGCAAACTTCATCTGCCCCCAGTCGCAAAAGTCCGGCCGCGACTGCAGCACTGGTTGTAGTATTTCCTATCCCCATCTCACCAATACAGACTGCATCATATTTTTTACTGCATTCCCCTGCAAGCTCAATTCCTGTCTGAATTGCCCGCTCACATTCATCAGGGGACATGGCAGCTTCCTTAATAAAATTACGTGTTCCTGCACGAATCTTTTTATTTATTACATTTGGAATTTCATCCTTACAGGCAATTCCAACATCAACCGTAATAAGATCAACACCAAGCAAAGAAGCCATAACACCAGCCGCACTTTTTCCGGCAGCAATATTTCCGGCACAAATTGCCGTAACCTCCTGGCCAGACTGACTCACACCTTCTTCAACAATTCCGTTATCAGAGCACAAAACTATAAGAGCAAGACTATCAAGACACGGGGAAAGGTTCCCCTGTATTGCGCCAATTTTCGCCGTCAGTTCTTCAAAACGCCCCATGCTGTCCAGAGGTTTTGCAATAAGATCCCAGTTATGTTTTATCTGATTGTAGACCTTGTTATACTTGTCCATGACGCGCCTCCTTCTTTTCCGGAAGCCCAATAATCTTGTAAATTGACTTCATATCAAGAGATTTTCTAAGAGTATCAGCCAGTAAGTCATACTGACTTTCCTTAAAGGCCTTAAAATCCACAGTGCGACTACCGTTCTCCACTCCAAACTTAATACCTTTTCTTTCCGCAAGCGCCCTTACAAAACTTAAGGCAATATCTCCCTGGTCAAAAAAACCGTGAATATAAGTACCAAGCACATTAGAACTACCAGTCTCCACCGGGCCTTCAAAAACTTTTCCGCTTTCAAGCAGGGTTTTTCCCGCATGAATTTCGTAGCCGGACACACTTTTTCCCTTCAAAAAACCGAAAAATCCGCCTGCATCTTCAATTTCCAGACTTACCTGACGCGTAATTTTTTCACTTTCAAGGTCAGTGGTCACTTTCAAAAGACCAAGTCCCTGTTCACGACTACCTTTATCCACTTCCACACCGGCAGGGTCACTAACCCATTGGCCAAGCATCTGAAAGCCGCCGCAGATTCCCATTACAACTCCGCCGCGCCCTGCAAAGTCTGTCACTGCATCAGCAATTCCGCTCTCCTTAAGCCAGCGTAAGTCGCCAATCGTATTCTTACTGCCAGGGATAATAATCATATCAGGAGAAAGCGCTCTAAGTTCCGGCGCCTTATCAATATAAGAAAACAATAGCCCCTGACCTGCAAACTGATCAAATACCGAAAAATCACTGAAGTTGGAAATATGAGGCAGACGAATTACGCAGATTTTCACACCTGCGCCTGCAGAAGGCTGTTTCTCCCTTAAAGACTCACCAAACCTCTCCGTCAAACTATCTTCATCATCCAGGCTTAATTTCATATAAGGCACTACGCCAGTCACCGGCACCCTGCCCCTGGCCTCAAGTTCCCGTAAGCCGGGTTCCAGAAGCGACAGGTCACCGCGGAACTTATTAATCACAAGTCCCTTAACTCGCTCCCTTTCACTTTCTGCCAGCAAATCAAGAGTTCCCAAAAGCTGGGCAAAAACACCGCCCCGGTCAATATCACCCACAAGAAGCACCGGCGCATCCACCATCTGGGCAAGCCCCATATTTACAATATCATTATCTCTCAGATTGATTTCTGCAGGGCTTCCCGCCCCTTCAATCACTATTACGTCATTATCTGAACTCAGCTGTTCAAAGGCTTCCATTACAGCCGGTACCAGCTGTTTTTTATATTCAAAATAGTCACGGGCATCCATATTTGCCACGACCCTGCCATTTACAATAACCTGAGATTTTCTGTCACTTGTAGGTTTAAGCAGAATAGGGTTCATCAGCACACTTGCTTCCACACCCGCAGCTTCTGCCTGCATAACCTGTGCACGGCCCATTTCAAAACCATCTGCCGTAACAAAAGAATTAAGCGCCATATTCTGCGATTTAAAAGGCGCCACCTTCCAGCCGTCCTGCTTAAAAATCCTGCACAGCCCCGCCGCCAGAAGACTCTTCCCCGCGCTGGACATAGTACCCTGAATCATTATTACTTTACAATTTGAGCATTCCCGTTTCATTGTCAAATTCATCATCTTTAATCCCGTAAAGTGTCTGTATGAAATTCCCGCAAAAAATCTCTTCCGGCTTTCCTGTACGGACAATACTTCCCTCTCCAACACAGACAACAGTATCTGCCACAGCCTTTACCAGTTCCAGTTCATGCAGACTCATAATAACAGCCTTATTTTCTTCCTTTGCAAGCTTTTTTATAACACGAATCAAATCAATCTTATAGCGCATATCAAGAAAGGAAGTCGGCTCATCAAGAACAATAATTTCCGTATCCTGAGCAATAGCCCTAGCCAGCATAATCCTCTGCTTCTGCCCGTCGCTGACTTTTCCAAATTGTTTTTCAGAAAGTCCTTCCGCGCCAACAATCTTCAGGGCCCGATCTACCGCCTTTTTATCTTCCTGGCTCAAAAGTCCCAGCCGCCCCATATAAGGGTAACGGGCACTCTCCACCACCTCGCGGCAACTCATAAACTCCGGCCTGATTTTCTCAGTCATCACCATAGAAAGATGCCTTGCCGCTTCAAGTTCTGAAAGCCTTTCCGCATCCTTCCCCAGTACAAAAATCTTTCCCCCCAGCGCCTCAAGCTCCCGGGTAAGAGTCTTTAATATAGTAGATTTTCCGCTTCCATTAGGCCCAATCAGACAGAGAATCTCCCCCGCCTTCACTTCAAGGCTAACTCCGCCAACAACAACTTCCCTGCCATAGCCCGCAGAAAGTTCAGAAGCAGTCAATAAATTATTCACAGTCATAAGTTTCCATTAAGCCTTTACCTTTAACTTCAATCGGCGTCCGTTTTACAAAATCATATTTACTTCCAACAAGCTCATAAGTTTCAGGAGAAACCTTAATTTTCATGGAAGAACAGAGGGTTTTCATTCTAAAGGCAATGTTTACCGTATCGCCAAAAACATCATAAATATATTTTTTTATACCCACAATTCCCGCAATTACACTACCGGAACTGACTCCCAGCTTTACTTCAAATTTTACTTCAGAAGACTCATTTCGTTTTTTTACGGTCGCCAGGAACTCTTCTGCGCAGTCCATAATATGCTCTGCATGAAGAGAATTTTCCAGCGGAAGTCCGCAGACAGTCATGTAAATTTCACCAAAAGTCTTTATTCTAAGGCAGCAATTCTTTTCAACAATTTCGTCAAAAAGGTCATAAATGCAGTTCAATTCATTAACAAGAACTTCAGGTTCAAAAACAGAAGAAAGGTCTTTAAAATTCAAAAACTCGCAAAAGAGTACCGTTACGTTTTCATAAATCTCTGGTTCCGCCTTACCGCTTTTTTGCAGCTGTTCTACAATATTCTGCGGCAGCACGTTCAAAAGAAGTCCTTCCGATTTTTTTCTTTCGGCTTCAATCTGGCTTTCGGTATAATATTTTCTTAGGATAATTCCCCTTTTCCAGAAGGCAAGGTAAACCGCAATAATATTTACCAGCATCAGGTTAGCAAGGGTAATTCCTTTAACTTCATCTCTTCCGTGAATCACATTCAGCAAAATCAAGGCAAAAAGCAGCACTTCAGAAAAGAGCAGGCAACTGACATAAACAAGGGGATTCAAATTCAAAAGGATTTCAATCACAAGCGCAAAACCCAGAAAAAAGACTAAAGATTCTATCAGAGATTTGTTTGCAACAAAGAAAATATAAATTGCATAAAAGCTGATTAGAGCAAAAGCCCCCGGAGTATATTTTCCCGAATTAGTACAGCAGAGAATAAGCCCTATAATTCCTGCAAAATAATAATAGCTGTAGTAAAAAAGAGTCATTTTAGTCAGACCTGAAGGGGTAAAATTTGTGTAAACAAGCCCGAAAATACCAAATACTATAGAAAAAATATAAATTTTTTCCAGAATATTTCTGTTTTTTTCGTGAAGGTCATCTGAAATTGTCTTTCCGGCGCGGAACTTTTTTAAAAATTGATAAAGCTTTTTAAACATAAACTTCTCCAAGTTCCACAGGATCAAAAGCTTCTTTTTCTTTTAAAAGCTGGTATGTTTTTTCAGAAATTCTGATATGCATAGGCTGACAGGAATTCTGAAGCTTAACAGCAGTATCAACCGTTTCACCGAGAATATCATAAAGGTATTTTTTCTTCCCGATAATTCCGGCAATTGCACTTCCAGACGCAATTCCCACTCTTATATTCCATTTTATCTGAGACTTTTTGTTTCTTTCATCAAGGCAGGCAATAAAATCTTTGGCGCAGTTCATAATGTTTTCCGCATGCTCAGGATCTTCTTCAGGTAATCCACAGACCGCCATATAGGCATCGCCGATAGTCTTAATTCTTATGCACTTGTGAAGCTCACAGATTCTGTCGTATTCAGAAAAAATTTCATTCAGTTCAAGAATAAGTACATAAGGAGGAAGGTCTGTTGCAGTCTTTGTAAAATCAACAATATCCGCAACCAGAAGTGAAATGTTTTCATAATTTTTTGGAGGAGATTTTCCATCAACCTTCAACTGCTGTATAACAGAATCAGGAAGAATATTGTGCAAAAGCTCATCAGCCTTTTTTCTTTCCTTTTCCAGCCTTGCATCCCGTAAAAGCGATTCAATTATATATTTACGCTTCCAGAAGGAAAGAAAAATAATTACCAGCATAAAAAGGAATACATTTTTTATAAAGGAAGTAGAATCCGGATACTGCATCTGAATATGAGCGCAGGCCTTAAAAACTTCAATAAAACAGATATACAAAATCAGTTGAATTGTAAACATTACGGGGTTCATATTAAGAACCATAATAAAGGCAAAAAAAAAGCCAATAAAAATTACCACAGAGCTCGAAAAAGGCGCCTTCAGAAGATTAACCGTAATTACATACTCCGATAAAATCAAAACCAGAAGAATAAAAAAAGATGAAGGAAGCCTTGTTTTTAAAAGAAGAAGGCCCAGAACCCCAACCAGAAGAAAATAGGAATAATAGGTATATGGATTAGCCCGCAACTGAAATTTAAAAAAAAGATTTAAAAAGAATGATAAAGAAAGAAAGAAGCCTCCAAAAAACACAGACACCATAAAAATAATTTTTACAATATTCCGGTTCTTACGCGATTCTGCTTCATAAAAATCGCCAGGAATCATGACGAATTTTTCATAAAACTTTTTCAAACTTTCCATATTAAAATCATTATAACATAAGAATTTTGTTTTTCAATGTCGGCGAAGCATCATATAAATTACAACAGGAACAAGCAGAACTGCCGTTACAGAGCTTACACTAACTTCGGTCGGGCTGAAAAGAATCCTTGCAAGCCCGTCACAAAAAACCGTAACAATTGCACCGCCTAAGAAACAGGCCGGAATCAGCACCAGCGGTTTTGCGGTATATACCGCAGATTTAACCAGATGAGGCACCGCAATTCCCACAAAACTGACAGGGCCAGCAAAAGCCGTAACACAGGCCGAAAGCAGGCTGGAAATCAAAATTAAAAGCACTCTCAGCAGCTTTACATTTACGCCCATATTGCGGGCATAATTTTCTCCAAGCTGAAAAGCGCCAATCGGTTTGGAAAGAATAAAGGCAGCAGCCGCAGAAGCAAAAACCACAAGTGACATCAGCTTTACCTCGCCCATGTTAATGCCCGAAAAACTTCCCACCGACCAGTTATGCAGATTTACAATATTTGAATCGTTTGCAAAGGTAATAAAAAAATCAGTTACCGCAGAACAGATATAGCCGATTAAAATTCCGCAGACAATCAGAACGCTCATCTTATGAACCCTGAGCGAAAATAAAAGCACAATTCCCATCGTTAAAAGAGAGCCCAGAAAAGCCGACACAACCAGAGCCCCAGAGCCCGGAACAATGCTTTTATTCAAAAGAAAAATCATAGTCATGGCAACAAAAAGCTTTGCGCCGGAAGAAATACCCAGAACATAAGGTCCCGCAATCGGATTTTGGAAAAAAGTCTGCAGCAAAAATCCCGAAAGAGCCAGCGCCCCTCCCAGAATCATTGCCGCCAGAATCCGGGGAAGCCTTATATTCATTATGATTTTTTCATTAACGCTGCCCTGCCCTGCCCCTATTAATATAGAAGAAACTTCTCTAAAACTAATGCGCACCGACCCAATCGAAAGGTTCCAGACAAAGAGCAGGGCCAGCAGCAGAGTCATAATCAAAAATGTAAGAATTATTCGACGCTTTTCCATTTGTATATGGAAAATATTATAGCACCCCGGGCCTTATTTTTCCATTTTAGTGCAAAAGGAAGTTATCTACTCTATCAAGTCGCTTCTGGAGGTCACCGTCAGAAATATTGCTTGGTCTGTTACTTGCACTGCCACTGTCCAGCAGTTTATTAACACCATAAATCAAACCGCCAACAGCTAGAAGAGAAAATGCTGTAATTGCAATCGCCTCTTTGTTCTTCTTAATCCAGCTGCCTACACTTCCACCTGCAACTTCAGCCAGCTCTTCGTCAGAAAGATCCTGTGCTTCTGCAGAAGCTTTTGTACTCGATTCTGCAGCTTCTGTAAGAGCCTTTTTAAATTCATCCTTATGGAAGTCAGGGAAATTTTTTACCATCAAATCACAAAGCTCATCAATATTTTTTGCCCGCGAAATAATTTCATCAACCAGCCCAAAATTAATATTAGCCAGCTGCTCTTCTTTTACACCCAACTCCAAAAGCTGTTTCTTGTATTCATTCTCTGTCATAACGTGCCTCCGTTTTCTTCGTCTTACACTTATTTATACTCCGGCCAGAAAGAAAAGGCTAAAAATTTTGAAAAAGAAAATTCTTCGGCCGTGTCCCCGCTTTCGCGGGGTCGGGTCTTCCGCACTTCCGCTATTCGCTTCATTCGACGCAAGCTCCGCTTGCTTACGAACTGCTTCGCAGGTGCTCCACCCCCTCACGGAGTTTTCTATATAAGTAAATTTTTCTTCCTGCTTTTTTAGCCATTTTTCCACGAGCGGAGTATAAATAGACGTAAGAAGAATAACGGAGGTACATTATGAACGAAAACGACTTGAAAAAAATGATGGTCGAAATGAAACTGGAAAATAACAATCTTTCGGATGAGGATTTTTCAAAATTGACTAATGCTATCAACGGAAGTTCCAGCATAAATGAAGCATGCAAAAAAATCTGTGAAGTTTTCCCAGAACTTTCTGAAGAAGAACTAAAAGAAGCTACAGACCTGATAATTTCAAATCTTAATCAGAAACAGCAGGAGGAAGTTACAAACCTTTCAGAAAATGATCTTGAGGCCGTTGCTGGTGGCAGCTTCGGAAGCTGGATGAAAAAAAATTGGGGCTACGTTGTTGGAGGAGTCGGACTTTTTGCTGCATCTTGGCTAATAGGAAAACGCATTGGTTCATACAAGGCAAATAATGCATATCAAGCGGCAGAGGATACTGCTTATAAAGAAGCCTTTAATCTTGCCGAAGGAAAAGGAAAAATGGATGGCTTTATAGCCACAATGCAGACTAACAATATGGAAAACGTAGTGGGCTGGTTTGACCGTCAAGTAGGCTGGGGTCTAAAGGGTTAAAGGAGGAAATGATTATGAAAGCAGGCAAAGAATTATTAGAAGAACTTAAGACACTAATTACTCAGGCTGATAGCCCGGAGCAGGCAATTGATAACATTATCAAAGCATATCCTGAAATTGACGCTGAAACATTACGGAATCAATTTAAAGCCAGTACAAAACAGGCAGAACAGATGGTTGCTGAACAGCGTACCTCTGAAATAACACAAGATCTTTCCGAGGAAGAGCTTGCAGAAATTGCAGGTGGAAGTTTTGGAAGCTGGATGAAGAAAAATTGGCCTTATGTATTGGGAGCCGCCGTAATTATTACAGGCGGACTAGCCATAGGAATTAAGCAAGGTTCAAATTTATATTCCAGCGATGAAATATCAAGCGCGAAAGAGGCAGCAACAGCTCTAGGAAAGGTTGAGGGATATGACAACGGTATGTTTATCGGAACAGAAACCGGAAATACTGTTGTTGGAGCAGTCAACAAACCTGATTGGCGGGAGACATGGCAGGATGCTGCCGCAATTTTGAAAAGAAGAGTATAAGACAAAACCACAACAGGGGGATAATATATGATTAGCAATTCTACCTATCAGGAACTCATCAAACTTCTGAACAATCCAGATTTTATAAAGGCAGCATCTCAATGTAAGTCCGAATCTGATATCAACCCTCTGTTGAAGCGGTTTGGTATTACACTGAGCGAAGAGGAGCTTTCTGAACTTCTTGAAAAAAAAGCAGAGACAATGAAGCTTCTTTCTGAAGCAGCCGAAATAGCCCGCCAGTTGACTCCCCTTCTGGAAGATCATAATAAGGCAGAGGAATTTTTCAAGATTACCACTTATGAAAGCTTTATGGATTTCTGCAAGGAAAATAACATAGTTCTCTCCGATAACATAACTTCAATTGCCAGGTTAATTTTTGAGCTTATGGATGGTGTTGTAGATCTTTCCGATGACGCCCTTTCATCTGTTGCGGGTGGAAACGCACTTGCAGCAGGAGGAGAGTTAGGTGCAGGAATGATACCATGTATTGGAGGAGTTGCTTCTGCGGTTGTTTCCGTTGCTGATGGCTCTGTAAAAGGAACAGAGAAAATTACTGCACGGCTTGCCGTCGGCGTTGCAACAAGCCTTTTTGAAACCGTAGCTACAATATCAACCGGCGGAATGCTTTCAATAGGACAACAATGGCATAAAGAGGGCTTTACAAGCGACGTAAAACAAAAACTTGCAATGTTTGGCGGTATAAAAGCTCTATCAAGTATTACAAGTTTTGCCGTAGGTCAGGCATTATCTTAATAAGTAAATTTCAATTATTTAACCATTTTTCCCTGAGCGGAGTATAAATAAATGTAAAACCTTAAACACGGAGGAATACTATGAACAAAGAGGAATATAAAGAGCATCTTTTAAAGCTTGGTCTGTCAGAAAAACAAATAGAAAGCATTAACTTCCCTCAACTGGAAGAAATTATTTCGAATGCAAAAGATGTTGATGATATTTGCACTCAGCTGGAAAAAATCTATTCTGGCTTCAATTCAGATGAATTCAAAAAAGTGGTCAAGTATGCTTCAAACCAGGAAGCAAAGGCCTCAGAAAATGTAGAAGATCTTTCTGACGAAAATTTGAAAGAAGTTGCCGGAGGAAGCACTAGTCACTGGTTTAAAGACCATGCCGCTGAGTTTGCCGTTGTTGCAGCCGGCATTATTGGTGGAGCAATCTGGGGTGCTGCTACTGCAAAAGACGGAACTATTGAATATGGCAGAAAAGAAAGTGCGGTGTATGGAGCTATTTGGGGAGGAATAGCCACAGGTGGTTCAGTTTTATTAGTTGACAACACAGTTGGAACTCTAAATCTCCATTGTGATAAAGGTCTTTAATTTTGGAAAGATCTTCTTTAGCCCTTTTATAAACAAGCGGAATATAAATAAATACAGATTGTTAAGCCCGGAGGTTTATTATGAACGAAAAGGAATTTAAAGCACAACTTCGTGAAGCCGGAGCACCGGAAGAAGCGATTGCAAAAATTGACTTTGCAAAAATTGAAGGCATTGTAGATGGGGCAGAAAGTCTTGAAGGTCTTTGCAAAACTATGAAAGAAGCCTTCCCTGCCTTTGATGAGACAGAATTCAAAAAAGCCATTGCTCAGAACGCAAAAAACAACGATGAGGTAGAAGACATTTCTGAAGAAGCCCTCGAAGCAGTTGCAGGCGGCAGCGTAGGAAGCTGGATGAAAAAGAATAAGGAATATGTTATCGGAGCAGCCCTTCTCGGGGTCGCTGTTGGAGTAGGTATCGGAATGTACTGCAAGGGAAGAAGTACTGCACTGGCAAAAGGAAGACAAGAAGGCTTAGAACGTGGACAATACCTGGCTGAAGGAGAAGCAAAATTAGCTGCTAAATACAAAGAACAATATATGGAATAAACCAGGAAGAATTTCACCAGAAATATAAAGGAGTAGCTTTATGGAAAACAAGATTAACGAATTGATACAATCATCTAACAGCCCTGAAGAGGCATTCAAGAAGATTTGCGAGGCTTATCCAAAAATCAGCATGGAAGACCTGAAAAATCAATTTGAAATTGAAGTTAAAAAGGCAGAGGAAAATTTTTCAAAGTCTGCAGATTCTGAGGAAGTTGAAAATCTTTCAGACAATGATTTGGAATCCGTTGCTGGCGGCAGTTTCGGAAGCTGGATGAAAAAGAACTGGCCTATTGTTGCCGGAGCAACAGCGATAGTCGTATTGGGCGTAGGCGGATATCTTTTGGGCCGCAATACTGATCAAAATGAAGTTTACCAAAAAGGTATTGACGAAGGACTCGAATCAGGTCTGAAACAAGCAGGTTTAGCAAATCCTGAAGGCAAGAAACTAATACAAAAGGCACTAGATGCGAAGGTCCTGTTTTAATAAAAACAGAAAGAGATGAGCAAAAACTCATCTCTTTTTTTTAGCCATTAATCTTTGAGCGGAGTATAAATATAAGTAAAGCAAAGATTCAGGAGGCAAATTATGAACGAGCAGAAAATTAAAGAAGAATTAATTGCTGCAGGCGCAACAGAAGATATGTTTGAAAAGATTGATTTTGCAAAATTCGAAGAAATCTTTGACAATGCCAGCAGTATTGACGATTTATGTAGAAAAATGAAAGCTGCTTTTCCTGATTTTGACGAAGATAATTTCAGAACGACAATTCAGGCTCAGACTGCAGACAGCGAAAAAATTGAAGAACTTTCTGATGACAGTCTTGAAGGGGTTGCAGGAGGCAGTGCTGGCAGCTGGCTCAATAAAAACAAGGACTGGATTATTCCTGTAGGATTAATCCTTGCTGCAGGTGCAGCTTATATGGTTACTAAATACGTTAATTATAGAAAAGAGGCAAACTGGACGGCAGAAAAACTCAGACCTAAATTGGTAGAGACAAATAAAATACAACCATCTGCAGCACAAATAAACACGGAGGCAAAGGTATGAACGAAAAAGAATTTAAAGAACAACTGATTACCACAGGCATAAAAGAAGAACAGATTGCCAACCTTGATTTTTCAAAAATCGAAAAGATCTTTGATAGCTCGCAGAACATAGACGAAATATGCAAAAACATAAAGGGAAACTTTCCAAACTTTGATGAAACAGGCTTCAGACAGATAATTTCAGAGCAGACAAAAGAAAGCGAAAATACCGAATACCTTTCTGAGGACGCTCTTGAAGAAGTTGCCGGTGGAAGCGTAACTTCCTGGATGCACAGAAATAAGGACTGGGTTATCGCAGCAACCGCACTTGCAACAATAGGAGCATGCTATATGTTCAACAAATATCTGGAAAAAAAGAGTGCCGCTAATATGAGGGGCGAAAAGTTAAATGCTCTTAGTGAAAATTATAATTAGCAATGCCAGGCTTGTCCCGGTAATATTTTAGCCATTTCTCCCTTAGCGGAGTATAAATAAGTGTAAAGCAAAGATTCAGGAGGCAAATTATGAACGAGCAGAAAATTAAAGAAGAATTGATTGCCGCAGGCGCAACAGAAGATATGTTTGAAAAGATTGATTTTGCAAAATTCGGAGAAATCTTTGACAATGCAGGCAGCATTGATGAACTTTGCAGAAATATGAAAACTGCTTATCCTGATTTTGATGAAGCAGGCTTCAGACAGTCAGTTCAGGAACAGGCTGCAGAAAGCGAAAAAATCGAAGATCTTTCAGATGAAAGTCTTGAAGCTGTAGCAGGTGGCAGCGTAAGCAGCTGGCTCGACCGCAACAAGGACTGGCTGATTCCTTTAGGATTAATGGCAACCATTGGAGTCACTTATTTTGTAAAGAAAAAACTTGATACCAGAAGTGACCGAAAATGGGCTGCAAAGAAGCAGAAACAGAATTTGAAAATCTTTGATGTAAAAAACGGTGATGTTCTTATATAAAGCAGACATAATAATTAAGGAGGCAATAATATGAATAAGATGGAACTTAAAAACGATCTTCTTGCTGCAGGAGTAACAGAAGAAGCTCTTACAAAACTTAATCTTTCAAAAATTGAAGAAATTATAAGCGCTGCAAATAACCTTGATGAAATCTGTACAAAAATGAAGGAAGCATATCCTGATTTCAATGAGACAGAATTCAAAAAAAGCATTGCAGAAACAGCAAAGAATTCTGAAACCACTCAGGATCTTTCTGATGAAGCCCTTGAAGAGGTTGCAGGTGGAAGTGCCGGCAGCTGGCTTAAAAAGAACTATGAAACCATTTGCAGGGTTGCAGTTCTTGCAGGTATACTCGGTTTTACATATGTCGGTGGTAAGTATGTTGGTAATATTATTTCCAAAAAGATTTCTCAGAAGCAGTATCAAAACGCACTGTTTAACAAGTAATTTTTTGACTTAAGAGAAAGGATAAAGGAGGAAGAACTATGGAAAAACTAGATGAAAAACTCAAGAAAGAAATAGAAGCAATTGTTGCAACAGCAAACAGCCCGGAAGAAGCTATTAAAAAGATTTCACAGGCATATCCTTCAATAAGCGAGGAAGAGCTTCAGAAGAATTACGAAGCAGAAAAGAAAAAGGCTGAAGAAGAATTCAAAAATCTGTCGAATTCAGAGGCTGTAGAAAATCTTTCTGACGAAGCCCTGGAAGAAGTTGCCGGAGGAAACTTTGGCAGCTGGGTAAAGAAAAACTGGCCTTATCTGGTTATGGGTGCTGCCGTCATTGGTTTTTCTGCCGGAATTATTCGTAAAACCTGCATTGGCCGTCCAAATACAGCTTTAAATGCATCTGGAGAAACACACCTTACATCGGCTAGTTTGGATCTCTAACTGGTTTAAAATCTGATACTTAACTGCTATTGCCGGGTAAAATCCCCGGCATTTTTTTTAGCCATTTATCGCTAAGCGGAGTATAAATAAGAGTAAGACAAATACATTAGGAGGTAAATAAAATGACAGAAATGGAATACAAGAAAGAGTTACTGGAACTCGGTTTAACAGAAGAACAGATTTCAAAAATTGACTTTGATAAAGTTAATACCATAATAAATCAGGCAAAAAACATGGACGAACTTTGCGAACTTCTGATTAAAAATTACCCTGATTTTAATGTAGCAGCCTTCAAAAAAGCCGTAAAAGAAGCTGAAGCTGCAAACAATAAATCTTCTGATGAAATCGAAAATCTTTCAGATGAAAGTCTTGAAGCTGTAGCCGGAGGAAGCGTAGGCAGCTGGCTTAAAGAGAACGGTCTGAGCACTTTAATGATGGTTGGAATTGTTGGCGCAACTATTGGTTCAATGTATCTTATTGATAAAATGATGGCACCTAAAACTGCCGCTACTGGAGCTGCCAATGCAGGAGCAGAGGGCGAAAACCTGCTTAATAACTCTGTTGCCAGCCAGGAATCTGTAATGCCAAAGGTTGAAGCACCTAAAGTACGTTCAAAATCATTTTCAATTTCCAGATCAGCCGGCTTATAACGGGAGTGTGTAGTTATTATGAGTAAACCAGAATTTACAGTTGAAGTAAACTGTACAGACGAAGCACTTGCAGAAAGATACAATGAACTTGCAGGCAAAATGGCAGACGACAAGGATTTTACAGACAGACTTAAGGAATGTAAATCTGAAGAAGCTGTCTATGAGTTATATAAAGAAAAGGGCTATACAGACTTGCCTTATGAAGAATTCTTAAAGCAGCTTAGTTCAGACCTTCAAAAACTGCACAGCCAGATGGATGAGTTCGACCTTACAGAAGAAGAACTTGAAGGCGTTTCTGGTGGTTTTAATGCCTTCAGATTTGCAACTACAGTTGTAAGCTGTATTCCTATTGCAGGCCCAATTATTGCCGGAGTAGCAAAATCTGTAAAAGCAGGAATTGACGGCAAAGGCGCAGAAGGAGTAACCCTTGAAATGGCAAAAGCTACAGGTTTATCCCTTGTAGATGCAATTGTAATGATTTCAGGCTCATCATTGAAAGGTAAAGGCAAGTGGGGCTTAATGCTTGGTTCTGCCGCAATGAAAGCCGGACTCAACGAAGCCGAAATCTAAGTTCCCCTGCCCTACAAAAAAAACTCGCCCAGACAGGCGAGTTTTTTATTTTTAAGACCCTTCTAATAGTTCTCCATTCTAATCGTTTTCATCAACATAAAAAATACCCAAATTGAATTCAACACCATTCTTATCAAGAACAGGGTACTGTTTAGGCATGTCATCATCATTTGGCTTTATAGGGGCAATATTCTTTTCCCAGTATTCTTTGGTGCCATTGTAGGTTGCAGAGTCTTTTAACTTGTAGGAAGAAAAAATGAAGAAGAACATACTTACTTTCGAAAGTGTGCTTGGATAATATACCTTATCCATTGGTCCACACCAGCCAAAACAGCCGTCTTCAAGAGTTTCTACACCTTCCGGTATAATTAATTGTGGAAGTGCTTCACACTGTGCAAAGGCCATATAAGGAATAACCTTCAATGTAGATGGAAGTGTTAATTTCTTAAGTGTCTTACACTTTCTGAAAGCTTCCTCCCCTATTTGGGTTACGCCTTCAGGAATTTTTACATTAGTAAGACTAGAACAGTTCATAAAGGCTCTTTTACCAATAGAAGTTAATTTAGAAGGAAGCTGAAGCTGCAGGTTAGTACAATCCCTGAATACCTCATTAGCTATTTTAGTAACACTTTCAGGTAATATTACCATTGTAAGCTTTTCGGCACCTCTAAAGCTTCTGTAATAAAGCGTCTCAAGAGAAGTCCAATCACGCATATCCAGTATCACACTTTTACTCTTGAGTTTGCTTAATAAACTCAGATTTACAGACTTCTCATCACTTTTTTCTGTATCTATGTCTGCGTCTTCATCATCTCTCTCAAAAGTAATTCTCGTATCTCTTTCCTTTATAGTTACAGCGCCTGCTTCTCCTACTGCCGGTGCAATACCTTCTGTAGTTTTTGCAGAATTATCTACAATTACAAAAGCTCTGCTTTGATTTTCATCATTAAACCAGTCAGCATCTTTTGAGTTCAGAAAGGTCAAAAAATTACCCCAGGAACCTCTAAAATCGTCATAATAACTGTAAAGAGTAATATTTTCTTCGATAGGAGTATTAAAATCAAATTCTTTTTTGTAGTACTTATTGGTGTACCATTTTATTGAACGATCCAATTTAGGTACACTGGCCTTTCCCTTATAAGGAACTTCCTGAGAAGCAACAGTATTCTCAGGCTGCCCTTCTATAACAAATTTTACAGTATGAGGGAATTCGTCTTTTATCCACTGTGCATATACGGAAATCCTTGAATATACAGGTTCTCTATCCTGGAATTTAAGGTCATTGCCATCAACATACCATCCGACAAAACGATAATATCTGCGGGTAGGATGCTCTGGTAAATAGTCTGTACAAGCCTGCCCATAAGGAACCTTTACAACCTTCTGTCTTATCTCCAGGTCATCATCATCAATCCAGGCACCTTCATTGTCTCTGCACATAAAAACAACTTCAACATACCTGGCCGGTTCATCCGGGCTGTCCTGCTTACAGCCCGCAAGACAGGTTAGAAGAGTAGCAAATACAAGAGTTATTATAAAAATCTTAAATTTATCTCTCATAAGGCACCCCCAGGTCTAAGGAATAAGAGGTTCTGGTATGCGTTTCCAGCCATCAAAAATCAGGTGTGACTGAAAATCAAGTTTAGCCGAATCAACGAAAGTATCATTTTTAATTTCAAGGTAACGGTTTCTCAACCAGTCACATTTGTAAATTTTTTCCCAATCTTGAAAACTGCCATTATATTTTTTCTTATCACATGAACATTTCCAGAAGGTATACTCGTCTATTTTTTCAAGTGATTCTGGAAGCTCTATCTTGTCCAGTTTTCCAAGGCAGGCAAAGCTACCATTCTCGACAGTTTTAACACCTTCCGGCACAATGACCTCTTTAAGCCCTTCACAGCCCATAAAGGCAAGCTGACATATTTTTTCCACATTTCCAGTCAGATTTACTTTTGGAATTGACTTACAGTCTCTGAATGTCTGAGCTGCAATTTCTTTAACGCCTTCAGGAATTGAAATCTCGTTCTCAATTGAATAACAGTTTTTAAAGGCTGCTTCGCCAATCTCTGTTACCCCAGAAGGAATTTTAAATTCGCAAAGGTTATTGCAATCTAAAAAGGCTTCCTTTCCTATTCTTGTTATAGAAGAAGATAAAGGAAGATAAAGCTTATAAGGTGATGTAAAGCCTGCAAAAGAGTTATCAGAAAATTCATTAAGATTTGGCATGTTGCGTAAATTAAAGTATACTTTCTTAGACTTTAACTTACTAAGTATACTTAATTTCTGCTCTATTGTATTACCAGTTTGAATTTCCTGAATAGCCTTGTCAAAATCTGTGTCTTCGACATCTTCTAATGAAAGATATTTTATTTCAAACACATTTACGTCTTTGCTTAAGCTTGCAAGCTTCTCTGTACTTGTTGCCTGGTCATCTTTAATTATAAAGCCGCGGACAGTTGTATCATTGAACCATTTCTCATCCCTTTCAACCAGGAAGAAAATAAAGTCATCCCAGGTGCCGTGATAATCTGCCCAAAGGCCATACAGGGTGAGGTCTTTCCCAAGCTCCTGACTTGTATCATATTCCATTGTAAAGTCTTTATCCTCGTACCATACTACATCACAATCGGTTCTAGATAATTTAGGCAGAACTGTTTGAACGGACTCCCTAGGTTCTACTGTTTTAGGAGGTCCCATATCCTCGCCTTCCATAATAAACGTAACTTCATGCTCAAATTCAAACGGCGTCCACCTTGCATAGAGGGTAATAGATTTATAAAGCGGCTCGTTAGAATTAAAACGAATATCATTATCTTTATCATCCCGGCTTTCAAACCAGCCGAGATATTTGTAATGTTGCCAATAAGGAGGCCACTTTGGTGTATATTCCCTCAAGGGCTCACCATAAGGAATTTCTATAACCTTAATTTTTGGTAACTTCATGTCGTCAAGCCATACTCCGCCATTACAGTCAAGGGTGACCTGAATAGTCTTAGCATCTTCCTCCGGGCTGTCCTGTTTACAGCCGGCAAGGGGCAATAAAATACATAAGGCAAGAGCTGATATTAATAAATTGAATTCTTTTCTCATACGCCGCTCCTTTATACAATGTGATAGCCTTCTATCCTTTTAAATATCTGGGCCATAATGTGTAGTACCAAACTTCCATTCACTAAAAAGCAATCTTGACCTGAATTTACCCTTACCACCAGCCAGAAATTGGTCATCTAGCGGTATAAGTCCATGCCATCGAGGTGCTAAGTATTTATTTTCCCATGCAAGCAAAAAACTATCATTATATACTTTGTTATCACACGAACATTTCCAGAATGCATACTCGCCAACCCCTCTTTCTTCTGGCGTCCACGAGTCTTCTGAATTCTCAACTGAACATGGAATCTCTAAATAATCCAAATGTCCGCAGCAGGCAAAACTACCATTATTAACACGACGAACACCCTCCGGGATAATGATTTGACTAAGACCTTCACATCCCATAAAGGCAAGCTGGCATATTCTATACACGTTTCCTGTTAAATTTAATTTTGGGATTGACTTGCAGTTCCTGAATGCCTGCTCTGCAATTTCTGTAACGCCATCAGGAATTGAAATCTCGTTTGCAATTGAATAACAGTTTTTAAAGGCTGCCTGTCCAATATCATTAACACTTGAAGGAATTTTAAATTCGCAAAGGTTATTGCAATCCAAAAAGGCTTCCTTTCCTATTCTTTTTATAGAGGAAGATAAAGGAAGATAAAGCTTATAAAGTGATGTAAAGCCTGTAAAACAGTTATCAGAAAATTCATTAAGATTTGGCATCATGCGGAAATTAAAGAGTACGGTTTTACATTTTAACTTACTAAGTATACTTAATTTCTGTTCTATTTTTTTACCAGTTTTAAGTTCTCTAATAGCATGATCAAAGTCTGTGTCATTTCTGACATCAGATAAATCATCCCAATCTGTATGAAAGTCTTCACTATTATATTCAACTGGCAGATAATATATTTTAAGTTCATCTACCTTTTGGCTTATAGTAGCAAGACCGGCTGTATTTGTTGCTTCGCTGTCTTTAATTATAAATCCGCGGACCCTGGTTTCATCTTCAAACCAGGCATCATCTTTTGAATTTAAGAAATCTATAAAGCCAGCCCAGCTGCCGGCATAGTCTGCCCAAAAGCCATAAATTGTACAGTCTTTTGTAATTTCCTCTTTAGATATATCAAATTCTATTGTATAGTTTGCATCGGAGTACCAGCATACATCACAATTTCTAGATAATTTTGGAAGTCCTGATTCTGCGGGATAACCCGGGTCTATTGTTACAGGAGGCCCCATATCTTCGCCTTCCATAATAAAGGTTACGTCATGCCCGTTCACAACTGGATTCCATTTTGCATAGAGGTAAACAGAGCTATAAAGCGGCTCGTATTCATTAAAGGAAAATTCAGAAAGATCTCCGTCAACAAGTTCATACCAGCCCATATGCTTGTTATGCAGTAAATAAGGCTTCCACATTGGAGCATATTCACTAAAGGCTTCACCATAAGGAACCTTTATAACCTTGGATTGTATTTTCTTTCCATTTTCAACCCAGCAGCCTTCCAGACATATCAAATAAACATCAACAGTTCTTGCCTCTTCCTCCGGGCTGTCCTGTTTACAGCCCGCAAGTCCGGCAAGCAAGGCTCCAAAGGTAAGTGCTAAAATCAGAATCCTGAATTCTTTTTTCATACTTTGCCTCCTGTCTTAGTAAAGGGGTTATAACAGACCGTCTACCACAAGCAGGGTTCTAATTGAACCATCCAGACAGCTTACCCAAAGACCTGTATTAGAACCTGGGCTAACTTCAATATCTATTTTTTCAAACTGAGAACTGGTTCCACTGTATATTACTACATCCATATCTATAATATTTAATGAGTTAATAAGTATCGACTGATCAAGTTTTTTAATGGATTCTGGTAAATACAATTTTCTAAGATCCATGCATTTAGAAAATGCATGGCTACAAATCTCTTCACAGCCTTCTGTAATATTAACTTCACTCAAGTACAAGCAATCCGTAAAGGCGCCTGTTTTAATTGTTCTGAGAGATGCTGGAAGACTGACATATTTAAGACTGTTTATCGCAGAAAAGCCGGCTATTGTATTAAGTTTTGAAGCCTGCCTGAAATCAAGATTAAATTTATATTTTGATGTAGTAAATTTTTGATAATGTTCAGAAGAATTTACTTCATTAATAAAGTCTATTGATTCTGCGGCATCATCAGCTATGCAAACAGTGTAGTCTATATCTTGTTCACTAGAGAATTTATCATCTAAAACCTTAGCTTTAAACTCCTCCCAGGTGCATTTGACATCTGCCCAATAAGCAAATACTGTTATGTCTTCATACACCTCTGCATCATATTTAAACTCTTTTGTACATTCCTGGTCTAAATACCAGCCGCAAAATACAAGGTTACTTCCAGTTTCAACTCTCGAGCGGGAAAGATTATCTAAATCTAATTTATTAGGATCAATTTCCTGGTCAAAGTCTTTCTCTATAGTTTTTTGCGTAGCCCCATCAGTCCATTTTCCGCCATTAGCATCAAAAGTAACATCATGAGCTTCTGTTGTTCCCCATTTTCCGGTAAGAAGCAATTTAGATTTTATTGGAATCCGAAAATCATACTTATAACTGGGGGTTGAACCCTTCCTAAAATACCAGCCCATCCAATGCGCACTTTCATCATCAATCTTAGGATCCTCGGGTTTATAATTATAACCATTAGAACCATAGGGAACCTGTACTTGTATTTTGCTTATTCTCCCGCCATCTTCTGTTTCCCAGTATGCGCCCTCTTCATCAAATGGATTAACAGCACCTGCTTCAAAAGTAACCTCAACCATTTCTTCCTTTGGTTTATTCTCTGAGGTTCCCAAATCACATCCTGTTATAAACACACAAACGGCAGCTGCCGTTATTACAGCAGCCGCCATTCGCACAAAGTTAGCTCTTTGTTTTACCATAGCAATCCTAGAAAATTGTCGAATCAGAATTGTTTGTAGGGTCATTGGTGTCTTTCTTGCTTGTGCTTCCAGCCCCCTTAACATCCTGTGTGGCCTGCTTCTTGGTGAATACATAATCAAGTGCAACTGCTGCAATTCCACCTACCATGAAAGCAAGTCCTGCTGTTTTCCAGTTAGACTTAAACCAGCTTCCCAAACCTCCAGAAGCACCTCCTGCAACTGCTTCCAGATCATCATCTTCAATATCAACAACTTCTTCAGAAGAAGAGTTTCCAGCTTCCTCATGCTGCTTACTCATTTCTTCCAGATTCTTTTTTACCTCTTCCATATTGATGGAAGGAAACTCTTTACTGATTCTTGCAGCCGCGTCTTCAAAAGAAACCGACTCATCCATAATCTTTGCAATTGCCTCATAGTCTTTATGCTCTGTAACCTTCTGAATAATTTCATCAGAAAAGCCAATATTTTTCATATTTTCTACGTAATTCATAGTCATCCTCCTGAATTAATTATCACTCGCTGTCAACATCTGTGGTACTACACCTAATGCCATAAAGCCCAAACCACCAGCAATATTTTTTCCCATAGAAGGTGTTTTAGCTGCTTCAGCTGCCTTTCCTGCTTCTGCTGCTTCTCCTGCTGCGGCCTCAGTTCCACCCGCAGCGGCCTTTGTACCACCAAACTTTTTCATACCAAAGTATGCCAGTGCCGATACACCAACAAAGGTTACAATTGCAGGCCAGTGCTTCTTAAAGAAGCTGCCTACACTTCCTCCGGCTACACTTTCCAGGTCATCATCTTCAAGATCTACAACTTCTTCACTATCAGAATTATTTGCATAAAGCTGCTTATCAAGTTCCTCTTTTACATATTTGTAGCATTCGTCAAATGACTGCTGATCAATTTCCGGATATTTTTCGGCAAGCTTCTTCAAAGCTTCTTCTGTTGTTGTACATGAAAGTACGGTTTCTTCCAGCTCAGCAAAATTAATGCTTCCAATTACTTCGTTATTTAATCCCTCTTTTTTCAAGAGTTCTTTCATCTGTTCTTCATTCAAAGTCTTCATAAGGCTACCTCCAAAGCTTAACCGAAGTTATGGCTTTCATCCTGTTTAGCATCTTTCTTGATATCTTTCTTAGCAACCTCGCTATTAACAAGACCCATTGCAGTCTGTCCTACCATTGCACCAATCATAGGAGAACCCAAAGCAGCACCTGCCACAGTACAAACAACTCCTACCGCAAGACCAGCCCAGTTTTTCTTAAGCCAGCTTCCGATACTTCCACCGGCAACTGCTTCAAGAGCATCATCTTCAAGGTCTACAACCTCTTCGCTCTCTGAATTTTCCGACTTATTCATGTTAGCTGCATATTCATCAAACTGCTTTTTAAGATCTTCAATCTTCAAAACAGGATACTTTTCGTGGAGCTTCTGAAAAGCTTCGTCTTGTGTATCACATGAAGCAATAATATTCTGGATTTCTGCAAGGTCAAAGTTCTTTTCAAAAGTTTCAATAAAATCTGCAGACGCACCCTGCTTAGCTGCAGTTTCAAATAACTCTTTCTTATCAATCTTTTCCATAATTGGACCTCCATCAGTTTTAGTGGCTGTTTAGCGCGCCTGCTCAACCACTGTTTTTGTCTTACACTAATTTATACTCCGCCTCATGAAAAAAGGCTAAAAAAAATTAAATTATGCGAGTTTTTCTTTTAATTCGGAAAAGGCTTTTTTATAATGATTTTTGCATTTGCATAGGAAATTTTAAGTTTTTCGGAAGCGGCCTTCATTGTCATGCCGTCATAGTACATATAGATAATAAGATTTCTGGAACGGTCATCAAGGTTTTCAAGAGCCTGGGCAAGTTCGCCAAGTGTTTCGTCATTCAAAATGTTTTCAAAGCTTGTATCAACAAAGCCTATATCGTCTCCAATATCGTCCCCGCCAAAAAAGAAGAAACGTTTCTGAGCCCGGCTTGTAGTTCTGTAATGGGTAAGAACTGTATTCTGGGTGATTGTATAAATCCAGGTAGAAATAGATGCCTTTGATTCATCAAAAGAGTCCAGGTTATTCATAATTTTGATAAAGACCGCCTGGCAAAGATCGTCTGCATCAAATGGACTAATGTTTCTGCCCAAGATATAACGCATTACTTTGTCGTGGTACTGGTTGTAAATCTCATCCTTATCCATTCAATAACGTTCCTTTATATAGAAAGTATAAGGGACAAATTTAAAAAACACAAAAAAATAACATAATTTTTTAATTTTTTTTAGCCTTTTATTATCCGTCCGGAGTATAAATAAGCAAGAAACACGGATATAGGGGTGCGATTATGAATGAAAAAGACATAAAAGTACTATTAGATTTTCAGCATTTTGCCGCAAACAGGCGTCTTGAAACATTGATTCGAAGCGCTCATGAAGCCGACAATGAAGAAGACGACCGTATTTCAATTATGACTGACTCCCAGACAGAAATGCTTGCAGCCGCTGGTGTTGAATCAGATAAGGATAAACCTAAGAACCGCAAATCTTTGATTCAGTTTTTAGGTGGACTTATGGTTACGCTTTCACTTTGCGCATTTGCTTCATGCTCTAATATTACTGAAACGAAATACATAGACCAGACAACAATTAAAACTTCCGAATATACAAGTTCAGAAGCTACGACTGTCGCCTACTACACTCAGCGTTATTTCACGGATAAAAACGGGGATAAATTTCTTGATGAAAGAGGCGAAAACTATGAATATGTTGGCTCGGAAACAAAGCATGTTCCCGCAGGAACAAGGATTTCTACAATAGGCAGCATAAATGACATAGATGAAACCAAAGGCGTAGACTATGACTGTTATGAACAGTATGGTTTTTCTCAGTCAGGTAAGACTCTGAACCTTTTTTACAGGGCAAAGAAGGTTACCTACAGGTTCTTCCTGATGCCGAATGACACAATTCCGGTTGCAACACTGGAAGGAAAATGTCTGCTGCCTCTTACTCCTCCGCCGACAAAGAATTACAGCACGAACGGAAAGTTTGCCCTGTGGAGGGGTAACGACGGTGCCCTGCTGCAAAGAGTTTACGGTACAAAAAGCATGGATTTTTACGCTCAATGGTTCACTCCTTATGGAAACAAGGAACGCCCGGACACAGTGGGCGATATTGTTTTTTCTGACGGAACTGCTTCTCATTATCAGGATTATCAGGATGATCAGGGCGTAAGTCATCTTTCAGAAGAACAGAAAAAAAATGCAATTGCAGTAATTATAAGTACAACCTATAACCGCACTACAGGAAACGGTACGGGGTACAATGAAGGAAAAGTTGTAATTGGACTTGGAACTATTCCTGCCCCGGCATATCAGTGGTGGTCTAAAGGAGACTATTTTGATACACCATCATCAATGAATGACGGAAGAGTAAATACTTCAATACTCAGAACAAAAAGCGCTTATCCGGAAACTCTTGAAGATTTCCCTATCCTCAACTGGGCATTAAACTATGCAGACTACGCCAGAAGACAAAAAGACATAACAATTAAGGACGAATTATGGGAAGGCTGGTTCCTTCCATCCTATAATGAATGGATGCAGGCATTTATCAGCAAATCCAGCAACTATTCTGACGCTACTTCGGTGTCGGCAGCCTTTGCCGCAGCAGGTGTCAGCTACGACGTAGTAAGTGACAACTTCTGGACCAGCACATGCGCAATGGGAAAGAAAAGCGGCGATGATAAAGTTTCCTGGTATGTACTCCAGACCCCAAAAAAGCTTGTAGAACCTAACACCACTAGCACAGCACTTGCAATGCGGGAGTTTAAATGAAAAGAAAATATCTGATTATTCCTCTTACAATTTTATTTTCTTCTCTTTTTATGATGTCTTCCTGTTCAAACGGAGAAGAAACTTATTCATCTGAACAGACTGATGCTGTAAACGTAAAAAACGGAGTTACTTATAATTTTTACTATTCTAAAGCCAGCACAAATCAGCTTTATTCAATTACTGGTAAACCAGGACAACCCGTTCCCTATATTCCTGTGCCAAAACGCACCTTTTACACCTTTGACTGCTGGGAAGCTGATGACGAAAGCCAGCTTTTAAAAGTTTTTGGAAATCAGTCTCTTGATTTCTATGCCCAATGGAATTCAACTACCCGCATAGGAAACAAGATAAAGCCTTCTGTAGTAGGAGACATTGTATTTACAGACGGAAGCGCAACTTCCTATGCAGATGCCATTGAAACTCCTTTGACAGAAGAGCAGAAAAATCAGGCTGTGGCAGTTATTTACACCACATCATATAATCCGGAAAATGGCAACAATAAAAACGGCAATACAATGCTTGCAATTGCCATAAACCCGAAGAACACAAAATGGTGTGAAGAAACCATAAAAGTTAACAATGATGATGTATATCTTGCTCTCTATGTAGGTTATGACCTTCAGAACATAACATATAAAAATCAAACGGCAGGTTTACTTTCCTTTAATATGTATGACGGAAGCAAAAACCTTGCAAAAACAGATCAGCTCGTTGCCTATTCCTATTACTATGCTCCCGCCTTTTATTATGCCTATACCTATGGAGAGACTGTTGATATGGTAGAAAGCCTCCGCGACGGCTGGTATCTTCCAAGTTACTATGAAATGCGGGTTCTTATGATTGAAGAAGGTTTGCTCAGTACAATTAAGAGTGTTTTCACGCTGGCCGGAAAAACCTTTGATGTAAACGCAAATACATCAAAAACAACCCAGAGTACCTTAATTTTAACAAGCTTTTCAGATTCTTCATACCCGGAAGGAACAAAACCTGGAGATCATGGTGGAGAATACAGCAAAGATGATATGTGGGTTTCATTGCGCATGTATGACATAACAGCTGAGCCTAAAATGCGTGATAAAATCGCACATGTAAATCCAAAAGAAAGCTACGAAAAAGCTTCCATATACAATAGGGCTTATGCGTTAGATTTTAAGGGTGAAGTAAATCTTGTTAATAAAAGTAAAAGTGAGTGGGAAGATGGTCATACAAAATCTTATGCCTTCCCTGTCAGAGCTTTTAAATAGGAGGCAATTTTGAAAAAATCTTTACTTTTGTCTTTAATTTCAGCCTCTTTACTTTCTGCTTTATGTCTTTCTTCCTGCAAGGCAGAGGTAGATTATGAAGTTCTTAAAAAGAATGCTGATTATTCTGACTATTATACAAACAAAGATGCCTACAGAATTTACTACTACAAGCAGCCTGTAACAGGCGAAACAGACCTTACTGCATGGGAGCGCGATACCGACGCGGATACTACAAATACCTATTATCCGGCTGGCTCAAGTGCAAGCTCCCTGAATAACAAGGCTTACGAAGGCTTTGTTTACGCAGGTTTTATTCAGAATGATACAACTATTAATGTATATTACAAACGCTGTACAATCCGCTATGAATTTTACAACATTGCCACTGACACTGTTCCTCTTTTTATAGTTACAGGCTTGTACGGTATGACTTCATTAAAACCAATCTGCAGCGACAGGGATGAAGCCTATTTTGATACCTGGCACACAAAAAATGATACCTTATACACCAGCTATTTTACTATTAACGCAGACAGTAACACTGTAAACGATGTTTCAACAACAAAATGGTATGCAAGCTGGAAAGACAAGGCTACAGTTATGGGAACAAGCATGAATCTTATTAATGTAGGGGATGTTCTTCTTAAAGACGGAAGTGTTATTCCATATGTACACATTCATGCAATGAGTAACGAGCAGAAGGCTGCTGCAGTAGCAGTTCTTGTTTCAAATTCTTACAACCTTAAAACAGGTAAGAATGTGGACGGAAAAACCCGTCTTATAGGAGCTTTAAAAATTCCGGGTAACATTTGGATTAACGCAGATCTTTCTCCTTCTCTCTATAAGCATAATATAAAAACCACAGATTGTGACGGAAAAAAGAACATGGAAATCCTTCTGGAGATTGATAAAGACTACCGCCATAATAATAATCGAGACGTCGCTCTCTTATACAGTTATGACTACGATAAAATGGCAGGAATTGCCGGAGTCTACAAAAATGACTGGTATCTTCCTTCAGAAAAAGAACTGAAGCTTTTACAGTGTAAAGAATTAAACGATGTATACAATACTATGGACAGGAAAATAAACGAAGAATACTGGACTTCTACTGCTAACGGAAACGATAAGGTAAGAACTGTAGTAATACAGGAAGGCGGTGCAACCAACGATAGAGTTAAAGATGACTCAGCTGGTCACTGGATTCTTCCATTCCGCCAGCTTGATTAGTTTTCATTGATTAAATCGCGTTAGTAAGTATCGCGTTCCACTTCTTTAGCAGCTTTTTCTTCACCTTCAGGAGCTGCCTGAGGTGGAGTATCCGGCAGTGGAGCCGGGGTTGGCTCTACATCAATTCCTACAATACTTGCAGTTGCATATTTGTATTCAAGCAGGGCTTCCAGATAATTTACAAGGGTCTGGTAGCGTTCCTGTGTTGCCTGTATAAACTTCTGATCCTGTTCAATAAGGTTATCCAGCTTAATAAGACCCGCACGGAAACGTTCCTGCTCGTTATTGTAAAGCTGGCTCTGCATTTCGTATACGCCTTCTGCCTTTAAGAGGGAATTCCTGTAAAGATTAAGCTTTTCTACACAGTTTTTAAGCTGCAGATAAAGAGTATTACGGTTCTTTTCGTAATCTATCATGAGAGTTTCATAGTTTGCCTTGGCTTCCATAACCTTTCCGCTTGTGTCGCGGTCAAAAGGCTTGATTGTAACTCCGATAGAACCGTTAATATTTGCTCCGCGTACGTTCCAGAAGCCTGAAGTTACTGTTTCACCTGCATCATCAGAATAGGTTGTACCGTTCATCCCGATTTTGAAACCGAGGGTTGCGTCCGGTCTTCCGTTAATTTTTGCAATCTTAATTCCTTTTTTTGCAGAACTAATCTGATCTTTTAGCATTCTAAAGTCAATGCGGTTTTCTTCTACATAGGCAAGAAGATTTTCATCTATGTCATCTACAGAAATTACATCAGGCTCATCATTCAGGTTCATTTCCTGGAACATATCTGCCGGGTTTTCTATCAATTCCAGGTCAGAAGTTCCAAGCATATTTGCCAGATCCATCTTTGTCTTAAAATATTCTACCTTTGCAGAATCCAGACTTCTCTGGTTTGAACTTACGCTAACCTTCATTAAAAGGATATCGTTTTTCATCAAAATACCGGCTCTAACCATGCTGTCTATGTTTGCATTACGGGTATCAAACTTCTGCTGCAAAATTTCAAGCTGGTTCAGGTTTTTATAGGCCATAAAATATGCCCAGTAAGCCTTAGTAGTATTAATTACAGTCTGGCTTATTGTGTCCTGAAGCTGAAAGCGCATCTGGTCAAGGTAATCCTTTGCCTGACTAATCTGTAATGCAGTTACAGAAGAATTAAAGGATTTAAAGAGCGGTAAAGACAGTTCAAGGCTCAGTTCGCCAAGGTTTCTTCCGTGCTCATCTTTGTACTTTTTATAGGTATTTGCGGCATAGGCGTCGCCGTATTCATAATCTGAAACATTATTTGTTCGCTTTACACTGTAAGAAAGCTTAGACTGAAGCCCAATGCTAAAGAGTTTTTGCATAAAAATGGAGCCGCTGCCCTGTCTTGTAAGCGAATTTTTAGAAAAAATACCGTAAACAGATTCCGGTGTAATAAAAGAATAGCCGTAAAGATAGTTTGGATCGCGCGGATCTACCGGGTTCTGGCTGTATGTATAATCGCCTTCTGCACCAATAGAAAGGTCAAGCGCACCTTTAGCCTGTCTGTATTTTGCTTCTGCAATTATAAGAGCCTGCTGCTGCTTACGTACATCGTAGTTATGCTGAATGGCTAAAGTAATTGCATCATAAAGCGTAAAAACTCTGTCTTCATATACAACAGTATTTTCATCCGCCTTCTTTTCTGCAGAAACAACATTTATAGAGAAAAATAAACTAACTACAGCAAATATAAATCTTTTAGAGAACACCCGTTACTCCCCTGTTTTTACAGACTCTGCTTCTACAGCTTTTTCCTGTTCTGCCAGCTTTTCTATATATTCATCACATAATTTATTATAATCACGAATATAAATATTTGCCCCAACTATATCGCCGTTTTTATTAAAATAATATCTGCCGTTCAGACCGTCCCAGGTATTTTTGCGGATAGCATCAGACACATCCTTTGCCTTTACAGAATGAGCCTTTGCCATAGCACCGGTAATAATTTTTAATGCATCGTAGCCCTGTACAGCCTGCTGATCCGGTTCTTTCTTATATTTTTCAGTAAATTTTTCCTTAAAATTTTTGTAAGCTGAATACTGGGCATCGCGGTCATAGCTGGTAACGGCGTAAATATCACGTACGTTATTTTCTACAATCCATTCTTCCATGGCAGGGTGATCAAATGTGTCTCCACCAAGAATAGGCTTTACAAGTCCATTTTCCCTCATGGTCTTAACAACATCCTTTACCTGAGGCATATCGCCAACGAGGAAGACAGCATCATATTCAAAATTGTCGTTCAGCCACTTTGTCATGTGAATAAACTGGGCTTCAAGATCCAGGTCTGAGTAGCTTTCGCGGTCAACAACAAAAATTTCATCCTTTACGCATGAAAATTCGAAGGCATTTGAAATATCTTCACCATAGAGAGTATCCAGATAATAGATAATCATGCGGTTCCAGCCCTGTTTTTTACAGAAAGATGTAGCAGTGTGAGCAAAAATTGTGGCTCTCGGGATATTTCTGAAAACATAAGGGAAGCCCTGAGCGGTAAGTTTTCTTGCCGTTGCCATTGGAGAAAACATTAAAACTCCGTAATACTGGTAAACCTTTGAAGTTTCTACCGCAACTCCCGAAACTGAATGTCCTATAACTGCCGAAATATCAAAACGGTTGGAAATTTCATAAGCGGCATGAAGTCCAGTTTTTTCGGTAATCTGGTCATCATACTGAATCAGCTCTACCTGAGCGCCGTCTACTCCGCCGTTTGCATTAATTTCGTCGCAGGCTAACTGAATTCCTTCCCACTGCAGGTTATCACCGACATTAAGTTCCCAGCTGCCGGCACAGGCAATGCGGATTATTTTTTCTTTGTTAAAAAGTTTTGTCGTTACCTTTTCACGCTTGAGAGCTGGTTTATCTGACTTACAGGAAAGACACAGGCTCAGCACTGATAAAGCAGCGCAAAGGGTAAGTATATTTTTTATATTTCGTTTCATCATTTTTCCAGTCCCCCTTCTATACATTCTGTCGTTTTGCAAGTTCTGCAAAATAACCATTCATCTTAATCAGTTCTTCGTAATTACCGGTTTCTATAACCTTTCCGTCTTTCATTACGTAAATTCTGTCTGCATGAATAATGGTACTTAATCGGTGGGCAATTACAATTCGAGTTACCTTAAGTTCATCAAGACTCTGACGAACTACCGACTGAGTTACGTTATCCAGGGCAGAGGTTGCTTCATCAAAAAGAAGGATATTAGGCTTTCTGATAATAGCACGGGCAATAATCAGACGCTGAAGCTGACCGCCCGAAATGGAAAGTCCGCCCGCTGGAATCATTGTAAACATTCCCATAGGCATTTCCCTGATATCCTTATCAAGGGCAACCGCCTTCGCCGCAGCCCAGGCATCAGCCTCTTTTAAACCGGAACTTCCTACAATATTCTGCAGCATTGTTCCCTGCAAAACCGTATCGTTCTGGAGTACAACTCCCATCTGGCGGCGGATTGAACCAACCTCAAAGTCGTTCATATCCTGCTTGTCAAAATAAATTGCTCCAGATTCAGGTTTTTCAAAGCCCAGAATCATTCTTAAAAGCGTAGATTTTCCCGCTCCCGAAGTGCCTACAATTCCTATGTACTCGCCCGCCTCAATCTTCATGTTTACGTCATCAAGAATAAGAGGGCCTTTTTCTTCATAACGGAAGTTCAAATGGTTAATTTCAATTGAACCTTCAAGCTTTCCTATAGAAGGTTTGTCATCCTGAATTTCAGGCGTTTCATCAAGGATAGATTTTACACGCTTACTCATAGGAATAAGGTTTCTTATAGAAAGAATTGAACCTGTAAAACCAAGAACAGCCCCCTGGAAAGAACCATAAGCCGAAAGGAAGGCCATAAAAGTTCCGGTAGAAAGGGTCGCAATCTTCTTTTCCTTCATGGCAACGCTAAAGAAGAAGTAGAAAAGAATACTTACCAGGGTCGGATAAACCGCATTAATTGTCTGCATTACGTTGTTTACCGCTTCTATGTTGTAGCCGAATGTTCGCTGGCGGGTATATTCGCGCGACCATTCACTGAATACGCGGCGCTCTGAATTTGAGTTTCTGATTTTTTCAATGCCGCTCAAAAACTGGAAGAGCATACCGGTAATCTTACCACCGCTTTCAATCAGGGATTTTTCCCAGTGGTAGGTTGCAAAACAGGCAATAAAGGGAACGAGCACCGGAACCAGCAGGAAGAGAAGTCCAAGCTTTGCAAAATAAGCGCAGTAGTTGAATTCCTGAACCAGGTAAACAACGCTGAAGAGCAGGTTCATTACTGCCGAAAGAATAATTCCCGAAATTGTCTGCTGAATCTGACTGATTGTCATTGCGCGGTCAGAAAGGTCACCCGAAGTAAAATTCTTAAAGAAATTTACAGGCAGGCGGAGCAGGCGGTCTATGATTGCGGTCTGCAGAACGTTCTGGCTCTTGGTCTGAAGTCTCATATTTGCAAGAGATTTTGCAATTGAGCCCAGAAGAGATGCCATATTACATACAAATACCAGCAGACAAATCTGAACTGCCATTGTACGTGCCGCATTCGGAATTACGTAGTCAATAAAGTTTTTGGTCATCATCGGAGTAAGCATTCCGATTAAAGTACACAAAAGACCGATTATTACAAAACGAATAAAATCAACTTTGATGTCCGCAAAGGTAAAGAAGCACAAATCCTTTATGGTGATTTTGTCCTTTGTAATTGTGCGGTAAAGCATAAAGGCCATAGGATTTATGCGCGAAGAATTTTCTGCCGTAATTTTGGTAACGGAATTATCTGCCGGGTCGTACATTAAGTAAGAATCTTTCTTTTTAATGAGGGCAACCGGGCGGTAATTTTCATCAATATCATTACTGTCAGAAAGTTCAATGCTTCCGTCAATTTTATAGAAGGCAATCAGATGGCCGCAGTCATCGTGATACCACTTATCACGCAAAAGAACCTCGCGCAGGCGAACGGTATTATCCTTTGCAATTGCCTGAATTCCCGCCTTTGTATTTGGATAATGCTTTTCATTTTCCTTTACTTCAATGCGGGTTTTCTTGGCAACCATGCGGAATACCTTCTGAACTGCAACTTCATCACTGTTGAAAACGTCTTCAACATCTTTTTTACGGGTTACAACCGCAGAAATTGTGCTCAGGGTATTCTGATAAGCCCTGTCAGAAAGTCTCTGATAGTCTACGCTGGAAATGCGTTCAAATTCCTTATCAGCCTTAAAAAGCTCCAGCGACTTTTGCGCCAGAATGCTGATAACTTGGGGATAAGTTTCCTTAGAAAGTTCAGGGGCTTCTTCCAGCTTAAAGGTTCGGCACAAAACCTTCCAGGAAAGCTTAAGTTCCTTTTCATATTCAGAAAGAGCCTTGTCTATCGGAATAATTTCTACCTCTGTTTCGGTAGTTCCGGCAAGGACAATTTCAAATTTTCCTGCATTTTCTGCATTATCTTCAACTGTAAAGTTAAAGGTAAGGCCGCCTTCTTCATAATCCGCAAGCGGATGTCGGGCTCCATAAGAACCGTCCGGCATTTTTTCTACAATAAAAAGATAGGCGCTGCTCTTTATAATTTTAATTGCAACATTGCTTGAATCAAGCGTGAGGAAATTACTGTTTGTAACGTGCATTTTTCCGGCATTCATAGTCTTCTCTCCTACATCGTCTTGATAAGTTCCTTATACAGTCCTTCCTGACTGATAAGCTCTTCATGAGTTCCACGCTGAACAACCTTTCCAGTGTCCAGAACAATAATTTCGTCGCAGTCGCGGATTGTACTCAATCGGTGGGCAATGATAATACTTGTACAGCCGCGGCGGCGAAGGTTTCTGTCTACGGTAGCCTCGGTTACCGCATCAAGGGCAGATGTTGCCTCATCCATAATCAGAATGCGGGGATTAATTGCAAGGGCACGGGCAATTTCAAGACGCTGTCTCTGACCACCGCTGAAGTTTTTACCGCCTTCAATTAATTTTGCATAATAACCATCCGGACGGGAAATAATGACATCGTGAATACAGGCATCCTTTGCCGCCTGAACGTAATGTTCAATAGGAATTGTTGAATTCCACATTGTGATATTATCTTTTATCGTACCGTCAAAGATAGATATTGACTGGTCTACTACAGAAACAGAAGCAGAGAAAACCTTGCGGTCAATTTCTGAAACCGGCTTTCCGTCAAATAGGATTTCTCCTTCCCAAGGTTCGTAAAGGCAGCTTAAAAGCTTTCCTATAGTAGATTTTCCGGAACCCGAGCCACCTACCAGGGCAATTCGCTTACCAGGAGTCAGTTCCAGATTAAAGCCTTCAAGCAGCGGTGGAGAAAGGCGAGAGTAACCGAAAGAAACATTCCTCATGGAAATTGAACCCTGAAGACGTTCGTAAGGCAGATAGTTTTCATCTGTAACTTCCGGCGATTCCTTAAATACAGGTGGAGCCGGATAGTCCATAACGTCGTCTACACGCTGCATGTCGGCATCAATTCCCATCAGGGTCTTTCCAAGACCGATGAAGGTACTTACAGGGCCCATAAAACTTGAAAGCAGAGACTGATAGGCAATCAACATACCAATTGTAAGGTGTCCGTCCATAACGCGGAAGGCACCAACTGTAAGAACCAGAATATTAAGCACAGAAGAAATAACGTTTGGGGTAACCGAGTTTCCAAGGTTAACCAGGGCAAGATTCTGTCCTTCAAGAACTACCTTGGCCTGCTGACCCGCCCACTGCTGGAAGAAGTCATTTTCAGAACCAGAAGCCTTGAGCGATTCAATCATTTCAATTCCCGAAATTGTAGTTCCGCTCAGCTTACCGCCTTCCATTTCAATCTTAAAAGACTTACTCTTGATTTTAGCAGACGAAATAAGGAAGACAACTGCCATTACAGAAACCAGAACAATACACATAAAGGTAAGAGGCACATCGTACATAAACATAAGTACGCCGAAGAAGACACCTGTTACACCGTTAATTACGACCGAAATCAGCTGTTCACAGATTACATTGGCAATTGAAGTATTCGATTCAATACGATTGCAAAGTTCACCCGGCATTCGCTGAATAAAGAACTGAACCGGCAGTTTAAACAGGTGCTGCACAAATTCGGAGGAGGTCTTTAACGAAATCCTTTCCTGGAACCTTAAAAGACAAGTTTGCTGAACCCAGGTAAGAACGCCGTTTATAACAAGAGAGCCTGCCATAAAGGCAAGCAAAGGTTTAAGCTGCCTCATTGAACCCGCAACCAGAATATCATCTATAAAGAAGCGGCTGAAACTTGGATATAAGAAGCCAAGAATAAACATGAGGAAGCCGATTAAAATCATAAACATAAGGATTGAAAGACGACCTTCAAGCCTTCGTTTAATTTTTGGCCAGATAGCAGGCTTAGAACCACCTTTTTCGAATTCTTCGCCCGGGCGGAACATCAGAACAATTCCAGTAAAGGAATCATCAAATTCATCAAAATCAACGTAGCGGCGGCCGGAAGCCGGATCATCAATATAAGCCTTGCCGTGCTTAAAGCCTTCAAGAACAACAAAGTGGTTAAAGTTCCAGAAAATTACTGCCGGATAACTTGCCTTTTTTAAACCGCCAAGTTCAACCTTAATACCCTTTGCTTCAAGTCCATATTTGCGGGCAGCCTTGAGCATGTTGTTAGCCTTAGTTCCGTCTCGCGAAACACCGCAGTCAAGTCGCAGCTGTTCAAGCGGCACGTACCTTTTGTAGTACTTTAAAATCATGGAAAGTGCCGCAGCACCACACTCCAGCGCTTCCATCTGCAGGGTAGTTTTTGTCTTTTTTACCCCTATGTGATCGAGACCATATTTAGTTGTCGGAAGTTCTTTGAAAAATTTCAATCGCCCACCTTCCCCTACTGCTGCATTGGAGGCTGAATATCAAACTTATCATCAGCGCCAATACCAAGTACCTTCTTCTTAAACAGAGGCACAACCAGTTCTATTGGCCGCTTTCCGTCTACAGTAATCGTACTTGAACACATAATTCCCGGCGACATTCGTTTGTTTGGGCCTTTTGAAGAAGACCATTTATAGCCGGAAGGAGTTGTCGGGTCAGGAATAATGCTGGCACGAACTTCAACCGGATTCTGAATCTGAGAGAAGGTTCTTGTAAGCATGGAATTTTTCAAAACTGTACTCATGTAGGCTTCTGTTACCGGGAAATCAGAAACTTCGGTAACAATTCCCTGAATATAACCATATTCCTCGCGTTTTACAGTTGAAGGAATAATTCCAATATTCATTCCCTGTTCAATCTTCTTTCCGTCTGTTGCCGCAATAAAGAGAATTGCCTCAGAAGGTGAAGATTTATCTTTTCCAATAAGGGCAATTGTTGTTCCGGCATTAACGTAGTCATTTTTATCTACCGAGACTTCAAGAATAACACCACTTGTAGGGGCAACTACCCTTGTAGCCTTCTGATAGTTTTCTTTAAGTACCGCAAGTTCATGTTTTTTTTCATTAACCTGGCGGTCAATATCAAGAGAATTCTGTTTAGAAGCAACGTAATCGTTTTCGGTAATCAGGCCTTTTTCAAAAAGTTCGCGCATACGGCGCTCTTTTGAAATACCATTTTTAGTATTCTTATTGATAAGTTCCTGAGTTTTTAAAAGGTTATCAATTGTTGTCTGCGCCTGAGTAATCTGATCAAGCATATCGGTTCGTTCAATACGGGCAATAACCTCACCATTTTTGATAAAATCGCCGCGCTCAACAAAGACATGCTTTACCGAACCCTGATTCGTATAGGTTACATCAATAACTTCATCAGAGGAAATTAAAACTCCCATGGCCGTAACCTGTTCCGGAATAGATCCTACAATACTCCAGACTAGGGCTGCCAAAACAATAACAAGCATGGCAATAACGGAAATAAAGTCATAAGGCTTTACAACCTTCATTGTCTGATCCAGCTGATCAAGAGAACTGATTTTATCCAAAGCGGATTTTCGAAATACTATACCTGCCATAACCTTTTATACTCCGATAAAACAGGAATGGCTAATAAATTTTTGAAAAATTTAAGAAAAAATTTACTTATAAAACCTTTTCTATAAAAGTAAGTTCGCTTTCCTTTCCGTTAAGAATCTTGTTAACATCCTGAATAAAGTCCCCAAGTCCTGTCGACTGCTGGAAAAAACTTTTCTTTGAGCAATAAACTCTTTTATTCTTAACCGCCTTAAACTCTGCAAAAGCCGCATTTTTCTTTATAAGTTCCTCTACCGAGTTTATTTTTCCGTCAATGGTCGAATTGTAAATAATGATATCAGCATCAGACGCCGCAGCAAAAAAATCTTCCATCTGAATATTGCTGGTTCCACCCATTGATTTTACAAGGCTATCCTTACCCTCGTTTATCTGACCCGGAAGATAATTACCGCCTGCCATTTCAATCATTCTTGCAATATAGTCATCTGGCTTGCGGATATTTACTGCACCATTCTTATTTACATAGAAGAAAACTACGCTTTTTCCTGCTTTTTTCTTATTTAAAACAGGCTGGATTTTTGAAAGCGTCTCTTCAAAAAAGTTATTTGCTTCCTTCTCCTTTCCAAAAAGAAGCCCGTAGAGCTTAATCCATTCAAGACGGCCAAGAGGATTTTTTTCGTAAGTGGAATATTCAACAAGCAGAGGGATACCAAGTTCCTTTAATTTTTCCATAACCTCCGGTTTATGATAAATCATTGTGTTCTGAATAGAAAAATTGCAGCCCTGACTCAGCAAAAGTTCATAATCCGGTGCGCTGTATTTTCCCGCATATAAAAGTTTTCCACCCTGCATGGCATTTACGGCTTCTTCTATATACCAGTCCTCCTGCCTTGTGCCGGAAAATTTAAGTTTGTCTACTGCTCCGATTTTTGCCAGTAAATCCATTACAGAGGTTGAAACAAGATAGGTTTTATCAAGTGGCTGCTTTAAGACAATTACATCAGCAGGCAGATTTTTTGGAAGCTCTTCCTCCTCCGGCTGCAATACAAAATTCTGAGTATTTGGAAGACTAATATAACGGCATTTTGAATTTTTGATTTTTTTTACCGAAAACTGATTTGCATATTTTAATTCAAGGGCAGGTTCAAGCTGGTCCTCAAAGTTATCAGCAAGTTTTACACAGACTTTGTGGTCGTACCAGATTCCTTTTTTTCCAATAAGGGCAAGGTCAAAATCTTTTCCAAGTTTTTCTTTTGTAAGGGGAATATCAAAACCAAAGACCTGATCTGTTGAACCGTCTTCGTAAGTTACGCTATCAAGAGTGGGATTAAGCCAGCCTGCCTGGTCATTTTTGGCAACTTCTGCTTTTCCACAATAAAGATTCAGGATTTTTTTTCCTGCCAGCGTGATGTGAACGCTCATTTTTCCGTCTTTTACGGTGAGCGCTGCTTTTCCGTCCAAAGCTTCGTTCAGACGGAACATCGTGCTGTCAGTTTTAAAAGTAACGGAATAGTTTCCGTCGGCTAGTTCAATTTTTTTTGCGTCTGCAGTGTGGTTTACATATACAGTCTGAACTGCAGGAATACCGCCAAGACCTTCAATCTGGCAGTCAATTTTTTCAAAGGCGCCAGAAGCAGTAAACATAGACTTCCAGCTGTCTTCATCGTCACCAGCCATATCATTATTTGCATGGTCACCGGCAACAACCATAAGAGGACGAAGCACAACCTTTTTGTAACCGGCAGCTTTAACAGCTTCAATTACGTTTTCGCAGGCAGTTTCTTCTGGTTCTCCTTCTACTGTACCAATGAAAACATTACCGTAATCAAGGTTTACCATCTGAGAAGCCATCTGGCTGTAAGTAATTTTTGCAGCGTGGGAAGTTCCATGTCCCATGAAAACAAAGGCTGTTCCGTCTTCATCTGCCTGGGAAAGGCTATTGTAACCTGCAAGAGCAAGAGCACGCTCAGTAATTGCGATTGCAACCGCTCTTTTATCTTCATTTGTGATAGCAGAAGTTTTTCCTACCTTTCCTAAGAGAGGTTCAGAAATTACAAGCTTTTCAAATTTATCTTCATAAGCTTTTACAGCTTCTGAAAGTTCATCATATTCAGCACCGTGCATAAGATGGGTAGGCTGAACAATCAGAGTTTTTACACCGTTTTTTACAGCGCGGTCAAGAGCCTGCTGCATGTTGTCAATTTTTTCACCATCACGGGCCTGAACGTGATTAATAATAATCTGGGCTGTAAAAGCGCGTCTAACAGATGCATCAGGATTTGCTTCCTGAATTGCCTTTTCAATTCCACCAATATCCTGTGCGCGGCTTGCATTGAAAGAAGTACCAAAGCTTACAACAAGGATTTCTGTTTCGCCAATTCCATCCTGATTTAAAGGATTATCAAGACTTGCGTCGCCTGTATCGCGGCCAAAATAATCAGGATCTGCATTTTCGCCTTCAACAAGTTCTTTCTGTGCGTCTGAAAGTTTATCCCAGGCTTTTTTTGCCTGTGCACAAAGCTTGTCTGTGTCGGCATTTCTTTCCTGAACATAGATAGCATCAATCAAAGCGGCAACCTTATCTGCAGCAGCCTTGTCCTTTGCTGCCTTGTTACCACAACCAGTCATTCCGAGCAAAACGCCTAGAGCCAAAACAAAAGAAATGAAAGATTTTTTCATAATAGTTACACCTACTGACTAAGTTGGTGAAAAAGATAACACTTTGTAAGAAAATTTTCAATTATGAAGAAAGATTTGCAGGCTTATTTAGGCTGAAAAGTAATTGCTTCGTCAGCAGGAAGAGGCTTACTGAAGTAGTAACCCTGAATGATATCGGCTTCAAATTCCTTAAGCCGCTCATACTGCCACTCTTCCTCAACACCTTCAATAATCATTTCCTTACCCAAGTCGTGCATAAGGCGGATAATATCTTTAATAAAGGAATCTTTTCCGTCTACAAGATAGGTATCTACCAGCGACTTATCAAGCTTGATTACATCAACCGGAATGTAAGTAAGGTATCCCAGAGAAGAATAGCCTGTACCAAAGTCATCCATCAAAAGCTTAATGCCCATTTCCTGGAAGTTCTTGAAGATAGCATCAGAAAGGGCGCTCTTTGCAAGGAAGAGACCTTCGGTAATTTCAATTTCAATTAAATTTGCAGGAACCTTGTATAAATCAAGAAGTTCCTTCATAAAATCAATGTAACCGTAGTCATTCAGCTGATTGCTTGAGAAGTTAATAGAAACAGGATAAAGCTTTAAGCCCTGATCACGCCAGGAAGCCAGCTGTTTAATTACAAGTTCAGTTGTAATTCGACCGATTTTCCAGATCCAGCCGTTTCTTTCTGCAACAGGAATAAACTGTCCCGGATAGATGCCCTGCTCCTTCATGCGGACAAGGGCTTCAAACCCGCTGACCTTTTTAGTTTTAGTATTAATCTGAGGCTGGTATACCATATAGAAACCATCGTGGTCAAAGGCTTCCTGAAGTTTTGCCTTAACGTGAGATTCTTCATCATCCTTTTTCTTCATTGCACTGTCATAAAGCGCAACGCGGTTCTTTCCGCTGTCCTTGGCAAAATACATTGCCGTTTCTGCATTAATAACCTGACGCTCTGGCAAAGTCTGACCATCTGAATTTGCAATACCAAAACTTGCGGTAATAACTAAAGATTCATCACCAAGCGGAATAGGTGAATGAATTGCATCCATAAGCTTTACAATAAGCTCATCATCCGGAGTCAGATTTCTATCCTTAAAGTAGAGAATGAATTCATCTCCGCCGTAGCGGGCAATTTTACAATCATCGCCTGTACAAATTCCCTTAAATACGGCAACCATGTACTGCAAAATACTGTCCGCAACATGATGACCATAACTTTCGTTCAGATTCTTAAAGCCGTCGATATCGATAATAACAAGGCTGTATTTATCTGCCGGAGAAAGTTCATTTGTAATAAAATTAGTAATGGTTCTGCGATTAAAAATATCAAGAACTTCATCATAATCAACAAGATAGCGGAGCTGGGCTTCTGACTCTATAAGACCATCGCGGGAAGCCTTGAGTTCGGCATTAATTCTCTTACCAGCTGCTTCAGAAAAATTCAGGAAAACAATGGTAATTAAAAGGGCTGTAACAATCAGACCCATTGCAGGAAGAATTCTTCCATAATAATCAAAAATGGTTGCCGGTTTATTGTAGAAAATAGTTCCTTTCTGGAAAACAGAAGTATTAAGCTTGTATTTCTTTACCATCTGCCAGTCAAAGGCACAACGACTATCGGTAATTTCTACCAGCGGGATTTTTGAAACATCTGCACCATCAAGGATTTTTGCAACTGTCTGACCTGCAAGATAGCACTGATTTTCAAAATCCATATAGATTCCGCCAAGAACTCCATGATTTTCTCCGCCCGGATAGTTTCTGATAATAGGGCAAGAAGAATTTCTTGAAATAGTTTTGGCACGAGAATTTACGGTATATATATTTCCTTCTTTATCATCATAACAGTTCATAAAGAAAATAACTGCGTCAGAAGGGATTCCCTTTACCGCCTGAATGAATTCCTTATTTGAAAGAACTGAAGTATCAATATCAGAAAAATCATAATCCGGATAGTTGCGGGAAAGAGCATAGAACTTCTTTTCATCAGAACGGCCGGCAACTGTTTCATCGTGGATGGCAACAAATTTTCTGGAATCAGGGAAGAGCTTGCTTGTAAGCTCAACAAGAACATCAAGATAGGTTTCCTCATAAAAACCGGTAATATATTGATTCTGTGCTGCATGTGTTGCAAGGTCATAATCATTAATACCAAAGAAAACCATTGGAAGGCCTTTAAAAAGTTCCTCCTGATATTTCATTCCGAATAAAAGGGCATTATCGTCACCAAGAATTACTGCTTCATATTCGCCCGGACGCATTCTGTCTTTCAAAAAATCATGGAAAACTTTTATATCATGCTCTGTACCATATTTTTTGGCATCCATAAAAAAGACATCATAGTCAATTCCGCTTTCATCAAGCGAACGCTGCAAGCCTGTAACCTGAGGTTCATAAGTAAAATACTGAGTATTATAGGAACAAAGGCATAAGATTTTATGCACAGATTCAGTCAGCTCACAGTCATGCTTATAAGACTTATCTACAGCAAAGGATAAAAGAAAAACTGCTGCTATTAAACAGAGGATACTGATAGTGTGAGAAATAATCCGAACTCTCTTTTTCAACTAATCCCTCATTAAAATTATACTCTGCCTTTTTTGAAATCGTCAAACAATTTTTTTTGTGATATAATGCCTTCATGTCAGAAAAAATCAGGCAGCAGATAAGATTTACAGGACGTGTTCAGGGAGTTGGTTTCCGTTATACAGCCCAGTATGCAGCTCAGGCTTTTGGGCTTACAGGCTGGGTTTATAATGATTATGACGGCTCTGTTCTTATGGAAATTCAAGGGCAGGGAAGCTCAATAAAACGAATGATTGAAAGACTTGATTCTGACCGCTTTATCCGCATAGATAATATAGAAAGAAAAATAATTCCTATAGACGAATTTGAAAGAAGCTTTAAGGTAAAATATTAAAAAAGACTGCCGGTTTAGTCCGACAGTCTCTCAATAATTAGCCCTTTCAGGCAGGATTTTTAAACCTTAAACTGGTCTATCTGACTGCCAATTTCTTCAATTGACTTTTCCAGTTCAGTAGCAATATTTCTGAGCGCTTCACCGGTTTCGTTAATCTTTTTAGCACCAATTTTCATCTCGCTCATACTTTCTTCCATAACGCCAGTTGCATTCTGCAGGTTATGAACTTCTTCAAGAATAGCCTTGTTTCCTTCTGCCATTTCCTGACCGGCAGTATGAACTTCAATTGTACTGTCGTTCATAGAATGAAGGGCATTGCTTATCTGCTTAGAACCTTCGTCCTGTTCTTCCATAGCGGCCTTAATTTCGCGCACAAGTTCGTCTGTTTCGGTAACCTTTGTGGCCATAGTATTAAAGGCCTTGCTTGACTGTTCAGAAGCATTTACCACATCAATAATAGCGTTCTGAATGTGGGTAAGCTGTTCGCCAATTGTCTTAGACTGTACAGTAGAAGTTTCCGAAAGTTTACGGATTTCATCTGCAACTACAGAGAAGCCCTTACCTGCTTCACCTGCATGAGCCGCTTCAATTGCCGCATTCATGGCAAGGAGGTTTGTCTGCTCGGCAATATCGGCAATTGCGGTATTTGCTTCCTGCAGGGTTTCACTTAAATCCTTAATCTGTTCAATCTTTTCGTTTACATCCATCTGAACCTGAACACCATTTTTAGCATTCTGATTAAGTTCATTAAAGGAAGTGCTCATTTTTTCTACAGAGCCGTTTACAGCGTGAATGTTTCCAATCATCTGTTCAACGGCACTTGAAGCATCAGAAACTCCGGCACTCTGTTTTTCAATCATCTTTTCAAGTGATTCAATATTTGATGCAATTTCGTTTACCGCACCCGCAGTTTCGTGAACACTGTTAGCCTGATTATTAATCTGAGAATGAACAGATTCAATATTTGCAAGAATCTGTGTAATAGAAGAAGCCGTTTCGTTGGTACTCATTTTTAGCGTTGAACCAACGGCGCCAAGCTCATCCTTAGAACCTTTAATCTGGGAAATAATATCCTGAAGTTTTGCCATAAAGGTATTAAAACCTGCAACAACATCAGAAACTTCATCATTTCCTTTCTGAGGAATACGCTTTGTAAGGTCTGCATCGCCGGAAGCAACATCATCAATGGCAACCTTAACCCCCTTAAGTGGCTTAAGACTGATAGACATTGTAGCACCAACAGCGATAAAGGCTACAATAATTGTTCCGATTGCAAGGAAGCCGATAACCCGGCTCATAGTATCAAGTTCACTGTAGAAATCATCATAACCGCAAACGCCAAGAACAGACCATGTTGTGCCTGGAATATCACGATATGCTGCAAGCATTTTCATTCCGTTTGCAGGATTAATAAATGCTTCGCTTCCTACTTCTCCCTTCATCAGTTTTTCAAGGATAGGGCGTATTCCTTCATCTGCATCTGTATCAACTTTCTGGAAAGAAGTAACCTGCTCAAAATGGTTAGAAGCAATTGTAAGACCTGTCTGGCGGTTTACAACCTGAATATGAGAATCTGAATAGCCGAAGCTCATCTGTTCAATTTTCTTAGAGAGGGTATCGCCCAAAAGGTTTGCTGAAAGACATCCCACAGGTTTGTGGTTGTAATCATAAACAGGAACAGAATAAATCTGGAAAAGAACGTTTGTTACAGGGTTTATTGCTGTGTCGGCAACGTAGCGCTCGCCTCTTTTTGCAGCATCAATATAGGCACGTTTAAGCTGGATTTTCTGCCCCTGAGCAGTATAACTGTTTCCATCAAGATCATAGAAACCAAGGTTTTCGTATTCGGTACTTACGCGGGCAACACTCGTAAGCTGCTGGCATTTTGCAAGAAGCGGAGTATCTTCACGGCGGATAAAATCCATCATAGCAAGGGCATCAAGCATACGGTACTGCTTATCCATTTCACCCTTAATTTTATTTGCAACACTGTCTGTTACCGCATCAAGAAGATGTTCAACACTATTTGTCGTTGACTGTGTAGAAAGCTTGAGGGCTGTACTTACAATAACAACATTTGCAACAATAAAAATTGCCAGAACAATCGCAATCAGCCTGAACTGAAGACTCTGGAAAAATTTTGAAATTTTCATATAAACTCGAAACCTCGCTGTGAAAAACGTTATCTCTTTTATTGTAAACCCGTTTGGTGTTTTTAACAAAAATTTTATTATTTCTTCTTCAGTGCAAAAACAAAGAATTATTTTCCTTTTAGAAAAAGACATAATATAATTCAAGTTATGAATGTAGGAATTATAGGCGCAGGACGAATTGCGGGTACGCTCGCACAGACGATGGCTGGTATGAAGACAGTAAAACTTTATGCGGTGGGGGCACGCTCTCTTGAAAGAGCTCAGGCCTTTGCAAAAGAGTACAAGGCAGAAAAAGCCTACGGTAGTTATGAAGAGCTTGTACGCGACCCGGCAGTAGACCTGGTTTACATTGCAACGCCCCACTCACATCATGCTGAACACGCAGAGCTTTGCATTAATAACGGAAAGCCGGTACTTTGCGAAAAGGCCTTTACCATGAATGCAGGTCAGGCAGAAAAGATTATTGAACTTTCGCGCAAAAAAGGCGTTTTTCTTACAGAGGCAATCTGGACCCGCTATATGCCTAGCCGCCAGATTATTAATGATGTAATTAACAGCGGAATTATAGGAAAGATTCGGGTTCTTACGGCAAACCTTTCGTATGCCATGGAAAAGAAGGAACGAATTGTGGAGCCGGCGCTGGCGGGAGGAGCTCTTCTTGACGTTGGTGTTTACACGCTGAACTTTGCGGCAATGCATTTTGGAACTGATATCGAACGCATAGAATCTTCCGTGCAGATGACAGATAAGGGCGTAGACGGACTTGAATCGATTACGATTTTCTACCGCGACGGAAAAATGGCAGTTTTAAATGCCGGCATTTACACCAGAAGTGACCGCAAGGGAATTTTCTACGGAGAAAAGGGCTATATAATAGTAGAAAACATAAACAATCCTCAGTCGGTAAGCGTTTTTGATGATTCTGATCGTCTGATAAAAAAGATTGACGTACCGCCACAGATTACAGGCTACGAATACGAACTTCTAGAATGCGAAAAGTGTCTTGCAGAAGGCAAAATTGAAAGTAATTCAATGCCGCTTTCGGATTCACTTTATATGATAAAGCAGATGGACGGCCTTAGAAAAGACTGGGGACTTGTTTACCCTCAGGAAAAATAAGAAGGCTTACAGTTCAACATTAAACTTTGGAAGGAGGATTTCCGGGTAGTAAGAGCGCTTTGCTTTGCGAAGACCTTCAATGCCCAGATCCTCCTCTCTGTTTATATACTTACTTGTAATAGTTTTGGCATATTCATTGTTGATGACTGCATAGCCGCCGTCGCGGGCAAATGAAGAAAGGCATTTTTCAAAGTGAATGTCTGTAACGTCCGGGCTCAAAGTACTGGAAAGACAGAAAGCGGCAGGCTCTTGGCCCACAAAAAGGATTCCTCCCTTCATTCCAGCCTTAAGGGCAAATTCTTCGTAATTCTTAAGCGCCGCACAGATTATTTCTGCTTCCTGCTGTAAATCAAGGCTTTCTGAGCTTTCAGAAAACCAGGTCTTTTCCAGAGTACAGACTGTTTTGAAATTTTCTGGACTAATAAGTTCCAGCCTGAATTCAGGGTATTTTTTTCTGAACTGATTTATGTGATTTCGCTTTTTGCTGTATTTTGAACCGGGCAGCCCTGCCAAATCTTCCTGATTATAAATATAGTCGCTCAAATCTGGGGCTTCTTCGATTTTTGAAGCAGTAAAATTTGCAAGTAATAGTTCTTTTTCTTCTGCCGTAATATTCCTGAAAATACAAGGTTTGCCGCTTTCTTTAGCTTCCCCTACAAGAAGTGAAAGAGCCTCTTTTACACCTTCAGTCTTTCCATCCGTGCGATGAGGAAAAGCATAGGCAGATTCGCCGCCAGCATAATACTTTTCAAAAATCCAGCCGTCCTGAATTGCAATCTGAGAATCATATTTTTTTGCGTATAAAATAGAATTTACCGCGCTGTAATTATTTGCAAAAACGCCATTATTAATAGAAGTTTTCTGCAAAAGTTCCAGTTCTTCAATTGTGGCTGTGTGCCAGTTCAAATTACTCACAGTTTAAATTTAACATTAAAATTCTCAGAAGTGAAAGAAAAAAGCGTTATCCTGCTAAAATAATTCCGCCCTAGCTAAAACTTAAAATCCACCTTTTTTACGTTTTCGCCGTAGATGGTTTTGAAGTCATCTCGCATGGAAATTACGATGTAACCGGCTTCTTTCCACTGCTGACCAAGTTTAAGGGCTTTTTCGCGATTGGCATGGTCGTCTTCGTCATCATCGGCAATAAGCATAAAGGCACAAGTCTTATATTTTGTGTTGGCAAGACAGTAATTATGCATGGCAGAGTCGCCGCCACTGTTTCCGAAAGAAAGAACAGGCACCTTTCCGATTTCCTGGGCAATATTTTTTACCTTGTTTGTCTTAAGGTTTTTGATAAGCAAAACATCTGTTCTAAGAAGAGTATCGGAAGTCTTAAAAGTATAATCAACGCCTTCTTCATCTCCCTGATTATCAGATTTTAAAAGCACATCCATACCGATAACACGGTTTGGTGCAATGCCAAGTGAATCCACAAGGGCACGGCAGATAAAACGGTCCGAACCGGAAACTACATAAAAGGTAAAATTATTAGCAGTCAGATAATCAAAAACTTCCAGCATCGGCTTATAAAACGATTCTGCATAAGTCATACCCTCAAAACCGTTTGGTGTTTTTTTGCAAAATTTTTTACATAGGCATCAAACTCCGGGATAGTCATTCCGGCATAAGCCTTTGCAGCAGCCCGTCCGTGAATCACATCAAAATGGTCAGGAAGTTTTTTTCCATTGCGGACAAAATCTCTGATTGCATTTGCTGCAGCTAATTCACTTTCAGAAGCCTTGCCCTTATAATCAGGATCATCAAGAACGCGGTACTCAAGCATATTGTATTCAAAATATGAAGGATAAAGCTCACCGATAAAGGTTCCATCCATATCAAAAGTAACGATTCGGTCTTCTACCGGAATATAATTCGGCGATTTTTTATTTGTTACGTCTTCAACATATTCAATCAAAGCGTTTAAAGAATCGCAATCATTCCACAATTTAAAATACTGAGCGCTTTTTTTGCCACAGCCAAAAAATGTCAGCATTACAAAAGAAATAATAAATACTGTGAGAATTTTTCCTGTCTTTTTCATAAAAGTTTCTCCTTACTTGTATTATAGCATTATTATATCATTGTATTATTGTTCTTCCAGAATTACAAAATCCCAGTCCGCAATTTCAATTTTATCACCGGTAAAATAAGGTTTTTCACTTATTATATCAAGGCTATCCGGGAAAGGATTATCAATAAAATAATCTTCACTCGAATAATTGAAAATATAGTGAACTTTTTTACCCTTTGAGTTTACTCCACTTCTTATAATAACCGGGAACTTTACCGGATAAAGAGAAATTCCAGCTTCTTTAAGAGCATCTTTTAATATTTGCGAAAGTACTTCCTGCGAAGTTTTTGCGGCAAAATAATAGGCAATGCCCTTACGGAATTTGTTTTTTGTAATAGCAGCATAATTGCCCCAGTATTTATGCTGGTAAGTGGCAATCACCTGAGCATTTTTATTTTCCAAAAGCTCTGCGTAAACCTCAACCGGGCTTCCCATAAGCTTCGCACTACCCGCCTGGGTTATCATCGAATATTCCATGCCAAAAATATCTGTAAGATTATAAGGATGAGGAGCATCGTAAACACTTCCTTTTGTATCAGCGTAGAAAGAACGGAAGGTCGAAAAAAGAATACCGCCCTCTGCCACATAATCGTAAAGCTTCTTTGCATTTTCAGGCGAAATACAGTAAAGAGCCGGTGTAACAATCATCTTGTAATCTGCAGGATTCAGCGCATTAATATCAACGACATCACATTCAACATTCATTTTATAAAGGGCGTCGTAGCTCCAGCGTACAGCATCATTGTAAGAAAGGCCGCCTGTCGGATAATCCATAGGGAAAAATTTAAGAGCCGTAAGGGAATCTGTGTCTGTTACCAGAGCAACTTCGTTTTTCTTTTTCAGATTGATAAGCTGGGCTCCGTATTTTTTATATTCCTTCCCGATTTCTTTTGCATAATTATAAATTACGCCCGGCTGAAGCTCGTGTCCCAGAACTCCCTTCCAGTAAGTTTCCATACTGTTGTGAATGGAATGCCAGTTCCAGTACATGTGTCCGTTTGCCCCGCTTGCAAGATGACTGAAGGCCTGAAGCCTCAGCTGCTTAGGATATGGAGTCCACTCCTTAAAGCCCTGAGCCTCGGTTTCCAGAATCAGATAATTAGTCTTTTTGAGGGAACGGATTTTATCTCCGCCAAAGGCAATTTCAGCCCCGGTAAGTTCGTCCTGACTTGGGTGATAAATATCACAGCCTGCAAGACTGACAGCGGAACTTGCCTCATAATGATTAATTCCCGGCTGCTCGCCATAAGAATAACCAATCCAGCCAAAATCAAAGTTGTGGGTTATAAACTGCTCAGGACGCTTATACTGGCTGATGATTTCAGACTGCCATTTGAGATAGTCAGCAGCACAAGTCCTGAGAAAATGCTCGTATTGGCAGTGGAGGTTCCAGTTTATGCTGTTAGAAATATCAGGCATATCCTCCCAGCTGTTAATTGAATTACTCCAGTAGGCAAGAGTAAAGGCTTTATTGAAGGCATCTGTTGTCTTGTATTTTTCCTTAAGATATTTCAGGAACTTTTTCTGGGCATATTTTCCGTAATTGTCGTAGTGCTTTGTTTCGTTATCCAGCTGAAAGCCAATTACGCATTTATAAGGTTGAACTGCTTCTGCAAGTTTTCTGATAATCCGTTCGGCATAACGCAAAAAATCCGGATGAAGAATATCCATACTCTGGCGCGGACCGTATTTTACCTGACCGGAACGGTTTGTCACCATTATATCGGGATATTTTTTTACAAGCCAGGCAGGGACTGCGTAGGTTGGGGTTCCGATAATTACCTGCATGCCGATTTTTTCAGCTGCATCAAGCACATCAGTTACCGGCTTAAAGTTGAAAACTCCGTCTTCTGGCTCTTCCGTACTCCAGGTTGATTCTGCAATGCGGATTGTATTCATTCCGGCATCTTTCATCAGCGTCAGGTCTTTTTCAATTCGGTCATAAGGCATATATTCGTTGTAATATGCCGCTCCAAAAATCAGTTCTTTCATCCTGCCTCCATTTTTTTAATTATACCATAGAAAAAGTATAACTGGAGAAATTTGTATTATCATATTATAATTATCACCATGGCAAAGAAAAGAAACTCTATTTCCTTTAAGATTATTTTATGGGCATCCCTGGTAATGACTTTTATCCTTATGATTATGGGCCTATGCCTTTATTACAGAATTTCCGGTATTGATGAAAAACAGTACACAAAACTTACAAAAAAGAACCTTGCAACAACCGATGCAGCAATCAACAAGTATTTTCACGGTATAGAACAGGCCGGAAATCCTATGGTTATGAACCAGATTGCTATGATCAGCGGTTCAGTTAATCAGATGGAAGATTATAAATCCTTTAAAACCTTCCTTGAGGGCGTAATTGCCCATGATGAATCAGAAGTAAATGAAAAAATCATCATTGTTGATAAAAGCGGAACTGTCCTTATAGATCAGCTGGATTCCTCTTACGAAAATAAAAAGCTTGCAAATCACAATCTTGCAGGGCTGGAAAATTATAAGCTTGGTGACAAAGTATGGTACCGTACCACTTTTGGCGGCACAAAATACGAAATCAGAAGTTATCAGTCGGAAAACCATTACGTTCAGATGGATTACGTTTTTGTAATTCCACTTTCTATTGTTGATGCGGCAGATAATTCCATTTACATCACGCTGGCATTTGCCTTTGTACTTGGACTTATTACCACAATCATAGTTATGAAGATTGTCTGCGGTACAATCATACGTCCGCTTAAAAATGTTTCCAGCATCCTTAAGGATATTTCTGAAGGTGAAGGTGATTTAACACAGCGTCTTCCTGTTCAGGGAAATGACGAAGTAACGGATATCGCAACTTACTTTAATCAGACAATCCAGAAAATAGACGGCACAATGCAGACAGTTCAGAGTGAATCTTCTGTAATGAAAAACGCTGCAACTGTTCTCTCAAACAATATGACTGAAACCGCAAGTGCCCTCAACCAGATTACAAGTAACATTTCAAGCATCAGAGGCCAGGTTACAAATCAGACCGAAGCCGTTGAACAGAATACTAATATTGTTAACGAAATTTCAAACAGCATTACAAACCTTAACCACAGCATTGAAGCGCAGTCTAACAGTGTAGTTCAGTCTACAAGCGCCGTTGAAGAAATGGTTGCAAATATCCGCTCGGTAACCGAAATCCTTGAAAAAAATGCCTTGGCCGTAGAAAAACTCACTGACTCAGCTGATAACGGCCGCGAAATTGTTCAGAAGACTGCAGATTCTATCCGTCAGATTTCTGATGAATCAGAAGGCCTTATGGAAGCCACCTCAATTATTCAGAATATTGCAGAGCAGACAAACCTTCTTGCCATGAATGCGGCAATTGAAGCGGCTCACGCGGGTGACGCTGGAAAAGGTTTTGCTGTAGTTTCAGACGAAATCAGAAAACTGGCAGAGGATTCTAACGAACAGAGCAAGAGAATTTCTTCTATGCTGGGCGGTCTTGAAGAGCTGATTGCAAAGGTAACCGAAGATTCAAAGGAAATCCAGCAGCAGTTCAACATTATTTTTGAAAATACTCAGGACGTAAAAAATCAGGAAGCTGTAATTAAGAGCGCAATGGACGAACAGTCTGCCGGCGGTCAGCAGATTCTTGATGCAATGCAGCAGATTAATTCGATTACCTCTCAGGTAAAAGACGGAGCCAAAATAATGGCAAGCGGAGGCGAAAAAATCCAGAATGAAATGGAAAAACTTGCTTCTGTTACCCTTGAAATTTCTGGCAGCATGAACGAAATGTCTACCGGCGTAAACGATATCAATAATTCCATGCAGGCTATAAATGACCAGAGCCGCCAGAATATGGAAAGTATTGAAAAGGTTACCGGCGAAATTAATAGGTTCAAGGTGTAAGGGATGTATAAGCTTTCGGACGGCGGAAAAACTGTAACTTTTGAACTGAACTTAAAGAATTTCGCTCTGTCTGATACAGCTGCTGAGGACATAGAAAGCGTTACTGTAACTGCAAGCTTTACCCTCTGGCGGAAAAATCCGGATTTTGAAATGAAGCTTTCTTCAGATGAAATCTGGACTCTAACAAAACCTTATGAAGAAGTTTCTGCACCGGGTAATATTGGCTTTCCAGAATTCAACTTTTTAATTTATTATAAAAACGGCAGCTGTGACTATGTTACAGCTCAAACACCCCTTTCCAAGTCAGCCTTAAAAAGTGGTCTTACTCCCTGCACAGAAAGTTTTGGAAACAACTTCGTAATTCTTACTGATAAATCTTTTCTTCCAGAAATCAAAGAAAAGGAAAAATACCTTAATAATATAGAAGAACTTTGCAATATTAACTTAAAAGCTCCTCAAGAGCGGGCCAGAATTTCAAATGTTCGGAAGGTTCCTGCTACAAAAAATCTCTGGCGGGGTTATCATCCATATAAGAAATCGCGTCCGGCCTTCAGCACAGAAAATATCCGGATAAAACTTGTAAATAAGGCACTTTCCAAAAATAAAATCCGCTCGGTAATTACCCTTTGCGGCGATGAAGGACTTAATAAAGAGCTTGGAGAAAAGTTTTACCGCCCCATGAAAAAAATCCGTAAAACCGGAAATCAGCTGCTTATAGACACCTCTTACGAAACTGTATATTTTGACCCGCAAAGTCAGGAATATGGTCAGACAGTAAAGAAAATTGTGGACTTTATTATAAATCACCCTGCCCCTTTTTATATCCACTGTCGTCTTGGTTCAGACCGTACCGGGACTATGAGCAGCATTCTTGCAGCCCTATGCGGCGCCAGCTGGAAGGAAATCACAGAGGATTACGAAAAAACTTCAAAAGCGGGCTTTGGAGAATTCAGAAGTCCCCGCCTGTTGGAATATTCTTATAAAAAACTTCTTGGAAAGTCCCCGTCAGAAATTCCAAACCTGCAGCAGGCGCTAAGCGATTACTTTATAAATGCAGCAATCCTTAGCCAGGCAGAAATTATAGAGCTCAGGAAAAAACTTACTTCATAAACTCTGTAATAATCAGGTCAAACATAGTCTGATTATCGTAAATAGCTTCTGCACTGCCGACAACAACTCTGACTCCGTTCTTTATCAGCATATCAAGATATAAGGCAAATTGGCTTAAATCTTCAGCTTTTACAGATTTCACCTCTTTCATAGTACGCAAAGTTTTTTCCTGCTCGTAATCCTCAGAAAGGTAACGGCTGATTTTACTGCTCATCAAGGCAGAATCAGAAACAGGCTCCTGTAATTTTGAATAAATAGAAGTAATGTACCCGTCCAGATCTTTCTGGCTTATAGAAGCCTTTTTTATAAAATCAGAAGCTTTAGAAAAAATTCTGAAGGTATTTAAAAGTTCCGGATCGCGGTAAGAAAAAAGTAGGAAACCGCTGTCACTTATAGAAGATTCAGCTCCATAAGCCCCATATTTATAGCGGAGTTCCGGGAAAAGATATGTATCATCAAGGAAAGAAGTAAGTACACTAAACTTAGCATTATGTTTATCTGCAAGTGCCGCATGTGAGATTTCCGTAAAACAGTAATTTGCCTTTCCAGGAATGATTACAGCAACAGTTTTTGGAAGGGCTTCGTGCTCACCAAATACTTTCTGGAGGCTGAGTTCTTCCCCGTTTAAAGTTTCATAAAAAGCCTCTTCATATTTCAGGCACTTTTCTATCTGTTTTTTGTCGCCTACACAGGTAAAAGTAAGGTTCTGACGGTTAAAGACGATTTTCAATCCTTCCTGAATTTTGGTCACAAGAGAATCAAGCTCTTCCTTATTCATTTTTGAAACTTTTTCCAGAAAGTCCCAGTAATTAAAGCGGGTTGCATAATATCGGGCTGTGTATGCAGGGTGTGCTGCAGTAAAGGCAAGTTCAAAACCAAGACCTGCAGGATTATTCATATTTCCCTGACGTTTAGATTTTGCAAGTCGGCCCGCAAGACTTTTTATAGTCTCATAATCATCAAGCTTTGTTTCTGTAAGAATTTCGTGAACTAATTTCTGTGAATCTGCCAGTTTTTCGTTCAGGCACATAAATTGAGCAGTTGCATAAATGTCTGTTCCACCAGTTTCCAGTTTATCTTTTAAAGTATAGAAGCCTGTGTAAAAGGATGAAGAATAAGTAGAAAGCATATCAAGCGTTTCAAGTTCTTCAAGACTATGATTTTTTGTAGGCAGATTCTGCAAAAGAGAAAAATAAAGCATTACCGGATGAAGATATTCCGGCGGGAGGGTATTGAGCTTAAACATGGCAGAAGCAGTTACATACTGAAGACCAGGTTTTTCTCCAGTAAGAGTCCTGAAACCTTTTTCTCTGGAATCCTTTATTTCTACGTCTACTGCCTCTTCCGGAAGATTCTGAGCACTTACAACCTTTACCTTATCTATAAGATTGATTTTTTCATTTTGGGTAATCCATTCATTATACTGTTTATTGTCTTCTACAAGGGCTGCAATTTCTCTGGCAGACATTTTTGCTTTTTTATCAGCAAAATACTTTGCATTTTCTTCAGCACGTTTTTCTGAAAGACCTGCTACAGGTTTTGTAACAAGAACAACGCTCTGTTTTGGATTTAAAAGGAACTTTCTTGCAGTAGCAAGTACAGAATCTGGAGTAGAATTTTTTGCAAGCTTAAAAAGATCATTTCTGTAGGAGATAAAATTTACAGGATCATCAGAAACCGACCACAAAATTCCTGCAGAACGTAAATCAGTAATTCCATCCGGATTTTCCTCATCAAAAATTGTGGTCATTTTAAAATGATTTGCAAAAATTTCTATGTATTTTTTATCAATTTTTTCTTCACAAAGCTGATTTACTGCCTCTTCAAAAATCTTTTTCAGTTCTTCCTTATCTTCTTCGTTAATATTCTGAACTTCAAAAGTATAATAAGGACGACGGCAAAGATTATTACAGAAACAGCTGAAATTTGCGTTAGGGAAACGCTCCTTTAGAGTACGGCTCAACCAGGAAGATTCCTGACTAAGATAATTATTTATAACCCTAAGGTCATTATAATTATCCGGACTTGCACCATTTACTGCAAAGGCATAAGAGAATATAGAAGAATTATTTGTCTGAGTATCCTTTGTTACCGGAAATTCCGCAGTCTGCTCCCGGAAGCCTTCCCAGTCTTCATAATATTTATCTGATAGATCAATTTCTGTACGTTCATATTTTGATAAAAATTCTTGGTCAAAATATTTAAGGAAACGGTTTATATCAAGATTTCCGTAAAGATAAATTACCATGTTGGAAGGCTGATAGTATTTTTTGTGATAATCCTTTACGCTCTGCCAGGTCACATTCAGGATATCTTCTGGTTTTCCGCCGGTGATAAAAGAGTCAGTACTGTTCGGATACAAAAGTTTTCGCAGATTGTAATAGTGGACCATGTTTTTATTTGCCATTACTCCGGTAAGTTCATTATAAACAGCACCGGTAGCAGAAATCTGACCATCTGGAGAATCCAGAACAAAACGGACAGCCTCACGCTTAAGGTCATTTTCCTGAGTAAGAACAATCGGGTCAAATATTCCGTTCATGTAAACGTCCAGACTGGCAAAAAGCTGGTCTTCAGAAAGTGAAGCAATCGGATAGCAGGTAAAAAGCTGATAAGTCAGGGCATTCTGAAAGGTATTGTAGGTTTGAGCGCCCATCTGGAAGGTTAAATTTGAACTTGGATATTTGTTTGAACCGGAAAGACAGGAATGTTCAAAAATATGAGGAAGTCCTACATCGTCATAAGAACGGGTCTGAAAGGCAAGATTAAAGGCACGGTTTGTATCCTTGTTTTTAAGCCAGACAAGGCGGGCACCAGATTTTACGTGTTCATAATAAAGCACCTGAGTACCCGGTGTATATTTATAAGTTTTCAGATTACGAAATCCAAAAGTTTCTTTTGCAAAAAGCCCGGTAAAAAGAGAAAGAAAAGCAAGTATAATAATGGAAGAAAATCTTTTATTTTTCATTTTTCAACTCCGAAAGTTTTTGATTTACTGCATCTAGTTCCAGATTTGCTTTTTCTGCCTGCAGGGTCAGTTTTTCTTCCTCTTCAATAGATGCCGAAATCTGCTGGCTGTGAAGATCTGAAAGCAGGGCTTCAAGTTCATTTTTCTGCTTTTTAAGGTCGGTCACAAACTTAGGAGGGCGGCCACCCTTCTTTCCGTTTTCCCGGCTGGCAGCAACCTTTGCATTGCTTTTTGAAGTGCCGTTATATTTGTAAAGCATACTAATCCAAAGCTTTAGGTTTTGTATTTCAGATTTCATCTGCTCACAAAGGAGAGTTCCTTCCCCTTCAGGGCTGACATTTTCACAGAACTTCTGCTGTATTTCTTCCAGCCGCCCAATCGATTTTTTTATTTCGTCAGTTTTTCTAGACATCTGGCCCTCCCAGTCTATTATTTTACTTCCCGGCTCTTATGGCAGGCAAAATACAAAATCTGCTTTTCCTTTGCCATCTGCTTTAATAAAGCCAGCGCGTGATTAATTTTTTCATCATCAAGATTTACAAAAGGATCATCAAGAATTACAGGAGGCTTTTCGTCCTTAAAAAGCGCATCAACAAGAGCCATTCGGGAACAGAAATTAACCAAATCCTTATAGCCGTCGCTAAGATACTGGCTTTCGCGGAGTTTTCCGTTTTCATCAAGGCAAACCTTAAGATCAGTATCAATCACAAGTTTTTTTGAAAGAGAGCCAGCCTTTTCTTCAGCGTCAATCATCGCAAGATATTTTGCAAAGCCTTCCTTCATAGGATCGCTGTAATTTGCATCAAGTTCTTCTTTTGCACGCTTTAAAAAGTCCATTGTCTGTAAAAGAATCTGATGCTGACCTGTTTTTTCCTGCTTTTCTACAGCAAGTCGTTCAATTTCGTTTTCAATATCATCTTTCTTTTCTATGAGTGAATTATTATCATTCATTTTTTTCTGATATTCAGCTCGAAGGGCAATTCTTTCATTTACATGATGATTTATTGAATCCAGTTCAGCCTTAAGCTGCTCGTTCAATTTTTCAGGCTTTTTAAGCGAAGCTAAGGATTTTACGTCATTCTGAGGGTTAGCCTCAAAATCACGGACTTTTGCCTCTGCCTGTCTGATATAAGCATCTGCATTTTTCAAATCATTAATTCTGTCATGAAGTTCCCGTACCTGAGCCGTATAATCCAGAGTTTTTTCCGTTTTATACTGACTCAGAATCTGCAGAAGCTTTTCTTTTATCTCCGTCTGAAGCTGAATATTCTGACTGCTGCTATTTATACGTTTTTCAAGTTCAGAAAACTTATTCATTTTTTCATTGAGGATTTGAATTTCTGTAGGAATAGAAGAAATGTCATCTGTTTTGCAGAAGCGTTTTACAAAAGCACGAAGTTCTGTTTCATATTCCGATGCCATTTTTGGTTGAGCCTGCAGCCAGTCAAAATGCTCTTTTGATTTCTGCTGGAGTTTGGAATAGCGGTCAAACTCAACTTCCCGCTGAATAAGCGCCGCAAGCTCTTCAGGACTTGTTTTTGCTGCCCGTCCGCTGACAAATCCAAGAAGGAAAAATATCACGGCAAGGCCAAAGGCAAGAGCACCCACCAACAAAGGTAAGCCCTGCATAAAACAAAGAGAGGCAGCAAGAAGGCTTACAAAACCAAGTCCCATAAATATTGCAGGAAGAAGGCTTTTCCCCTTTTCTGACTTTTCCTTTGAAGATCTTCCTGCTGCGGCAGAAGATTTGTTATCCTTATCAGAGAATTTCTGTTTTAGTTCCTTATAATCAGCCTCTTCTGCAGGCGTAAGTTTTTTTTCACTTTCCTGCTGCTTAAAAAGTCTGAATTGGCCGTCAGTTTTAAGGCAGGAATCGATCTGCTCTTTTGAAGGAATATCGCCTGCAAAATAATTTTTCAGACTTTCATACTGATCTTTTTCACTCTGAGTCATCTGACCGCTTTTAAGATTTGCCGCAAGGGTCGTGTAGGAAGCTGAGATTTCATCAATTTCTTTTAAGACCTCCGGCTCCGGCACCTTTCCGTTAAAGAAGGCTTCCAGTGCCGCCTTCCCTTTTTTCGCCTCTTCCAGATCTTTTTTGAGTCCTTCGTAGCGTAATTTTCCTTCGAACTTTGCAAGTTCAGTAAGTTCTCGGGTCAAAGCCTGCTGCTGCATTTTATATTTTTCTATTTCAGAGTCCAGTGCAGCAGTCTTTTTTTCATACTCTTCGTTCTGTATTTCCTTTGCTTTTATTTCCTCAAGACTTTCGCGGTCACAGTCAATCTGAGTCTGAATTTCAAAAAGCTGACCGATTTTTCCTTTTTTTGCCTTAAGGGCAGTTGCCTTTTTATCCAGGGCAAGCATAGCCTTATCAAAAGAAGCAACATCTCCGGCTTCTACAAGATTATTGAGACGGGCAGAAATATCAGTTGAACCCGCAGGAGATTCGCTTAGCACAAGGTGAACACTGCGTCCGTAAGTTTCGCGGTTAATTCCAAAAAGTTCGCTACCCAAATCTGAAGTAAAATCTGAACTGGGACGGTTAGTTTTCAAATCCCGAAGCTCAAAAGTATCATCATTTTTTTTAGGTCCGAAGCTTCTTGTAACAAGATAAATTTTTCCCTTATAAGAAAACTCAAGGCTTCCGCCGTATTGGCCGCCCTGCCAGGGTGCGTATTTCAGTTTTTCATTTTTTTCCAGATCTTTAGAAGTTGTGTACTCCATTCCATAGAACATGGCCTTTATAAAAACCGAAAGGGTTGTTTTTCCCCAGCCATTTTCGTGAATAAAGGTGTTGAGCCCGCTTTTAAAATCCACCTCATAATTGCTAAGCTTTCCAAAATTTGTGATATGAGCCTTAATCAGTTCCATCAGTTCATTCTCCCCGCAAGAGCCCGGATTCCCGTAATTATGATTTTTGATTTTTCTTCTTCGCTCAGCTCTTTCTGCGCCTTTACCAGACGGATAAACTCGCCTTTTAAGGAAACATCCTTTTCGTATTTTTCGTAATCAATCTTTGCTTCTGTCTGATTTTTAAATCTGATAAAATAAAAATTAGAAGCCAGAGCCACTTCATAAGAATCTGTTTCAATTTCCGTATCTTCAGAAATCTCGCCCTTTAAATCAATCTGAACAATATCTTTTGGAGAAATTGCTGCCGTACGCTGGGCACAGGCCTTAAGGATTTCGTTATAAGTCATTGTCCCGCTAAGGGGCACTTCAATCTCGTGAATTATACGCTGAGAATTCTTTATAAACTGTGTTTCAACCTTGCCGTCTTCAATATTCAAAAGTACAAAGCCCTTTTCTCCACATTCATCAAAACCCCGCCCTTCCAGGCAGCCCGGATAACACCAGACTCCACGACTGTCCAGTTTTTCAAGTCTGAAATTATGAATGTGCCCAAGAGCCAGATAATCAATATTCTGATTAATAAGTTTTGGAAGGGAAATTACAGGAGCATCTTCTTTTGGCGCGTAGTCCGCGAGCTGTCCGTGGAGCATAACAATATTAGTTTTTCCCGCATCAAGCTTAAGCTGACTATAGGCGCTGGCTGGAATGGAAGCCCCAAACTCCCGGCCAGAAATTTCAACCTGCCCATAGGAATAAGAAGTCCACCCCTCTTTAGAAAAAAGTTTAAGGTTAGGATAAGTTTCTTCTATATTAAATGCTTCATCATGATTTCCGCGAAGATATAAAAAATCAATCTGGGGATGATTTGAAATGATATAAAAAAGTCTGTTTTTAAGAGTTTTGTGCTGATTTTTCCCTGTATCAAAGAGGTCGCCCGAAATAATTATGACAGAAACCCCGTTTTCCTGGGCAAAATCTACCATGCGCCCAAAGGCATCTACAATTTCTTCCCTGCGCTGAGAGGCCAGCTTAGAAAAATGACCTTTCATCGCAGAATCCGCATGAATATCTGCACAATGAATAATTTTCATATTATTATTTTAACCGATTTAAATATGAAATAACAATAAAATTTTGCCACATGACTATTCATGGTGTAAAATATTCAATGGATTTAATAAATGCTTTTTTATTACTATACGCTGCTTTTTATAAGCTCTATCTTATTAACAACATTTTTCTTTGCGAAATGGGGCCGCAACGTTTCCATTTATCTTTCTTTGATTTTTCTTTTAATCCCTCTTATCAATCTCTGTTATTTTAAATTTGCCCTTTCTACCTCAACTTCCGAGGCACTTTTACTAAACGGTCTTTTGTATTTTTTAAACTTCGGACTTCAATTCTTCAGTTTTCTCTACGTTTTTACCTTCTGTAAAATAAAGCTGAACCGTTACATTACCTCTTTCTGTTTTCTCCTCCTTTCCACAGGAATTGTTCTTATGGCCTTAAGCCCATGGACTATAGGAATTCTTTACAAGCAGGTATTTCTCAGAAACACAAACGGCATTGCCTATCTTAGAAAACAGTACACTTCTGTTCATACAATCTACTACTGCATTCTTGTTTTCTTTATCATAGTTGACTTTTTGATTATGCTGCTCAGTTTAAGAAAGAAACAGATTTCCCGCCGAAATGCTGCAGTAATGCTTCTTTCTTACAGTGTGATTTCCATTGCCTTTATTATTGGCCGTGCAATTGCTCCCGAATTAGACGTAATGCCTTGTTCCTACACAATTTTACAGATTATGCTGCTGGTTATGATTCGTCGTATCGCTCTTTACGATATTGACCTGATGACAAGTATTGCAATTCAGCAGAGTGAAACTATAGGCATTGCTTCTTTTGATAATGAACACCGCTATCTTGGCTGTAATTCACTTGCAGAACAATTTTTTCCCGAATTCAAGAATCTTTATGTTGATTCCAGACTGGACTCTTCAACTGAATTCTTTTCGACCCTGAACCAACTGATGGACGCTGCTGACAGCCACAAGGGAATTGCAGAAACAACTCTGAATTTACAAAAGAAAAGTTTTAAAATTTCTGTTTCGAACCTTTATGTTTCCAGATTTTTTTCAAAAAAGCATAAACCGGCCGGACATCAGATTAAAATTGAAGACAATACACGCGAACAGCTTAATATTCGTCTTTTGAATAATTACAACGAAACCCTTACAAAAGAAGTAACAGAAAAGACCGAAAAGCTCGAAAATCTGATGGAACAGTTTGTCCTTGGAATGGCAGAAATGGTTCAAAACCGGGATAACAACACAGGAAAGCACATCCGCCGTACCCGTCAGATTGTAAAAATATTGACTGATGATATGAGGATAGAAAACCGTCTGGGACGCTCAAATAATTTTTATGAAAGCCTTGTAAAGGCCGCTCCTATGCATGATTTAGGAAAGATTGCCGTTGATGACCAGATTTTACGTAAGCCTGGCCGCTTTTCCCCGGAAGAATTTGAAATTATGAAAACCCACGCTCAAAAAGGAGCAGAAATTGTAAGAAATATTTTTGAAGATTATGATGACAAGGAATTTGTTCAAGTCTGCGAAAATATTGCTCACTACCACCACGAGCGTTTTGACGGATCCGGATACCCTGAAGGATTAAAGGGAACTAAAATTCCTCTGGAAGCCCGCATAATGGCAATTGCCGATGTTTATGATGCTCTGGTAAGTGAACGCTGCTATAAAAAAGCAATTCCACCGGAGGAAGCCTTTAAGATAATCCAGGATGGAATGGGCATTCATTTTGACCCTATGCTGAATTATTACTTCCTCCGCTGCCGGGAAAAGATTGAAGAATATTATAAATCCTAACAGTTAAGTATCTTATACAAAAGCTTGTAAAGAGTTTCAGCTTCTTCCTGATTAAGATTAACACAGCCGCCAATCTGTTGTGGAACAGTACAGGCTTTTTCGCGAAGAGCCTGACCTTCCTCTGTAATTGCAACCATTACAATGCGCTCGTCGCTCTTACTGCGGGTACGACGCAAAAGGTTCTTTTTTTCCATTGATTTTAAAAGCGGAGAAAGAGTACCTGTATCCAGAAAAAGACGGCTGCCAAGTTCGGTTACCTTAAGTTCTTTTTCTTCCCACAAAACCATCATTACGATGTACTGGGTGTAAGTTAAATCCAGTTCTTTTAGAAGCGGCGTATATTTGCGAAGGATTTCTCGGGATGCCGCATATAATGGAAAGCAAAGCTGATTTTTTAATAAAAGGCAGTCATATTTAGAATACTGGTTTTCTATGTCGCTCATTTTTTAAGACCTCTAACATATTCTACCGCACTTAAGCCTGCTACGCCACCTTCATATACAGCTTTACATACCTGTAAAAGTCCGCCGTTTACGTTACCGCAGGAATATACGCCTGGAGCATTTGTTGCCATTTTTTCATCAGTTGCAATGCTGTCGCCGTTGAGGGTAAGACCGAGTTTTTTAGCGAAGTCTGCACCGCCTGCAGAGCCAAGGGCAACAAAGAAGCCATCTGTGGCAAGTTCGCTGCCATCTTCAAATACGATGCTTTCTACCTTGCCTTCGCCTTTGATTTCAGAAAGCTTCTGCTTATTAAGCTGGATTTTTTCTGCTGCCCCACCCTTTGCTTTTTCTTCTTCCAAAAGAGAAGTAATCTCAGAATCGTCCATGCCGTTTGTCAGGATGGTAACCGACTCCGCCATATTTGCAAGATGCATGGCTTCTTCCAGAGCATAAAGTTTGTTTCCAAGTACGCAAACCTTCTTTTTTCTATAGAAGAAACCGTCACAAACAGCACAGTAGCTTACGCCCTTTCCTTCGTGTTCTAAAAGACCTTTAAGGTTTGGACGGAGCTTTTTATTTCCGGTTGCAAGAATAACTGCATTACCTTCGTAATCCCCGCCAGTTGAAGATACCATGTACGAATTCTGACTTGCCATCTGAATGTTTGTTACTTCTGAATCAAGAACTTCTATACCAAGATTTTTTGCCTGCTTAATTCCCGCAGCATACAAATCAGGGCCAGAAATTCCATTTTCAAAACCGTAGTAATTATCAATTTTATGAGCTTTATCCAGCTGACTTTCGCCATGGTAAAGCACTACAACATTCAGATTTGCACGTTTAGCGTAAAGAGCCGCAGAAATACCTGCCGGTCCCGCTCCAATTACAATTACATCGTACATGGTTTCCTCCTTGTCTAAGGCGGCCGGTCAGAGCCGCCGGTGTTCTATTACAAAAGGCCTGCTACCTTATCATCAATCTTCTTTGGTTCAACAGTAGACTCAAAGCGTTCAATAACATTACCTTCGCGGTCAACAAGGAACTTTGTAAAATTCCATTTGATGTTAGGATTGTTCTCATAATCAGGGTCTATTTTTGAAACCACTGCCTTCATGATAGCGCCTTTTACTCCTGTAAAACCTGTAAAGCCTTTCTGTGCTTTAAGATAATTATACAGCGGAATTGCGTTTTCGCCATTCACTTCGATTTTCTTAAACTGATCAAAAGTTGTGTGATACTTCATCGTACAGAACTCGTGGATTTCATCATCATCACCAGGAGCCTGATGTCCAAACTGGTCACAAGGGAAGTCTAAAATCTCAAGTCCCTTATCGTGATACTTCTGATAGAGTTCTTCCAAACCCTTATACTGAGGCGTAAAACCACAGCCTGTGGCAGTATTTACAATCAAAAGAACCTTTCCTTTGAATTCCGATAAAGAAACTTCGTTTCCTTTTCTGTCCATTACCTTAAAATCATAAATTCCCATATTTCACCTCACTTTACAGCAGAATTCCGCTATGTTTTTCTTGCCTTATTTATATTGTATACAATATAGTTTGTCAACATATTTTAGCAAATTTTTAGTAAAAATTAAATTTTGTTATTTAACTTTCTATGTTACTATTTAAGGGATGAAGACGACAGTCAGATTTATAACATATAGTTTTCTCGTTATAGCAGCATTTTTAGCCATCTCCTGCGAAATGGGCCTTGCCCTTAACTCTTCTTCTGACAGCATATATTCGCAAAGCGAAATCATTGATTCAGCAGATTTTGTAGAAGAAACTGAAGTCCTTTTTATGATGTATCTGGACGGAGATAACAACCTGAACAATGTAGCCTGGTATAATGTTGCCTACGCACAATTCGGACTGACTTCTGCTGATACCAGCAAAATCAGTGTTGTAGTACTGATTGACGGAAACACAGAAAAATGCACAAATCCGGTTGGCGATGGAAAATCCTACCTTTTGAAACTTGGAGCTTACAGCCGGAATGAATATGTATACAGAGGAAATAATCTGGCTCTTTCTACTTATGTGTCAGCAAACACCGTGGATTACTCTGACACGGTAAACTGGATTTATAACAATAATCATGAAGTAGATATGTCCAGCGGAGAAACTCTCTACAATTTCCTATATTGGTCAAAAAATCATTTCCAGGCAGAAAAGACAATTCTGGTCCTTCAGAATCACGGCGGCGGCCCTTACAATGAATTAACATCTTCTATTTCCAGCTCTGCCAGAAGCCTATGCTGGGACGAAACCACAGATGATGATAAATATCTATCTACAACAGATGTTGCGACAGCCATAAATCAAACCTTCGGTAAAATCGATATGCTTGTAGAGGATGTCTGCCTGCAGTGTTCAATTGAAGAGGTTTATGGTCTTCGAAATTCAGTTAACTATCTTGTTGCTTCTCCAAATACGACCTACGGTCCGACCTATAACTACGATCAGGTAATTCCTTTTGCCAGCACAAACAGCCCGAGCGTCGTCGAAATTGGTAAAAAATTTATTGATTACAACTACGAAAAATGTAAAGACCTAACCCTTCGTCAGTCCAATACAAAATTAAATGACCCGTCCTGCATGGAACTTTCATTAACTCTGGTAGACTGTTCAAAAACTGATATTATTGAAGATATAAAAAAACAGACCAGCCAGCTTGCCGATGCAATTATGGAATCGGGAGACCGTACAAGCCTGCTGGGACATATTGGAAAACTGAAAAGAAACAACAGCGGTTACTTTTACGGCTTCCTCTTTTCTGCTAGCTTTGTCTACACTAATGATCTGGGCGCCCTTTCCTATATGCTGATAAATGAAAACGACTCTGCTGTATCAGCAATTGCAGAAAACCTGCTTTCAGACCTTAGCAGCATAATTGTTTACGCATGGTCTGGCGGTAAAGAACATAACTGGTACTACAGCGGAGACAGCACCTACGGAGATCTGAACTCTTTTATAAATTCCGACGGAAGCTGCCCATTTGGTATTTCAATTACAGCAGCCCGCCTGACAGGAAAAGTAAGCAGCGGCAGAACAGGCTACGGTCCAAGCCTTGCAAACTACTCTTCCTGGTCAGAATTCGCACAAAACAACAGTTGGGCAGATTTATTAGCAAATTACAAAAATAACTAATAAATGGCCCACCCCCTTAAGCATTGAATAACTCTTTTTTCAGCACTGCAATCAAATTGTCCATATTGATTGGCTTAGCAACGTGACCATTCATGCCCGCTTCAAGCGCTTTTTTTACATCTTCGCTAAAGGCATTTGCAGTCATGGCTATTACAGGAAGCTGAGCCTTCTTTTCATCAGTAAAAGCCCGGATTTTTGCAGTAGCCTGATAACCATCCATAACAGGCATCTGAATATCCATAAGAACCGCATCAAAATATCCAGCTTCGGCTGCCTCAAGTTTTTCTACAGCATCTTGTCCGTTTATGGCAGTTTCAACCATAAAACCAAGCTCTGTCAAAAGCATTACGGCAATTTCGCGGTTTACGTCCACATCATCTACAAGAAGGAGGCGGCACTTAGAAAAATCAAAGTTTTCTGCCTGAACCCCGCTTTCTCCCTGGGAATTAGCAGTAAGTTCTTCTCCACTCTCTGACTCTTCAGCCTCCTGAATGCGGAAAGGAAATTTAATTATGAACTCAGTTCCCTCACCTTTTTTAGTATTTAAATCAATTACACCGCCCATCATGTCGACAATACTTTTTGTAATTGTCATGCCAAGTCCGGTTCCCTGAATTCCGCTTACCGTTGAATTATGTTCACGCTCAAAGGCTTCAAAAATCTTTTTTGCAAATTCAGGCGACATTCCGATTCCGTTATCCTTCACCCGGACTTCGTACTGAACAACCCCTTCTTTGGGCTGGGTTACCTGAGAAATCACAAAACTGACCCTTCCGCCGTCATTAGTAAACTTGTAAGAATTACTCAAAAGATTCAGAATTACACGGTTCAGACGGTTTCTGTCACAATAAACAAGAGGATTTGTAAGATTCTTTCCTTCAACCTGGAAATCAATATTCTTAAGCGTCATCTGGGTTGCAAACATATCGCGGATTTCATCAAGGACAGAATTCAAATCACAAGGAATTTCTTCAATTTCCATTTTTCCGCTTTCAATGCGGCTCATTTCAAGGACATCATTAATTAAAGAAAGCAGGTGTTTGCTGGAAGCGTCAATTTTTTGCAGATATTCCTGCACCTCATCTTTAGAAAGATTTGGCCTTCTGGCAATATTCGTATATCCGATAATTGCATTCATAGGCGTTCGGATATCGTGGCTCATATTTGAAAGGAAAACCGTTTTTGCCTTATTAGATTCTTCCGCCTTAAGTTTTTCCTCTTCAATCTTATATTCACGTTTTTTCTGAGTGTTGAAAATATTGAACATAATCAGAAGCATCAACATTACAATCATGAACTGCATAAGACTTGTCATCAGCTGAGAATTACGCAGCGCCTGCATTTCTTCTTCCATAAAATTACGCTCCCTGGCAAGCTGAGTCTTAGTCATAGGGATTTCCTGCTTGCTGTGCTCTGCATAATGGAAAGTAGAAATATTATCGATAGCCTTTTCGCTCTGGATGTAAGTTTTCTTTCTCATCCACATCGAAGAAGAAAACAATACTATAAAGAACATGGTAAGCCACATAACGGTAGATTTACCGAAACGGTTACGCTTATCATTCTTGAACAAAAATCTGAAAATCACAAAGCCCAGAATACTCCAGATTCCCAGGATGACGTAAGATTCTGTAGAAAACTCATTCATACTCCAGAAATTCGGGATTAGAGGGAACATAAATAAGAAGAGAGAAAGGACAACGCCGGCAATGCCCAGAACAAGCACATAAGTTGATTTGTAGCGGTGCTGGTGTTGAATTGATTCAGACATTCTGATTTCTTTTGAAACTATGATGCAGCTGGCAGAAATATAAATATAGGAAATGCAGGCCCCCATTGTTGTAACGTCTACAATCCAGCCGATTGCCTGACGACCGAAAAATGGAATTATCAGTGAAACAAGTCCGACAAAAATGATTGCATTCTGAGGAACGTGTCTGGAATTGCGTTTTGCAAACCAGTGAGGGATAATTTCATCCTTTCCAAGTGAAGCCAGAAGACGGGCAAGAGAGCGGTACATACAAAGAACTCCAGTTGAAGAACCTGCAAAAAAACAGGTAAAGAGGATGATTGTACCGGGCTTTCCTAAGATTGTATAAACTGCCCTGAAGGTTGGCATGGAATCTACTCCGCTTAAAAGCGGAAGCATGGCGATATATTCCTGCCAGTTGAAAAAAATTGAAGGCCGGGTTACGACTGCAGCACAGGCAAGAAGGATATAACACAGAGCGCCACAGAAGACAGAAACTGCCATTATTAAAAAGGACTGTTTTTCATAAAAATGCTCTTTATCAGTACAGAAGGAAGCGGCTTCAAAACCTACAAAAGCCCAGGGAGCCATTACAAGCACTTCCAGAACCTGAACAAAAGGGATTGTAGCCTTTCTGGAGGAAACAGCTCCATTCTGGAATACATGAGTTAAAAAGACCGGCTGAAAATCTCTTGAAGTAGCACCGCTTTTTACAAGAAGACAGATTACACCGCCGACAATTCCGCAGAATAGAATCACAGCAAGAATTGTGTTTAAAAGTCGTGAATATTTTTCTGAAAGACAGATTAAAACTGCAAAGAATACAAGAACGCTGATTGTAGTAAGAACTTCCAGCAGATAAATCTGATAGCCGCCAATGGTATAAGAAAAGCCCTGGCGAAGAACATCACCAAAAATTACGCGGATAATCAGGGCAAAGGCCGATGCGTTAGCCCATAAAATTGAAATATAGGCCAGAGCAAGCGCCCACATGCACAAGAATGAATGGTCATAGCCGAAAACTTCCTTTGTACAGGTAAAAATTCCGCTCGCCTCGTTGCCGGTTGATTTACGGCTGATTACATTATGAAGATTTGCCGCAATTATCATCATAAAAAGAGCGCCGAGCACAAGACCAATCAGAGTTCCTAAAGGGCCTGCACTTGGAAGGAAGGTAGTTCCGGGCATAACAAAGGCGCCCCATCCCAGAAGACTTCCGAATGAAAGCGCCCAAACAGAAAGAGAATAAAATTTGCCGCCAAAAAAGGCTGTTCTGCTTTTTCTTGTATTATCCATACAAAAAATTATAGCAGAGAGTGTTTTTTTTTAAAGAAAATTTACTTTTTCAAAACCTTGTTAGACTTAATGGCAAGCTTTGTTCCTATACTCTGTAAAATCTGAACAAGTACAACAAGAAGAATTACAGCAAGAATCATTACTAAGGTCTTATAGCGGTAATAACCGTAGTTGATTGCAATTTTTCCAAGTCCACCGCCACCGATGATACCGCTCATTGCGGTATATCCCAATACGGTCGTAATGGCGATTGTCATGTTGGAAAGAAGAGACGGAACGCTTTCCGGAATCAAAACTTTAACTACAATCTGTAAAGGAGAAGCGCCAAGGCTCTGTGCCATTTCAATTGTGTTAGGGTTTACTTCGCGCAGGCTTGATTCAACAAGGCGGGCAATAAAAGGAAAAGCCGCAATTACCAGAGGCGGAATTGTAGCAATAGTTCCAACAACAGTTCCCACAATCAGACGGGTGAGAGGGAAAACAAGAATCATCAGAATAAGGAAAGGAACTGAGCGCAGAATATTGATGATTACGTTGAGGGCGTGCATAAATCCCTTTGGAAGAGGTTTAATGCCTTTTTCTTCACCGGTTACAAGCAGAACTCCCAGAGGAAGTCCGATTACAAAGGCGAAAAATGTACTTAAAATTGTAACGTAAACAGTCTGCCAGGTAGAAAGCAAAAACTGCGACTGAATGATATTCCAAGCGTCTTCAAGCGCTTCTGCTGAAAATATTTCACTAAACATCTTTAACCTCTCTTACAACTCGTTTACAACAACATCATTTGTTGCGGCCAGATAATCAATAGCAGTTCTCATCTCATCTTTTGAAGCAAAACCCAGAATCATAGAACCGTAAGCCTTATCACCGATACTCTTTGTCGAAGCCCAGCAGATGTTAGCCTTAATGCCTTTTTCAATTGCCAGCTGAGCAACCATAGGAAGGTTTGCCGCAACAGCTCCGTTGAAAACCACGCGGATAATATTTTCCTGCTTGTCAGAAATACCTTTGATGTCATCCTCGCCCTCAGGGAAAACAAGATTTTTAGCTGCCTGAGATTTTGGCTGACTGAAGATTTCTTCTACATCGCCCTGTTCGACAACAACGCCATTTTCCAGAATTGCAACGCGGTTGCAGACACTTTCTACTACACTCATCTGATGAGTGATGATGATAACTGTAATTCCAAGACGTTTATTGATGTCGCGGATAAGTTCAAGAATTGAGTTTGTAGTATTTGGGTCAAGGGCACTGGTTGCCTCATCACAAAGCAAAACCTTTGGGTTTGTTGCAAGGGCCCGGGCAATAGCCACACGCTGCTGCTGACCGCCCGAAAGCTGAGCCGGGTAAACCTTTGCCTTATCTTTTAAGCCAACAAGATCAAGGAGCTCAAGGGCGCGCTTTCTGGCTTCAACTTTAGGAGTTCCAGCAAGTTCAAGTGGGAAACAAACGTTTTTAAGACAGTTGCGCTGCATAAGAAGGTTAAAGCCCTGAAAAATCATAGTTGTTGTGCGGCGGATTTTTCGCAGTTCCTTATCAGAAAGACTACCAATATCCACTCCGTCAATCACAACCTTACCGTCGGTAGGGCGTTCCAGCATATTGATTGTACGAACAAGGGTACTTTTACCGGCACCACTCATTCCGATAATTCCAAAAATATCACCGTTATTAATTGTAATTGAAACATTCTTAAGGGCGTCCACCGACCCGCTGGAAGTTTCAAAAGTTTTAGAAAGGTTTTGAATTTCTATCATATAAGTAATTATAGCGAAAAATTACATGACCTTCCACACAGAAAATATAACCCTAAATTATTTGACGCTTTCCTTTCCGTATAGTTATTATTACAACATACTAATTTGATAGGAGAATACAAATGAACGAAACCTTAAAAGTACTGGAAAGCCGCAGAAGCTGCCGTAAGTTTAAGTCTGAAATGCTGAAAGAAGAAGATTTGAATGCAATTATCCGGGCGGGAACTTTTGCCCCAAGCGGAATGAACAAGCAGCCTTCAATTATTATTGCCGTTACTAATAAAGAGCTCCGCGATAAAATCAGCGAGGAAAACCGTAAAATCGGCGGCTGGAACGAAGGCTTTGATCCTTTTTATGGTGCGCCGGTAATTCTTATTGTGCTGGCTGATAAAGGCGCTACTCCTAACTACCTTTACGACGGTTCTCTTGTTATGGGAAACTTAATGAATGCCGCTGAAGCACTTGGAATCGGTTCAATCTGGATTCACCGGGCAAAGCAGGAATTTGAAAGTGATTTTGGAAAGAAGCTGCTGGATGATCTTGGAATTAAAGGTGATTTTGAAGGAATCGGCCACGTGGCTTTGGGATACATCGAAGAAGGCGGAGTAAAGGCTGCCGCTCCTCGTAAAGAAAATTATGTTTATTGGGTAAAATAAGCAGGCGTTGCGGGCGGCGATTGAGCCCGCAGAAGGGGTAGCGCGCAACGAAGTGCGCGTGTAGGGGAAGGCTTTCCCCTCCCCTAGATTTCGCTATTTCTTAATAGCGTCCAAAGACTTCTGTTTTCCTGGATAAAGTCCGAATGGTTCTACGTGGATTCCTGCAACTGAAACAAGGTGTGTTTTGTTTTCTTTGTTGAAGTCTTCGAGGTATGGAACGTGCTGGAAGAAGTTTGCGTCAACCTCGCCGCTTTCTACTACGTTGTTTGGCTGAACGTAATCTGTGAATTCCAAAACCTTAAGGTTTACGCCTTTTGCAGCAAGAGTCTTCTTTGCAATTTCAAGGATTTCGCAGTGAGGTGTTGGTGTAGCAGCGATTGAAATTGTCTTTCCTTTAAGAGCTGCGTAGTCAACTGTAGAATCGTAGCCGTCTGTAGGATTATCAACAACTGAAATTACAGCGCCGTCGTAAGTTTTTGTGATGAAGTCTTTAACTTCTTTGCTCTGAACTGCAGCAATCAATGCCTTGATTTCTGGTTTGTTTTCGTTTCCTGCACGAACAGTAATGATGTTTACGTAAGCTGAAGAAGAACCTTCTACAAGGAGAGCGTCCTTAGAAGGATTGAGTTTTGCGCCCAAAGCGTAGTTTGCATTGATGATTGCGAAGTCAACATCGCGGCGAACTGAAGGAACCTGAGCAGCCTCAACTTCCTGGAATTTGATATTGTAAGGATTGTCTTTGATATCAAGTGGAGTTGCTGTGATTCCAGCTCCATCTTTCAAAGTGATGTAGCCCTTGTCCTGAAGAAGGAGCAGAGCGCGTGCTTCGTTTGTTGTGTCGTTTGGAATAGCGATTTTTACACCTTTCTTTGCCTTAGCACTCAATGGTGCAAGTACAGATGCTGCAATTAATGCAACAGTAACAATTTTAGTAATTTTTTTCATAGCATTCTCCTCGCAAGGCAGTCTAAAAGGCTCCCTCGTTTTTTATTATATTTTTGTTATAGCGTGTTATTACCTACTTAGTCAATAGGTATTGTTTGCATAAAAGCCTCAAAATGATAAATCTTCTCCGTGCTTTTCTTCCATTTCTGCAATTTCTGCCTTAAGAGTTTCCTGCAGGGCTTCGTCATAACCTGTAAGGGCAGCAAATGGAAGAAAAATTTTTGCACGCTGGGCAAGGGGCATGCGGTTAGAAAGGGAAGCATAATTCCATTCATGATTGATGATATCTGAATAATCTTTCTGAGGCTTCATGCCTTGTGCCCTCCTATCTGCTGGTTACGGTCTATGGTTGTTGCCCCTTCTTCAAGGTTGGTTCCTTTTAGAATTGCATTCTTTCCATATTTACTGATGATTTTAAGGCGGGCTTTCTGAAGACTGTCTTCTTTTTCCTGATTTAAGCCGCCTTCGGCTTTATCAATCTGGTCAAAAAGGCCGGGCTGGCGCTCGCTTAAAGGCTTAACTCCATTGGCGGTTATATTTATACGGCGCACAAACCAGAGGGGATTTACATTCTTTTCAAAAAGGCTGACAAAAGCCTCTACTATCAGCTTTGAAGAATTGGTTTCGCTGCCAAAAGTCCAGCTTGCATGGGCAGGTTTTGGAGTTTCGCGGCCGTAATAATCCCATACAATCTCACCGTCAAAATCCTTTAGATTAAGACTTTCTATATCATAGTCGACATAAAGGGTTATAGAAGAAGCAATCATCTCTTTTTTAAATAAGTCGAGTGCAAGAAGTTCTGCCATCTCGCGCACAATGATTTTTGCTTTTTCAAAAGTATAAGGCTCGTGAAGCACCTGACCGCTTCCAAAACTTTTTGCCAGGGATTTGTAATTTTTGATATCCTTCATTCCCACAGGCTCAAGACCCCAGGCGTGATCCATAAGGATTTCTGCATCAATTCCAAACTCATCGTATAAAATCTTTGGATTAGAAAGAGAGGTTCTGGCAATATCCCCCATTGTTCGGATAAAATACTTTTCCAGGCGGCGGGCAGTCCCCTTCCCTACCCTCCAGAAATCGGTTATGGGCTGATGATTCCAGAGCTGTTTGCGATAAGAGTCCACATCAAGTTCTGCAATACGAACTCCGTCCTTATCTGCAGGAATATGCTTTGCAACAATATCCATCGCAATTTTGCAGAGATAGAGATTTGGTGCAATTCCTGCCGTTGCTGTAATGCCCGTTTCTTTTAGAACATCGTGAATTACTTTTACTGCAAGTTCGTGAGCTGAAAGATTATAGAAAGAAAGATAGGAGCTTGCATCTATAAAAACTTCATCTATTGAATAAACGTGAATGTCTTCTGGGGCAAAATATTTTAAATAGACATTATAGATTCGACTTGAATACTGAATGTAAAGGGCCATGCGTGGAACAGCTACAATGTATTCCAGTTCCTTACCGGTCTGTCTTTTGATTTCGCGGGCTTTTGCTTCTACTTCAAAAAGTCTTGAACGGCCGCTGAGTCCGTAGGCTTTGAGAGCAGGAGTTACAGCAAGGCAGATTGTTTTACTTGTGCGGCTTTTGTCTGCAACGACGAGTTTTGTCGTCAGCGGATCGAGACCGCGTTCACGACATTCTACAGAGGCATAAAAAGTTTTAAGGTCAATTGCGATATAAGTTTTGCTGTCCATTGATTATTCCGCACTGGGGATGATAAATAGTATAGCGTAAATTTTGAGATTGAAAAAAGAAGATTGAATAATACCTTTATACCGATATACCTATATGTTACCGTTATACCGTATTGTAATTAAATTTTGCGGTATATACCGATTACTTAGGTAGATACAGATATTTATTCAGGGCTGTCTGTAATACAGACTACAACTACCAGATTCCACCTGCTTTACAACAACTACTGTTATCCACCAGGGAAATTAATATGTAGGATTAGAAAATGCGTAGCGGGGGTTCATGATTTGCGACGCTTTTTTCGCGATGCGAGGCATACAACGCGTAAATAAGCCTACAGAGCAAGCGTAGCTTGCGGCGAGCGAAAAGCTGGCGGAGCAAAGCATGGTTCCCCGCGGAAGCATTTTCGGTTTACTACATATCAATTGTGCCGTTTCTTAAGCACTGTTCACAATTGTCAGTCTTCGTACGGCGGGAGAAACGGAGGGCTTGTTCGGGAGCACAGCGGACGAATGAGCGTTAGCGAACCCGGAGTTGCGACTGGGAAATTAGCCCCCGCCCAAGAGAATTTACGGGCAAATTTAGAAAATTCAAAAAAGGGATAAAAACGGCCTTCTGAGAGCGGGGTAATGATATTACATGATTTTTTGAAAAGAACGCGTCAGAAGCAATCCTAGGGCCGGTTTTAGATTATACCTAATATTACGGTATTACGGTATTTATTACCTAGTTACTACCTATTGTTTACCTAATTTCTACCTTATTACGCGGTATAGCGGTAGTATATTAATATAAACTGCGGTATTTTGGTATGGACTTAAAAGTTTTCTTGAAGTATAATAAATCAAATGCTTGAAAATTAAAAAACATTTTGGGAGGCTATTTTTTATGAAAATTATCACTGTGGCTTTGCAAAAGGGTGGGGTAGGAAAAACCTCTACGGCAGTGAGTCTTGCAGTTGAACTTGCAAAATCGGGCAGGACAATTCTTATAGATGCAGACCCTCAGGGAAACGCTACAACCTGGCTTAACATTCAGACAATGCAGTATGAGTTTGCAGATTTGCTGAACGGAAAATGCGGCATGGAGCAGTGCGTAAACCAGACCTCAACTCCGAACCTTTTTATTATTCCAACAGCCGGAATCGGAGGAGAGCTTAAAGAGTACTCTGAAAACAAGGCAGGCGGAAATCAGGGAAAAATCAAGAAGACCCTTAAAGAGATTGCTAAAAATTTTGACTACTGCGTAATCGACACTTCACCAAGCTTCGGAAACTTTGAGCGCGGAATTTTTTATGCAACTAACGAAATTGTGGCAGTTCTTCAGCTGGATGAATTTTCTAAGGACGGACTTCAGATTTTTAATGACCGCCTTCAGTCTTTCATTAACGATAACCTGGAAGAAGACGAGGCTCGCCCGACCTTTAATAAAATCGTATTCAACGCAAAGGATGACCGCATCTCGCAGCAGGGAATCATTCTTAATCAGTTCATGCCACTTAAGGAACACGGCTACAACCTTTATGTAATCCCGGTTGATCAGGCATACCGTAAGGTTCAGAGTGCGCACATTGCAATTCAGGATTTTACAGGAACTAAAAAAGAAACGCTTGATACAATCAAAAAACTTGCAGAAGATTTAAAATAGGGTAGGGTAAAAAAATGGCAGGAGTAAAAATTAAGACAGAAGACCTTGCAGGAAATACAGCTGTTTTATCTGATTTGATGAATCCTGGAAAACCAAAAAGAGTTGAACCGGCAGCAGAAAATCAGAAAGAGCCTGAAAAAGATGTGCATCTTACAATGCTTGTAAAGGAATCGACCAGAAAGGCCTGGAAGCAGTTCTTTATTGAGCACGATCTGAATACAACACAGGGAGTAGAAATTGCGATGCTTCATCTGATAAGCGATGTTCAGAGCGGAAAATATCTGTTGAACAAAGGCGGCTTGCGCGAAGTTCATCAGGAAAGCTAGAAAAAAGCCAAACGACTACTGGATTCCACCAAAAACTAAGTAAATAATAGAAGAAAAGGTGGAAAAAAGTAGTCGTTTTGTTATTTATATCGAAAAATTGAAAATAATATCCCAAGAAAGTGGATAATAGTAGTCGTCAAAAATAAAATTTATAGAAATTCCTTCAAAAAGCCCTTATAAGAGAAAAATAATATTGAAAATATAAACTACCGGCTTTATACTTTTAGTAGTCGTATAACTTTGAAAATTCAGAATTTAAAGTCATTGGCCTGATTTTAGCGCAAAATTGGACATAAGTAGTCGAATTTGTGGAAAAAAGTAGTCGATAAAAGGACATCGGTAGTTGAAAGTATGGATATAAGTAGTCGGGTGGGCTAGTAAATCCTTATCTTACAACAAAATACAAGTCCTTTAAATAATAAATATATAAATTTATAAAAGAATGAGGGGCTTTTATGAATTCAAAAAGTGTTTCTTCGGCAAAAGTGTCGAAAGATAAAGAAATTGTTGTACAGTCAAACAGTATAAGCCGTGGTATCTATTCCTGTAGTCCAACCGCAAGAAAATTAATTGCTTACTGTATTCTTAAAATCAATCATTATCCGGAAAATCTGAACTCATCAGTTTATACAAACATTGATGTTCTTCATCATTTTAAAAGTTCATTTTCTATTTCTGAATTTATAAACAGACTTGGAATTTCTAAAGGCTCAAATACTTACAAGCAGGTAAAAAGGGCGGTTGAGGAACTTTCTACAAGCGTAATTCAGGTTGAAAATACCGAAGAAAAATATAAGGCCTATACCTGGTTTTCTTCTGCAACCTATGACAAAACAAAAGACCTGATTGAACTGGACTTTAACCCTCAGATTGGACTTGCAATTCAGGAATGGAAAGAAATCAAGCAGTTTTCTGCAATGAATATAAAGACCATAGGAGAGATCCAGTCTTTCTTTGCCCTCAGATATTTTGAGCTTGCCTGTTCTTTTTATAATATGAAAGGCCGCTACGGAAATAAAAAGAATGAATGGAAGTTCACTCTCAAAGTTGATGAGATTAAGACCATGTTCAAAATCGACAAGGATGCTTACAAAGACCGCATGAATAACTTTATTACCAAGGTTGTAAAAAATCCGCTTGAAGAAGTAAACAAGGTTAATAAGGATTTTCAGATTTCTTATGCAAAAATTGTTGAAAATCATAAAACTGTTGCATTTGAATTTACCTGTTCCCAGGCTGAAATTTTAAAAATCGAAAGTACTGACTCTGCCGAAGAAATCAGCGAAAAACAGATGATAAATCAGGAAGAGCTTGAAATTCAGCATTATAAGACAAAATTTCCTGAACAGTGGGAAGAAGCTGTAAGAACCGCTAAACTTCAGAATGAGCTGCCATTTGAAATGGAAATGGTAACAGATGCCAGAGCTGTTGATATCCTTAAGGCTCAGGGATTGTAACGACTACTAAAATCCATTCTTTAAATAGACCATAGGTGAACGACTACCGAAATCCAATGTTTTGGATACTGGTAGTCGTTTTCTTTTTAACTATAAGCCTTTTTGAGTGGGGTATAGGCATAACGACTACTAATATCCATGATTTTTACGGATTTTCTGCTTTTATTTCAAATTTGTATGAAATTTTAAACACTATCTTAACTGTTAATGATGATTTTTGGCGGTGGAATTCAGTAGTCGTTAATCGGGTGGAGACTGGTAGTCTGTTTAAAATTTTAAACAGTGGAATTTGGTAGTTGTCGGCTGATGACTACCAAATTCCACTCGAAAAACTACCGTTATCCACTGTTTTGGTAGACAGAATTTAATAATAACTACCAGAATCCACTTCGACTACTGAATTCCACTTTTACAGGATTTTCGTAGTTTAACGACTTCTTTTATCCACCTTTTTGATTTCTGGAAAATTTCACGATGTCTTATTGACAGATACCCCCAGGAGGTATATACTCTGCATTGTAAATATACCCCCATAGGGTATGTATAAAAATTGAGAATTCCGGAGATTTTTATGTCAGAAGAAAATATTGAAGAATGTCCTTACTGTTCGGGAAAACACAAGGAACGTGATGATACAGAAAAAAAAGATTTGATGAACCGTCTGAAAAGAATTGAAGGTCAAGTTCGCGGGGTAGAGGGCATGCTGGAAAGCGGCGCCTACTGTACCGACATTCTGATGCAGGTTTCGGCAATTACATCTGCGCTTAACAGTTTTAATAAGGTGCTGCTGGGAAATCATCTGAAAACCTGCGTGGCAGAAAATATCCGTTCTGGTAACGACGAAGTTATTGATGAACTTGTCGGCACTCTTCAAAAGCTGATGAAATAAGGGGGCTTTATGGAACAGTTTAATGTAACTGGTATGAGCTGCGCTGCCTGCCAGTCTCGGGTTGAAAAAGCTGTAAGTGCCGTGCCGGGTGTAAAATCTTGCGCAGTAAGCCTGCTGACTAATTCTATGGGAGTGGAAGGTCAGGTTTCTGCAGACGCTGTAATTCAGGCAGTTGAGGCTGCGGGATATGGCGCAAGTTTGAAAAGTTCGAAAGCGGGTGCTTCAGGGGCAAATGCTTCAAAAGCAGCATACGCAGACGAGCTTAAGGATACCGAAACTCCAAAAATGAAAAAGCGTCTTGTTGCTTCTGTAATTCTGCTTCTGCCTTTGATGTATGTTTCTATGGGGCACATGCTCTGGAACTGGCCTTTGCCAGCTTTTCTTGACGGTAATCACGTCGCAATGGGACTTTACGAACTTTTGCTTTCTGCCCTTGTAATGGTGATAAATCAGAAATTTTTTGTAAGCGGATTTAAGGGGCTTCTTCACAAGGCGCCGAATATGGATACACTGATTGCCCTTGGTGCGACTGCCGCCTTTGGATACAGTGTTTTTGCTCTTTTTGCAATGACAGGAGCTGTCTTACAGGCTGATAAAAATCAGATTATGTATTTTATGAATCAGTTCTACTTTGAATCTGCGGCTACAATTTTGACTTTGATTACTGTGGGCAAAATGCTGGAAGCAAAATCAAAAGGAAAAACCACAAGTGCCTTAAAAGCGCTGATGAAGCTTGCACCGGAAACTGCCGTAATTCTTGTAGACGGAAAGGAAGAGACTGTTGAGGTAGAAGATGTAAAGGTTGGCGATCTTTTTGTTGTGCGCCCGGGAGATAAGATTCCGGTAGACGGTGTGGTTACTGAAGGTCAAAGTGCTGTAAATGAATCTGCTTTGACAGGAGAAAGTCTGCCGGTAGAAAAAGCACCTGGCGATAAGGTGACTTCTGCTACAATTAATACTTCTGGCTATATGGTATGCCGTGCCACCCGCGTTGGTGAAGACACAACCCTTTCAGAAATTATCCGCATGGTAAGTGATGCAGCGGCAACAAAGGCTCCAATTGCAAAAATTGCAGACCGTGTTTCTGGCATTTTTGTTCCGGCAGTAATAGGGATTGCGGCTGTAACGCTTGTGGTCTGGCTTCTGTCTGGACAGACCTTTGGCTATGCAATTGCCCGGGCAGTATCGGTGCTTGTAATCAGCTGCCCTTGTGCTCTTGGCCTTGCAACCCCTGTTGCAATCATGGTGGGAAACGGAATCGGGGCAAAGTCTGGAATTTTGTTTAAAACTTCGGCTGCACTTGAACAGGCTGGACGAACTCAGATTATTGCGCTTGATAAAACCGGAACAATTACGACCGGTATCATGAAGGTAACTGATATCGTTACTGCAGAGGGACTTGAAAAATCAGAGTTTCTTACTGCCGCTTATTCGCTTGAAGCAAAAAGCCAGCATCCGATTTCTAAGGCGATTGTAACTTACGCCAAGGAAAATGGGGTAGAGAGCTTGGAATGCTCTGATTTTGAAGCAGCTGCTGGAAAAGGCCTTAAAGCCAGCTTAAATGGCAAAACGATTTACGGCGGAAACGCAAAATACATAGAAGAAAGTGCAAAAACTGATATTTCTTCTATAAAAAATACCATTGGCCAGCTTTCTTCCCAGGGAAAAACTCCTGTTTTGTTTGCCAGTGAAAATAAACTTCTTGGCTTACTTGCGTTGGCAGACACCCTTAAGGTAGATTCTGCTGCGGCAATTTCTCAGCTTAAAAATATGGGAATGCACCTTGTAATGCTAACCGGCGATAACGAAAAAACTGCCCGGGCAATCGGAAATCAGGCTGGGGTTGATGAAGTAATTGCTTCTGTAAAGCCGGACGGAAAAGAGGCTGTAATCCGCGAACTTAAAAAGCAGGGAAAAGTAACGATGGTAGGAGACGGCATAAACGATGCTCCAGCCCTGGCAAGTGCAGATCTTGGAATTGCAATTGGGGCCGGCACAGACGTTGCCATTGACTCTGCGGATGTCGTTCTTATGAAAAACAGCCTTATGGATCTTGCAGCAGCCATTAGAATCAGCCGGGCTACACTTCGTAATATACACGAAAATCTTTTCTGGGCATTTTTCTACAATGTAATCGGCATTCCACTTGCTGCCGGCTGTTATGTTGCCGCTTTTGGCTGGAGTCTGAATCCTATGTTCGGAGCAGCCGCAATGGGGCTTTCAAGCTTCTGCGTAGTTACAAATGCCCTGCGTCTGAACTTTATAAAAGTTTACGATGCAAAGAAAGATAAATCAGTAAAAGCTCCCGTAAAGGGAAAGGAGAATACTATGAAAATTACAGTTAAAGGTATGATGTGCGGCCACTGTGAAGCGCACGTAAAAAAGGCTCTTGAAGCAATCGATGGAATTACAAGTGCTACTGCTTCTCACGAAGAAAATCTTGTAACAATTGAAACTTCAAAAGAGGTTGATCAGGCATTGATTAAGGCAGCTGTTGAAGAAGCCGGTTATGAATATGCTGGCTTAGCAGACTAGTTCGTAACTGTCTGGCCAGGCACGGCAGATTAAAGTAAGTTTGTGCTCACTGGCAAGAGTTGCGGACTGCGCGGTGGGAACTGATTTTGAAATTAAGATTCCCACTCCTGCCTGGATTACTTTTTCTACCATATCTACAGGGACGCGTCCTGACGTAAAAAGAATGACTTTTTGCGCCGGGATATCATTCAAAAGCATGTAGCCTATGGCCTTGTCCAGCGCATTATGACGGCCTATGTCTTCTGCGCTGAAAATACTTTTTCCTTCTACAGCAAGAATGCAGCGGTGAGTGCCCGCGGTGTGAGTGTGGATTGCACTGTCTTTAGAAAAATCTTTGGCAAGAGAAAAAATCCATTCAGACGGGCAGTCTCTTTTCTGTAAAAGGGGGAGAGGAATTTCATTAGCATTTTGTGCAAACTCTTTGTTTTTTGAGCAGCAGGAGGCTTCTGTACTATTGCTTTCCTTCCATACAATTTCTTCTTTCAGACTTACAAAAGCCCGGGCTTTACTTTCGCAAAAGCGGATATTTGCAATATCTTCCTTTTTGTCTATAATTCCGCTGGTTAAAAGTCTGCCTGCAACAAGTTCCATAAGATTTGCTTCTGTGCAGACTAAAGAAAAGATTTCTTTCCCATTTATGATGATCGAAAGTCTATGTTCGTTAAGGGCCAGAACTTCCTCTTCTTTTTGACTTCCATCCGGGTATATCTTTCTGATTTTTAGAGGGCTTACTGTCATGCATCCCCCTCGCCGCGTAAAACTGGGATTCCGTGCTCTAAAACAGGGAGAATGTATTCAAGACATTCTTTTCCGGCTTTTGGACTTCCCGGCATGTTGATAATCAGGGTTTTATTGCGGATGACGCTTGCTGCGCGGCTGAGCATTGCCCGCGGTGTGATGGTCATGCTGTAGGCGCGGAGGGCTTCTGCAATTCCCGGTGCATCTTTTGTAGCGGCGCGTTTTGTAGCTTCTGGCATCATGTCACGTGGAGAAAAGCCTGTGCTTCCGGAAGTGAAAATTACATCTGGTTTCTGAACGTCTGTAAGCTGGCAGAGAGTCTTGTAAAGTCCTTCCTCATCATCTGGAAGAAGTGTGATACCTGTAACAAGGTAGCCTGCCTTTTCCAGAACTTCCTTAATCACAGGTCCGCTTTTGTCTTCCCGTTCTCCTTTTGAGCAGCGGTCACTGGCAACTAAAACTGAGGCAGAAAAACGTCTTCCTTCGATCAGTTCGATTTCATCTCCGACCGAAACTTTTCCGCCATGAAGGACTCGGGCAAAAACTCCTTCAGAAGGCATAATGCATTTTCCTGTACGCTGGGTTACTGTGCAGGCAGAATGGCATTTTTTTCCAATCTGGATGATTTCTAAAATTACATCATTACATTTGAATTTTGTGCCGACCGGGAAGGTTTTAAAATCAAAGCCTTCTATCAGAAGATTTTCTCCAAAGTCACCGGCTGTAACATCAGCACCGCTTTTCTTAAAGTCTTCGACCTTATCCCAGGAAAGAAGACTGACCTGACGTTCGCTTCCGGCGTGAGCATCATTTTGAAGGCCAAAGTTTTCTATTATGTTTACACTTTTGATGTCTATTTTGGGCGTTCCTTTTTTTTCACTTATGCAGACAGCACGGATTATCCCCTTCATTAAATCATCCTCCAATTTCAGTCATCATATGGGACTTTAATCCCTGCTGATTAAAAATGTGTTTTTCAGGCTTTTCTTTAATAGCCTTTTGAATTTCAGTTTTAAGTATATCTTCAAGTTTAGTGCCGCTTTCCCCGGAGCGCAATATTTTCTTAACGTCCAGCGAATCGTCGTAACAGAGACAGAATTTTAAAAGTCCGCTGGCAGTAAGGCGGATTCTGTTGCAGTCAGAACAGAAGGCGTGAGAAAGCGGGGAAATAAAACCTATGTTTCCGGCAAAGTTTGCAAAATGGAAAAGGCTTTCGGGCGCGTGAAGTGGCGCTGTAAGGTGGCTTGCTTTTCCGAAACGAGATTCCAGCTCAGAAAGAATTACATCAGATTTTAATCCTTTCATGCCGTTTGCACAGCCGATTGGCATAAGTTCAATAAAGCGGATGTCAATGGGATTGTCTTTTGCAAGCAGGGCGATTTCTGTGAGTTCGCCGGCGTTGTATTCGGTAGGAACGCAGTTGATTTTTACAGGAAAGTCAAGAGCGAGGGCTGTCTGAATACTTTGCATAACCTTTTCTACGCCGCGGCTTTCGGTAATTTCAAAAAAAGTGTCGTCATTCAGGGTGTCCAGACTGATGTTTACACGGCTAAGTCCTGCAGCTTTGAGGTCGCTTGCCATGTCTGAAAATAAAAGGCCGTTTGTTGTAAGACAGATTTCTTCTATGCCGGGAATGTCCTTCAGCAATTTGATAAGATTCACAATATCGCGGCGGACAAGAGGCTCCCCTCCGGTCAGACGGATTTTTTTCAAGCCAAGTCCTGCGAGCACGCGAACAAGCAGAACGATTTCTTCGAAAGACAAGATTTCCTGGTGAGGAATATGATTGATTCCCTGTGGCGGCATGCAATAACGGCAGCGCAGGTTGCATTTGTCTGTGAGCGAGATTCTAAGGTAATCAATTGTGCGGCCAAAGCTGTCGGTCAAAGTCTGCATTTCAGGGCTCCAGAAGCATGAGTTTATCCTGCGGTATTCTGACATACAGTTTTTTACTCTGGAGGTCTGCTTCAATTTTTTTCCAGACTGATTTTGAAACTTCCCAGTGAAGGAGGGGGACAGCATCAGCCTGAAGGTTTTGCTGCCCTGAGGTTTCCTGTTCAAAGTAAACAGTGAAGGAAAAAGCGTCTTCTATTACGCGTTTAATGCGGCAGGTAAATACGTTTTCTTTTTCTGCATCTGCCGAACTGCATTCTTCAAGGTAGTGGGCACGGAAGCCTGCGTAAGGGGCGTGGGAAAGAGCACTTTTACCAGAAGCTGTTTTTTCAAAATTCAGTTTTATTCCCCAGTCTGTAGCAAAGGCAGTTTTTTCATCAAGCCATTCAAGCCGGGTGATATTTTTACATCCCGAAAGACGTGCTGCTCCAACAGTCGCTGGATTTTCAAAAAAATCATGTTTTTCCACAGGGGCAGAAAGTATTCCTTTTTCTGCAAAAAGGGCAATTTTTTTTGCCATTCTGAAAGCTTCGTTTCTGTCGTGGGTGACCAGAATTGAAGGACATTTTTTTTCTTCAAGCAGGTCTAAAATAAGGCGTTCAAGTTCAGACTTACGGTTAGAGTCCAGAGCAGAAAAAGGCTCATCAAAAAGAAATACTTCCGGTTCAGAGGCAAGCAGGCGGGAAAGGGCAACTCTCTGCTGTTCACCGCCCGAAAGTTTTGCGGGATAATCCTTTTCTTTTCCCAAAAGTCCGAAGCGGCTGATTAAGTTTTGCACATTATCCTTATTTTTTGCAGTCCCGCTTATGTTTTGATAAACCGTCATGTTTGGGAAGAGGGCATAATTTTGGAAGAGGTAACCGACCTGTCTTTTTTGAGGAGGAAGATTGATTTTCTTTTCCGAATCAAACAAAACGCGGTCATTAAGGATAATTTTCCCCTTATCAGGACTTTCAATTCCGGCAATACATTTTAACAGAAGAGATTTTCCTGCCCCTGACTGACCAAGGATTGCCAGAGTCTGATTGTCGCTTTCAAAATCAGCCTTCAATAAAAAACTTCCAAGCCGTTTTTCAATTTTAACAGTAAGACTCATGCTGTCCTCCTCTTAGAAAAACGCTCAGTTATTATATTCATCAATAAAAGAATAATTGCAGAAAGGGCAAATATGATTAAAACCCATTTGAAGGCAAGCGTTTTGTTTCCGCCTTGCATTGCGGTGTAAATTGCAACTGCCATTGTCTGGGTTTTTCCGGGAAGATTTCCGGCAACCATGATTGTGGCACCGAATTCCCCGAGCGCACGGGCAAAAGAAAGAATTGTGGCTGCGGCAATTCCCGGAAGAGAAACAGGAATCATGATTTTTGTAAAAATGTTGAATTCGCTCATGCCTAGTGTTCTTGCCGCAGAAAGAATTTCGGAATTAATCTGAGAAAAGGCTCCCCGGGTAGTTCTGTACATTACCGGAAAAGAAACGACTGTCGCTGCAAAAACTCCGCCGCCCCAGGTAAAAATAGGATTTATTCCTATTGCAGAGAGAAAATTTCCAAAGCCCGCGTTACGGCTGAAGAGCATCAGAAGAAAAAAGCCCACAACCGTTGGCGGAAGTACCAGGGGAAGAGAAAGAAGGGCATCAAGAATAGGACGTGCGCGTTTTGACCTTCCTACACTCCAGGCCGCAAAAATCCCTAGTACAAAGGTAATCAGTGTGGAAGAGAAAGCTATTTTGCAGGAAATCAAAAGCGGTGAAAAATCCATGGCAGAACCTAATTTTTTAGCAGAACAAAGCCTGCTTTTTCAAAGATTATTCGCGCCTTATCTGAAGACAAAAAGTTTTCAAAAGCCTGGGCTTCTTTTTGGTGTTTACTTGCCTTTATAATTCCAACAGGATAGTGAACCGGCGGGCAGGAGCCTTCCGGAGCAGAAGTCAGAATGCGAACTTCTTCTGTAGAAGCTGCATCTGTTGCGTAAACTATGCCAAATTCACAGGAGCCTGATTCTACCCAGAAAAGAACCTGCCTTACATCGCTGGCAAAATTTGCTTTTTTTGAAATTTGGTCCCAGTTATTAAGAAAAGTACAGATTTTTTTTGTGTATTGGCCAACAGGAACACTTTGAGGATCGCCGATTGCAATCATTTTTACCTGGCTGTCTGTAAGCTGATTAAATGAAGAAATCGAAGTGCTGCTGTTTTTACCTGCAATCAGAACAACCTGATTCTGTAAAAGAAGTTTTACGCTTTCTTCTTTCATCAGATTTTTCTGAACAAGGGCATCCATCTGTTTTGTTGCGGCGGAAATGAATAAATCTGCAGGGGCACCGGCTTCAATCTGAGCCTGAAGAGCGCCGGAACCTCCAAAAGAAAACAAAAGTTTTACATTGGGATTCATTTTTTCATATTCAGTCTTGAGCTCTGCGCAAACGTCGGTAAGGGAGGCTGCTGCAAGAATCGTAAGTTCAGTTTTTTTAGCTTTACTCCAGCCTGAAAAAATCAGAGAGCTGAATAAAAGTGCCGCTGAAATGGTTTTTTTCATTATTTTTTAGTAACCTCTGTTCGTATATAGTGTCCTGACTTCCCGCCTGATTTTTCTTCAAGATGTATGTCAGAAATTTCTATGCCTTTATCAAGTGCCTTACACATATCATAAATTGTAAGAAGAGAAACGCTTACTCCGGTAAGAGCTTCCATTTCAGCGCCTGTTTTTCCTGTAAGTTTTACAGAGCAGAAAGAATAAATCTGATTTTTTTCAGGATGGAGTTCAAAATCAATGGCGACTTTTGAAAGTAAAAGTGTGTGACAGAGGGGAATTAATTCCGGCGTCTTTTTTGCAGCCATAATTCCAGCAATTCGGGCAGCAGCAAGAACATCTCCTTTTGGAACTGAATTATCAGTAATCGCCTTCATAACTGCATCATTTACAGTAATTGTGCCTTTTGCGAGTGCAAAACGTTCTGTTTCCTGTTTTGCACTTACATCAACCATCAGGGCATTTCCTTTTTCATCTATATGGGTAAGTTGTGCTGCTTCTTTCATACTTCCTCTTTGTTAAATCTGCAATTTTTATTTTCCGAATCCGCAGTTAGGGTAGTGACAGGGCTTACAGCCTAAACATAATCCGCCTTCTCCGTAAGCAGCCAGATCTGCCGCTGTAAGAACTTCACCTGTCAGAATGCGCGGAAGTACAAGATCAAAGACCGTACGTCCAGCATACATTACGCAACCCGGCAGTCCCATAAGAGGAATTCTTTTTTCATTATGATTTAGATAGGCAAGCAGAAACATGGCTCCCGGAAGTACCGGCGAACCATAGGAAATAATTTCAGCCCCGGTATCTTTGATTGCGCCTGGAGTTCTGTCATCAGGATCAACGCTCATACCGCCTGTGCATAAAATTATATCTGCGCCTTTTCTGGCAAAATCGAGTACGGCATTTGTAATTTTTTCTTTATCATCACCGGTAAGCTGCTGGCCCAGAATTTGTGTATCATATTCAGAAAGTTTTTTTTCTAAAACCGGTGTGAAGGCGTCTTCAATCAAGCCTTTTGCAATTTCACTTCCGGTAACAACAATTCCTACCTTTGCGGGCTTGAAGGGCAAAATGGAAAGAAGCGGCTTGTCTCCTGCAAGCTCCCTGGCTTTTTTCATTTTTTCTTCTTCAATTACCAGGGGGATAATTCTTGTTCCTGCAAGCTTGTCGCCTTTTTTTACGGCTGTATTTCCATGAATTGTAGCAATCATCATCTGACCAAGGCTGTTTACGGCCAGCAGTTTTTCTGAATTGATTTTCAAAAGTCCGTCTATAGCGGCAGTGATTTCGATTTTTCCTTCACTTGGCTGGCTTGCAGACATTTCCGACGAATTTCCCATGCAGATATCCCGCAGAATTGCCGCAGCATCATCTTCATGCAAAATACCTTCGTGCTTTTCCCAGACGTAAAGATGCTCCTTTCCTACAGATAAGAGGACTGGTATATCTTCTTCTTGTATTATGTGTCCTTTTTTGAAGACCGGCCCTTTTTTTACGCCCGGAATTATCTGTGTAATGTCGTGGCATAAAACCTGTCCGACGGCATCTTCGGTTTTGATGTAAGTCATTTTGCACAGCCTCTATGATATTTTATCATAATTTTTGAGTTTTTGAATAATGTAATCCGCAATTTTCCCAGCCTGGTCTGCAGAAAAATGAGGAAGTTCTGCATATGGTGCTTCTGCAAAATCAGCTGCTGTACAAAGAAGACTTTCTTTTTTACATACAGATTTGGTCGAAATGGATTTTCTCATGACTTCAATCTTTGGGTAATCGGAATTTTTGAAGCCTTCAAGAATGATTACATCAGGATGGGAGGGAAGTGAGCACATTTCTTCAATTAATTTTTCTTCATTCACACTTTGATTTGCATTAAAGGCATATCTTCTGTCCGAAAAAATTGCAGTGCAGTCCGCCCCCCTTGCAGTAAAGTTTGCAGTGTCAGATCCCGGTAGATCAGAAAAGCAGTCGTGCCCGTCGTGTTTTATAACTCCAACCGAAAAGCCCCGCTCTTTAAACTCAGAAATCAAAAGCAGAACCATCCGGGTTTTCCCGCTATTTTTAAGTCCGCTTACGCAGAAAATCAAGGGCTTACCAAGCTTCTGATATTCTTCTTTTGTGTTTATGTTAATTATTGTCTCAGTCTTCAGCGCTGAAAGTTCAATGGGGATATACTTTGTCCGTGCAGAATCAAAAATATGAGAAAGCTTGAAATCCTTCTTTTTGATATTTTCTTCAATTATCGGAAGCATTTTTTTTGAGTAGATTGCGCAAAGGGGTTGGGGACGTTCACTGTAAGTTAAAACATAGCAGTCATAATCAGATGAAATAAAGTTGGAAATATACTCGGGAACCTTTTTTGAAAGGAGGGGCATGTCTGTTGCGCAGAAAAATACAAAATCATTGCGGCTTGCTTTAAGAACCTGCCTTATTCCTTCAATCGGGCCGCAATCAGGAATTGAATCCTGGACGTTTATTACTCCGGGAAGCTTAATTTCATCATTTTGCGATTCATATGCAGTAGATAAAATAATCTGGTCAAAGCCGCTTAGCTCTTCTATAATTTTTTTAACAAATGGAATGCCCTCGTAGAGAAGTTTTGCCTTATCACTTCCCATGCGGCTGCTTTTTCCGCCTGCAAGAATGCCAATTGTAAGAGCCAGTTTTTGCTGCAAAGTAATCTCCGGACAGCGCCTGAAAATTTTCGCTGTTTTTACATTTTACACTTACAAGCGGATTTTCGCAAATTATCAGTAAGTCAGCAGTTAGATGTTATATTCATAGCCGACAAACTGATTTGAAGCCTGCTCAATTTTCTCAAGAGTGACAGAGTCTACAAAATCGTTTACGGTTTTCTTAAAGGATTGCCAGAATTCCTTGTTGCCTTCAGAAATCAAAGTATTGTTTTCTTCTGTTGGATTTCCTAGTGGAGAAATATCTCCTTCCATGGCGCGAAGAATATCTCCTGCTGTATATTCAGAAGGTGCTTTTGCAAGTTTGTAGCCGCCATTGCTGCCTCTGATTCCTGTAACAAGACCAGCTTTTCCCAGCTGGATTAAAATCTGTTCCAGGTATTTTACAGAAAGATTTCTTCTGTGCGAAAGCAGCTTCAGCGGAACATATTTATCTGCATCTGCTCCTGCCAGATCCTCCATGATTAAAAGCGCGTACTGCCCGCGTGTTGAAATTTTATACATAGTTGAACTCCTTACAAATTCTTTCCAGTGCCTCTTGTAAAATCCTGCGTGGTGTTGCAACGTTAATGCGCTGGAATTTCTCTCCTTCCTGCCCGAACATTTCGCCCCGATCTAGCCAGACTTTTGCATCAATAAGAACTTTTTTTGAAATCTGCTTATCAGTAAGTTCCTTAAACTCGTTGAAGTCCAGCCAGACAAGGTAGGTACCTTCCGGCTTATGCACTTTGATTTTTGGACAGTGCTCTTTAATAAACTCTTCTGTAAACAGAATGTTCTGCCAGATATATTCTTTGGCGGCGTCAAACCATTTACCGCCTTTTTCGTAAGCCGCTGTTGCTGCAATAATTCCCATAAGGCTAGGCTCGTCGTAACCCGTGCGGTCATATTCCTTCTGGAATTCTGCCCGGATTTTTGGATTTTTAATTATGATGTTACTGAACTGCAGTCCCGCAAGATTAAAGGTCTTACTTGGCGAAGTGCATATAATCGAATTCTGCTCAGCAGTCTCAGAAAGCTTTGCATAAACTGTGTGATTGTTGCCGCCAAAAGTGATGTCCGAGTGGATTTCATCACTAATGACAAGAACCTCGTGTTTAAGACAGATTTCGCTGATTTTTAAAAGTTCTTCCCGGCTCCAGACTCGTCCGCCCGGATTATGTGGTGAACAAAGCACAAAAAGTTTTACCTTTTCTTCTATTATTTTGTGCTCAAAATCATCAAAGTCGATTTCATAATGACCCTTTCTGAATACAAGAGGATTATTTACAACTTTTCGGTTCTGAGCCTGAATAATATTGAAAAAAGGATAGTAAACAGGCTTTTGAATCAAAACACTGTCACCTTCTTTTGTAAAAGCGCGGATTGCACAGGCAATGGCAAATACAACGCCCGGTGTGTTTATGATTTCATGCTCGTTTACGGTAAAGTTGTGCCTTGTCTGAAACCATTTTTTTACTGCGTCATAGTAACGGCTGTCTGGACGGCTGTAGCCAAAGATTCCGTGCCGGGCCCTTTCTGTCAGTGCCTTCTGGATGCAGGGGGCTGTAGGAAAGTCCATATCGGCAACCCAGAGGGGAATTGCATCTGTTGGCTTACCGCGTTTTTCGGCAAGGTCGAGTTTAATAGAAAATGTGTTGTGTCTGTCTGTTATCTTGTCGAATTTGAATCCCATAGCGACCTCCTGTGTAAGCGAGCCGATCAGAGCTCGCAGTGTTATATTTCCTCTAATTACCTATTGACTTAGTAGACAATAATAGGTTATCTTAAGTTACCTACTAAGTCAATAGGTAATTAACATTTTTTTATTCGAGGGTAGTCTTATGAAAAAACTAAACTTTGTATTTGCTGTAATTTTCCTTGTGCTCGGTGCTCTTGTTGCCGCTGCTCCTTATTCTTTTGCTCATGTCTGCGAAGTGGGCGAAAAAATAATGAAGTGTCACTGGACTGCCAGAGTAGAAGTTTTCCTTGGCCTTTCAATTGCTGTACTTGGCTTGCTTAAGTTCCTTTCTTCTGATGCAAATTTCCAGCTGGGCTTGAACTTTGGAATCCTTATTAATGCCCTTGGCGTTTTACTTACACCGACTGTTTTAATCGGCGTTTGCGGAATGAAAAAAATGCACTGCCATGCGGTAACAAAACCGACTTTAATTGTATTTGCAATTTTGATTTTAGTTTCAGCCCTTGCGCAGAGTCTTTCTATATGGAAAAAGCGATAAACTCATCATATCTTGCAGTTTCAAATCTTAAAAAAAAGCCTTTCAGGACGGCTGCGCTCTTAATTGTGATTGCGCTAACATCTGCCGTTCTTCTTGGCTCTCTTATCTTTACCTCAAGCCTTAAAAGCGGAATCACAGGGATTCAGTCACGGCTTGGGGCCGACCTTATGATTGTGCCCGAAGGTTCCGAACAGAAAATGGAAAGCCTTCTGCTTTACGGAACTCCTAATTACTTCTACATGGATAATAATATAGAAGAAATTGTTAGAGCGGTAGAGGGCGTTCAGACCACGACCAGTCAGATTTACCTTGCAACCCTTACAGAAAGCTGCTGTGATTTTCCTGTTCAGATAATCGGTTTTAATCCCCAGTCTGATTTTATTGTAAAAAACTGGGCTAAAAACCGCTTTAACAAAGAGGCTGTGGGCGAAGTTTTATTTGCTGGCTGTAATGTAAATATAGAAAAGAAAAGTGTGCGCTTTTTTGGTCAGCATCATAAAGTTCTGGCAAAGCTTGCTAAGAGCGGTTCGGGTATGGACAACGTGATTTATGCCGATCTTGATACGCTTGAAAAAATCTATTTTGATGCAAAGCAAAAGGGCTTCGGCTTTTTTACTGGTGATGATATCCGGTCTAAGGCCAGCGTGGTTTTTGTAAAGCTTTATGATGGCGCAAATGCCGACAGTTCTGCTTTGAAAATCCGGCGGGCGATTGAAGAAAATTCTGATCAGAAAGTCCAGATTATTCAGGGCGAAAAATTAGTTTCCGGTTTGATGAAGAAGCTTTCTGCAATCCTTGTTTTTTTGTATGCAATCTGCATTCTGGTTCTGGTAATTTCTTTTATGACTCTTTCTGTTGTCTTTTCGCTTTCGATAAACGAGCGTCTTAAGGAATTTTCGATTCTGCGCGTGCTTGGGGCAAGTCATTCAACTTTGCGGGGAATTGTTTTTACAGAAGCGGCGCTATTGGGAAGCGGAGGCGCTGTAACAGGAAGCTTTCTTTCTCTTTTGATTATTCTTCCTTTTAATGTTCTGATTTCAGACAAAATTGGACTGCCCTTTGCAATGAGTGGAAGTGTTCAACTTGTGATTTTTGCCCTTATTGTTTTTGCGCTTTCACTTGCGGCCTGCCTGCTTTCTTCTATATTCAGTGCAGTGCGTATTTCTAAATTTGAGCCTTTCGGAGAAGTAAAATGATTGAAATTAAAAAACTTACAAAAGAATTTGCTACTCCACGCGGAAAAATTACCGTGCTTAAGGATTTTAGCCTGACTGTAAAAGAGGGCATTTTTCTTGGTGTGAGCGGAAAATCCGGTGCGGGAAAATCTACTCTGCTTTCTTTGATTGCGGGCTTACAGAAGGCAGATAGCGGAGAGATTTTAATTGATGGAAAAAATATTCTTGCTCTGAATGATAAAGACTTGTGTGCCTTCCGAAATAAAAACATAGGATTTATTTCTCAGGAACAGAGTTTTCTGGAAAATCTTACTGTGCTGGATAACGTAAGACTGCCGGTTTACCTTGGGGGCGGAAAAGCTGGACAGGCTCCTTCTGAGCGGGCACTGGCGCTTTTAGAAAGCCTTGGAATTGCTCATCTTGCAAATAGCTTTCCCCGCGAACTTTCCGGTGGCGAAAATCACCGGGTTTTGATAGCCCGTGCCCTCATGAATGACCCTCAGCTTATTCTTGCAGATGAAGCTACAGAATCGGTTGATTCTGAACGCACAGAGCAGATTGTTGCAATCTTTAAGAAACTTGCCGATCAGGGCAAAACTGTAATCTTTGTGAGTCATGATAAGTCTGCTTTAAAAGACTGTAATCAGCAGATTGTAATTGATTATTAAACTTGCTTATCAAAAAAAAAGGGGGATTAAATCCCCCTCCTTCTAGGCTAGTGCCTGCTCCAGATCTTTTATTAAATCATCAGCATTTTCAATGCCCACAGAAAGACGCAGTGTTTCCGGAGTAATGCCGTTTTTAAGGCGGATTTCTTCCGGTACATCGGCGTGGGTCTGAGTTGTAGGGTAGGTGATAAGGGTTTCCACACCGCCAAGGCTTTCTGCATACTGAATCAGCTTTACACGTTCAAGAATGCTAAGGGCTTTTTCTGTGCTTTCAAGCTGGAAAGTCAGCATAGCACCAAAGCCGCGGGCCTGCTTTTTCATAATTGCGTGCCCCGGGTGGTCTGTAAGTCCCGGGTAGATTACGCGGGTAACGGCTTTTTGAGTTTTGAGCCAGTGGGCAATTTTTGCAGCATTTTCCTGGGCTCTTTCCATGCGGACTGCAAGAGTTTTAATGCCGCGGAGAACCAGCCAGCTGTCAAAAGGAGAAAGGCCTGCGCCAGTTGTTTTTATCAAAAAGCGGAGTTTTTCCTGAATGTCACTTCTGTTTGTTACAATAAAACCTGCAAGGGTGTCGTTGTGACCTGCAAGATATTTTGTTCCCGAGTGAATTACCACGTCTGCTCCCAGTGCAAGCGGATTCTGGAAGTAAGGAGACATAAAGGTGTTGTCTACAATCAATAGAAGTCCGTGTTTTTTTGCAAGGGCGGATGTTGCGGCAATATCAGTTACGTTCATCATCGGGTTTGTTGGCGTTTCAATGTAGATAGCTTTTGTTTTTTGAGTGATGAGTTTTTCCAGATTTTCTGTTGCGCAGTTTACGCGGGTAAAAGTGATTCCGTTTTTGGAAGAAACGTTATCAAAAAGTCTTATGGAACCGCCGTATAAATCACTATCTGCAATGATGTGATCGCCCGGGGCAAAAAGTTCCATCAAAAGGGTAATGGCTGCCATACCGGTAGAAAGAGCAAAGGCGTCAATGCCCCCTTCCATCTGGCAGACAACTTTTTCAACCTGCTCGCGGGTTGGGTTTTGCAGGCGGCTGTAATCAAAGCCGGTGCTCTGGCCTACGCCCGGGTGAGCGTAGGTTGCAGTCTGATAAATGGGGAAGCTTACTGAACCGTAGTGATTACAGGCAGGCTTTCCGTCATCACGTTCTTCTGATTTATTTTCCAAATGCAAACATTTTGATTCTATTGATAATGCCATAAAAACCTCGTTAGATATTGTATTCTGCCTCGTGCAGCTGGCCGCCGAAGTTCAGCACTTCCAGGATGCGGTTGCGGTAGAGGGTGAAGGTGTCCTGAACGCGGATGCGGGGGCGCGGGAGGTCGATGTCGATTACGGCTTCTACGCGGCTGGGGCGGGCGCTCATAACTACAACTTTATCGCTCATGTAGATGGCTTCGTCTACGTCGTGGGTGACCATGAGCATTGTCATGTTGTTTTCGTTTTTAATTCGCAAGATTTCGTCCTGAAGGTTCATGCGGGTAAAGGCATCCAGGGCGCCAAGGGGTTCGTCCAGAAGGAGAACTTTTGGGTGGCCGACCAGGGCCCGGGCAAGGCTTGCTCTCTGCTGCATACCGCCGGAAATCTGGTGTGGGTAGGAGTTTTCAAAGCCTTTTAGGCCGACCAGGTTTATGATGTCCTGAACGTCGTTTTTCTTTTCCTTAAAGATTTTGCGGGCTTTAAGTCCGAAGGCTACGTTTCCTTCAACAGTGAGCCAGGGAAAGAGATTTGAGCCCTGGAAGGCAAATCCGCGGTCGCTGCCGGCTTTTTTAATGCGCTCACCATCCAGAAGAACTTCTCCCTGATATGATTTTTCAAGTCCACCTATGATGCGGAGAAGGGTTGATTTTCCACAGCCCGAAGGGCCAATTAGCGAAACAAAGCTGCCTGGTTCGATATTGAGTGAAAAATTATTGAGGACTTTTACCTCGTCAAAGCTTTTATTTACGTTATTTATTTTGATGTTTCCAACATTTACCATCGGATTACCCCCTTCTGCCAAACCATGATTTTGTCGCGCACCTTAAAAAGCAAGGTCAAAACAAGCGAACACAAAACTGCGATTATTATCAGTCCTGCGTAAACGCCGTCGTACATCATTACCGACTTCTGCCAGTTGATGTACCAGCCGATTCCCTGTGCGTTTCCGTTCATTTCGACTGCCATGAGGGTTGCGAAAGAGGAAACGATTCCGTAAAAGAGGCCAAGGAAAATCTGCGGAAGACTTGCCGGAACTGCTACGCGGAAAACTTTGAAGAAGGTGCGGGCTCCCAGAGTTTCGCTGACTTCAAAAAAGGTTTTGTTTACGCTCTGAATGCCGCTTGCTGTCATCAGGGTTACAGGGAACCAGACTGCAAAGGCGATTAAGAATACGTTTGCGCTGTGGGTTGTCGGGAAAACGCTGAGGGCCAGAGGAATCCAGGCGGTGGTTGGAACGGGTCCTAAGAATTTTGTGACCGGATTGAGCCAGTAGCCTACGTGGCGGTTATAGCCCAAGGCAAGTCCTGTAAAAAATCCGGTTATCAGGCCGAACAAAAAGCCTTGAATCAAAAGTCCAAGTGAGAAGACCAGATTTTTCAGCAGGAAGACTTTCTGAGTCCAGATAAGGCCGCATACTCTGTCCAGTGAAGGAAAATAAAGCACCGGAAGAAGCCTGGTTTTGCTTACCAGTGTGTTTAGGATTGCAAGGAAGAAAAAAAGTCCTGCGTAGAGGGGCAGTTTTCCCTTTAATTTTGCACCAAAATCCTTTGCAAAAATGCCTGCAATAAGACAGACTGCCAGCGCGATTACCGCTGTAAGAAGAAAGGCGATGTAGTAAGGATGAGGCATCTGCTTTTGCTTTCCGCTTTCTGGGATTGCAAAATAGAGCACCAGCGAAAGGGCTGCCGCTAAGAACGGAAGCGATGTTGTAAGGTAAAGTTTAAGTTTTTTGTTCACATCTGCTCCTTTTAGCCTGTGGGGAAAATACCGTCTTGTGGCTATTCCCTAGTGACTAAGTAGGTAAAATATATTATGTATTACCTAGTTAGTCAATAGGTTATAAGCAGAATGTGATTGAAAATTATTCTACCAGTGAGAATCCACCGAAGTCTTTTTTGCCGGAATTAGTCTTGCTGGCTGCATTTGTGTCTTCAGCATCTGCAGAGGCGCGGGGCTTTGTATGAACGTCGTTGTTTTCTTTCCAGTAGTCAAGAATGTTGCTGATGGTGACTAAAGCTGCGTTAAGGGGCATCTGGAGTTCTTTCTCTACGTTCAGGGCTTCCAATGCGTCGAACATTTCGTTGTAAGCGTCATTTGCACGAAGGTATTTGTTTGTTGTTTCTACACTCATGAGGCTAGTTTAGCACAGGGGAAGGGGGTGCTTCAATGAAGGCAACGTAAATCAAGGAATGAAATTATTTCTTTGTATTCTTTTATGCCGCCGGCAATTTCAACTTCTATTCGTTTAAGTCCTTTTTGAAAATCCTCGTCATTTATCATTGCAAGTTGAGAGATATCTCGACGCTTGTAGTTTTCGTACAGCTCTTCGATATTTTTATCGCTTTCGTAATATTCTCGTTTTACATTGATTTTAGAAAATCCAGCTTTACGTAATTCATGGCAGAGTAAATCTTTTGGCCAGAAGCGGTGCAAATCCTCACACCAGCTTTCCGGGCAGTATTTATAAACCCACCAGTCTTTCATGCATTCAGGTTCAACATTTCTGTATTTAAAAATTCCGTCACTGTTCAAAAAGGAAAATATTTTTTCTAACGCAGCGCTTTTATTTTCAAAATGATGAAAAGCAAAATTGCAGACAATCAAATCAACTTTGGACTTTAAATTCAAATCTTCTGTTTTTGAATGTATAAATTCAGCTTTGAGGTTTTTATCTCTGGCAAGTTTGAGCATATCAGAAGAAGCATCTGCGCCTATCCATTTGATTTTTGTGTCCTTAAAATAGCTTTGCTGGCAGAACAGCCAGTTTCCGCTTCCACAGGCTAAATCTAAGACTGTAACTTCTTCTTTCCGGGAAAGTAATTCTTCCAGGTCCTTGTCTACAGGAAATGAGAGTCTTGATTTATTTTTGTCGTAAACCTTTGAAACTTGTGAATAGTCGGTTTTTAGCATTTTTGTCATCAAAGGTAATTATAAGGCTATAAATGAGATAAATAAAGGTGAAAAAATGCGTTAGGGATAGTAGCGGCAGCCCGACAGGGCTGTTCCGAAGGAATGGAGCCGAGAGGCGGAACCGCGGATAGCCCGCCCCGCCGCGAAGCGGCGGGGAACGCCCTTAGGTTAAAGATTCTGGCTTAGCTTAGTAACTTTTGTTTCGGTGTAGGTGCCGTCGGAGTTGTAAACGTAGGAATCTGGGACGTCGTCGAAGCGGACAAAGTGGGAATCAACGAAGGCTTTTTTGTCGGAAACGTTCTGCATGATGCCCATGTCGACAACCTGGTCGATGGCGTTGAAGAGGGTCTGGTAGGCGAGGCCGACGGCTGGGGTGTAGTTATAGGTTTTGAGCATTTCGGCATTCTGGTCAAGGTCGCCGCTGATGTGTTTGTTTTCTATCTGGAGGCGGGCAGTTTCGTATGGTTCGGCCTGGGTGAAGGCTGACGCTTTCAGCATGGCGCGGACGAAAGCTTTTGTGTGCTCGGGATATTTCTGGGCGGTTTCGCTTGAAACGAAGGTCATACAGCAGTATTCCTGGCTGAAGATGTTGTCTGTTGTGGTGTCGAGGATGTTGCGGAAGCCGTACTGTTTTTCTGCAAGGTAGCCGACCGGGTCGTGCAGGCCGACTACTTCAACGGCGCCGTTTTCCAGGGCAATCGGGAGGTCGGTAAGGCCGTAGATTGCCATTTTGAATTCTGCTTCAGGGCCGTAGGCTTTGTAGCCAAGGTCGTGGAACTTTCGCTGCCATACGATGGTTGAAGAATCCTGTACGCCGCAGAGTCCGACTGTTTTTCCTCTGAGGTCGGCGGCTGTGTAATATGGGGAGTCGGCGCGGACGTAGAATTTTGTACATCCTGTGTGAACGCCTGTGAGGAAGCTTACTTCAAGGCCGTTGTCCAGCTGTGGGAGCAGGCTGCCTGCAAGTCCGAAGGTTGCGTCGATTTTTTTTGCGACTACCAGGGATGTGGCCTGCATGAGGTCAATTTCGATTACTTCGAATTTAAGGCCGGCTTTTTCGAACTCTTCCTTAAAAATGCCTTTGTCGATAGCCACGTGAAGTGGTGCTGCGCAAAGTCCTGAGTTTGCGGTTCCGATTTTAAATGTGAAGTCAGCGTTTTTCTTTTCGCCGCCGCATGAGGTGAAGAAAAGTGATGCTGAGAGGGCGAGGGCGGTGAGAGCTCCTGCCAAGACTTTTGTTTTTGTGATTGTCATAAGGCCTCCTGTGTAAGCGGGGTGTTTAGGGCCCGCGGTGTTATTACCTATTGAATTACTAGGATAATAATAAGTAATAACCTAGTGTGTCAATAGGTAAGAGGTAAGTAGGGAATTTTCTATTTGTCGCTTTGAAAGCGACCATATTTTGTTTTGAAAGATGTATGCTTTTATAAATTTAAGGAGGAAAAAACTAAATGATTTTTTCTCCATAATGATCAAGAATCTGATTAACGGTTATTACGTCAAAAATACGATGTCCAAAACAATAGCGTAAGATTAAGTCTGAACGCAAACTTCTTGAAAGAGAATATCCTGCAGATTTTAGCAGATTCTCTGTTTCATCTGTATTCAGATTCATAGCAAGACAGAGTTTGAGCAATGTATTTTTGTTCGGATGATAATCTGGTTGGGTTCGGATTTTGGAAAAGAGTTTACGGTCTATGTCGGCTTTTTTGTAAACTTCGACTTCGTCCAGTTGTTTGGCGAGAATCATTTTGCGGATATTATCTTGCAGAATATCGTCAGATTGCTGTATGAAGTCATTGATGGAACTGTAATTTGGTGTCGGACTTTTGATTTCAAGTGGGGTGTCGTGAATTTTATAGTGGAATTCAGTTTTGATGTAAGAGTCAATTTCTTCATAATTAATGTGAAATTTATTCTGCATGGCAAAATTATGTAGAAAATCTTGGATTTATTAAAGAGTGAGGTTCTATTTATGGAAGATCAAAGTGAATTGCTTTTAGGAGAAGCGCAATTAAAAGATAAGATTTATGTTATTCGCGGAGTTCAGGTTATGCTAGATTCGGATTTGGCTGAGATATATGGATATACGACAAAGCGATTAAATGAACAGGTAAAAAATAATATTGAGAAATTTGATGAAGAAGACTTGATGTTTCAATTAACAAATGATGAAGTTAAGGAACTTTCAAGGTCAAAATTTTTGACCTTGAACAATGACTTTTTGAGGTCGAAAATTTCGACCTCAAATGTGAAACAGGAAAATATTTTTTCAAGGTCGAAAAATTCGACCTTGAAAAGTGAAGTAAAAGGAGGGCGTGGAAGTAATATAAAATATGCACCTTACGCTTTCACCGAACAAGGTGTCTACATGCTTATGACTGTTCTAAAAGGTGAACTTGCTACAAAGCAAAGTAAAGCTCTTGTCCGCTTGTTTAAGAAGATGAAAGATTATGTAATAGAAAATCAGGAAGTGCTGAATCACCGAGATTTTTTGCGGCTTTCTCTCCAAACTGCTGAAAATGCGCAAAATATTGTTGAATTCCGGCAGAAACTCACAGAAATAGACGATAAGGTTGAAAATGTTGTAAGCAATCTTGGCGACATGGTAAGAAAATCTGAACTTTCACCTATTATGTTAAATCTTGGAAAGCCGGAAATTCCTCCTGGATGGTTAATCTTAAACGGGCAGCCGGTAGAAAACGATTTAGCTTATCAGCAGATTTATACGCTGGCAAATAAAAGTATTGCAATTATTGATAATTATATTTCTCTAAAAACACTTGTTCTTTTTAAGCATGCAAAACAAAACGTTTCAGTTACAATATTTACTGATAACACAAATAATGGGCTTCACAAACTTGAATTCGATGATTTTTGTAAGGAATATTCGGGCTTGAAAATCGCCATAAAGAAAGCAAATAATATTTTTCACGACAGATATATCATTTTAGATTATAACACATCTGATGAGAAAATATATCACTGCGGTTCCTCATCAAAAGACGGTGGAAGAAAAATTACGACTATAACAAAGATAGATGATACATCTCTTTATAAAACGTTGTTGGCACAAATACAAAATAATCAGATTTATCAATTTACTTTGTAGCAAGCTATAAAAGCGAAGTAGCCTTTAACTCTTCCTTATATTCATCATAAACTAACTTTAGAAAATCATAGATATTTTGAAGAGCTTTTTTTAGTTCTGTATCGTTAAGTTTTTTTTGTGCTTCTTCCAGATAAGTTTTGGCAATTCTGATATTGGTATTAATGGTGGCTTCTTTGTATTGATGTAAATTATTATAAATCTCCACAAAATGTGAAAACATTATATAAACCAGATTATAAAATTCTTTTGAATAAGTTTGCAGGCTTTGATTTGAAAGAACTCTTGCAAAATCTAGAGCAATTGCTTTGTCATAATAATTTAATTCAATTATCAGCAATTCCCGATACTGAAGAAATTCTTTATTAGAGAGTGAGTTTGTTGAAAATCCAATAGTTCTAACCTTTGTAAAAAGGTGTGCAAAAACTACTGGATTAAACTCTCTTGTTTCTGTAGTAAAATATTTTTCAATTTCTGTTTTAGTCATGTGATATATAAATACTCTAATACGGGCGTTCCGGCACTTCGTGCCGTCGGCTGTTCCGCACTTCGCCTATTCGGCTCATCCTTCGCTCCGCTCAGGACTGCTCCGCAGGTGCTCCATAGCCTAACGCGGGGTGGAAGCATAGCAACTGGTTGTCCCACTATCGGCTACGAACCTTTGTTATACGAAAATATTCCTTACTATTTTACCAGTCCTTTTTCTTGTCTCAATTTTATTAGCTCGTCATGAGTGACAAACTTTATATTTTTGCATGAACCGCAATCTACACAACCGATACATATTTCAAAATTTGTACATTGCAAACATCTTTCGGCATTATAAACTTTTCTCATTAATTCATTTTCAGAAAGAAGATGCCCATCATAAGGGGAATAAAGTTTATATTCTGGAAGCACAAAGAATTTTGACAACCCTGATTTATAAGCCTGTGTTGCCTGCAAATCTTTCATCTCAAGATTATAGGTTTTGCCGTCTTTCACGAAAACAGTTCCCGTTGAATTGAAAATAAAATTTACCTTATATTTTTCGCAATCATCGCTAATCTTTTTTATCCATTCGTAATGGCACGGTCTTCGACCACCAAAACTTTCACCACCCAAACAGACTGTTTCAATTTGTCCGCTTGAAATTGCTGGTGTTATATCAATCGGACCAATTAGCGGGGCAAGATTCATTCCTTTGTGTTTTGCAGGGATTTTTTCAAAAATTGGCCAGCGTTCATCAAATGCTCGTTGATTTTCACATGTTATATTCAGCTCTACATTTTCCCAGCCATCATTCCAATCCGACGGTAGACATTTTTCAATTCGAGGAACTCTTTTTGTCAGAAAATAAAACCTGACATCAGGACGTTGTTTTATTATCTGCCACATTTCATTACGCCATTCATCCGCTTCTTCAAGAAAGGTGTCGCTTGTCATATTTACCCGTAGACAATATCCAGAAGGTATTTTAAATTCATGTTTACGATTTTTTTCTAATGGCTTATTGATGCTTTTTGTGAGGACAATTTCGGATGAACGTTCTGGAACATTTCTGATTCTATCAAGGGCATACATATAGCAATTTTCACAACCTTCGCTATATTTTTTACAACCGTGCCATAAATTCCAGGATTTTAAGTCTGCCATAGTTTTTCCTAAAACAGATTCTATAATTTATATTTTTCAAAAACAAGCGCCCCAGTGCGGGCGTCCACATAACAAGATTTATGTATATTCTTCATAAAAATCTTATACTGAGAAAAATTGGCGGTATAAGATATCAAAGAAAATTCACGATATTAAAATTATATAACGACTTATACGAAAAATACATATTCTTATGATGATACTTGTAAGCTGGAAACTTGCCCGCCTGCAATCTTAAAAAATGAAAGAAGAATTAAAAATGTGCTTTTGCCTGCAAAACTTGCGGCATCTTCGATTATCGGCACGTTAGGGATTGGAGGGGCGGCGAAGCCGTTGCGGAACGTAGTGGAGCAATGAAGCGAAAGCGGAACCCCGGAAAGCCCGACCCGTCGCGAAGCGACGGGGAACGCCCTGGACTACAGATTATCGTAGAGGTCTTCGGTGAAGGTGAGGCTGCCGCGGTAGCCGGCGTAGGTGCGGTTGAAGACTAAGCGGTCGTTGAGGGGGAAGGTGGCGTTGAGGAACTGGATCTGCTTTTCGAGGCCGATTTCCTTTTCGTTGGTGCTTCCTACCAGAAGGCTGATGTCTTCGGGCTCGTTGAGGATGGCCTGGTTGATTTCCCACTGGTCGCTGGCGAAGACGATTTTTGGTGCTGCGGCGTACTCAAGCTGGCTGATGTTCTGGATGATGCGCTCTTTGTCTTCGGGGCGGTAGATTGTTTCTGTGATTACTACGAGAACCGGGCTGAAGGAGTAATCGTTGGCAAGATAGCGGGTAAGGCCGATTGCGCTTGAAGCGTCCCCTGCCACCGCAAATCTTTTCCAGCTGAGCTGGCCGATGGACTGGGCAAGGTAGGAGTAAACGTAATCTTCTTCCTCGGCGATGACTTTGTCTACCAAAGTGGTGTCGAGTTTGAGGGCGGCGGCTACTTCGCGGACGAAGCGGCTTGTGTCTGTGGCGCCGACCGGCACGAATGGGAAGCGCAGGCTTGGAACGCCGAACTTCTTTTCAAACTTCTTTGCCGGGCCGTTGAAAAGCCATGGATTTATGATGATGTTGAGGTCTGCTTCGGAGCAGTGTTCTACAACGTCGATTCCCTGGTGCTTTGTAAAGAAGGTGTTGACCTCGATTCCGAGTTTGGAAAGGATGCGGTCGATTTCTTCCAGAGTGCCGCTCCAGTATGGGTCGTGATATGGCACGATTCCGAAAATGTTTACGAGGGGGCGGGCGCGTTTTGCTTTTACGTTCTCTCTTGGCGGCTGAATCACCTTGTCCAAAAATGTGTTCCAGACTGTTTCGTAGCCAAGAAGGCTGTCGCCTGCAAAGCCCGGTGTGTCGATTGCATATACTTTGTGGCCCTGTTCTGTGAACTCTTCTGTTACGCTCTGGATATCGTCTCCGATAATTCCCGCTGTACAGCCTGTGAGGACAAAATAGGCGTCTGCGTTGATTACTTCTATTGCGCCCTGAATTGTGGTGCGCAGTTTATTCACTCCGCCGAATACAACTTCTTTTTCAAGCATGTTGCTGGAAGGGAGCGAAACTCCGCTTACAAAGTAGGCGTGTTTGTGGCCGCTGTTTCCCTGTTCGGCGGCGGTTGTCTGCATACAGCAGCCGGGACCTGAATGAAGGATAGGGCAGACGTGATTGATTGCTGCCAGAACTGAATTTATGCCGGCGAGCACACAGCCGCCGCGTGGATTTTCTGTTACAAAAGACATTTTTTACACTCCAACAATAAATTTAAAAGGGTCCTGCTCATACCAGCTCTCGCGGTAAGGCAGCTTTACGTGTTCAGCCAGTTTTTTGTTGAAGCCCGGATTGCTCAGCTGGTCAGCAATCTTATTTCCCAGATACAAAAGTCCGTCGTAACCCATTGTCGGGCGTTTTCCGTCCAGAACGTGGGTTGTCGGGATTCCAAGCTTTGCGGCCCAGTCAGGAACGCCGATAAAGGCATCCGGTTTGAGCTTCTTTACAAGATTTACCTGCTCAAAAGGCTGCATGTTGGCAATATCAACCACAAAATCCTTGTGAATGCCGTTGAGGTATTCAATATCAACCTGAGCGTCGTCATCGTAAGTTGGAGTTTCCAGACCAACAAGCTTCATTCCAAAATCGTCGATGAGTGCGGCAGCGGCAAAAGAACGTCCTGTTCCACCACAGATGAAAACCCGCTTTCCTTCCAGACGGGCACGGATTTTTGCAACAAGCGGTTCAATTCGCTTGTGTTCACGCTCGATGATTTCTTCAACCTCGGCTTCCTTACCAAGTACCTTGGCAATTCCGCGGTACCATTTGTCGGTGTTACGGATTCCAATCGGCATAACCGTGTGCGAATATGGAATGCCATAATCCTCTTCCAGAGTCTTCATGAACTCGTCGGCAAAAACCTTACAGATGGAAGTCGAAGCTACCGCCTGCGGAATGCGCTTAATTTTTTCAAGCGAGCTGTAAAAAGGAATGTAGTTTACCTCAGCGCCAATCAAAGAAAGCATACGCTCCATTTCCTTCTGGTCGGCAAAGCTGACGGTGGTAGGCGCAAAAAGATTTACAAGATTCGGCACTGTCGGCAGCTTCTGCTTCTTCAAAATGTACTTATTAATAGAAAGAAACGCAGCATCAAAACCGCTGGCACAAACCTTACTCTTAAAACCTTCGCAGTGAATCGGAATAAAAGTCGTGTTAGGATACTCAGCGCCCAAATCACTGGCAATCGAATCGATGTCGTCGCCGATAATTCCAGACGCACAGGAAGCGTAAATAAAAATCAGCTTAGGATTATAGCGGGCTATAGCCTTCTGAGCCGCCTCACGCAATTTCTGCTCCCCACCAAAAACAACGCTCTTCTGGTCAAGGTTAGTCACAATAATGCGAGGGTTCTTAATCAGCTTGATTCCCCGGTGTGCCTGACCAACGCGGTACATATCAACGGCCATAATCGTACAGCCAAGGCAGCCCTGAGGCGAATGCGAAATAAAAACTGAATCTTCAAGGCTCATCAGACAAGCCATACTGTTAATCTGCTGGCACTGCAGGCCCTGGGCAAAAGATCTGTCCGCCCTCTTAAGGCACTTGCCCGCAAATTTTTCTGCCGCCTGAAGACTGCTTCCGCCAAAATCGTTCACGCGCCCTTCTTTGCTTTCCCGAACTCCACTGTACTGTACTGCCATTTTTTGCTCCTACCGATAATCGAAAATCCGTTAAAAATCGAGCTGCGACAGCGGGTCGATTTAGGATTATCGATAAAATGGTTCGTCGCGAGACTAGCGAGCGACGCTCGCATTTATTTGCTCACGTACCATTTATTTCTTAAACCTAATATGGTTATCTACGCTGTAAAAATACTTCGTAATTTTTTCCAATGCTTCCTGCACAGGGCATTCTACATCAAAGCTTGCGATTGCCTTTTTTTCAAGCGCCTTTGTAACGTTAAAGCCGATTCTAGCCGCAACGACTGCACGCACATCACAAATGCCTTCTACCTTTGCAGAAGCTGCTCCGTTACCGCAGCCGCCGCCAGATCCGTTATTATTTCCGCATCCACCGGTCTGGCAATCTTTGCGGCCTTGACCGCAGCTTTCACTGACGCTTTCGCCAGAGGAGTCAGATGTCTTTCGTTTTTCTAAAAGCGAAAAGCTTCCATCGTCCAGAACTTCATAAATATCTAAGCTTTCTGCTGCGCCAAAATGCAAATCTACATTTGCACCGTCACTAGAAGCTACCGCAATTTTGTAAGCCATGACGCCTCCTTAAGTAAAGCCTTAAGCCTTTTTTTTATTTATATACTAGCCTAGTCGTTTAATAGGTGAATAATACTTGTAATTACCTACTATGTCAATAGGAAATATAGGAAATGTCTGGGGAGATTATATTAATCTTACATCAAAGGAAAAATCGTGGACTTCTGCGACGAAGATTTTTTTGTAGTCTGGGTGAAGAAGATAAAGTTCTAAAACTTATTCATCTTCTGAAACAACGCGATTTTTACCGTGAGTTTTTGCAAAATAAAGGCGGTTATCCACCCGCTTGTAAAAGGACTGTTCATCATCATCCCTTCTGATTCCGGTAACGCCCAGGGAGATTGAAATTGAAGGCATTTTTTCCCATTTGAGGCCTGCAACTTCACTTCTTATACGCTCTGCAATCTCGACGGCAGCCTTTTTATTTGAATGTGGCAGCAGAATCATAAATTCCTCGCCGCCCCAGCGACCGATTGAATCATGCTGTCTTATGTTTTCTCTGGCGGTTTTTGCAACGCGCTCAAGAACTTCGTCTCCCATATCGTGGCCATAGGTGTCGTTTACCTTTTTAAAGTTATCAATATCAAACATGATTAGGTAAAGGTCTTTTGCATCGCGTTTTTTAATTTCATAGCTTATAAGCTCAGAGATTTTTTTACGGTTGAAGATTTTTGTAAGTCCGTCTATTGTTGCGGCTTCCTCCAGCTTCATGTTTGCAAGATAAAGGTCGCGGGTTGTTGCGTACAAAAAGTTTACAAGCCGCTCTTCAAAAGGAAGCAGCTGGTTGCCTTTTTTGTTCTGTGTGATTTCCGAAACCCACTTGTTAAAATCAATATAATTGCTGGTTCCGTAAAAAACGTTTTCTACATAGCAGTCATCATATTTTAATTTTTCTTCTGTATTGTCGAATTCACGAAATCCTACTGCAACAAGGGCGCTGTTATGTAGGCCTCCGCTCTTATTCTTAAAAAGAATTTCCGAAAAGGCATAGCAGCCGGCTGTTTCCCGGTAAAAATTTGAAAATGCCTGAAGTTCCAGCTGTTCAGTTTCCTGAAGATAAAGGTATCTCGTTCGGCAAACGTGGAGCAGAAGTCCTTCAAGGTTTTTACGGCTCATGTATTCGGCAAGGTTGAAGGCCTGCTTTAAGATGGCATTTTTTGAACCGTATGAAAACAAAAGTTTTTCGCCCTTGTGGATGTCGGCCGTAAAATGAATATAGCCCTTTTCGTCTTTTAGAATAGGAACACGGGCAACCCATTTATCTCCACGTTTCAGCATGAAGGGAAATTCGCAGGTGTTTTCCAGAAAGTATTTTTCAGAAGATACGCCAAGGTATTTTTTATAGATTTCTCCGGCACTTATATTATCGAGCGTTTTCAGAATATTGTTTTCCATTACGTCGGTAACCGTCATCTCTTTTCCGATTGGAGTCCAGCCCAGGGTTGACTCTGCATAAATTGCAAGCTTTTCGCCTTTGAAGAGGGTGATTATAACTCCATTTTCGTGGATGTCGTTTGAAAATATGTAAAGCTTTTTTTCTTCGGCTCTGTTTCCAAAACCGGCTCCCGCACCAAAAATTGGAATGTCATTGTCTTCAAAATTATAAGAAGAAAGAAAATCATTTGTAACGTCATTTTTGAGCGGTGTAGAGTAAACCTGAATCCCTTTTGTGTCTTTTCCTACTGCTTTTAAAAATGATGATTTTGCCTCGTCTACCGTAGTATTTGAAAAGTCGAATTCAAGCACCTGAATTTCTGAATTTTTAAAGCAGAGAATTGAAAAGGTCGTATTGCTTTTTACTTCATTACAAAGCGAAAAACTTTCCAGACAGGTAAGACCGGATATTTTTGCCTTTGGGAGCTTTGTTTTTACAAGATTTAAAATGTATTGGATATAGTCTTTCTGAACGCGGTTTGTGAAGATGTTTACAAGCACAGATTTTGCATTTTTATAATCAGGACTTTCTTTTGTTTCGTCCAGAAGTTTTACAGCATCATAGCTGTCTGCAACGGCGCAGGTTATTTGTTTCATATTTGCCGGCTCCTTGGTTTGACCTTACATTAAAATGATACAATGCAAATTAAGAGCCGACAAGAAATTTATTTGCGGGAAGAGGTTAAATGGCTTGATTCAGCATCTAAACTGTATGTAGTGCTAAGATCCCGAAACAAGTTCGGGATGACATAGCCACAGAAACTTATTAGATATCCCCTGGAAAAAAATTATCTTTTGGGAATTTTATTTTGATGCAATAGATATCTGAGATGCAAAGAAGGTAGTAACAGAACGTTTGATTTCTGCCGCAGAATTGCTTTTAAGGATATATCCGTTTGGATGAAGTCCTACAATACTCTGGATAGTTTCCTTGTCATTTTTTGCGGTAAGGAACATAACCGGCAGCTCTCTGTTTTCGTAAGTAGAGGTTCTTATCTCCTGCAGAACTTCCTTTCCATTCATCAAAGGCATTTCGTAATCAAGAAGCACAAGATCTACATCATTCTGACGAAGGAATTCCAGGGCAGCAAGACCTGAATTTGCTGCGTGAATATTAAAGGAATCATTAAGCCAGCTGTAAAGACTTCTGAGCATCATAGGATCATCGTCAACTACAAGAATTTCTTTGCGGGTCTTTTCTATTTCTGCAATCATGGTTTTTGCCGGTACAGGCCAGTATGGAAAGCGGACACCAGGAATTTCTGAACTGTGTTTTTTTTCATTCATTGAAAGGCCGCCGATTTTTCCAATCAGATAGAGATACCATCCTTTATCCATGACTGATTCACGAAGAAACTCCATTACATCAGCAGGCATTGTATCATCAAAACATACGGCAATGTGAATTGATTCTTTTGGAAGTGAAATTACGCTGTCATATTCTGCGGGAAGAGAATGTACAGTTATGGATGCATTTCTCAAATCATTAATAAATGAGCGTACAACCATTCTTTTTTCATCACCAATTACATAAATATCTTTTACTGGCATTTTTTTTCTACTCCTTTTTTTTGTCCATACGATATTCAGATATTACTTTTGCAAGATTTATATAGTCCATTTGACGGGCATATAGACTTATATTTTCAAAAATTTGTGAAAAATCCTGAGGCAGTTTATAGCCTGAAAGTTTTTCTACTACTGAATCTGCAAGTTCAGGATTAAAGTTTTTTGCGGCTTTTTCCAGCTGCTCAAGCTCTGTGTTCAGTATTTTTGATGAAATACGTTTTCTTTTATTGTCAGGATTTTTATTATTTGGTGCATAATCTTTAAGAATTTCCTTGAAAGTCAGAAGATGTTCCATTAAGGCAGGATTTTTTTCTAAAATTTCTTCCTCTTTTTTTGCATCTGCTGCAACTTCAAGATTGCGGGCTTCTTCTGAAAGTTCAATGGCACCAATCAGGCGGCTTTCGCTTTTCAGGGCGTGAACCTTTATTCTGTAATTATCGAAATCAGAATTATTCAAAAATTCGGAAAGTAATTTTATTTTTGAATCGATTTCGCTGTAAAAGGTTGTAAACATTTCTTTAAGAAGCTGAGCCGAACCGCAGTTAAGAAGGGCTGATTCAATATTTATTCCTTTCATCTGTGGAAAATTTTCTTTTTCACTTTCCTTATTTTTATTTTCTTTAGAACTTTCATCTTTTGAGTCTGGCACTTGCTCGATGTATTCCGGCGGAATATAAGTTCTGATCATATTTTCAAGTTCTGCCGGGACTACAGGCTTTGAAAGATAATCCGTAAAACCTTCTTTCAGGTAAAGCTCCCTGGCACCCGAAATTACATTTGCAGTAAGGGCAATGCATGGTTTTCCAAGGCTCTTATTGCCGGGAAGTTCATTTATTGCATGAAGGGTTTCAATTCCGTCCATGACAGGCATGCGGTGGTCAATAAAAAGAATGTCATATTTTGTCTGCTGAACTTTTTCAAGAGTTTTTGCACCGCTTTCTGCTGTGTCCAGAGTAATTCCGGTGTGCTTTAAAAGACCCTGAACAACCTGAAGGTTCAGAGGTGTGTCATCTACAAAAAGTATTTTTGCTTTTGGAGCATAAAGTTTTTCTTTGTATCTGCTGGCTTCAGCAATACTTTTTTTATGGGCTTCATTCAGATTGCCAAGAGGAATGTTTTCTGCAATTTTCTGACGTACTTCAAAAGAGAAGGTTGAACCTTTTCCATATTCACTTTCTATGGAGAGTCTGCTTCCCATCATATCCAGAGTGCGTTTTACAATGCTCATTCCAAGACCTGTACCTTCAATAGTCCTGTTGCGCTTTTCTTCAATCCTTTCAAATGGGGCAAAAAGCTTTTGAACATCCTCCGGTTTGATTCCGATTCCTGTATCCTGAACTTTGACTTGAAGCATTATTGAACTTTCATCATCTTTAATAAATGCAAAATCAACCGAGAATTTGATTCCTCCCTTCTGTGTGTATTTTACGGCGTTTGTAAGAAGGTTCAGAATACACTGTTTAAGCCTCATGTTATCACCATAGAGGAATTTTGGCATGGCAGGATTTGCATTTAATTCAAAAGTAAGATCCTTCTGTTCAGCCCTTTCACTAATCATAACGCGCAGGTCGACCAGAAGCAGGGCCAGGTCATAACGGACCGGAATAATTTCCATTTTACCTGCTTCAATTTTCGAAAAATCAAGAACATCATTGATCAGGGAAAGCAGGGTATTGCCCGCATTACGGATGTTTACGGCATATCCGCGTATATTGTCGTTTTCTGTTTCGCGCAGAATCAGTTCGTTCATTCCAAGTACTGCATTTATTGGGGTACGGATTTCATGGCTCATATTTGCAAGGAAATCACTTTTTGCCCTGGAAGCATTAATCGCAGTTTCCTTAGCATTTCGTTCGCTTTCGGTCTGCTCTCTGATGTATTCGATATATTCCTTAAGCTGTTTTTCCATCATTCGGATGCTGTCAGCAAGAAGTCCGATTTCATTATCTGACTTGTATTTTATTATGATTCCAAGTTCTCCACGCGAAAGTCTTCTGGAATCTTCAATAAGCTCAGATATTGGTCTGATAATTTTTTTAGAAATGAAATATACAAGAAAAGAAAAAAGAATGAAAATGGTAATAAAAAGTGAAAAACTAAGCATTGAGATTCTGAAGCGGGCATTTTTTGCAACAATATCATCGATTGAAATACCCAGTATGGAACCATTCTGAAGTTCTTTAAAAATAATGTGCTGAATTTCTCCCTGCCAGCGGCATTTATAAATCTTCGCCTGATTATTATTTGTACTTGCATAGCCTGCAATCTGACTGAGTTCAGAATCAAACATGACTGCCGGCAGACCATTAGGATAATCCGGATGGTAGATAAGGCTGTAGTTTGAGTCCATCAGAAAGGCCTGGGCATTTGAGAATTTCAGGTTATCTACCAGTCTTTTAAGATAGGCAAGTTCAATATCCATGCCTACTACCCCAAGAAAGACTCCATTCCTGTAAAATGGAATGACATAGGTTATCATTTTGATATCTACGTTTCGATTTTCATAGGGGAGCATCCAGAGAGGCTGACCGGCAGCCAGAGGCTCGTAGTACCAGCCAACATGTTCCCTGTCGTTTTCTGAATATTCAGAAAGATCTGTCGGCTTTATACTTACAAAACCACCATAACGGTCACCTGTCATAAAAACACCGGCTGTATTTCCATATGTTTCCTTTTCAAGTCTGAACCAGGAGGTTGCGGCACCTGGCGTAAAGCGGGCAATATCTTCAAACCAGTCCTCTGAACGGTGAAGGTAATCATTTCGGTAGTTTTGATCTGTTTCAAAACGTCTTTCGTCCAGGGTTGAAAGAAGTCTTTCTTCCAGAACGCTTACTGAATGTTCAACCTGAGTAAGTATCGGGTTAATTTCTGCGGCTTTGCCTTCTGCAAGAAGTCCAGCAGACTGCTCTATGCTGTTTTCAATGGCTTTTTTCTGAAAATGCATTGTCAGCATGGCAAGAGGGATAAAAAATATGAGTGAAAAAGAGAGGGTTCGGATTGCCAGCTGGGAGAGCAGTGATTTTTTTACACGAAAGGAAAAGTGTCTGTTCATTTATAAAGATTCTCCCTGGTGTATTACAGCCTTATTTCCTCCTGCGAATTTTGCGGCATAACAGCCCTGCATTGCAGCATAATAGTTTTTCTTTATTGAATCGGTCAGGACAATCTGTGCAAGACCGGCAGAAATAGTGATGCCCAGTTCTTCAAGCACCTGTGAGCAGAAGTTTCTGCACAAATCCATGGAAGCACCGATTTCCTTTTCTGAAAGAACAACGAATGTATCGCTTCTCCACCTTAAAAGAAGGCCGGACATATCAAAATGTCGCTTTGCTATGTCTGCCGTCAATTTAATAAGAGGCAGGTCAGGGCGTTTTTTCTGTTCTGCCGAAAAATGGTCTATATCAAATACTATAAAGCATTTATAGCGTGTCGTATTAAAAATGCCGTTTTCTCCGTATGCTTCGGTAAAGTAGATGCGGTTTGGAAGTTCTGTTACTTCATCAAGAGGGTTAGGGTCAGAATTCTTTTCAGACCCGTTTTTTTCTTTCAGGTAGATAATAAGATAATAAAGTACAATAAGAATAATTGCTGAGATAATATTTAGAATAAAAAACGGAATAAATTTTGAAGCAGATGCGTGTCCGCCAGTCTGTACAACAAGATACCAGCCCAGTTCCTTAAGATACTTTGAAATGCGATATTTTCTCATGCTTTGACGCACAGAATAATTGTCATCTGACTTGTTCAGCTCAATGTTATTCAGGTAAATTCTCTGTATATCAGAATAATCAACCGCCATCTGAACCAGTCCGTTTGAATCTACCAGATTGATTTTTACTCCGTACTGCTTTTCATACTCTTCCATAATCTGGCGAAGGTGATCCATGATAACACCAACTCCGCATACACCAAGAAGGGTTCCGTCAGGGGCAGTAATCCTGCAGTTTATGAAAATTGTCCAGTGATTTCCGTTTACCTGATCTGTGTCGGCATTTAATTCAAAGGCAATATTTTTTTTCAGGAAGGTTGGATACCACTTATCGTGAGGGTCATTCAAGGGATTGATAATTTTATTAAAACCCCTGTATGTGTAGTAGCAGTGGCTTTTTTCTGAAATAAGAAAGGCAGAAGTATAGCCGAATTCTTCTTTTAGTCTGGAAAGATAGTTCTGCATGGAAATGGCATTTTCTCCAAGAGAATGCTCTTCTTCGTGCTGCAGCCAGTCAGCCAGCAGATTGTCATTTGACATTGTGCGGGAAACTAAAAGCGGACGGAGAATTTCATCCGTTACTACATCGTTTACCCTGCCGGCCAGCATAAGGCTGAATTCTCTGTCTTTTTCATCAGGATGTTCCATCAGAAAAAAAGAAAAAACAGTGGAAAGAATAAAAGCCAGTCCGACTGTAATAGCCCCCAATGAAAAAGCACTTTTTTTCATATTACTCAACTCCTATTTTTATCAGGGAACTTTTTATATTTAATATGTAACTTTTTTTCTGATGTATAACTTTTTGAAAAACAAAAAATTATATTTCATAAAGTAAAATATAAGCGGACTATTGTCAAGCAACCTTTTTTTAAATAATAATATTCACGACTTTATTGCTTTTTAGTTTAGGAGTGTAAATTTCATAGTTGAAAAGAGCCCCCCCGGCGGGAGCGTGGAGGGGCGAAGCGTGCGGCAAACGAAGTTGCCGCACCAAACGTAGTGGCGCCCGGAAGGCGACTGGGTGTTACCACTCGCCTGAAATTAATATTAAGCAGATACTTCTTCTTTTTCCTCTGCTTCAGCCTCATCGGTAGGAGTGTGGGCTGCAAGGAAGGCTGCGTAGAGGGCACCTGAAATGTTATGCCAGGTACTGAAAACAGCTCCCGGAATTGTTGCCAGAGGGTACTGGGCAAAGTGTGCTGCGGCAAGTCCTGTTGCAAGACCTGAGTTCTGCATGCCGACTTCGATAGAAAGGGCACGGCATTTTGTCTGCTTGAGGCGGAGAAGCTTTCCAACTCCATAACCGGTTGCGTATCCCAGAAGATTATGAAGCATTACTACAAAAACAATCATAAGGCTTGTGTTCAGGGCGTTCAAAAGTTTTGCTGAGCTGGCAGAAACTACGGCTGCTACAATTGCAACGATGGCGAGGGTAGAAACGGCCGGCAAAACTTTAACAAGGGCTTCTGTAACTTTGCTGAAAAAGTGATTGATGATGAGGCCTGCTACAATCGGGATAAGAACTACTTTTACAATTGAAAGGAACATAGCCATAACTTTTACGTCAACAACCTGGCCGATGTAGAATTTTGTAAGAAGCGGTGTGAGAATCGGTGCGAAAATTGTAGAAACGATTGTCATTCCTACAGAAAGTGCAACGTCACCCTTAGACATATAGGTCATTACGTTAGATGAAGTTCCTCCAGGGCAGGTTCCTACCAGCATTACGCCAACTGCCAGCTCCGGCGGAAGACGGAAAGTTTTGATAAGTACGAAAGCAATCAACGGCATCAGAATGAACTGTGCAAGAAAACCGATGATGATTTCTTTAGGGCGGCTGAAAACTACCTTAAAATCCTGTGGTTTGAGGGTAAGTCCCATTCCGAACATTACGATACCAAGAAGATAGTTAACTGAGCTTGTTTTAATCCAGTTGCAGCTTGCCGGCTTAAAGAGGGCAAGTGCTGCAACGGCAATTACGATAAGAGCCATAAACTTACTGATGTAATGGCTGATTTTTTCTAAAACGTCTAAAGCTTTTGACATTTCTTTAACCTCACTTAAATTACTTTAGTATTTATAAAGTATTTTAGTGAGATTAAAGAAAAATGTTAATATGAAAAGGGTTATTTAAACTGACAGACTTCTAAATTCCTTCCGCAAAAGTTACGCGCTTTTCAAACTTGAAGGCTTCCAGAAACTTTTTAGCGCGTTCGGTTTTTGGGGCTGTAAAGAAATCTTCGGGCTTTGCTTCTTCTACGATTACGCCTTCGTCGATGAATACGATACGGTCAGCTACTGCGCGGGCAAACTCCAGCTGGTGAGTTACAATCAGCATTGTGCGGCCTTCCTTTGCAAGATCCATCATAACATCAAGAACTTCGCGGACCATTTCCGGGTCAAGGGCGGCGGTTACTTCATCAAACAAAAGAACTTCGGGATTCATGCAGAGGGCGCGGACGATTGCGACACGCTGTTTCTGACCGCCCGAAAGCTGGCGTGGATAGAAATCCTTCTTTTCTAAAAGACCTACGCGCTCCAGAAGCTTTTCTGCCTGGGCTTTTACTTCTTCGCGGTTTCGTTTCTGGGCTTTTACAGGGCCAAGGAGTACGTTATTCAAAACTGTCATATTCGGAAACAAATCATAGCTCTGGAAAACCATTCCGACTTTCTGGCGGATAAGGTGCATGTCCTTTGTGCGATTAGAAATTACTTCGTCATCCAGATGGATTTCGCCACCCTGAATTGATTCAAGACCGTTTATGCAGCGGAGCAGGGTAGATTTTCCGCAGCCGGAAGGTCCCAGAATTACAACAACTTCGCCTTTTTCAACATTCAGCGAAACGCCTTTTAAAATTCCGCCTGCTTCCTTAAATGATTTTTCAAGATTTTTTATTTTCAAAAGTGACATTTTTTATCCTCGTTTTTCAAGTTTATCAGCGGCAAGCGAAAGCGGCCAGCAGACAATAAAGTACATAAAGAAAATTACGCCGTAAACAGCAATTGAAGCAGTTGGAATTGTAAGTCTGTTTGCTTCAATAATCTGCTGTCCGATTTTTACAACTTCAATTACGCCTACAAAAACAACAAGAGAGGTTGTTTTAATCATTCGTGTAATCAAATTCATGCTGAGCGGTACAAGCCTTTTAATCGTCTGGGGAATAACTATATAGAAGAAAATCTGCTTTTCTGTAAGCCCAATGGCGCGTCCGCTTTCATACTGATGGCGTGGAATTGATTCAAGGGAGCCACGGACTAAATCTCCCATTTCGGCAGTGCCCCAGAGGGTAAACACGATGATACTTGCCGCTTCTCCGGAAATTGAAAGACCAAAGGCGTGGGTAATGCCAAAGTAAGCAAGGAAAAGCAGAACCATTTGAGGCATAATGCGCATAAATTCAAGATAAATATTGCAAATCACTTTGATGATGCGGTTTTTGCGGGTCAAAATGATTCCGAAAACAAAGCCCAGCAGAATGGAAAGAAGAACCGATACTGCCGCAATCCAGATTGTGACCCAGAGGCCTCCCATAAGGCGGGGAAAGTTCTTTCCCTTAAAAAGAACGCTGAGGGCGGTGGAAATTGCTGTTAAAAAGTCTTGGTTTTCCATCAAAAATCTCCTGGGCAGGCTAGCCTTTGTAAAAATTCAGCTTCTTTTCTATAACGCGCGAGATTATAGAAACCGGAAGCAGGATGATAAAATATGCAATCACTAAAAGCAAAAGTGATTCTTCTGTTTTGTAATAAAGTCCGATTAAATCCTTTGCCACGTACATAAGGTCTGCAAGGGCAACTGCACTGAAAACCGAAGTTTCCTTAAGCAGGAAAATGATGTTTGCAACTACGCCCGGAACCGAAACTGCTGCCGCCTGAGGCAAAACAACGTAACGTACAATCTGCAGCTTATCCAGTCCTATGCACATTCCGCTTTCCAGCTGGGCTTGTCCTACAGTTCCCAGGGCACTTCGGAAAGTTTCTGCCATGTAGGAGCCGCCTAAAAAGGTGAGTCCGATAATTCCGCAGGCCTGGCTTGAAAGCTTGATTCCAAGGCGGGGAAGGGCAAAATACAAAAAGAAAAGCTGAATCAAAAGAGGTGTGTTTCGTGAAAGTTCAGTGTAAACTCTTACGATTACATTTAAAACAGGGATTTTCCAGTAGCGTACGATTGCACAAAAAATCCCTGTTACAAAAGAAAGTATTATTCCGATTAAGCCAATCCGAAGGGTGAGGAAGGTTGCCTCAACGTACATCGGAATGACTTCTTTTATAAAATTGATGTCCATAAACTTTTTTTTTGCTCCGAAGTTTTCGGAGCTTGTTTATCCTACAATTTTCCGCCTTCTACTACAAGACTATCAGCATCAGAATCTGCACCGTAAACTGAGCGCAAGGTTGCTTCGTAGTCAGCGTGGAAGAAGTTTTCTTTGCCAAGTTCTACGATTTCGTTGTTGAGCCAGTCGAGCAGATCCTTGTTTCCTTTCTGAACGGCACCTGCAATTGAATCAAGGCTTCCGATTGAGTCAGCGCCTGCACCTACAGCGAACTTAGGATTTTCAATAGCCCATGCAAGAACTTCTGTGTTGTCTGTTGAAAGACCGTCTCCGCGTCCGTCAAGAAGTGCATTGTAAGCTTCTGAATACTGGTCGAACTTCAAAAGATTGATTTTTGGATAATTTTTAGAGAAGTAGCTTTCTGCTGTTGTTCCCTTTGCAATAATCAAAGTTTTTCCGTTGAGCTGAGCAGGGTCTGTTACCAAAGCTGATTTTGGAGAAACGATTCCCAAAGCAACCTTCATGTATGGAAGGGCGAAGTCAACCTTTTCTGCACGTTCAGGTGTTACTGTAAAGTTTGCAAGTACAAGGTCAACCTTGCCAGTTGTAAGAACTTCTACGCGGGCAGCTGCTTCTACCGGCACATACTTTACTTTTACGCCAAGGTCTTTTGCGATGCGGTTTCCAAAGTAAACATCGTATCCCTGATATTCGCCGTTTTCATCAACATAACCAAAAGGCTTTTTGTCGCTGAATACAGCAATCTTAATTACCTTTGATTTTTTGATTTCTGCAACTGTACGTCCAGTTTTTCCTTTTGCAGAAATTGGTGAAAGTGCTGCAATTGCAAGGGCGGCAGCTAAAATAATTTTTCCGAATTTTTTCATAGGGCATCTCCTCGTGTGTGTTTTTTAGATACCTACTAAAGTAGTAGGTAAACTTTATGATTTAGTTATACAGTTTATTACCTACTAAGTCAATAGGTTTTATAAAAAAATTTTAAAATTGACACAATTGTCCATCTTGACTATGATAGCCGCAGAAATAAAAAAAAGGAAAAAACTATGAAGCAGATGACAATTGCCTATGCCGTAAAAGAAGGCCTCTATCTTAATTTGACTAACCGCTGTCCTTGCGCCTGCACATTTTGTATTCGTAACGAAGGTGACGGTGTTTACGGAAGTAATCCCTTGTGGCTGGAACACGAACCGTCTTTTGAAGAGGTTAGGGCGGCGCTTGAAACTGCTGATTATAAGAAATACAAGGAAGTTATTTTCTGCGGATACGGAGAACCGACTGAAGCTCTTGATGTACTTTTGAAGACTGCCCGTTATATTAAAGCAAACAGCAGCGTGCGTCTGCGTCTTAACACCAACGGAATGGGAAACCTTATTCATTCCAAGGATATTACGCCTTTTTTTGAAGGTCTGATTGATGCAATTTCCATCAGTTTGAATACCAGCAATCCTGAAAATTATCTTGAAACTGTCCGCCCTCGGTTTAAGGAAAAGGCCTTCCCGGCTCTTCTTGAATTCACCCGCCTTGCAAAAGAACATGTGCCTTCTGTAACATTGACAACTGTTTCTACAACAATCACTCATGAGGATGAAGCTGCCTGCCAGAAAATCTGCGACCAGCTTGGTGTAAAATACCGAATCAGAGAATTCAGCGGTCAGGATGATCAGAATAAGACTGCCTAAGCGGCTCAACCTATCTTGTAAATAGGGAATTGCCGGCCCAGAAATACTGTGCTATAATGCTTTCTATGAACGAAGTATATGAATGCTTAAAGTCTTGCGGAACTTATTTTCTCGCAACTGATGATAACGGACAGCCTCGTGTTCGTCCGTTTGGAACTGTAAATATTTTCGAGGGAAAGCTTTATATTCAGACTGGAAAGTCTAAAAATGTTTCAAAGCAGATTCAGAAAAATGCCCGCGTTGAAGTCTGCGCTTCTAAAGGTCCTGAATGGATTCGCGTTGAAGGCGAACTTGTTCGTGACGACCGCCGCGAGCCAAAAGTTGACATGCTTGAGCACTATCCTGACCTGAAAAAAATGTATTCAGCTGATGATGAAAACACCGAAGTTTTGTACTTCAAGAATGCCACTGCAACTTTCTACAGTTTTACAGCGGCTCCTAAGGTTGTAAAGTTCTAAATACAATTTAAGGGTGCGCCTGGCACCCTTAAAGCAAAAGCTAATCATGCAGGACAAAAAGCCTGATTCCTTCCTGGGGGAATTTTTCCTTGATGTAATCTACTACCGTACGGATCTGCTTTTCCTTATCATCATCGCAGTAGGCAATGATGATGGAGTTTGTTTCCGGCCAGGTTGAGGTTCCAAGCTTGTAGGAATCGCCGCCTCGACCGTGAACAAGGGGCACAATAGTGTAGAAGAAATCCGGAATTGCGGCTTCAAGATTATTTATCAGGACTTCCTGCATGGACTGGTTTGTAAAAATTTCGGCTCTAATCATTTTTGCCTCCATTTTCTGATGCCTGACTTAAGGCTGTCAGTCTTTTCTGTAATTCATCATCAATCACAAATTTCTTTTTCTTATCTGCCTTCTGATTAAAAAGGGAATAAATTACAGGAATAATAAAAAGCGTTACGATTGTGCTGGAAGTTAATCCTCCGATTACACAAAGTCCAATCGGCTGGGTCATACTTGAGTTTGCATCTCCAAAGAAAGCCATTGGAACCATACCCAGCAGGGTAGAAAGGGTTGTCATCATAACCGGGCGGAAACGGCTGGCGCCAGCTTCCTCACAGGCTTCCAGAAGAGGTTTTCCGCGCCGTACAAGAAGATTTGTCTGGTCAACAAGGATAATTCCGTTATTTACGACAATTCCAATCAACATAACAACACCAATCATACTTACCATACTGAAGGCGCTTCCCAAAAGAAGATGAATCAGAATGGCTCCTACAATCAAAAATGGCAGGGTAAAGAGGTTGATAAAAGGCTCTTTAAAGCTTTCGTAGGTTCCTGCCATTACGCCAAAAACAAGAATTACGGCAAGAATGATTATTAAAAGGAAGATTTTCATCATATCCATTGTACTTGCCCAGGCTCCCTCGTAAGTGATAGAGATTCCGTCCGGGATTATCATGTCGTTTTTAACAATCTGCTTAATCTGATTTTCTACATCGCCGGCGCTGGCATTTCCTGTAACGCTGGCTGTAAGGTGAACTGTGCGTACTTTGTTTTCACGGCTGATTGAAACAGGACCTGTTCCGCGGACTACTTCTGCAAAGTTTGACAGGGCATAGCGGCCGTTACTTCCGGAAACATAGATTTTTTCAAGATCTGGAATGTCTGTCCGGTCATGGTCTTCAAGAAGGATTACAAGGTCGTATTCGTCACCGTCGGCCCGGTAGGTAGTGGCGGTGTAGCCGTTTATTGAATAGTTGATTTCGTTTGCAATTGTACTTACAGAAATTCCAAAATTTGAAGCGCGGTCCCGGTCAATTTTGATTTCAACCTGAGGAAGTCCGTCTTCAAGGTCAATTTCAGGCTCGGCAATTTCGGGGATTTTCTTTGTCATAAGTGAAGAAAGTTCCTTTGCGCTTTCCAGAATCTTATCCAGATTTGAACCGTGGAATACAATGTCGATGTCGCTTCCGCTCATCTGCTGCATTCGTCCCTGATCAAAGGTGAAGGTTGCGGTCGGGAAGTCGTCAAAATGGCGGCGGAGCTTTGCCTTTACACTTTCGGCAGTATCAATCTGCTTTGAAGCGTCTGGAAGATAAATTGAAATTGAGCCTTTGTAAGAAGTATCAGAGGAAATCATACCGCCAGAAGTTCCTGCAGAAACAACTATTGTTTCATAGCCCTGGATTTCGTTTTTGATGATTTCATAAAACTGATCAAGAATGTTTTCTGTTTCGGAAAGCTTTGTTCCAAGCGGAAGTTCAACATTAAGTCCAACCGAAGTATCATTAAAATTAGACATAAAGGCGATTCTCAGCTGTTTAAATAGAAGGATTGATGAAGCAAGAATTGTAAAGGCAACAAGAATCGTAACAAAACGGTGGCGTAAAACGTAGTGAAGGCCTTTTTTGTACTGTAGTGTTACCCACTCAATTGTTGCTGCCGCCATTTTATCAGCTTTTTTCAGATGAGGATTTTTGATTGGGCGTTCCTTTCTGTTATCAACTTTAAGGAAAACGCCTGCAAGGACTGGAACTAAGAACATTGCTACAAAAAGAGATGATAAAAGGGCTATGATAATTACAATCATAAGGCTTGTAAAAAGCTCTCCCATCATATCAAGCTGGCTTTTGTAAACAAAGAAAGGGATAAATACACAGATTGTAGTCAGGTTTCCGGAAATTACAGAAGACATAACCTCCTGGGTACCGATTGCGGCAGAAACTTTTGCGCTGGTTCCCCTCTGGCGGTAAACATAGATATTTTCAAGTACAACAACCGAGGCGTCAACAACCATACCAATTCCCAGAATCAAACCTGTCATTGTAATCATATTGAGGGTAATTCCGGTAAAGACCATTGCAAGAACCGTGATTACGATACTGAAAGGAATGGAAATTGCCATGATGATTGTGGATTTTCCGCTTCTTAAAAAGACAAAGAGAATTAAAACTGTAAGGATAAAGCCTTCAAAAATTGACTTGATGAGGGAGTGGAGGGTGTCGCGGACACTTGTAGACTGATCAGAAATTGTTACAAGGGAAACTCCTTCCGGCAGCACTTTTTCAATTTCTGCAATCTTTTTGTAAACGGCATTTGCAACGTTTACTGTGTTGCTGCCACTCTGTTTTTTAAGGCTGATATAAACGCCGGGCTTTCCGTTAATGTAAACTTCGCTCGTTGCATCCTCATAACCCATAAAGGCTGTGCCCACATCAGAAAGTTTTACGTCGTAGCCGTTTTTTGTACCAACGACAGTATTGTTTATTTCATCAAGAGATTCAAACTCTCCTGTGGTACGAACCATGTATTTTCTTGTTCCTTCCGAAACTGAACCGCCGCCAAGTTCAATATTCTGGCTTGCAAGAGTTGAGGCAATTCCTGAAAGGGTAAGTTCATAGGCGTCAAGGCGGTTCTGACTGAGTTCAACCCTTACAATTCTTTCGCGGCCGCCGCTTACACTTGCCTGGCTGATTCCCGCTGTCTGTTCCAGCATGTCAGAAACCGTGTCATCTGCAATTTTTCTAAGGTCGTCGGCAGATCGGTTTCCAGTCAAAGAAAGGGTCATAACCGGCATGGCGTCGGAACTGAATTTGAAAATCTGAGGAGTGTTACAGTCGTCCGGCAGGGAGCCTTTTACCTGGTCAAGCTTGTCGCGGATGTCGTTTACCGCCTGATCTATGTCGGTTCCGTAATTAAACTGCAGGGTAATCAGGGACTGGCCTTCGCTTGAAGTAGAGGTGATTTCATCAAGATTACTTACGCTTGTAAGGCCGTTTTCGAGAATTTCGGTGACTGATTTTTCAACGGATTCTGGGCCTGCGTTTTTGTAGGTTGTCATAACCATGGCAACGGGCATATCCATATCAGGCATAAGGTCAACCTGAATGTTGCCTAGGGTAAAAAGAGCGACAATCGCAATAAGGGCAAAGGTACAGATTGTTAAAACCGGGTGTTGAAGAACTTTTTTTGAAAGGCTCATTACTGACCTCCTTCTGCATTATTTGTTTCCTGACTTCCGATTTCGCGAACTTTTACGCCGTTAGAAAGCACCTGCATTCCGCTTGTGATGATTATTTCGTCGTCGGATAATCCTTCTGTTACTTCTGCAAGTCCATCAACGGTGGCTCCTGTCGTGATGTTACGGCGGCTTACAGTTTTGGAATCTGCGTCGTAAACATAGACGAATTTCTGATTGTTCTGAGTCTGAATGCAGTCTGTAGGAATTGTGATTACGTTTTCGTGCAGAACTGTATTCAATCGAATTTTTACATACATTCCGGCATTTATACGGCTGTCATCGGTATCAAAAATAAAGTAAACCTGCTTTGAACGGCTTGTTTCATCTACAACAGGAGAGATTCTGAAAATATGAGCCGGAAAGCTTTCCTTTTTGTAGGCTTCAAGAGTGACTTCAGCCGTAAGGCCGTTCTGCAAAACTGCAATTTTGCTTTCCGGGATTTTGCACTCAATCTGCAGGCTTTTAATGTTTCCTATTGTTGCAATTTCGCTGGAGGTTGAAACTGTAGTTCCGGATGTAAGGGGAAGTGAAGTTATGTAGCCTTCAATGGGTGCATAAACCGGGCTGGAAGTGTAGTAAGTACCTGGTGATGAAGGGTCAACTTCCGCAATCAACTGGCCTTTTTTAACGTAGGAGCCCAGTGTTACAGGAACGCGTGTCAGCTTTCCTGCCATATCAGGATAAACAGAAATGGTATTTTCTGCCTTTACAGTTCCGTTTAAGCGGAGATATTCCTGAAGGTTTGAACGTGTGATTTTCTGAGTTTTTACAGTATAAACAGTTTCTTCTGCAGGCGGCAGCTGCATTTTTCTTTTTGGAAGGCAGGCAAAAATAAAAAGAACTGCAAAAGCTCCCAAAGTCATAAAGCCGTGTTTTTTAGTAAATTTCATAAAAGATCCTCGCAAATGTGATTTATCTTTTCAGTGTAGTGTGCTACACTGTCGGTAAATATATAGATATTTACTTATAAAATCAAGTTAAGTGTAGCACGTTACACTAAAAAAAAGGAAAAATATGGAAGAAAATTTTTATAGCAGCGAAATAAATCCTGAATTCAGCGGTGATATTGGTTATATGCTGAAAATTGTTAATGATGCTCTTGAAAGAAATGCCAATGAAACGCTTCGAAAGGAAGATTTGACTCTTTCTCAGCTTAAGGTTCTGGGCTTTATAAATACAAAGGAAGAGGGGAAAACTACGCAGAAAGAGCTGGAAGATGCCCTGGCAGTTTCTCATCCTACAATAAATGGAATATTAAAAAGACTTGAAGCCAAAGGAATAATAGTTTCTGAACTTTCTGTGAACAGACGAATGACAAAAATTGTTGAACTCACAGAGACCGGTAAAGAAATCCTGAAAAAAACAGAAAGTCACCGCCTGGAGCACGAAAAAAGGCTTTCTAAAAATCTTAGCGCGGAAGAAAAAGCTTCTCTGCTTTTTTATCTGAAGAAGGTTTATGAAGGACTGAAAGAGTAGGCTTTAACGCAGATTTTTTACTGTACCTTTTACAATATCCTGTATTATATTACAAAAAAAAATGAAAGCCGCCCGTGAGTAGCATTTTTTGACGGAGGATGCTCCGTCAAGAAAAATTATTCCGAAAACAAATTAGTGCTTAAATAGCGTAATCCTGTGTCCGGCAGAATTACGACGATTGTTTTTCCAGCGTTTTCATCTTTCTTTGCAAAATCTGTGGCAACAGAAAGTGCGGCTCCGCTGGAAACTCCTATAAGGATTCCGTCTGTTTTGGCAAGAAGCCGGGTGGCTTCTACCGCCTTAGCAGGTTCAATCGTAACAACCTGATCAATGTATTCCCTGTTCAGGACTTCAGGAACGCGTTCTTTTACAACATCTGTAAAATTATGAATGCCTGTTACAATTGTGTCGTTTACAGGCGGCTGAACCCCGATAACCTTTACAGAAGGCTTTTTTTCCTTGAGGAATTTGCCGCTTCCGGTAATTGTTCCTCCGGTTCCTGCACTTGCTATAAACAGGTCAAGTTCTCCTTCTGTATCTTCCCAGATTTCTTTTCCTGTTGTTTTGTAGTGAGCATCAGGATTTGCAGGATTGGCACTCTGGTCAAGAAGGAAGCTGTTTTCTATTTTATCGATTACCTTTTCTTTAAGAACCTTGACGGCGGCAATAAAATCTCCGCCAGTTTCGTCAAAGACTTCAAGATATTCAGGTACATCATGTAAATTAAACAGTTCTGCACCAAAGGCCTTAATTGCCTGCTTTCGCTCAATGCTGACATCATCCTGAATGTAAATTACGCATTTGTAGCCTTTGGCTGCGGCAAAGGCAGCCAGGGCAATGCCAGTATTACCTGAAGTTATCTCAACAATTGTTGTTTTTCCCGGGGTAATCTGACCGTTTCTTTCGGCAGTTTCCAGCATGTTAAGGGCAATTCTGTCCTTAACGCTGCTTTCAGGATTAAAATATTCAAGCTTTGCAAATATTTTTGCTTTAAGATTTAGTTTTTTTTCGTAATTTGTAAGTTCGACAAGAGGTGTATTTCCAACTAACTCAGTAATTGATTTATAAACCTTTTTTGCCATAATCTTACCCTCCTGCTTGAACTGTTACTTTGAAATTTTATACTGCCAGCTGAACGGAATGTTGAAGCCGTTGAAGCCATCCTTGTCATTAAAGAAGACTCTCAGGCCGGAACGGATTGTTCCAAGACTTGTGTAGTAATCAAAGTATGGATAAAGCGTAACTGTGTCAGATGTGCTGTCTGCAAGAAGTATGTGGTTGAATTTTACGCTTGTGTAAAAATCTAGTTTTTCGTTTGCTTTGTAATTTGCCCTTACAACAGCTGTCAAAGGAATGCCGTTTTCAAGTTCTGCAAAATCATCTGTAGCAGTAGTGAAGCTAGACTTGTTGCTCAAGCCTGCAAGAAGATCTGCATAAAGAGAAATCTTTAATTCTTCAAATGTGTAGCCGACTGAGAACTGAATTAAGTTCTGTGTTCCCTGAATATAGTTTTCATCAGAGTTGTTGTAAGTGTAACCTGCATTCAAAATCAGATTTTTTACAGAGTTAAGACCAACGTAAGCACCAAGGCTTCTTGTTTTTTCTGTGACATCCTGGGCAGTTGCAGAAATAGTTACAATATTTTTTATGCTGAATTCAGCACCAAAGTTCAAATCAAGACGACTCTGACTTCCTGCTGCACTTGCAAACTTAAAGCCGATATCGCTGCTTTCTGGTGCAATGTTCAAAACAAGACCAGCTCCGTTATCGTCAGCAAGTTTTCCGTGTGTAAGATAATCATCGATGGCAGAAAGGTAGGCTGGTGAAGTTGCCCATTTCCAGAAGAACTTATTTCCACCAATAATGTTCAGTGGCTGAACCGGACGAACGTTTGCATAGGCCTGTAATCCTGGTGCGTAGTTTTTATCGCCGGAAATGTTCAGGCGGACACGTGCGTCAACATTTTCAGATGCCACATCCAGCTGAATGCGGTCGCCCACAATCGCATCCTGCTTGTTTCCATCTTTGTCAAACTTAAGGAAATCACTTGTTCCCACGTTGTCATCGTTTCCGCCAAAAGTGTTTGTAAGTGATACATTCTGTGCGCCTGCAGCAGAAGCCAGCAATAAAGCTGTAAAAACAGAAATAATTGATTTTTTCATAAAATACCCCTTTTTTATTTTTTAGCAGAGTTCTATACAAGGCTGTCTGAACTTGCCATGCAATATGTATATAGATTTTGCAGAACTTTGAATAATACAAAAATCTGATAGGAGCTATAGGAAAAAGCTATAACAAAAAAAGGGCTTTCCAGTAAAAAAAGAACTGCCTGGAACTAGGAGGAATTCCAGGCAGTCAAATGGCTTTTTTGTTTACGTTAATTACGAATAAAATTTATTGTGTTCCTGTTCCAGCCACCAGCTTGTGTATGGAAGTTTACAGTGATTTTTTAGATTTTCAACCAGACTTTTATTATTGAATAAATCTGCTATTGAGCGGGCAAAGTTGTAAAGACCTTCATAACCGAACATCTGGAATTCATCATTCAGCTGAACAACGGGGATTCCAAGCTTTGTAACAAAAGGCCGGGTTCCTTCATGACGGCAGATATAAATATCTGGTTTTTCCTTGTTTATGATGTTGATAAGTTCGTGGTTTTGCAAATCGATAATAGAAACCTTCATGTCCGGTTGAGTTTTTTCAAACTGCGTAAGTGTATCAGGAAGTTTCTGATCATCATATTTTGAATCATGATGCCAGGAAATAGCATCTAAGACTGTAATTCCGATTTCACCCAAAACACGGGCAACTTCGTAGGTGAAGCCAGGTCCTGCCGCAATAACAGCAGTTTTTCCTTCAAATTGTTTTTTTAATTCTTCAATTTTTGGAAGGAATTTTTCCCTTTCTTCACGGATTATATCTTCTGCAATCTCTTCTTTGTGAAGGATTTTTGCAATATCACGAATCCAGGTGTCAAAATCTTTCATTCCATTAGGACTTACGGTTTTTACATAAGGCACATGATAGAGTTCTTCAAGGGCATTTCCAAGGTAAGTGCTTACAACTCCACAGCAGCTTACTGTAGCAAGACTTTCGCTTATATGAGAAAGTTCTTCAATTGTGGAATTTGGATAAAGATAAAGAGGTTCTACATCAAACCGTTTAAAAACTCTGTTGATAAAGGGCTTAACTGCTTCTCCAAAGCCAAAGTGCCTGTAATTTATGATATTCCGTTTTTGTTCAGGAGCTTTTACAATGTGTTTAAGAACTATATGATCTGTGATGTCAAATCCTGTTGCCCAGACTTTACTCTTTATTCCCTCACAGTGAACTGGAATAACAGGAATCGGAAGTTTTTTGCTGAATTCATCTGCAACAGAATCGATATCTTCTCCAATAATTCCTGTTACACAACCGGTACAGATAAAAATTGCTTCGGAAGGGTAGCGGTTGTATGCTTCCTGTACTGTTTCCTTCAATTTTTTTGATGCACCGAAAACAGTATCGCTTTCGTTAATATTTGTGCAGACGTAATTTGTATTCCATTTCTTACCGATTTCACTGGCAAGAACAGAATAGAAGGCCGTCCACCTTGGAATAAGGGCTCCACATCCAATTGGGGAGTGATATACTACTGTAACATTACGAATACTGCTGATCTGATCCATTACCATCATTGAAAGGCAGGTTTTATTCTGTGAAAAACATCGTTCGCAGTTTTTTATGGATCCATCACGAGTTTTTGATAGTATAGTCTGCAGGTCCCCATTAAAAGAATTTACAGATTTTAATCTGATTTCACGTATTGAAACTTCTGTGGTTGATAAATCGAATGCCATTTTTTGCCTCCATTTTTTTATTAAATTATGTATTCAGGTTGTAAATACCTTGCCAAAAACTGTCTTGTTCTTTCTTCCCGTGGATTTGTAAAAATCTCCTCAGGGCTTCCTTCCTCAACAATTTCTCCTTTATCCATATATACAACCCTGTCTGATATTTCCCTTGCAAAGTTCATTTCATGAGTAACGATTATCATCGTACGCTTTTCATCTGCGACTTCCTTGATGAGTTTCAAAATGTCACTGATACTTTCCGGATCAAGTGCGCTTGTTGGTTCGTCAAAAAGAATTACTTCCGGGTTTAAGGCAAGGGCACGGGCAATTCCAACCCTTTGCTGCTGCCCGCCGGAAAGCTTTGAAGGATATTCATTCTGCTTGTTTTCAAGCCCAACTTTTTCAAGATATTTTAGTGCAGTTGTCTTTGCCTGTGCTTTAGGCAGAATTTTATTTACAATAAGCGGTTCCATGATATTCTCTAAAGCGGTTTTATTTTTGAAAAGATTAAAGCTTTGGAAAACCATTGTACTTTTTAATCTTATTGCATTTATTTCCTGTTTTTTTGCATTGGAACACTCAATATTTGCGTTCCCGATACTGATTGTGCCGGAATCGCCGTGTTCAAGAAAATTAAGGCAGCGGAGAAGAGTAGACTTTCCTCCACCGCTGGAACCGATTACAGATACAATTTCGTTATCATTTATATTCAGGTTTATACCGCGAAGTACATGGTTTTGATTAAAGGATTTTTTCAGATTTTTAATTTCTATCATATTTTCATCCTCTTTTTTTGATTAAAATACGGTTTTTGTGAATCTGGACAGTTGTTTTTCCAGAAGTAAGAGTAAGCGTTCAAAGATTGCGCAGACCGGCCAGTATAAAAATGAAACGGCGACATAGACCTCAAAAAATCTGAAGGAGCGAGAGCCTACAATTCTTGCCTGTGCCATAAGGTCAACAACGGCGATACAAAATGCCAGCGATGTATTTTTTATCATTGAAAGCAGGGCACTTGTAAGGGTAGGCAGAGCTATGATAAAAGCCTGCGGTAAAATAACCTTTCTGAGAGAATCCCAGGTTGAATAGTGAAGACTTTTGCACGCTTCAAACTGCCCGGGCTCTACAGCCAGCAGAGAACTTCTTAAGGATTCTGACATATAGGCTCCGGTATTCAAACCGAAGGCCAGAATTGCGAAAAAAGTTCCCGGAAGAAGGTTTATGTCAAATTCTTTACCGTAACTTCTTGCTATTGCAGAAATTATGATTGGAATTCCGTAGTAAACAAGATAAAGCTGAACAACCATTGGGGTTCCCCGTACAAAAGATATGAACACAATAGAAAGTTGAGATAAAATCTTAATATGAAAGAATCGCAGCAAAGCAATAATTATACCCAATAGTAATCCAAGAAGAGTAGCAGAAATAGCGATGAATAAGGTGACAGGTAGTTTTGTTGCTATTTCAGGAATTGTTGATAGTATAAATCTGATGTCAAGAATCGGTCCTTCCATATTAAATAACCTCAAATATTTATTTTGATTTTACTGTTGTGTCTGTACCAAACCATTTGATTGCCAGCTTAGACAAAGTTCCATCTGCACGGATTTCTTCCAGGGCCTCACCAAATATTTCTTTTAAATATTCACCTTTCTTATTTCTTCTAAAAACCCAGAATGCAGGATTCAGGAAATCTGGATCTGATTTCACATATCTGAGAGGATAACCCTGTTCGCTAATCAGAGCTTCTGCACCAATCGGGCTGTCAATTGCCGCATCGGCACGTCCGGAAACAATGTCAGCAAAAATGGTTTGCAAGGTTGTATCATTTCCTGTATAGATTGTTGTTACTTTATTTCCTGTTTTTTTATTGAAAGCTTCGAGCCAGTCTGCAAAAGAAGAGCCTGTTCCAACAATAACTTTTTTTCCAAAAAGATCTTCTGCTGTGTTTATATCATTACGCTCTTTTTTGAAAATAATTACAGGATAATCATAGTTGTAAGGCTTATCGGCATAAAGATAACGCTGCTCACGGGCAGGATTTTTCTTTATTTCATTTGCAATTACATCAATACGACCTGTTTCCAGGGCAAGAAAAATTCCGTCCCATCCAGTTTTTTCTATCTGGATTTTGATATTGTCATCCTTTATCCTTTCACTGATTGCCTTAATTACATCAACATCAAAGCCAGCAAGCTCTCCCTGCTCATTTACAAAACCAAATGGTTTCCAGGTGCCTTCCATTGCCACTCTAATTACCTCCTGCTTTTTTTTGCCGGCAGCAAAGAAAAACGATGGCAGCAGTGCAAGTGCAATAATTAAAGATAAACTTTTTTTCATAAGAACCTCCATGAAAAATAAAATTGATTTGTAGTGTGTTTTGTTGAAGTAGATATATAAGTTTTTGGATTTCTTTACTAATACTTTTTTTATATAAGAACTATAGGAATTTTGTATAAGTCAAAATCAGAACTTTGCTTGACTTATAGAAAGGCAAAATATATATTTTTGCTCATATCAACAAATACCTATTAGTTTACTAGGTAAATATAAGAGCAAAAAGGAAAGTAAATTATGGCAAAAGTTTTAGATCAGCCAAGATTCAAATGCGCGCTGGCAGCAATGCAGACGATTCAGTCAATTCCGGGAGCAATTCCTGTTTTACATGCAGGCCCCGGCTGTGCAAGTAAATTGAACGATAATAGCGGAAGCAGCGGACATTATGCAGCAAATGTTTATCCTTGTTCGCTTGTCAGTGAAAAGGAAGTTGTTTTTGGAGGAATTAAAAAGCTTCGTAATACAATCGAAAATTCGCTGAAAGTTATTGATGCAGATTTATTTATTGTACTTTCCGGTTGTACAACCGAAATTATCGGGGATGATATTCAGGAAGTTGTAGAAGAATTTTCTGACAGCGAAAAGCCTGTAATCTGGGCAAAGACTCCGGGCTTTAAGGGAAACAATTATCTTGGACATGACTGGATTTTAAAGGCTTTGTTTGAACAGTATCTTAAGACTTTACCTCCTGCTCCTAAAATTAAGGGACTTGTAAATATTTTTGCAGGAACTCCGGAACAGGATCCTTTCTGGCTCGGAAATCTTCGAGAACTTGAAAGACTGATTCAGTCAATTGGACTTACTCCAAATACGATTTTTGGTTTTGGACGTTCAATTGAAAACATAAAAAAATTAAAACAGGCAGAATATACAGTTCTGGTTTCTCCATGGCAGGGAAGTGAAAGTGCTGAATATCTTGAAAAAAAATATGATATTCCTCTTTTGAAATATCCCATTCTTCCAATTGGGGCAGCAGAAACTTCAAAATTTCTGAGGGCAGTCGGGGAATTTTGTCATGCAGACAATGAGCTTGTTGAAAAAGTAATCAAAGAAAATGAAGCGGAGTTCTTTTATTACATAGAGCGCTTTGCAGAAACTTTCCTTGAGCCTCAGCTTGTTGGAAAACGCTTTACAGTGGTTTCTGAAGCCCAGTATGCTCTTGGAATTACCAGATTTCTTGTTAATGATATGGGAGAATTTCCTCTTACTATATTTATTACTGATGATACGCCGGAAAAATATCGTGATTCTATAAGGACTGAATTAAATAAACTTAATTATGATATTCAGGCAGAAGTTGAATGGAATGTTGATGGAAATGAAATATATAAAAAGATTAAAGACTTTGATTTTGGCGGAATTCCTCTGGTAATCGGAAGTACCTGGGAAAAGAAGGTTGCAAGGGAATTAGGCGCGCATTTTGTAAATGTTTCATATCCGGTTTTAGACAGGTTCGTTATAAACAGCAGTATTGTTGGGTATGCAGGAGGTTTGAAACTTCTTGAAGATATTTACAGCGATTCATTTTATAACAGTACACTTTAATTAATAAAAATATTTCATTAAAAAACTATGGGCTTCTGCTTCAGGAAGCTCATTTTTTTTCGCAGATATAAAATCTGGAGTGCCATTGTGAAAGGCCAGGAAAATGGGTAGGCCAGAGCTACTAAAAGGGCAGAAGAAGTTATATGCGTGATTACAAATAAATAAGTCTGACGAAGTACAACAAAGCCCAGAAAAGTGAAGCTTGTAGGAAGAACTGTATACCCCAGTCCTTGCGAAATTTGTCCAAAAAGCATTGCGCAAAAGCAGAAGACGTAAAAAGAAGCAGAGCATCTCATAAAAAGGCTGCCGTAACCTACAACCCCGGGGGTAGAATTAAAGAGGGAAATCAGGGGCTGGGCAAAAATTATGAGCAGGAGAGAAATCAAAAATATGACTGAAAGACCTAGCAAAAGGGAGATTTTTATTCCTTTTTTTACCCTGTCGATTTTTCCTGCTCCATAGTTTTGTGCGGTAAAGGTTGTGGCTGCCATGCAGATGCTTACCATTGGAAGAATTGTCAGCTGGTCGAATCTTGTATAAACTGCCCAGCCTGCCATACAGTCTGAACCGAAGACATTTATGTAACGCTGCATGAAAGTGTTGGAAAAATTTAAAATACTGTTTGAAATTGCACTTGGAAGGCCAAGTTTTAAAACTGAGCGGACTACAAAGCCAACACTACATATTTGATTTGATATGGCAGAAAATATTTCTTTGGTTTTTATTCGTCTGGTTAAAATTATAAAGGCAAAAATTGCGGCGATTAATTCAGAAATGATTGTTGCCCAGGCAGCTCCTTCAAGTCCTGCCTTAAATTTTAAGATAAATATAAAGTCCAGAATTATGTTCAATACGACGGAAATCGAAAGTATGTAAAGCGGACGTTTTGAATCGCCAAGAGAACGGAGTATGCCCGTACAGATTCCGTAAAAAAAGATAAAGGTAAGGCCAGCAAAAAAAATACGGAGGTATGCGTCGGCCTTTGGAAAAACATCCTGCGGAACGGAAATCATCTTAAGCATTAAGGGGGCAATAAAAAATCCGGCAGCAGAAAGTATGATTCCCAGTCCAAGAGAAAACGGCAAAATTGTATGGATTGTTTTTCTGATTTTGCATCCTTCTTTTGCTCCGTAAAGGTGGGCTACAAGAACTCCTGCTCCGTTTGCAAGTCCGTTAAAAAAGCCTGTAAGCGTAAAAATAATGTTTGCGCTGGCTCCGATTGCGGCAAGGGAAGGTGTGTCGCAGTAGTTTCCTACAATCAGGATGTCTGTAGTGCTGTAGAAAAACTGAAAGAGGTTTCCAAGCAGAAGAGGTAGTGAAAATTTTACAAAGACCGGAACAATTCTTCCGCTTGTCATATCCATAAAGCTTTTCCTGCCTTATGCGGCTAAATATTGTATTCGCCGATTGGAAGAATGCGGTGCAAAAATTTTTTGGTGCGTTCTTCCTTCGGATGATAAAAAATCTCCCTTGGGCTGCCTTCTTCCACTATAACTCCGCCGTCCATAAAAATAACCTTGTCGGCAACTTCTTCGGCAAAGCTCATTTCGTGGGTTACGACAATCATCGTTATATTTTTCTGGGCAACCTTTTTAATAAGCTGAAGGATTTCTCCTACAAGTTCCGGGTCCAGCGCGCTGGTCGGCTCATCAAATAAAATCACTTCTGGATTTAAGGCTACAGCACGTGCAATTCCAGCTCTCTGCTGCTGTCCACCCGAAAGTTTACACGGATAATAATCAGACCGGTCAGAAAGATTTACCCATTCAAGGGCTTCTCGGGCAATTTTTTCGGCTTCTTTTTTATTTACATTGCGGGCAATTGTAAGTCCCGCCATAACGTTTTCCAGCACGGTCATATTTGAAAAAAGATTATAATTCTGGAAGACAAAGGCCGTCTTTTTAGTAAGATTAAGTACATCCTTTTTGGAAGGTTTTGCACTGTCAACTTTTATTCCCGCAACCTGGACTGTGCCGGAATCAGCTTTTTCCAGAAAATTTATTGTACGGAGAAGGGTAGTTTTTCCGGATCCGCTTGGGCCAAGAATTACGGTAACTTCTCCTTTTTTTACTTCAAGACTTACCCCTTTAAGGATTTCTTTTTTATCAAAACTTTTTCTGATATCTGTGATTTTTAATAATGGTTCGCTCATACAAAAGCTCCTTTTCTGAATTTTTTACTGTAATGCTCGTATTTTCTAAGCGAAAATTCCACGATTATGTTTATGCCCCAGTAAATCATTGCGGCGGCAAGATATGCTTCAAAATATGAATAAGTAATGTCTGCAGGCTTTGTACAGCCTACCATAATGTCCACAACTCCAATAGAAATTACAACCGAAGAGTTTTTTATAAGTCCCAGAGTCAGGTTTGTAAGGTTTGGCAGGGCAATAGGAATCAGCTGGGGAATAATTACATGCAGAACTATCTGATGCTCCTTCATTCCAATGCTTTTTCCGGCTTCCCACTGTCCTTTTTCAATTCCCAGAAAGGCTGTTCTCATAATTTCTTCCATACCGCAGATTTCTGAAAGTGTGAGGGCAAAAATAGCAATCCATAAAAGGTTTATATCCTGCAGATTTCTCTTCCAGTGAAAAAAAGCCTGCCAGCTTGAATAAAACAAAAGAAAAATCAGATTGTAAATGAGCATGGCAATTATAACCGGCACGCCCCTGTAAAAAGTTACAAAGGCTGTGATAGCCTGACTTGCAATTTTTACTTTTTTGTAGCGCAGATATGCCAGGAAGGTGCCAAGTAAAAATCCAATAACAAGCGGAATTAGAATAAGCTTTATTGTATTTGGAATATAAATAATTCCGTTTTTAAAAGAGTCTGAAAATGCCTTAAAATCAATATCCATTTCTTGCTCCGCTTAGTGCCATTTTTCAAGGCGATTTTCTATCCGTTTGAAAAGAAAATTCAAACTCAAACTTATGACAACGTAAATCAAAAGTGCCACAAGATATGGTTCCAGAAAATGACCGCTGCTTGTTCCTACAGATTTCGCTCTTCCCAAAACATCAAGGATGCCTAAGAGGTAAACAAGCGACGTTCCCTGAAAGAGTCCCACAAAATCGTTTCCAAAGGCTGGAAGCACGATTCTTGTCATCTGTGGAAGAACAACGTAGCGGTAAGTCTGGAGTTCCTTAAAGCCAAGACTCTTTGCGGCTTCAAACTGGCCGGGCGGAATGGCTTCTATAGAACTTCTAAACATCTCTCCGACGAAGGCTGTCTGATTTAAGCCATAGGCTATATAGGCAAAAATCAGTTTATTCCAGCGGTTCGCATTTATTCCAAAAATATTTAAAAACTTTGGAACAAAATAATATGCAAGCATGAGCTGAACTATAAGCGGAGTGCCCCTCATAAAAGAAATGAACACTGTTGAGAGGTGATACAAAACAGGTGTTCTTTTTATGCGGATTTGACTCTGCAAAAATCCAAGTATAATTCCCGTAAGTGTTGCCCAGAAAACTACAAGAAGAGTTATCCAAAGGCAGGGAATTATCTGAACGAAGGCAGACCAGACTCTGCTCCACTTAAAGTAGTCAACCATGCTTCCCCTCTCTTTACTCCGATTCTGTGTAATCGCCGCCAATTACAGCGATTGAAATCTCACGAAGCTTGCCTGATTTTTTAAGTTCGCGGATTGCACCGTCAAAGGCATCTCGAAGTTCTGTATTTCCCTTCTGAAAAAGGAAGTAAGTGCTTGAAGTCTGAACCGGTTTACCTGTGATTTTAAGGATATCGCCATATTCCTTGTTTCTTGATTCAACATCACGTTTTGTAGAAACTGTAAAATCCCAGCGGTGACTCTTAAGACCAGCCATTCTTTCGTCTGTAGAAAGGTTTCCTGTTTCAATTTTGATTTCTTTTCCAGGATGTTTTTTGTTGAAATCTTCAAGATACCAGAGAGAATTGTCTCCGTTTGAAATATAGGCAGTTTTACCGCTCAGATCTTCAAGAGAATTAATTCCCTGAGTTTCTTTCAAAACAGTGATGTAGGTAATAAAAGTTGTGTAAGTTTCTTTTGTAAACTCGTAGCGTTCATAGCGGTCAGGGTTATACTCAATCTGCTGGGCAATAGCATCGTACTTTTTCTGAGAAAGACCGGAAAAAAGGCTGGTGAACTGAGTTGGTTCATATTCGAATTCATACTGAGGCAAAAGCTCATCAATTGCGCTCAAAACTTCATACTCGTAGCCTGCAAGTTTTCCTTTTTCGTCAATGTAGCAGTAAGGCTTGTAAGCGTTACCAACTGCAACCAGAATTTTCTTTGCTTTAGGCTTTTTTGCCTTTGCTGCAAATACCGAAGAAGTCATTGTCGCTGCAATAAGTGTTGCAATAATAATTTTTGTGATTGATTTTTTCATATGATACCTCCGTACTGGTTTAATAAAACCTAGTGATATAGTAGGTATATATTTTTTATAGAACTTTGCCTAATATAATTATTTTATAAGAGTTATAGGAAAAAGCTATAGGTCTTTTTTACTATTTCAAATTCAAAATCTTTTTAATTACCGAAATGTAGTGAAGGGCAGTTTTATCCATTTTAACGTCTTTTTTTGTTATGTAGCCAAGGCTGAAGCTGTGGGAAAGGGCATCA
>NZ_AJGU01000004.1 GCF_000260795.1 Treponema sp. JC4
GAGCATTGCCATTCCCTGTGGAAGTCCCAGTGCCATAGAAAGCTTGTAAACAAGTTCGCTGACATTTTTAGAGTTGTTTTTACGTCCTGTAGCGGCATCAATTTTTGAACCGATTTCTTCACACTTAACTGCAAGCTGTTTAAGTTCTTCTTCATCTTCTTCGGTGAATTCTACGTCTGGAAGGGCAGCTGCCGGTTCCCAGGTAGAAGCGCCCGCAATTCTCATTGTAGGATTTGAACCGTAAATATCTGTAATGCCGCCAAGCATGATGCGGTTTGTCTGGTTCTGGTTTGCAGCAAGCATCTTGAAGGCCTGAACATACTGGGCCTGCTGAACCTGCTGAGCCTTAAAGCCCTTGCGTACAACAAGAATGATAAGTGTAACAATAATCAAAATCAAAAGGGCAATACCGATGATTGATAAAGTAAGCACTTTTGTAGAACGCTTGGTTTCTTCCGCACTGTCAGAGAAAGCCTTTCCAAGGTTAGAGAAGCCTTTTTCAAAGCTTTCTTTAAATTCAGCCTGGTTTTTGTTGCTTGCTTCAATCTGTTCGCGGATTGCATTTGTCTGCTCAGCGTTTGCCTCTTTCTGGGCTTCAATCATCTGGTCAAACTGCTTCTGCTGACGGGCACGATCCTGAGCCTTTTCGTTTGTAGTTACCTGAGATTCTATCTGGCGTACAAGCTTTTTAATCTTAGCGTTTTCAATATTAGGGTAACGTTCAAGATTTGTCTGTACTTCGATAAAAGCCAGCTCATCATAGTTGTTCAAAAGCCGCTGCAATTTTTCTGCATAAACTGTGCGTGCAAAGTAGAGGACATTTGCCTGTGAAGATTCGTCTTTTGCTACTGCAAGAGCCTGGTTTACATATTTGTAAGCCTCTTCAACGTTCTCCTGTTCGTAAGCAAGTTCAGCTTTATCAAGAAAACGTAAAGATAAATCTGTTGTGGCCGCGAAAGCAGCAAAAACAAAAGTAACAAAAGTGAGAGAAAGAATGATTTTTTTAAGCTTATTTTCCAACATTTTCAGCTCCAATTGCAAGAATGATATTAGCACGATTTTCGATGCTACCGTCTTTTAAGAATAATCTGTCTTTTACCCCAAGATTAAACGAAAGTTTAATTTGATCCAATTTTGTGAACGGCACAGAAAGATTTGCGCCGGCACCAACAGCTGCTTTTATGTCATCATAGAAAAGATGGCCAGGATAGTAATCAAGATTCATTGTAAAGGCTATAGGCCCTAAAGGCAGTCTTTCTAACTGTATTCCCACTGCAGGAGTATAGAAATCATTAACTACTGGATTTGTTTTTACAGAATCCTTTGATTTTCCTGACATAAGCGCTGTAAAACCTGCACGAACAAAGAAGTATTTAAATGCCTTTGTAGGTGCAATTTTTCCCAAAATATCTAAATCCAGGAAGAGAGGAATTTTTGAATCTCCGCTTCCCAAATCAATAAACCTGAAATCAAGACCAAGATCCAGACCAAGATTTACATGGGTGGCATCATGGTCGTAGGTGTAGCTTGCAGCAATACCGTAGTTCATTGCTTTTACATCAGCTTCCTGCTCTGTAAGAAGGGAAACGCTGGCCAAGCCTAAAGTAGCATACCAGCCGGAATCTTTAGCGCCGTTGTCCTTGCCTGAAATATAAACAGAACCGCCGCCTGCGCTCTTAGATGCAACATACTGCTTATCAACACTTGCTCGTTTAGATTCCTTTTCCTTTTCTATGCGGGCAGCTTCCTTCTGACGGATGGCTTCCTGCTGCTCCTCATATTTTTTCTGGTCTTCGTAAGCGTCCTGAATTGAAGAATACATTTCAACGGCACGCTCATTATCAAGGTTGTTTTCAATAACAACTTCGGTTGCAACCAGGGCAAAATCATAATCGTTTGCAACAATCAGACGACGGATTTTCTTTTCCGTGTAATTTTCTATTAAATAGTAGAAACGGTCATTCTGATTTTTCTTAAGGATAGCATTAAGTTCTGCTTCCGACTTATGAGAGAAAACCGTATCAATTTCTTTATAAATTGCACTTACATATTCTTCTACTGCAAATGCACTTGTTCCCGCCGCCAGCAGAAGGCCAGCTGCGATAACAAAAATTTTTATCTTTTTTCTCATATTCCTATTTGTCTTCATAATTAAACTGTCTCCTTAGAAGATATTGGTTCTTATACCGATAGCAAATTGAGGTACAAGACTCTGGATTTCAACTGAACTTGAAACGTCAGTAGGAATAAACCAGAGCGATCCTTCAAAGTAGAAAGCAAAGGAACTGAACATCTTTGCATTCTTTAATTTTACCTTTGGAAGTTCAATCTGTCCAATTAAAGCTGACAAAGTCTGCATTTTTCCACTTTGAGTAAGATCAAACCAGCTGAATTGCGCTCCAATACCTATACTAGAGTACAGCCATTCAAAGTCACGTCCAAGGAAGTAGCTGAACGGAATGGAAACAATATTTGCAATAATCTTAAGGCCGAATACGTTTCCACCGTAGCGGGTTCCTGTAGGTTCAAATCCAAAGAGGTCAGAAACAGAATCGCGCTGTTCCTGAGTGAACTGTCCCCACTGGAACTGAAGTTTTACGTTGTCGTCAAAGAAGGTAAGACCGGCACCGATGTCGAAGAGAGTAGCACCCCAGAAGTGGAAGTCTACGTACAAGCCCTGAATAAAGCTTGGAACTTCGTAGGCTGCCTTGTCGCCCTTACGCAAAGTAAGGGTTACATCAGAAAGTCTTACATTATCGTTTGAAAGTCCGGAAACATCCAAAACCTGATTATAACGTCCGCCGCGCTCAGGTGTAATAAGGCGGATTGTAGGTTTTGTATTATCAATCTGAATGATTGTTCGGGTTACCGCAACTTCGCCGTTTGCCATTACAGCACGGATGAGGAAGAAGTGATAGCCTTCAGGCAAATCTTCATTTTCAATTCGGTATTCCCAGCCCTGCTTTTTAGAAACCTGAGTAAAGGTTTTTCCGTTATCAAAGCTGATTTCTACTTTTACAACGCGTTTTGCCTCAGTTTCTGCCTTCTGTTCAGGAGTAACTTCTTTTGTTTTTGAAAGAAGAACTTCGTCTTCAGAGATAGAATAGCCTGCGCGGCCAAAAATATAAGGGCGGTTTATAGCAAAATCACCGTAAGTAAAGTTGTCGATGGTAACCCAAGGACCAACAGAGCTGTAGGTAATTGTCTGTTCGCGGGAAATAATTTCCTTTCCGCCTTCAAGAACTGTTCCAACCTTATAGGTATGAAGACCGTCGGTAATATTTTCAGGTCCCATATCGAACTTAAAGAAGCCACAGTCTGTAAGCTCTGTCTGTGCAATATTCTGGTTGTCCAGATAGAGGTTCAGATGGTCAATTTTGTATTCACCTTCAGACTGTCCGTAAATTGTAAAGAGACCGTTTTTGTGCTCGCCGTTAAGAGGGTAGAGGATATCTACTGTTGCCGGCTGCTTGTTCTTATCCAGGTGGATATTGCGGCTGACGTTTGTTGCGTTTCCTGCCTTATCCTTTCCTGTTACTTCAATATTATAGAAGCCGTTTTCCAGATCAGAGATATCAAGAGTTTCACCAACTACGCGTTCAATTTTAAGGTTTCTTACAACAGAACGTCCTGATTTATCAAGATTTCTGATTGTAGCATAGAGCTCTGTAATTCCAACGTTATCATAAGTAAAGCCAGAGAAGAAGAGGTTTCCTGTAGTTGTTGAATCGTCGAGCGGAAGTTCAAGAGAGATTTCCGGTGCGGCGTTATCAATGTTGATGATACTTGAGTAAAGTCCCTGAATTCCGTATTTATCTGTAATCTTAAGGAAGACAACCTGAGTTCCGCCGTTGATGGCACGGGTATCTACATCATAATGCCATTTTTCTGTTCCGATAGCATCATTGTAGCTGTTACCGCTGTCCAGAGAAACTTCCACCTTTTCAATTCCGTTTTTATCGCTTGCCCAGCCGCTGATTGTAATTCTTTCGCGGTTATGGGTATCGATTGTAGGAAGCTCAACAGCTCCCTTTGGTTCTTCCAGAGAAATTCTGAAGGTACGGGTAGTTTCCGGTCCTTTTACGCCGTTAATATCAACTGCGTAAACTGTAACTGTATGTTCGTTATCTGTGAGCGAATTAAGAGGAATGTCGATAGCAAAGCTTGTTCCCTGCTCAGGAAGCTGAGTAAAAGGATTGTTATCGATTTTATAGAACATTGTTGTGTCGCCGTCATCATCATATACTACACCCGAAATTGTAAAGTCGCGGGTAATAATCTGCATTTCTTCCGGCACGTGGATTTCTGAAATCGGGAGATCAGATTCCTGATCAATCATAAAATCCCAGAGTTCTATTGTAGAAGTATTTCCTGCATCATCTGTGAAGAGGAATGACATTGCATCATCAATAGGATTTTCTTCTGTTCCTACGTGAATGCCTGTTAATGGAGCAAGTTCAAGCTGGTGTTTTACAGGCTGCTTTCCTTTTACAGGAGGTGCCACGTATTCAGCCTTGTTTAAATGTCCGTTATCTTTAATATCAAAAACAATGAGGGTTTCACCGTTTACGATATCTTCCGGAGTTGGAACAATTACTGTCGCTTCCGGTGGAGTAACATCCTTAAAGCAGGCGGTATGAACATAACTTGTTTTTCCAGCATAGTCAGTTGCGCGGATATCTACACAGATAAGTCCATCAGGATCTTCATTGAGACTTGCGCTTGTGCTGAAGGTTACGCCAGGATTTTTGCTGGCAGGAATAGGGAATTCCTCCCAAGTTTCGCCGCCGTCAAAGGAGTATTCTGCTTTTGCAATGCCGCTAGGATCCGCTGCAGTTCCACTTACCTTTAAAGTGTTTCCAAGCCACTGGGCAAAAACAGGTTCTACCATATTTACCACAGGTGCAGCGTTATCTGCAACAAAGTTTACGCGTGGCGATTCGTAGGCATTACCGAACTGGTCGTGAACGCGCACATAAACGCCTGAGTAATAACCGTCTTTTTCTGCGGTAAGGGTAATCAGGCTTCCGTCTGTGTCAATCTTAAGGCCTTCAGTTTTAGAAAGGAGTTCTACCCGAAGTGGAGCCATAAGGTTTGCGTAGAAGTAATATTTTGAACCGTCAGAAAGAACGTAATTTCCTGTTTCTTCGTCAAAAGCGGTATTTCCTGCCGCATAACCAAAGATTTTTTCAGAATCTTCAATAGATTCTCTCGGGTAATCGCGGACTACGCTTACAGCGCCCTTTACTGTTTTAGAAAGAGAACCGGCTTTTACAGTTGCAGTAAAATTATTTACGCGAACAGGCAGGTTTCCAAGAGGGATTTCTGCAATCCAGAGGTCAGGATTTTCCGGGGCAGGCTTCAAAAGTTTTGCTGAGCCTGTCTGTTTAAGGTCACCGCCATAAACTTCATCACCTGTAATTTCGTAATTTACGCCGCCTACCGCTACGCTTGATTTAATGTAAAGCTGGATTTTTCCGGCATCTTTTGCAGCGTATGGTACAACTACCGGCATACCGCTTAAGTAGTCAATATCATTTACTTTGGCAATATTTACTTCAAGGCTAGGAGCTTTTGCCGCTGTGTATTTTCCAGCAACAGGTGTTTTTGCTCCTTCTGCAAGTACATTCATTGAAAGAGCGTTATTTCCTTCTGCCATTTCGGCGCGAGGGAAAATCTTAAAGGAGTCGCTTTCTTCTGCAAAGTTACCCTGGTAAACACCAACTGCATAAACATCAAAATCATCATGCCAGCTGATTAAAGGAGCCTTAGCAGCAGGCATTTTTCCATTTACAGGTTCAATTGCCGGAATCTTTTCAAAGGCAATAGCATTTGCAGATTTATTTCCACCTGCAGATTCAGCCACAATCTCTATAATGTGAACGCCGTCGGCAAAATCCATTGGATTAATTTCAAAAGAGAAATCTCCGTTCTTTGCAATGTCGATTTTTACTTCTTCTTTTGTTTCTGTATGAAGGGCAGCAATTATTCCACCTTTGAGTTCTGTAATTGTTGAAAGCACTTTGTAATAAGCATTTCCAACTCCAGTTTCGCAGCTAATTTTACCCTTTACGAGAATTGGCTCATAACCTTTCAAACGAAGAATCTTTTCAGGCTCTTCTTCTGGCTGGGAAGTCTCTTCAGCGGCCTCACCTTCAGCAAGGCTTTCTGTCTCAACTTCTTCAACAGGTTTTTCAACAATTATTTCTTCATAAATCGGCTGAGCCTTCAAAAGCTTTGTATTTTCTGTTTCCAGAGCAATTTCCGGCACTACAGTATCAGATTTAAAACGGATAGTTTTAGACTCATAAGTCTTTCCGTTATCTGCTGTAACACGGATTTTTACGTCTGCAGAACCACCCACAGCATCACCTGCCACAAGACGGATCTGATTTCCGTCAAGCTCTGCAGTAGCAAAAGGAGTTGCAGGCACAAGTTCTACCTTAGTTGCATAGGCACCAATAAAATATGCGCTTGCCGGGAATTCCGGATTATTGATAATTGTGCCGTCTTCATCAATACGGCTGTCGTCAAGCACAATAGAAGGCTCGCTTGCCTTTACGGTTGTTGTGTTTGTAACGTAAAGTACTCCGCGGAATTCAGAAACGCGGTCAGCGATATCAGTTGTCTGAATTACCAGCTGCAAAACGCCCTTAGGAAAATCCGGTGTAATTGGCAATGTAATTTTCTGGCTCAAAGCAGGCTTAGAAAAAGTTTCATCAAAAGCTTCCAGGCCTTCTTTTCCCCATCTGATTTCCTTGTGAACCGATTTAATTCCCACAGTAGAATTTGCAGTTACTTCAAAAGTTGAACCGCTTTCCGGGTGAATCTCCATGCCGTTAACAAAATCAGTAATAGTTTTTCCGCCGCTGATATGAGCGTCTGTAAAGTCTGCTTCAAGACCGACAGAATAGAAGTTTACAGTTACCGGATTTCCTTCAATTCCGTTTTCATCAATTCCGGTAACGGTTACATAATGCTTACCGGTTTTAAGTCCTTCTGGAAATTCTGGTGTATAAGAGAAAGCACCTCTTGTTTCCTGAATAAAGGCTTCTTCCTGATTTCCGTCAATCACGATTTTTACAGAAGCAAGGGCATCATCATCCTTTGCAAAACCACGAACAACAAAAGAGTCGCGTCCGCCAAAAGTCTGGTCAGGCGCAGGATTTTTAATTTCAACTACAGGCTTATCATCTTCCTGATTCAAAGGAATATTGCGAACAACATCTGTTGTGTTTCCTGCACGGTCAAGGGCATGAACTGAAAATTTAACAGATTTTTCCTTCATGCCGATTGTGTTCAAATCAAGTTTCCAGTAAGGGTTTCCAGGTGTAAGTTCAAATTCTCCGCTTTCGTTTCCAAAAGTCCAGGTAAGCGAAGTAACTCCGATTTTATCCTTTGCATAGCCCGCAACCGAGAATTTTCCGTTTTTAACTTCGCCCTCTGCAGGACTTACAATCTTTACGTCAGGCTTTGTGTTATCAATAAAATAGAGGAAGGAATAAAGTCCGACGCTGGTTGTTTCATCAGTTGCACGGAACCAGATAACATTAGGTCCGTCATTAAATTTTTTAGTATCAATATCAAAGGCAAATTCGCACTCAGAGCCGTTCTTTTTAAGTTTTTTCAGTTTCAGAAGGTTAAAATGCTCGCCACCGTCCGTAGAAACTTCAAGCTTTTTAATTCCGTTTCCGTCGGTTACAAGACCTTTAAAATTCACTTTTCCGGAAACAAGCATACCCATTTCTTTGTCATAAAGGCTCGTTACAGGAAGTTTTCGGTCAAGTTTCCAGGTTACAACCGTCGGATTTCCTTCTACCTGAAGGGCATTTATATCATAGCCGATTACCTTGATTGTGTGGTCGCCTTCTTCAAGCTGAGTTGTATCCAGGTAGTATGACCAGAATTCCTTACCCTGAGCGTCTACTCGGAGTTCAGATTCTTTTCCTTCATCAAGAATGAGCTTAACTTTTGCAACGCCATCATCATCAACACAGGTACCTACAATGTTCAGGTTACCTATAACGCGCATGCCTGAATATGGGTTGGTAATAGTACAAACCGGGAGGTCAGATTTTGGGTCAAGCCAGATATTGTGCGGGCCTTCTACAGTCGTGTTTCCACCCAAATCCTTTGCGGTAATCATAATGTTGTACTTACCAGTTTTTCGTTTATCCAGATCAAAGCTATCCTGCCAGCTGTTCAAATTCTGCGCAGTTATGTTTTCTACCTTTGGAGCAGTAAACTGCGCAAAGACCGGAAGAGCGGTCAAGGCTGCAAGAGAGAAAGTGATAAACAATCTTTTACATTTTTTAATCATTATCAACAACCTCTATAAAAAAAATACATAAAGAGAGTTATTTACTTATCGGCAGAATTGGTCTAATTTATAAGTAGAAAACTTGAGAGCAAATATATAATTCGCCACTATAAGAAGGAAGGTCTTATGCTAAGTAAAAAAAACAAACTTTTAGATAATATTTCTAGTTTACAGGAGATAATTGACAAAAGCAAAAACATTGTGTTTTTTGGCGGAGCCGGTGTTTCTACAGAATCTGGAATCCCGGATTTTCGTAGCGTAGACGGCCTTTACAATATGAAATGGGCTTATCCGCCGGAACAGATTATCAGCAGAACCTTCTTTTACGAAAATACAAAGGAATTCTACCGCTTCTATCGCGAAAAGCTTTTGATTAAGGGCGTTGAACCTAATGCTGCCCACTACAAGCTTGCGGAACTGGAAAAAGCCGGCAAACTTAAAGCCGTAGTTACGCAGAATATTGACGGGCTGCACCAGAAGGCAGGAAGTAAAACCGTTTACGAGCTTCACGGAAGCGTTTTGCGTAATTACTGCGAATACTGCCACGCTTTTTATGACGAAAAAATTATTGAAGAAAGCGCAAATGCCCCTGACAAGCTGCCTCACTGTACAAAGGAAGGCTGCGGAGGGCTTATTAAGCCGGACGTTGTTCTTTACGAAGAGGGCCTTGATAACGACACAATCAATAACTCAATTATGGCAATTAAAAATGCCGACACCCTGATAATTGGCGGAACTTCGCTTACGGTTTACCCTGCTGCCGGCCTTGTTGACTACTTCCACGGCGAAAACCTTGTTTTAATAAATAAAACTGCCACCATGCAGGATAGCCGTGCAAGTCTGGTTGTCCGCGGTAAGATAGGTGAGGTTCTGGGACAGATTAAGGTGAATTAAGGAGGGCGGAGCCCCGCCCTACGCTCGCACGTCGTTGCTCGCTACCCCACCCAGCGGGGAGACCCCGCAACGCCCCCTAATAGTTCATACTAAAGCCTAATGCTCCGTAGCCGTAACTTTTGTTTTCTTTTACGGCTAGGCCTGCTTCAAAATATGTTTCTGTCTTAAAGCGGTAATTAGCCGTAACTCCGTAGTTTGGTGTAATCCCTGCTGCTAGTTTCAGACCGAAAAAGTGCTCAAAAGGAACTTGACCTCCCAGGTCTTTTAGATAATCTCCCAAGTCCAGAATACGCCAGTTATCATCATCATGTAGCTCTGTATAACTGAAGCCCAGTTTGTAATGGAAAATTACACGGGCATCATTAAAGAAAAGAATACCGGCTCCTTTCTGAATGTCTGCGCCAAAAAGAATACTTTCAAAATCAAGGGTTGCGGCATTAAATTCCGGGAAGTCTGCAGGCTTCAGGCTGCCAAGAATTGAAAAATCTGCTTTTTTTGCCTGGGCAAAAAGGTAAAGGCTGACTGTTGACGGAAGATTATAAGTCAGGTTCAAAGTATCCCGAAGTGGAAGCAGGCGGGGAAGGGTAATTGAAGATCTGAAGCCCAGATCATTGTAAAATTCGTATTTGTCTAAATCATAGCGGTTGTTGGCATTGTAACGGGTAGAGAAAACAGCTGCCGCAGAAAAGCCGGCATTCGAATATTTTCCGTCACCGCACTGGTGAATATTGCTGTAGCCTGCGCTAAAGGCTTCCTGAGCATAAAAATATTTTTTATTGCTGTCTGAATAGGCCCAGCCAAGACCCAGTTTATCATATTTTAATTTTGCCTGAGCCTTTGTCAGGTTGGAACGGCCGTAGTGAAGCAGCAGGGTATCGCTGAAAATCAGTTTTGAAATGCGTCCGAATGGAATTGTAGAAGTTATTGTTCCACTTCCGCGTGACTGTTTCCATCCCGCCTTATCGAATTCAGAAAAACCAAGAAGCGCATACTTAAAAAGATTTGTAAAGGTTCCGCTCTGGTATTCCACCTGAATACCAGCCGAATTTGTTATAGGTCCGAAACCAAGTTCAATTATAAAAATGCCGGAAGTCCAGGGGCTTACATTCAGATAGGATGCAGAAACCGGCATCAGATAAGAAGTTTTCTGACCGTAATTATATGAGTTTGAAGTAAGTGAACTCAGCGGATAAAGAGAACCTCGCAAATAGTTCATGCGGTTGTAAGGCTTAGTTTTTAATTCCCCTTCCACCGGCGGATTTACCTGCCCAAGAGAAAGGTCTGGCTTTCTTATTTTGTAAGCCTTGTTTTCAGAAAGCCCTTGGGAAAGCTCCTGGTCATTTTTAACAAAAAGCCTGTTCTGGCGGTAAAACTTTCCAAGGTAAATAAGTTTTCCCTCTTCAGAAACCGGATTAAAAATACCGCCCGAAAAATCTGCCTTTTCAAAAGTGAAAGCTTTACTCTGTAAATCAAAACCTGCAAGGCGGGGCATAGTGTCCGGCTCTGTGTAGCTGAATAAAAATCGGTTTGAAGCTTCATCATAAGAAAGATAGCGGGCTGCAGTATTATTACCTGGCAGGGCATTTTCAAAAATAAGCCCTCCTTCAATCGTATAGCCGCATATAGAATAATTCAGCCCTGATTTTTTGATTGCGGCAAAGGCTGCTGCTCCGTCAGTATGCATTTCTGGCAGCCAGGTTATACTTTGAAAAAGACTGCCTTTAGGAAGTTTAAAAGAAGAGAATTGTGTAAAGGTCTGCAAAGCTCCCTTTGCGTTCAAGTCCAGTTTAAAAGTTTCAATTTTTATAATCGGCGACTGGTAAATCTGACAGACAAGATAATATTCCCCGCCCTTTTCCAGAATTACAGCATCGTGAATATTTGTAAGCTTTGGCAAAGCCTTAAAACTTCCGTTTTTCCTGTCGTAAACCTGAATTTTTGATTTATGGGCGGCTGCCCTCTGGCTCATAAGCTGAACTGCAATAAAGCGTCCGTCTTTGGAAATATCAGCTTTTTCCATCTGCTGCAGGGTAAAAAGTTTTTTTGGAGAGATTTCTTTTCCTTCAGAAAGCTGGCCCTTATCAACAAAATAAAGGGAAGAGTTTTTTGAATTTATATAAATTAAGCCCTGGTCACATTTTTTCAGGTTTTCGTAAAGGGCGCCCGAAGAGTTTGCCACCGAATAATCATCTGAATCTGGGGTAAAAAAGTCCCTTGCAAAGCCTGATTGTACAGGATTTTTTTCAGTTCCCTCAACCTGTACAGCAAGGTCACCTTCGAATTCCTTCCATGCCGAACGAAGTGTCTGCCCGAAAGCTTTTTTGAAGGCACCGCTTACTGAAATTGACTTTAAGTTACAGAGTCTGTACCAGAAGTCAGCATATTTTTCCAGACCGTATTTATCCTGACCCCACTGGTAAAAAGCTCCGTTAAATTCGTAAAAGCTTCCCAGCGGATATTTGTCTGAAGCGCCCTGAACATCGCTGTAATAAGGGAATTCTCCTTCAATTTTTGCCTGTTTAATTGCGTGTTTTGCAAATTCACTGTTTAATCGGCCTTGACCGGTGATGCTTTCACTTGCAACGGCGGCGCCTTCTGCCATTCCCCTCGGAACAGTAATTGAACCCGGATAAAACTCATCACCAAAGAAAAGGCCAAGTCCTTTCCAGAAGGGATTCTTCATATTGTAGGTAATTGAATGAGTAATTTCGTGCCAGAAGGTTCCAAGAATTGTATCTTGAAGTACCTGAAGATTTTCCGTAGGCAGGGTGTCGTAAATTACAATGTGATTATAGGGATAGGATGTCCAGTTTGCATTGAACTGTTCGACTTTCTGGGTAATTACAAGGGGCATGCGGCACTGAGGCTTTATTCCATATTGACTGGCTGCCTCTTCGTAAATGCGGTCTGCATTGGCAATCAGAATTCTGGCAGTCTGCTCGTTTTCTTCTGCATAAATCAGGTCAAACCAGGTGGTTTTATAAACTAAAATCTTTTTACAACCGCTTACAGCCCCGTCAAAAGCAAAAAGATTTATAGAAAAAAGTGCTGTAAAAATAAAAATCAGAAGTTTTTTCATCATCGACTCCTGTGTTCTATATCAAAATCAAAGTTAAAGAGAGAATTCAATTGCTTCCTTAATGGTAAAAAGACTGGCAAATGACAAAGTTTTTTGAGCGGTATTTTGTTTTTTATTTTTTAAATTAATTTTTAAAGAACTTCGGCTTATTTCATCCGCAAAATTCTGGCCGTAGAAGGAAGCGATTAATTCCAGATAGCCATTTTCATCTAAAGAGGCGGTTTCTTCATCATCAGCAAGGGCAGGAATTAAAAAAAGATCAAAAACAGCCGCAAGTTTTTCCCCGGAGCCATTGTATAAATCGCGGAAGTTTAGGGGAGTCAATCTGAAGGTAATAAGGTCATTCTGCCTGCTTACAATGGGATTATCAGGCGGAAGTAGAGCTTTTATGATTATGTCGCCTTCCTTTTTTCTGTAAACCGAAACCGAATTAAAGCCTTCTTCTAAAAGGCCTTCCCTAAGCTCTTCCAGATTAAGCTGATTAAAATCAGTTCCTACGCTTTCAAGTAATTTTTGAATAGGACCGTTCTGCTCAAAAGAGCAGTCCAGTTCAAAAGAAATTGAATTGTCCTCAAGAAGGGCAAAGGATGCTGTATTCTTGCAGGCAGCAAGGCTTAAGGTGAGGAGGAGAAGAGCAAAAATTACAGGCAGCTTTTTCATCATAATTTTATTATCTAACAAAAGTACTTAAAGGCAGGCTCACGCGGATTCCTGTAAACATAACAAGACCTGCAGAAGCAGATTCAAGGAAGTTGAGGGCAGCGTTATCAGTGTTATTGAAAACAGAATAGCTTATGTCCTGTACAAACTGAACTTTTGCATCCTTGATAGAAAAACTAGGAGTTGAAAAAACAACGCCGATTGTTCCCGGAAATACTGAAGCAGAAATTGATTTATCAGTTGTAACCAGGTGAGCATTGCTGAAGGAAATTACAGGACCTGCATAAAGGCGAACGTATTCACTCATTGTAGCTGTAAACAAAATCGGAATCTGAAAAACATCCTGACTGAAGTTGATTCTTGCTCCCAGTGCGATACCAGGTTCTAAGAACCATTTTTTATAGCGGGCATTTACCTGAATATCAACTGCACGGAAGCGGAACATAAAGGAATTTGGCGAAATTAAAGACCAGCCGATATTTGTGCAGGCATCGAAAATGACGTTGCTTGTTATGCTGTTTCCGCTGCGGGAAGCGTGAACCTGGCGGGGATGCTTTTCCTTTGCTTTTGCATCCTGGGCAATTGCTTCTTCTACCTGTTCTTCACTTCCTGTTCCAGACTTTAAGAACTGACCGGTAGCAACGTACTTTCCCTTCCAGTAAGTTTGATTTAATGAAGAAATGATAACGCCGGTGTTTTCTCCGTCGCTGATGGCAGAAATAAACTGACCGTTTCCTATGTAAATTCCTACGTGCGAAATGTTTCCTGTGCTGTTTGTTTTAAAGAAAACAAGGTCTCCAATTTCGCGGCTCTTGTCCGGCACGATGCGGCAGTAGCTGTAAATGGCCTTTGCAGTTCTTGGCAGCTGAATGCCGACAGATTCGCGGGCAACATAATAAATCAAGCCTGAGCAGTCAAAGCTGTCAGGTCCAACGGCACCTAAAACATAAGGGCAGCCTACATATTTTTTAGATTCGGCAACAAAGGTTTCTCGTGCTACCTGTGCCTGGGCAGGTGTAATATCTTCTGCACAAAGTTTCAGACTGCAAACGCTGAAAATAAGGAGAAGCAGGAACAAAATCCGCTTTCCAAAAGTATCTGATATATGATTAAAACTGGTTTTCTGCATATCTATATTTTCGATGATTTATAAGAATTCATTAGCGCTTTAGAAATAAAAAAAGGGCTGCCCTTTTTGGGACAGCCTGCTTCCTTTATGTTTACTCTGCCGTTCGGCTTAGAAATCTTTTTTAGTAACAACCACAGAGTTATCTGCATTTGAATAAGGTGCCGGAATGTATTTGTCTGCCTTCCAGTCATTTTCCCATCGTGTTCCATCAAGAAGGTAACGGAACTGATATTCACGGTCAGCATCAAGTTCAAGTTTTGCAGTAAATGAACCGTCTTTTGCCTTCTTCATTGGAGTATCTGTGCTGCTCCAGCTGTTGAAGTCACCAACTACATTAGCTTTTGAAACATCTTTAGCTGCTTCTGGTGAAACAGAAAAAGTTACAGTACATTTTTTACCGTCTTTTGAAAAACTCTTCTTCAATGCCATTTGAAGTCTCCAAGTGGGTTGTTATTTATATAGTGTTTTGGCGTATTTTAACATTTTGTTTTGTTTTTGTATATATAGATATACGAATTTATTTGATTATTATAGATAAAAACGTTAATATTATGTTATTACATCAGTGTAAAACACTTCTATCCGCCGATTTATCCAAATTGCAGGGCGGACATCACCTCGTATGAGAGTGAAAATCTTGCTAAATAGGAGACTTAATATGTCTATCTTATCTAACAATCACTATTTATTTACTTCTGAATCAGTTGGCGAAGGCCACCCGGATAAACTTTGTGATCAGGTTTCTGATGCAGTTTTGGATTACTGCCTTAGTCTTGATCCTGATGCTCACGTTGCATGCGAAACTTTCTCTTCTACAGACTTTCTGCTGGTTGGTGGTGAAATCGGATTTTCTAAAGATGTTGATTTGAAGGAATTCAATCACAATGTAGAAAAAATTGCCCGCGGCGTTGCTCTGGATATCGGATATAATTCGCCTGATGTTGGTCTTGACGGTGCAAACTGTCTTTTTATGAACAGACTCCATGCTCAGTCAGCTGATATTAATCAGGGTGTTGTAGGAAAGGGTCTTGATGAATACGAAGGACAGCAGGGTGCCGGTGACCAGGGAATGATGTTCGGCTTTGCCTGCAACGAAACTCCAGCTTTGATGCCGGCTCCGGTTTACTATTCACACCAGATTCTGCTCCGCGCTCACGAGCTTCGCCATTCAGGTAAAATTGCCTGGCTGCGCCCTGATGCAAAATCTCAGGTTACAATTGAATATGACGGAAACAAGCCGGTTCGCATTGATACTGTTGTAGTTTCTCATCAGCATAATCCTGATGTTGATTACGACACAATCAAAAAGACAATCATCGAAGAGGTGATTAAGCCTGTTCTCCAGCCTACAGGACTTCTGGATGATAAGGTAAAATATTTTATTAACCCTACAGGAAAGTTTGTAATCGGTGGCCCTGACGGAGACTCAGGACTTACAGGTCGTAAAATCATCGTTGATACTTACGGCGGAATGGGACGTCATGGTGGCGGAGCATTCTCTGGAAAAGACCCTTCAAAGGTAGACCGTTCAGCTGCCTACATGGCACGTTACATTGCAAAAAACATTGTAGCCGCAGACCTTGCAGACCGCGCAGAAGTAGAACTTGCCTACGCAATCGGAGTTCCTTTCCCTGTTTCAATCATGGTTCAGACTTTCGGAACAGAAAAAGTAGCCCGCGAAAAAATTGAAGCTGCCGTAAAAGAAGTTTTTGACTGTACTCCGGCCGGAATCATCAAGACTTTGAACCTCAAGCAGCCGATTTACCGCAAGACTGCTTCTTACGGTCATTTTGGCCGCGAAGGCTTCCCTTGGGAAAAAACAGACAAGGTTGAGGCTTTGAAAAAGGCTGTAAAATAAGACGCTTAGCCTGAAAAAGAAAGGGCTGTCCGGTTTTATCTCGGGCAGCCCTTTCTTTTTCAGCTGTTTCTTTTTATTCCTTAAGAATTAACTGAAGCATTGTGATGTCATCAAACTGTTCTGCATCACCAACAAATTCATCGATTGATTTTCGCAGTGCTTTACAGGTTTCCGGGGCTGTCATTTTTTCTGTTCCCTTCATTGCTGCAAGCAAGCGGTCATCGCCGAAGAGTTTTTCGTTTGCATCAGTTGCCTCTGTAACACCGTCTGTGTAAACAAGCAGGCGGTCTCCTTTTTCCAGAGTGATAGTATGTTCTGTGAAAGGAAGTCCATCCATGCCGCCAAGTACGAAATTTGGTTTTGTCTTTACAAAATCGAATTCCCCATTGTGATAAAGAACAGGGAATGGATGTCCGGCATTTACAAATCGCATTTCGCCTGTGCTCAAAGTTATAATTCCAAGCCAGCAGGTTACAAAGAGACCTGTTTCATTTCCTTTGCAAAGTTCATTGTTGGTAGTCTGGAAAATTTCAGAAGGAGAAAGACGCTGAATGCTGTGAGTTTCAAGCAGAGTTTTTGCAATTACCATAAAGAGGGCTGCAGGAACACCTTTTCCCGAAACGTCGCCTACAACAATCATAAGATGGTCATCATCAAGAAGCAGGTAGTCATACAGGTCGCCGCCAACCTCTTTTGCAGGGTCCATGGTACCAAAAAGGTCGAATTCTTTGTGATCAGGGAAGGCAGGATAAATCTGTGGAAGCATATCTGCCTGGATTTTTGTTGCAACGTTCAGCTCGGCACCAATTCTTTCCTTTTCTGCCGTAACCGCAGTTAAATCAGAAATATATTTCTGAAGCGAAACAGACATTGCATTTACGCAGGAAGCAAGGTCACCGATTTCATCATTTTCAAAGGCTCTGGCACGACGTTCAAAATTACCTTTACTGATAATTTTTACGTCTTCAACAAGTGATTCAAGAGGGTGTGTAAGAGTCTGGGCAAAATCCTGAACAATTCCCGTAACAATTGCAATAATTAAAATCATAAGGATTGCAAAAATAATAATTGCAATTCTGATATGACGGGCCATATCTGCTACAGGCTCAAGAACAGTTTTCTGCGGTATGCAGATGCAGAATTCCCAGTCTGTGGTCTCTAAAGGAGAATAGGCGTAATAAACATCATGAGAAGTAAGCTCAACGTTGTTTTCTTTATTAAGCATTTTTTCACGGATGGGGTCATCAAGATTTTCATCATCAAAAATTGATGCAATTACCGGGGCAGGAGAAATTGCATTTCCTTTTGTATCAATTAAGAAAGCGTATGCACCTTCAATGTCAGAAACATTAACTGTTGCGTTATACAAATCGGAAATAAGAACGTCCATGCAGACAACGCCCTTGAAATTCTTTTCGGCGTCATAGAAAGGAGAAGCGCAGCTTATCATAAGGCCGTGTTCAAAAGAGTCTGAATAAACATCGGTAAAGCAGGTTTTTCCAGTATTTTTTGCAAGAAGATACCAGGGAGAATTAAAATAGTCGTAGTAAACTTCTGAAATTCCGTCGTTAGCCTTATCATTATCAGAGTTAGGGTCGTAAGAAACCATAAAACCGTTTTCTGTGGCAATGTAAATACTTAAAATTTTATCATTATAAGTATGAATAATCGGCTTAAAAATATGCTCGACATTACCAAGCAGGCTGAGTTCTCTTTTTACATCAGCGTACTTATTTTTTTCTGTTGCAAAGGTTCTCTGCAAAACCCAGGTGCCGCCGTTTTTTGCATCAGGAGGAAGAACTTCCTTTTCCTTAAACTGTGAGGGGTTTTTGTAAATGTCGTTAATGTAATCGGCAAACTGGGAAGTACAGTTCAGAAAGTTTCTGAGTTCCGAATCTGCAAGCTTGGCCTTACCTTCAGAAAAAGCATGAAGTTTCTGCACAGTCTGATTGAGCAGGGCGACCTTGCTTTTTTTCTGAATGCGAAGCATGCTGAATACACCAATCAGGCTGGTCAGTAAAAGAGAAATCATGGTGATTGCAAGAACCATTGAGTTTACCTTTTGGCGGATTGTCTTTCGTTTTTTTTCGCTTATATCCATTTCTTAGCTCCTTGAGTATGAAATTCTATATTACGATATGAATACGGGTTTCATTTCTTTTTCTGCTTGTAAGGACACTTGCCCTTAAAGCCCTGTGACGCAGAATTTTAAGACCTGTCATGGAAAGGGCATCATCACTTACCTTCATATGAAAGGGATTATATGGTTTTCCTTTATATGAAATTCGTACTGAAATTGCATTTCCAAAAACTATGCTGATATTTATTGTGGTTTCGGGTAATTCATTAAGGATTCTGATACAAATCTCTTCTATACAACTCTGAACTTCAAACATGCGCTTAATGCCTATATTCTTTATGGAAGCGCCTTCTTCTATCTGTTCGTTAAAGACTGCGAGTGTATGAGAATCTGAAGTAATACTGCCTTTTACATCCGGATTAAACTGATATTTGGAAGGAATTGCTGTCTGTACATGAAGAAGGCTTCCAAAAAGAATAATCAGAGGAAGGGCAACAAAAAGTCCCATTGTTGTGAAGGAAATAAAGACTGGTAAAAAATCAGATTCAGAAGAAAAAATTGAAATCAGATATGATGATATTATTGAAAGGCTGAAAAGAGATAAAATGAAAATGCCAAAATGGCGTTTTTTGTTAAAGCCTATATAATGAGTTTTTACTGTACTGTGCCAGATGAGCCAGAGTCCTACTCCAATAAAAAGATTACAGAAACATTCCGCAAGAACAATATTTGAAGGAGTGTTCATAATAAGGGAAGAAAAAAGACAGCCAAGGCAGCAGCCTGCAGCTCCCCAGATTCCCCATAACAAGCCTGATGTTACTGGTAAAAAGTTTTTAAGGCCGATAAGACTTGTGTATTGCAGGAAATTCATCTTCTGAACGATTAAGTCCAGACCGGTATATATTACCGCTATGGAAATTACAATCGGCCACCATTTTTTTGACTCGGAAGCAAGGTACTTTATAAGCTCCGTTATTGATTTTTTTTCAGATTTCGTCTGAGTCAGTTTTTTAAAGCCCTTGATTATTGCAGTGTAAACAGAGTTGTCTGCAAGAAGAACACCTGCAACCATAATTCCGGCTCCAATTGCCTTCATCGGAGTTATGATTTCCTTTTCAGTTCCAAAAATAAAGGCAAGCACCGGCGACATGAGCATTGTCATTATGATTTCTGTAGAGAAAATCAAAGATGATGAAAGAGGCGAAACATAGCGCATGGCATAGAGCTGAACAATGCTGTATAAACCGCGGATAAAAAGACTGACGTATAAAACGCAGATCCAGAAGGAAGGTTCAATTGAAAGCGCAAAGGATTTACCGAAGAAGAGAACTTCGACAATCCAGCAGGCAGCAGAAATTATAAGCGAAAAGAAAAGCTGGCCCATAGCGATGATTGAAGGGTTAGAGCTTGTTGAATAGCGGGAAATTGTAAGGATTGTAATGGCAATTACAATATCCGCAAGTACAAGATACAAAACTCCTTCGCTCAAAAGGGCAGAAGCTTCGCAGTTCATCATAAAAAAGAGGCCTGTAAGAACAATTGCAATGCCCGGGAAGCTTTTTAAATCAGGTTTTTCGCGGAAAAGCAGCAGTGCCAGAGGCGGAATGAATACGAAATAGGCAGAAAGCAGGCAGGAGGTTACTGTTGCTCCAGTCTTTCCGGCGCCAAGAATTAAAAATACATTAAAGGCAACCTGTTCCAGAGAAAGTATAAAGGACTGAAAAATCTGTTTTTTATCAAGACGGAAAAGTTCACCAAAAAAGAAGAGGAGAACGATTATAAAACCCGCTCCGTTGGTAATGGTTAAATATCCGAACTGAGAAACAGAAGATGGTACTCCGCCAAGAAATGCATATTGAATTGAGGCAAAAAAAGTGATGATACATAAGGAAATTACAGCTTCAAACTTATTCAATTTATTAGTCCTTCTCTTTTACAAGATATTTTTTAAGAAAATATTCGGGCCTGTAGGATAATTTCATTTTACGAAGTCCTTCATGTCCCAAATCTTCTTCCCAATTAAGCCATTTAATTGAGGCCGGGCAGCGTTTTGCAACCGTATTATTCAGCATTTTATAGATGTACTTATAGGAACGGTTTGCTTTTTCTACAAAACCATCATAAGTATTCTGATTTAATGCCGTTCCATATTCAAAAGCGGCAATCTTACCGTCTATTAAAATCACAAGTCCCTTAAAACCCAGTTCATAAAAATGTTTCAGGGCATTGTCCAAAGCTTTTTCTTCCGCACGAAGCTGAGCGTTGGTTTCTTCGGTATAAAAATCGTCGTACCACTTGCGTGAAAAGCTTTTTACCTCATCAAAATATGAAGGCGTAAGTTCTTCTATTGAGTAGCGGCCTTCAAACTCTTTTTGAAAACGATGCACTTCCCACCGTTTGCTTTCATATTCCTTACCCTTAAGCTCGGCAAGATTTTCGCGGTTGAAAATGTATTCCGCATTATCGCGTTTTTCTTCTATATAAAAGTGTCCCGGATAATTTTCTTCAAGAAAGTTCTTTGCTTTTTCGGTGACTGTTTCAAAAAGCAGTTTCTTTCCCTTCTGGTGAGCCTCAGAAAGAAGTGTATCTATGGCGATACGACCGTCAGCGAGATTTCCCAGAGGAAAAAGATAAGTCTCTTCATTCGGGGTGCAGCGGTTTTGGCGCAGAATGTAGAGAAAATTATTCGCTATTGCATAAAGGTTTCCGTATTTTTCCTGAAGACAATAAGCGGCTGCAAAGGAATGCTGACAGGAGCCTTCCCCATACTGAACGAAAAAAGGATCAAGAAATGCTTTTGTTTCAAGAAGAAGCGGCTTAAACTCTAACATCAGGCAGGGAACCTCTAAAAAGCAGGAATTATTCCTTATAAAATTATATTATAGGAATTTGATTTTCACAAATAAATTGTGAAATACCGCTTCTTCTGAAACAACAGAGAAAAAAGCAATTAATTTATGTCGTCAAGAAAAATATTGCTGGTAAGTCTGATTTTTCTGTGGTAGAGTGGTGGACATGAGCCTTCTTTCTCAAGCAGAAATTACAGAAATAATGAAGCGCTGGCAGGCAGAAAATCCGGAGCCTGCTTCGGAGCTGGAATATAAAAATGCATATACCCTGCTTGTGGCGGTGGTTTTGAGCGCGCAGGCAACGGACAAATCTGTTAATATCGCAACAAGGCCTCTTTTTGAAGTTGCAGACAACCCCCGTGCCATGCTTGAACTTGGCGAAGAAGGGCTTATTCCCTACATAAAATCCATCGGGCTTTATAAAAACAAAGCTAAGCACCTTATCGGGCTAAGCCGTAAGCTGATAGAAGATTTTGACGGCGTAGTTCCGGGTGAGCGGGAGGCGCTTATGACACTTCCCGGGGTTGGAAGAAAAACGGCAAACGTAGTTTTGAACGTGGTATTTCACCAGCCGACAATGCCCGTAGATACTCATCTGCTTCGCGTTGCGCCAAAAATCGGGCTTGCGGAAGGCAATACTCCCGAGCAGGTGGAAGCCTCTCTGCTGTCACGAATCCCGACGGAATTTTTACAGCATGCCCACCACTGGATTCTGCTTCACGGACGCTATGTCTGCACGGCACGAAATCCTAAGTGCAGCGAATGCATAGTCAGTGATTTATGTAAATGTTATAATGAAAAAACACGTTAGGCACTGGAGGGAGGAAGGCCAAAGGCCTTTCTGTGCGAAGCACCGAACGTAGTGGAGCCCGGAAGCGCCGACCGCCGCTTGCGGCGGGAACGCCCGATAAGGAATTTTTATGGAAAAAGAAATAACTGCAATTAAAAACGATTTTTGCGCGCTTGGAAAATTTATTTCCGAATGGTTCAAAACTTCCTTTACCATTCATAATGCTTTTTTTATTGTAAAAGTTTTTATTGTTCTTCTTCTTATTTTGATAGCCTTTAAAATTCTAAAAAAACTTATAAAAAATATTCCGGAAGACAAGCTGAGCGATGAAAGACGTTCAATTTTGCAGCGGCTTGTGCGCTACTGCTTTTATTTTGCGGTAGTCGTTTATGTGCTCAGTCTTTTTGGAATCAAGCTTTCTGCCATTTGGGGAGCGGCAGGAATTGCCGGAGTAGCCCTTGGTTTTGCGGCCCAGACTTCTGTGAGCAATCTGATAAGCGGGCTTTTTATTGTGAGCGAAAAATCCCTGCGGCTTGGAGACACAATCATCATAAACGGAATTACCGGCGTAGTTGATGCAATCAGTCTGCTATCTGTCCGCGTTCACACTTACGACAATCAGATGGTTCGCATTCCGAATTCTTCTATTATAAACTCACTTTTGACGAATAATTCCTACAATTCTTACCGCCGCCTTTTGATAAACGTGAGCGTAGCCTACGAAAGTGACCTTGCCTTTGCGCTTGAAACCCTGAAAAAAGCGCCGGCTCTCTGTCCGACTGCCCGCACTGACCCGGTTCCTAACGCCTGGATTGAAGCCTTTGAAGACAGCGGAATCAAACTGACTCTTGTAATCTGGTTTGATAATCCGGATTTTATTACCGTAAAAAACGAAACCTTTATTGCCATCAAAAAAGTTTTTGACGAGGCGAAAATAGAAATTCCTTACAATAAAATTGTGGTACACAATGCCTAACTTCTTTGAACCTTACACGTGGAACTACATGCTGGAGCGTAATCCGCCCCGCAGCTACAGCGTCGCCGACTATCACGAAATTCTCTGTCCCCGTGCTGACTATCCGGCCTTCCTGACTCCTTACCTTGAGCTGCCCCTGCTTACCCGCCTTAAGGGAATAGGGCTTTTGTGCGGCACCGACTGGACGAAGCTTTACCGCAACCGCTTTTATTATTCCCGCTTTGACCACAGCGTGGGCGTTGCCCTGATTATCTGGCATTTTACCCACGACAAGGCGCAGACTCTTGCAGGACTTTTGCACGATGTTTCGACTCCGGTTTTCAGCCACGTTTCCGACTTCCGAAAAGGAGACGCCCTGACCCAGACTGCCACCGAAGAGCCGAACGAACTGCTTATCAGAAACGATGCCCAGCTTGCCCGCCTTCTTGCCGCTGACGGACTTACTGCCGACCAGGTCTGCGACTATCACAATTATCCGGTTGCCGACAACGAAATCCCTCAGCTCAGTGCCGACCGCCTTGAATACATGTACCCCAGCGGTATGGCTCTGGACGGCAGCTGGACTTACGAGGAAATTCGCCGCACTTACGGCGATTTACGCGTGCTTACAAATGAAGAGGGCCTTCCCGAGCTTGGCTTCGCGACTCCCGAAATTGCCACCGAATATACCGGGCATTTCTGCCTGATTGGTCACATTCTCCAGCTCAACGAAGACAAGCTCTGCCTGCACATGCTGGGTCAGATAATGAACCTGGCGGTGGAAGAAGGCATTGTCCGCGAAGAAGATTTTATGACCCTTTCGGAAGCAGAAATAATAAAAAAGATTGATGATGAGATGTCCGGCTCGCAACAACTCAGGTCTCTTTATCGCACCTTCCGCGAAATGACCTCCATAGTTCATTCTCAAGGCAAGCTCGCCGGTCATTTTTGCGTGAATTTAAGGGTCAAACTCCGCTATATTAATCCGCTGGTTCAGCTTTCGGACGGTTCAGTACGCAGAATTCGCGAAGTTTCCCCAAAAGCCGATAAAATCATCACAGACTTTCTGGCTTGGGAAGACACGCCTTTCGGCTGCGTTAAGCTTTTGTAGGGGAAGGTTGTTCCCGTTTTCAATTACAGTTATAATACCCCTATGAAAACTCAGATAACAATTACTGTTCTGCCGGATGAAGAGCAGAACCCAAAAATCATAAATTCCAAAATTACTGCGGAGATAAAAAAATCCCCGGCCGCAAAGGAACTTGCAGAAAAGGGCGGAAAGTTCGAGTCACTTTTTGTAAAAAAATCCATTGATGCCCGCCACGGTCAGGTAAAACTGCACCTGCGCTATAATGTATTTATTGGAGAAAGTGCAGAGGCAGCTGCCGAAGATAAACTCCCGGAATGGAAGCATGCTGACGGAAAAAAATCAGTTATTATAGTAGGAAGTGGTCCTGCGGGACTCTTTGCAGCGCTTAAACTTCTGGAAAAGGGCATAAAACCCGTAATCCTTGAACGCGGTGAAGAAACTTCCCAGCGCAAGCGGGATATTGCGCAGATCAGTACAAAAGACAATGTAAATCCAGATTCAAACTACTGCTTTGGCGAAGGCGGTGCCGGAACCTTTTCTGACGGCAAGCTTTATACCCGCAGTAACAAGCGGGGAAACATCAATCAGATTCTGATGATTTTTAATTACTTTGGAGCAGACAAAAAAATCCTTACAGATGCCCATCCTCACATTGGAACAGACAGACTTCCTCAGGTAATCAACAATATGAGGGAAAAAATCTTGGAACTTGGCGGAGAATTCCATTTTAATACGCGTGTTACAGAGTTGATTACTGAAAATGATGGCGGGGCAAAAGCAGTTGTGAAGGGAGTTCGTGCCCAGAACACAAAAAGCGGCCAGACTGCTGATTTTTGTGCCGATGCCGTAATTCTTGCAACCGGTCATTCAGCCGGAGACATTTACCAGATGATTGCAAAGGCAGCCCCATCTGCTCTGGAAGCAAAAACTTTTGCAGTTGGAGTCCGCGTGGAACATCCCCGCGTTTTGATTGATGCAATTCAGTATCACGGAAAACTTGATGCAAATCTTGGCGCTGCGGAATACCGTGTTACAACCCAGGTGGATGAGCGGGGAGTTTATTCCTTCTGTATGTGCCCGGGCGGTTTTGTAGTTCCTTCTGCCTCAGGACCGGACGAAATTGTCGTAAACGGAATGTCTGCCGCTGCCCGCAATTCCAAGTGGTCAAATGCGGCAATTGTTGTAGAAGTCCGTCCGGAAGATATTCCGCAGAAGTTTAAGGAACAGGCTAAAAAAGCAGGCTGTCCTGATCTTGCAGGCCTTTACTTCCGCACCGAGCTTGAAAAACTTGCCTTCAAAAACGGAAAAGGTCAGGCAGCCCCGGCTCAGCGACTTTCTGACTTTCTGGACAATAAAAAATCGGAAGATTTACCGCCTTCAAGTTATACAGCAGGCCTTGTAAGTTCAAATTTAAACACCTGGATTCCTCATTTTATTGCTGACCGCCTTGCAAAAGGTTTCCGCCAGATAAATAAAAATATGAAAGGCTTTATCTGTCCTGATGCTCTTATGATTGCAATGGAAACCAGAACAAGTACTCCTGTAAGAATTGTCCGTGATAAAGAAACTTTTGAATGTACGGCGCTTAAAAATCTTTATCCTTGCGGCGAAGGCAGCGGCTATTCAGGTGGAATTGTTTCCAGCGCCATGGACGGAGTAGCAGCGGCAGGAAAACTTTAGACGGGAAATTTAATATTGTCGAAGTTCTTTAATATTGTTAAAATTATTCATCACGTTTTAGAGGAGTGAACACATGAAAAAAATCGTTGCTTTGGCTGCTTTGACAGCTGTGATTTCTGGTATGGCTTTTGCTAAACCTAAAAAAGTTGAAATCAATTCTGTTGCTGATCTTGAAGGAAAAAAGATTGGTGTTCAGGCCGGTACAACAGGTGAACTTTATGTTCAGGAAGAAGTTCCTGGTGCAAAACTTTCATCTTTCAAGAGCGGTATGGATGCTGCTTTGGACTTGAAGAATGGCGCTATTGATGCAGTTGTTCTTGATGAACTTCCTGCTCAGCAGATTGTAAAACGCAATCCTAAACTTAAGATTATCCGCGATCCATATTTTGCTGCAAACAAAGAAGAATATGCTATTGCCATCAAAAAGGGTAACACTGACCTTTTGAATACTATCAACGCTACAATTGCCGAAATGAAGAAAAACGGCGATTACGAAGCTCTTGTTGCTGCCTTTATGCCTGCAGACGGAAACATCACAATTCCTGCTGCAAAAAATGCAAAAGGCGCTAAAAAAATTAAGCTCGGAACAAATGCTGCATTCCCACCGTTTGAATACGTTGAAGGAACTGACATCGTAGGTTTTGATATCACTATGGGTCAGAAAATTGCTGAAAAAGCTTCTTCTTCTCTTGAAGTAGTAGATATGGCCTTCGACAGCCTTATCCCAGCATTGCAGGCAGGAACAATTGATTTCATCGCTGCAGGTATGTCTGTTACAGAAGAACGCAAAAAGAACGTAGATTTCTCTGAACCATATTTTGCTTCTGAACAGGTTATTATTGTTCGCAAATAAACCTTCCAAAAAGGCAAAAGCGGCTTCCGGTCGCAGAGCATGGTTCAAAACCGCGCCATAAGGCGCTACACGCTGATTGTGGCAAAGAAACTATAGGACAGGTCGCTTTCGCGACCTCCACAATCAGAGTGTTTTTGCCCCATGCTCTACTCCCTCGCGCCGCTTTTGCCTTTTTAAATGCCTTCTTCCAGCCCTAACTGACACAACTTCCTATTAACCGCAAAATCCGGTATAATCTAAATCTATGTTTCAATCAATATACGACACAATGATTGCAGGCCAGCGCTGGCTTTTGATTTTAAGCGGTCTGAAAATCACACTTTTAATTGCTTTTTTCGCAATACTTATCGGAACTGTTTTGGGCTGTACTTTTGCCCTGATGAAGGTTTCAAATAATAAAATTCTTCGTGCTGTTGCTACTGTATACACAACTGTTTTGCGTGGTATTCCGCTTGCAACACAGCTGATGATTTTTTATTTTGTTGTTTTTGCACCGCTGGGCTGGGACAGACTTCTGGTTGCAATTATTTCCTATGGAATTAACTCTGGTGCCTACTGTACAGAGATTTTCCGTGCCGGTATTCAGGGCGTAGACCACGGACAGACAGAAGCAGGCCGTTCTCTTGGCTTGAGCAAGTGGCAGACCCTTTCAAAAATCGTTCTTCCACAGGCAATGAAGGCCGTTCTTCCAACTTATACAAGTGAATTTATTGTTTTGATTAAGGAAACTTCTGTTGCAAGCTTTATCGCCGTTACCGACCTTACAAAATCCGGCGATATGATTCGAAACACAACCTACAATGCATGGATTCCGCTTCTTACCTGCGCAATCATCTACTTGATTTTGACACTTGGTTTAACAAAACTCTTTGCTACCTTCGAAGGTAGAATGGCAAGAAGCAATTAAAACATAAGCACCTGCTTATCTGCTAACTTTGTACTGCAATAAAAGCAGGTGCAGTTCCTCCAGATTTTTTACACCAAAAATCTTAAACAGTATAGAAAACTCTTTTTTTACGGTAGAAAGACTTACAAAATATTTTTCACTCAAATCTTTGTAAGTGCAGTTTTCGTGAAGGTTATCCAGAACAAAATCCATCTGACGTTCAGAAAGCTTATAATCAGTCAGATGAAGAGGTTCTCCGTGCTTTTCTTTAATCACCGAATTGCTTTTTGTTTCTGCCGGTAAAAAGCAGGCAAGTTTTGTTCGCAGAATATCGTAAATCCAGTAGAAAAATGCCATGTAAAAAAATGAAGAAGCAAAGCCCAGAAAAACGTGAACCCAGCCCAGTTTTGCACAGGCAAGGATAGAAAGGGCATGAATGATTACAATTGGTAAAATGCGCGCAACAGGGTGAGTTTTAAACTGCTCTTTTACAAACATCAAAATCAGCAGGGCGTAAAAAAGAAAAACTCCCAACTGAGAATAGCCGGTCATCATAGTAAGTACACTTTCGCTGAGCACAATAATAACTTCAAGCGCAATTATCGGCTTTATAAGTGTAATAATAGAAAGAGAAAAGCAAATTGCATGTGTAACAGTAACAACTGTCTGAGAGGTAATTAAAGTCTTATACCTGAGGGGTAAAACTAAGCTGGCTAGAAAAGCAACAAGCAGAAATACTGATGAAAAAAATAAGAAAACTCTCTCCGGATTAATCCGGATATTCTTCATGATATCAGTATAAAGGATTGGTAGGAAAAGACAAGCAGGAAAAGGTTTTTTAAATGAAATTTTCTATTTGTGCCGGTCAGCTTACAGCATTGTGGCAATAAAGGCTGCGGTAAGCCCTGTGAAAATTGCAAGACCAATTGAATGAACCGGTACAAAAGAACTGAGGGCCAGAGCACCGAAGGAAATGGCAGTGGTCAAAAAAGAAAGTATTATTGCGGTGCGTTCCAGACGGCCGCCCTTGTGCTGGGTCATGTAAATTATGTAATCAATTCCCAGTCCAAAAACCAGAATAATTCCTGTTATGCAGAAAAAGTCTATCGGACTGCCGCTTGTCGTAAAGACAGCAAGAATTGCAAGCAGGCTGAAAAGAGGAACTGAGGCAATTTTTAAGGTCTGGCGCAAATTAAAAAAGAGTCGCAGAACAATCAGAATGATGATGTAGGCAATTGCGAACATAATTAAAATCATTTTTGAAAGGCGGTCTAAGCCGGCTGAAATCTGGGCGACTTTGTTTACATAAAAAATGCCCTCCTGGGGATTTGCAAGGCTTTCTAAACTTTCAGCAGGCAAATTTTCTGTCGGCATAAAAACCGAATAGAACTTTTCATCTATTTTTCCAAGCCAGAGCATTTTTACAATTTTTTCCAGCTGTGGTGGGAGAGGACTTTCAGGCTTTATAAAATCTGCCTTTCCCATATCTTTCAGGATTTCCTTCTGGTGCTTTTCAGGCTTTTCAAAATCAAGGATTTCAAACTGAGAAATACATTCTGGCGAGCTTATAAGGTTTGTGCAGGCTTCTATAGAAAGGCGCTGATTTTTTTCTGAAGGAATCAGGCGGGAAGTGCAGATGTATTTTTTATTGAGGCTGCCATGCTTGCCGGTTTTTCTTTCGTAAATTGCAGCAAAGGCTTCCTCTTTTTGCAAAAGTTCTTCTTCTGTGTCGGATTCAAGAACAAACCAGCTGGATGGAGTATAGTTGACTACCTGACTGGCAAGAATTGTGTCGTCTTTAAGGCGGCCCTGCATTTTGTAGAGATTAGAAAGATTATTTTTTATATGAAGGCTTTTGAGATTTAGGGCAATTAAGGCTGCTGGCAAAATTAAAATTACAAGAAAGACCCTGCGAAGCCATGCGGGCGGATTTGCAATATTGAAAAGAGGAATATATCTTTTATCATCATCTTGAATTTTGAAAAGGGGATAAACCCATAAAACGGTCAGGAAGGAAGACAGAATGCCGGTAAAAGAAAAAAGAGCCATCTGACGCAAAAGAGTGAAGGGGGCAAAAATCAGAAGGAAGTAACAGAGCTCTGTGCTGGCAAGAGAAAGAGTCAGGCCTTTTTTAAGAAAGTTTTTGATTTCCTCTCCGCTGTGAAGTTCCCGGTTGGCCTTCCAGTTTACAAAAAAGTGAAGGCTGTAGTCGATGCAGGAGCCGATCAGTGAGGTGCCGAAAACCAGAGTCAGCGCGTGAAGGTGACCAAAAAGAGCTGAAGTTACGCTGAAGGCAAAGGCAATTGAAATTAAAATTGAAGTAAAGGCGGCAGCAATTGGCAGGGGATTTCTGAAGGTAATAATCAGCATGGCAAGAACTGCAAGAAGGGAGATGACGCTTATGAGAGTGATTTCCCGGCTTGCCTTTGTCGAACTTTTGTGGCTGTGAAAAGGTGTGCCGGAAAAAACAAAGCGGGCTGGGGCCTCGGAAAGTTCAGCTTCCTTTTCCAGCGGCAGACAGACATCATAAATCAGCTGGATGCCGTTTTTCTTTTTGGCAAGGGCGGCACCTTTGTCTGTGAGCAGCCCCTGAAGCATTACAAACCAGTCCCCCTTCCACTCGCAGGCCAGCACTCCATCCCTTAAGCTCATGTTAGTGCCGCTGTCTTCCAGCAGCTGCAGAAAAGTTCTCAGATTGGTCTCGTCCAGAAAAAAAGGGTCTTCCTCAAGTTTATCGAGGCTGGCAAGAGAAAATCCTCCGAAAATATTGGTCAGCGCCTCTTCCGCAAAGTCTGCGCGGCCTTCTTCAGTCTGCAGCTGCGCGGCACTCTGGGGGGCAAGCAGGTTCCAGCGGTATTTATCCAGAAAATCAGAAACTCCGGCATAGCCTTGGGAATCTGCATAAAGGGTAAGGCTTTCAAAAAAGTCCGGGAAGGCAGGCTCTTCTTTTAGCGCCCGGTAAGCCTCTTCCGCATTTTTTTTTGCTGCCGGAAAATCCTGGCTCTGACTTAAAATAAAAACAGCTTTTCCGCTGCTTCCGCTAAGCTTTTTGTCTGCTATTTCCAGGGCCTGAGAGGAAGCGGCATTGGGAATCATGGAAAATAAATCTGAAGTGATAAAAAAACGTCCGCAGGCCGCAGAAATTCCAAAGGCGGCAAAGGCAGCCAGATGAATGAGAAGAAATAAAATCAGAGCAAGGTTATGCTTTTTCATGGTTCAAAAATTCATAAAGGATTGAGTCGCCGCTTGCAAGAATGCTTTCCATTGAAAGCATATAATCAAGGTTTCCTGTAAGGATTATTCTGCTGACTGTCTGAGAAATTGTAGAATCGCGGGGAGTCAGCGTCATCTTCCATAAAGAGGCATTATCATTAAGGCTTCCGTCAAAATCAATCAGAAAATATTCTTCCAGTTCGCTGCGCTTTCCTGCAAAGAGGCTTGCCATCATCTTTGAAATCAAAGTAAAAACCTGACTCTGGCTGCTGTCCAGAATGCTTTCTTTTCCTTTTGAGTCTAAGGTCGTGATTTTTCCTTCTGTGATTTTTACGGTGTTTTTTACAGGCTTTTGTGTCTGCCAGATTATTTCGCCCTTTCCTACAGTAAAAATGCCGCTTGATTTAAGGCTGCGGCCGTTTGCGGCAATCGTCCTTTTCTGTAAAAAGTCTCCGGAAATCTTTTCTTCCGGGCTCAGGACTATGCAGGCTTCTTCAAAGGAGGCTGAAAAAACTGAAGCTGCGGCAAAAAGGCTTAAAATAAGGGCAAGAAGTATTTTTTTCATTTTCCTTCCATATATTTCTTTACGTTATCAATAAAAATCTGCGGGCATACAATAGAAGATTCGCTTGTTGCAATGCTCATGGCCATCTGGGTACTTTCTGCCTTTGTGCAGAGTTCTCCGCTTTCTGCATTGTAAATTTCATATTTGATTTTGATGCAGTTTTCGTATTCTGTAAGATAGGAAATAACGCGGACTGTATCGCCGAATCTGAGTGAGCGTACGTATTTAAGCTTCATGTCTACAACAGGAAAGGCGGTTCCGCATTTTTCCATTTCCAGATAACCGAAGTTTACACTGTTAAGAAGGGCACAGCGGGCTTTTTCAATATATTTTACATAGTTTCCGTGCCAGACTACCCGCATTGTATCAACGTCGTAGAATTCCACTGGAAAAGTGATTTCGTTTTTTACGTAAAAGTCCATAATTAACTCCAGAAGTCAAAATAATTATACCACTGATAGGGGTATTTCAGGCAAAACTCTTCTATTATTTTCATATAATCCTTTGCCAGTTCCCTGATTTTTTCTTCCCTTTCCTTGCGGCCACCGTCAAAAGTTATTTTTGATTTTATCAGATTGACGATATAGGTCGGATCAAAGCCTTTCTGCTGCTTTCTCATAGAGAAAATGAAAAAGGTCGGACAGTTTAGAAGGGCAGCGATTAAAAATGGCCCGTAAGGAATTTTTGCAGGCTTTCCTAAAAAACTTACTTCAAGGCTGCGGCTGGTGTTTGTTGCCGGAACCCGGTCGCCTGATATTACCACAAGGCCGCCCTGGTCGATTGTGTCCTGCATGATTCCTATAGTTGCCATGGAAATGTCGTCGGAAGCAATTACATTCATTTTTGCATTTTCATTCAGATTGCCAATCAGCTTATTAAAATTCTGGGTTACCTTCTGATCCATGATGATTGTAACCGGAATCTGACGGTTAAAGTCCTCTGTTCCAAAGCTTAATATACTTCTGAAAAGTTCAATGTTTCCCAGATGAGAGCAGATAAGCATACAGCCTTTCTTGCTTTTTAAAAGACTTCTGACCTCTTCATTATTTGCAACAAGTCCCGTGTTTCCCACTTTTCCGTTTGCAAATTCAATAAAATCCATGCTGCTTTTTCCAGTCCAGCCTTCAATTTTTTCTACCAGACAGGTTGAAAAGGATGCTATATGGCGGTAGGTGTTGGGTCGGGCAGGCAGCTTTGAAATATCGGCTCCCTTCAGGTAGTCGGGAAGATTTTTTGAAAAATCAATCAGATTTTTTTGATAGATGTAGGAATAATTTCTTGCCCACTTTGTAAAGGCCCAGTAAAAAAGAGAAACAAAACGGGTTAATGCCACAAGTACGCGGTGGGGAAAAATGCGGACTAAAAAAGCCGTAAAGGCAATAGAACGCCCCGATTTTGAAACTTCCTTGATGTTTTTCCAGCTGGCAGTATTGTTTTCTTCCATAAACTAAACGCTCTTTTTCTGCCTTTTTGCTGCGAAATAAATCAGTTTTGGAAGCCGCAGAAGCATTCCAAAGAAAAGACGTGTAAAGGTAAAGGAAATGCTGAGGTTATCTCTTACAATGCGGAAGTTAGAAATGCCGTCTTTAGGATAGGAAACTTTTACCGGCAGATTGAGGACAGGAACTCCCTGCCATAAAAAATGAACCAGAATATCTGCGTCGTAGCCCATGCGGCGGTGAATTAAAGCGTGATGTCGTAAAAGACGGGCATAAGGTTCAAGGGGATAAATTCTAAAGCCGCAGAGGGCATCCTTTGGTGTAAAATTAAGGCTTACAATCTTTACCCAGAGGCAGGAGAACTTACGGCCGTTTCTTCTTGCGGATGGAGCGGAAGAGTCATATTCAGGATAACCGCTTACGAGGGCGGCAGGATTATTTTCACTTACTTCAAGAAATTTTTTGCAGGCCTGAACATCATGCTGGCCGTCTGCATCAATCTGAAAAACATGTGTAAGTCCCAGTTCAAGGGCTCTTTTTACACCCCGGCTCATAGCAAGGCCTTTTCCTGCGTTTTTGCTGTAGGATACAAGAGAAACCAGAGGATATTTTTCTACACATTCCAGGATTTTTGCCTTGTTGTCTTCATCATTTCCATCATCTATGATAATAATGGGAAAGTTGAAGGCTAAAAGGCTCTGCACAACACTTTCAATAGTTGAACCGTGTCTGTAAACCGGAATGATAAAACCGGGCTTATAATTCAAAGTACAAATATTATACTGTCTTTTATGTAAAAAGTAAAAAGATAGAACTGTGTTTGCCCAAACTTTGCTTTGAGTATATAATTAAATATATGGACGAATTGAAACAGCAGATAAAAGAGACAATTATCACTTCCTTGCAGCTTGAGGACGTTACTCCTGAAGACATTGTGGATTCAGAACCACTCTTTGGTGAAGGCCTTGGACTTGATTCAATTGATGCTCTTGAACTTGGCGTTGCCCTTAAAAAGAAGTTCGGTGTAAAATTTTCTTCTGAAAATAGTGAAAACCGAAACTATTTTGCAAGTGTAGATTCTCTTGCAGCCTTTATTCAAGCAAAGCGTGAAGAAGCTAATTAAAATACTTTTTTACATTATTTCAGCGCTCTATCCGGTAGTTATCTTTACTTTTCTTGTGATTTTTAAATTACCGGTAAGAATTATTTCTCTTTGCGTGATAGTTCTTGCGCTGGCTTTCTTTTTGAGTTCTACCGGGGAAGTCAGCAAAAGGGCTTCGTCTTTTTCTATTAAACCACTAATTACGGCAAGCCTTTTGATGGCGGCGGGAATCGCCTGCTTTTTAACTAATCAGACGGTTTTTCTGCGCATGTATGCCCTTGTAATCAGCGTCATGATGCTTGTAATGTTTGGTTCAACCCTGATTTTTCCTCCCAATATAATATATCGTTTTGCCTGCCTCTCTGACCGCAGCATTCCCTCTTCGCTGGAGCATAAGGAAGTGGAACATTATTGCCGTAACGTTTGCATTGTCTGGTGCATTTTTTTTATTGTAAACGGCAGCATTTCTTTCTATACGGCCTTTTTTTCAAGCGAGCAGGTCTGGGTCCTTTATAACGGGGGAATTTCTTACATTTTAATGGGGCTTTTATTTGGAATTGAGTTTATAATAAGAAAGGGAGTAAATAAAAAAATGTCAAAAACACATCCAATCACGAAATTTAACGCTTCATCTTTCAGCGATGATCACATCATCAGTTTTGAAGGAAAATGGAGCGATAAAAAATATAAAACCTGGCTTGATTTTTTGAAGGCGACTGCAAAAATGAGGGCTTTTATTGGATCCAGTCCTGCAGAAAAGTGGATTTTGCACTGCGAGGATTACTGGCTTTTTACTGTAACTTTTGTGGCCCTGCTTCAGTGTAAAAAAACTATCCTTTTGACCCAGAATATTACCGAAGGATTTTTGAAGGAAATCTGGACAGACGAAATCGGATTTTTTACAGATCAGAAGGTTTCCGGGGCAGAAGATATCCGTGAAATTCTTAAGGCCAGCGCTCAGCCTGAAGACAGAGAAATCAGAAATACCCCTATAATTGATGCAGACAGCACAAAAATCATTATGTTTACCTCGGGAAGTACCGGTAAGCCTAAGGGTGTTGAGCAGCGAATGACCGAGTTTGAACTTGATAATGCCTTTATCATTTCAAAGTGGGGCGAAGAGTTTTTGAGTAGAAAGCTTGTTGCCACTGTAAGCCAGCATCATATTTACGGTTTTTTGTTTACGGTTTCCCTTCCGTTTACTCTTGGAGTTCCTGTCCGACGTAAGCGCATTGAATTCCCGGAAGAATTTGCAACTCTCAATGATGATAAATATATGATTATTGCGACCCCTGCCTTCTTAAAGCGTAGCGTAGAAATTGAGGGAAAACTCCCGCTTAATGATTCTTTCATTTTCACCAGCGGCGGACTTTTAACCTACGAAGTTGCAGAAAAATCTGCCCGTACTTTTGGCTTCTGGCCGGTTGAAGTTTATGGTTCTACAGAAACCAGCGGAATTGCCTGGAGACGCAGTAAAAACGGCCAGGAATGGACTCCTTTTGATAATGCAAAAATCTGGCTTGGCGATGACGGCTGTCTCCGCATTATTTCTCCATATATCAAAAATCCTGAAGGCTTTGCAACTGCCGACCTTGCAGAAATGCTGCCAGACGGACGCTTCCTGCTTAAAGGCCGCAGCGATTCCATTGTAAAAATAGAAGAAAAACGCATTTCCATGACGGAAGTTGAAAACCGTATTCTTGACAGCGGACTTGTAAGCGACGTAAAGGTTATTGCCATGGAAGACAGACGCCAGTATCTTGCGGCTGCAATTGAACTGAATGCCCAGGGAAAGGCAAAATTTGCAGACTGCAAAAAGCTTGAAATAAACAAATTCTTCCATAAATATCTGATGCAGTATTTTGAAAATGTCGTAATTCCAAAAAAATGGCGTTTTCTGGATAAATTACCGACAGACGTTCAGGGTAAAAAGCATAAAGAAGATATTAAGGCCTTATTTTTACAGAGCGAAGCCTGATTTTTTATAATTAATTGTTAAAAAATCACATAAAAAGATTTCTCTTATATCAAAACATGGTGTAAACTATTTGTTGAGGTTTTATGGGAAATAAGCTGAATCCGAAGGTCATAAAATATATTTTCACAGCTGTACTTTCTGCGGTTGCCAGTATTCTGATTGTACTTGTTACCTCAACTTTCTCTAAGAAAATCATGTCCTTTTACCGCAGGAATTCCTTTGAAACGACCAAGTTGATTGCGGATGGTTATGCGGAACTTGCGAATGAAAGGCTTAATACTTATTTTGGTGCCCTTGATTCTCTCTATGATGAAGAAATTTTTTCAAAGGGTACTACCCTAGATATTATTTATCACATCAATAAGAATAAGAGTAAAATACCGCCGGAATTTCTTGATGTATTTTATTTTGATTTTGAAGGTGTCGCTACCGATATTCACGGAAACACTCAGTATGTTACAGACCGGGCTTACTATAATGCAATTGTCTATTCAGGCTCAAAAAGCTTTATTACTGCAGCTCAAAGTTCAAAAGTAGACGGCAAGTACATTTTTATGATGGTAAAGGCTGTCTATGATAAGAATGCAAGGCTAAAAGGCGGCTATGGCTGTGCCGTAGATTTGTATCAGTTTGAAGAAATTTTCCAGAATGCAAATATTATTCAAAAGGGGTCTATCAGTATCATTGATAAATACGGAAAATTTATTATCCATAAAAATCATGAGATGATTTCCCATTCTTACCCCCAGGATGATAAGCGTTATATCCGTATTGCTACGACAACTCTTGCAAAAAATAAATCCGGAATAGAAAGTTTCCGTGATGAAAATGGAATACCAGTTACTATTTTCTACAGTTATATAAAATCTCCTGGCTGGGTTCTGTGTTTTACCCTTCCTGATGAAAATATGCTGGTAATTGAACGTAAGCGCCTTCTTATAAATATCATAACAATTCTCTGCTGTGTTATTCTTTTGTTTACCCTCTTCTTCGGCGAGTTTATGACAATTGAATTATTCCAGAGAAAATCCCTTATCTTCGTTGATTTTGATCCTCTTACCGGATTGTGGAGTTTGGACCGCTTTGAGCATGAAGCAGATAAGATGATTGCCCGTCATAAAAAAGCGAAATTCTTCCTGCTTGATATAGATATTCTTGGTTACAAGTTTATCAGTCAGAATCATGGGGATGCAGAACTTAAAAAGATATTGAAATTTCTTTCCCGCGAAGTAAAAAAGGTTGCAGATGAAAATCAGGGTGTCTGCTGCCGTGGAGACAGCGACCATTTCTTTATATTTTTCAAAATTACTTCGGTACAGCAGGCCATGCGCGTATTTAAGATGATTGCAAGAAAGGAATACAATATTACCGATTCCTATAAAATTCCTTTTGCCCTTAAATTTGGACTTGCCTTTCATCTGCCGGAAGAAAAATATAAGGGAATTTCAACTCACGTTTTGATTAATCAGGCTTCAATTGCAAAAAAGAACCTTCATAAAGAGGGTGATCTGCTTTATGCAATTTACGATTCAAAATTCCTTAAGCGCATTCAGACGGAATATTTCCTGGAAAGTCAGTCAGAAAAGGCTCTTGCAAATCATGAATTTTTTGTACTTTATCAGCCAAAAATCAGCCTGAAGAATGAAAAAATTATTGGAGCCGAGGCACTTGTCCGCTGGCAGCATCCGGAACGGGGTGTAATTCCGCCAAATGATTTTATTCCTCTTTTTGAACGTACAGGCTTTGTTACTAAGGTAGACTTTTTTGTTTATGAAGAAGTTTTGAAGTTCCTTGATGCCCGCTTACGTGCTGGACATCCTGTAGTTCAGGTCAGCGTAAATATGAGCCGAAACCACAACAAGCCTGAAAAATTCATGGAAGATTTTCTTGCTGTATTTAATAAATACAATGTTCCTGCAAAATATATTCAGGTTGAAATTATTGAGCGTTCCTTTGCCGAAAACCGTATTCTTGCAGAAATTACCACCCGTCTGCATCAAAACGGCTTTACTGTTGCCATGGACGATTTTGGTACCGGCGAAAGTTCCCTTTCCATGCTGACCCAGGTGCCTATTGATGTTCTTAAATTTGACCGCAGTTTCCTGCTTTCTTCTACAAATGCTAACGGCGAAATTGACAGACGTTCGGCAGCCTTTATTGAATCCTTTATCGGTTTGAGTAAGCGCCTTGATAAAGAGACCGTTTTTGAAGGGGTTGAAACTGAAAGCCAGCGCGACTTCCTCCGTGTAATCGACTGTGACTGTGTTCAGGGCTATCTCTATTCACGTCCTTTGAGTCAGGTGGATTTTGAAAAATTCATTGAAACTCATATTTAATATTTGACGGATTTACATTTCTGCCTCATAATTAGTGATATTAATCAACACGTGTAAATTATTGTTTATAATCTGGAGGATTTATGAAAAAGATTATTTTTGCTTTTATTTCATCGCTGCTTTTAATTTCACCTTTTTTTGCAAAGGCTCATCCGGCAGAAGACGCGGTAAAGCAGAATATTATTGTTGAACCTGTAAAAGGCATTACGGAGGATTTTATCCGCGGAGTGGATATCAGTTCGCTTTCTGATATAGAAAAGGCCGGCGGAAAATTTTATAACGATGACGGCAAAGAAGAAGATTTATTTAAAATTCTAAAAGACCACGGTGTAAACTGGATTCGCCTTAGGGTCTGGAATAATCCTGTAAACGGTGGTGGAAGTAACAGCGTAGAAACTGATATCCCCCTTGCAAAAAGAGCCAAAGATGCCGGTTTTAACCTTTTGATTGATTTCCACTATAGTGATTTCTGGGCAGATCCTGCAAAACAGTATATGCCTGAAGAATGGAAAGGTTTGAATGAAAAGCAACTGAATGCAGCTGTAGAAACTTTTACCCGTGAATCTCTTAAAAAATTTATTGCTGCCGGTGCCCGTCCTGATATGGTTCAGATTGGAAACGAGCTTAACAACGGATTTATGTGGCCGCTCGGAAAAATCTGGGGCGATAAGGGAGAAAAGGTCGGCGGTTTTGAAGGCTTTACAAAACTCTTGCAGTCGGCTTCCCGCGGTGTCAGAAGTGCCCAGGGCTCTCTTTTAGATAAGGTTCTGGGAAAAGACCAGAAAATCAAAATTGTAGTTCATCTTGCAGACGGCTGTGATAACGGACTTTATCACACTGTTTTTGACCAGGTAACAAAGGCTAAAATTGATTTTGATGTAATCGGTCTTTCTTACTATAACTACTGGCATGGCTCGACTGCCCAGCTTAAGCAGAACATGAATGATTTGAGCAAGGTTTATGGAAAAGAGCTTTGCGTTATGGAAACTGCTTATGCCTTTACAGAGGATGACGGGGATGCTCAGGGGAATGTATTCCAGATTTACAGCGGCGAAAATGAAGGTTACCTTCCAAGCGTTCAGGGCCAGGCAACAGCAATCCGTGATGTAATGAATGTGGTAGCCGCTGTACCTAATGGACTGGGCGTTTTCTACTGGGAGCCGGCCTGGATTCCTGTAAAGGGTGCCGGGCTTTCTAAGACAGAAGGCGACACCTGGGAAAATCAGGGAATGTTTGATTTTAAGGGCCGAGCCCTTCCTTCTCTTTCGGTATGGAATCTTGCAGGCGGTAAAGGCCAGATAAAAAATGCCTGGGGCGGTTCTGCTTCAAATGGAAGCGGCTTTTTGCCATACGCCCTTGGCGAGCCAATTGAAGTTACAACAACTCCGGGAAAAGAGCCTGAACTTCCAAAATTCGCTAAGGTTTTGTTTACAAATGACAAAGAAAATAAGATTCAGGTTGTCTGGGAAAAACACGACTGGAAATCAGAGAAAAAAGCCAATGTAGTGTATCTGAAGGGGGTAATCAGCGGTACAGATTTTACTCCTGTGGCAAAGGTTACTGTAAGCACAAGAGTTAATCTTGTAGAGGATAATTCTTTTGAAAGCGGAAAGCTTGGAAAGTGGACTCTTGATGGTGACCCGGCTGCCTGCTTTATTGAAGATAATAAAGGAAATGCACACAGCGGAAAGTACACTTATAAATACTGGCTGGGTAAAGGCTTTAAATCAACTTTGAGTCAGACCTTTACAGGCCTTGAAAATGGAGAATACGAAGCTTCCATCTGGGCTATGGGTGGCGGCGGAGAAAACGAAATCAGTCTTCGGGCGGTTGGTTTTGATGGAAATAAGCTTGTAAAAACAGAGATTGTAAATACAGGCTGGAAGAACTGGAAGCAGTATAAAATTAAGATTCCTGTAAAAGAAGAAAAACTTACCCTGCAGATTTTCCTTGATACAAACAATGGAAACTGGGGAAACTTTGACGATGTGGAGCTTTATAAGGTAGAATAAATCTTATAGAGTTTGCATATGGAAAATAAACAGGTTACACAAAACGATGTTGCGCGGGAAGCCGGCGTTACCAGAAGCATGGTAAGTTACGTTATAAACGGAACGGAAGGTCGTTCTGTTGCGCCCGAAACCCGCCAGCGTATTCTTGAAGTAATTGACCGGCTGGGTTACCGCCCCAACAAGGCGGCTCAGGTTTTGCAGCAGGGGGAAGTTGCTTTTGCTTCCAAGCGGATAGGCGTTGTGCTTCGAGACCCTGATATGTTCAGACGGCCTTATTATGCGGAGATTCTGGCTGGAATCCATACTGCTGCCCACGAAAATAATTTTAAAGTCGCTTTTATCCGCTTTTTTGAAGAGTTTAAAGATCCTGTTTTGTTTAATGAGCTGATTCATGAAGAAGAAATCGGCGGTTTGATTTTGATTGCCACTGACCAGTGCATTAAGGGCGCCGAGGATACAAGACTTGTTCAGCGCATGAAAGAACGTATCAAAAAAATTGTCTGCGTGGACTGGAAGTTTGACGGACTTTCAAGTGTAAGCTTTGACCGCCGCGATGCCGCAAAAAAGGCTGCCGAATATGTCATTCATAAAGGCTACACTGACCTTTCGTATATCGGGGAACTTGATAACCGTGTAGACGGCATTGAAGATGTGCTTGTTTCAAAGTGTCAGGTTTACGGAGCTTTTGATATGGGCGGCGGATATGAAGCTGTTGCCGAAATACAGAAAAGCGGTCATCTTCCGCGCGCCATTGTCTGCGGTTCAGATGAAGTTGCCTACGGTGTGCTCTGCCACCTGAATAAGCTCAACATTTCTGTTCCGGCTCAGGTTGCCGTAATAAGTATAGACGGGCTGGAAACTTCGTCTTACATCACGCCGCCGCTTACTACAGTAAACGTTCAGAAGCAGGGCATGGGCTGTAAGGCGGTAGAACTGATTGTGAGCGGCAAGGCAGGTCAGGGCGAGGCAGCTCTGAATCTTGAATTGCCTACAGAATTAATTAAAAGGGTGAGTGCCTAGTCAAGAAAAAAGCGCTGCGGAGGTTCGTGATTTGCGACGCTTTTTTCGCGATGCGGGGCATACAACGCGTAGACTGCCTACAGAGCAAGCAAAGCTTGCGGCGAGCGAAAAGCTGGCGGAGCAAATTACGGTTCTCCGCAAAAGCTTTTTTCTAAAACTGCACTTCTATACTCTTAATTAATCCTTCTCGTGCAAATATTGCCTTAGTTTCTTCCACTGTCAGCTCGTTACCTGCACGCTTGCTTCCGTTTACGCTGATGCTTGCTTTTTCTGCCGAGGCTGCTTTTACACCGCCTTTTCCAAATCTGTAAGTAACCGGAGTTCCGCACCAGGTAAAGCTCAAAGTGCCGTCTGACCGGATTTCAGAATCTTTAAGAATTACAGGGAGGAAGCTTGCTTTTCCGTCTTCAAGACAGAGTCCAAGTTCACCAAAGCGGGTAAGAACTTCTTCTTTTACCTGACCTGTCATACCAGGCTGTTTTGCACCTTGTCCGCTTGGAGTATGTGAATATGGATCTGCCGGGAAAGCGCCGTAAAGTTCCGGGCTCTTGTGGTAGCCAAGACCGTCTCTTACTTCGTAGTAAGATTCTGTAAGCTTCTGGGCATTAGCCTTATCGCCAAGTTTTTCTGCCTTAAAGATATTTTCCTGTACTGCAAGCAGCAGTTTTGAAACCATGTGCCAGTAAATGCTTCCAAGGCCTTCGTAAGCATAGAAAGTTCCAGAGCGGCCTGTAAACTTCTGATGATTGAAAGTCTTTTCGTAAAGGGCAAGAAGGGCTTCCTGCTCTGAGGCTGTAGGGCGGTTTTCTTCCTTCTGGGCGGCAATAAAATCCTTAATTACATTAGAATTTCTGAAGGTCGGATTAAAGTGCCAGATATCGTTTACATCTTTTTCCATGTAAAGACTACCAGTGCGGGAAATCAAAGACTGAAGGTCACTTACATCCACTGCCTTCACGCAGTTTTTGTTCTGGAAGGCTGGCAGTTCCTTGTTTGGATAAAGCATGTAAGAATGCTGGCGTTTTTCGTACATGTCACTCTTTTTGAGTGCTTCAAGAAGATTTTCTGCTTCAGCAGGAGAGAGCAGGTCAGAAGAAAGAATTGCAACCTGACCTTCAAGCATTGGCTGAAGATAAACGATTTCCATTTTTCCGTCAGCAATTTTTACAGTGTTGTAAGAATGATAAAGTCCATCCTCGCGGCGGTTAGCCTTAATGGAAAGTTCAATCATCTTGTTGAACTCTGCAAGGGAAGCAAGAAGCTGTGAAACCTGGAGTTTTTCTTCTCCGCCTGAATAGCCCTCTTTGTAAAGATCATTTCTTTCTTTTTCAAAAATGCGGCCGGCCTTGTCTGTAAAGGCCTTTCTTTCTTCTGCATTTTCTGCGGCCTTCTTAAGGTCTGCGCCAGTATAAAGGGCAGTCAGTTCTGTAAGCGCTGTCTTTACAACCTTAGGCAGAGTAACTTCCTTTACACCGCTTTCTTCAAAAATATTATCAAGTAATCTGATATAGCGGTAGAGGTAACAGAGGGTAACAACCGAAAGTCCGTAACCTGCAAGGGCGTTGTTTGCATCGTTCCATTCTGGACGCTGGGTGTTCAGCCAGATTCCTCCGCCCGGTACAAGATTAGAGATTTTTGTAATTAAAATCTGCAGGGCTTTTGCGGCAAAGCTTACAAGGGCAGGATTTCCGTCGCCAGCCTGGACAAGTTTTGCATCTGAACCGCGGCTCTTTGTTTCTTTCTGCAGCTGATTGCTCAGTTCACGGTCAAAGAAGATAGTGTTTCTAGGATCTTTTAAAATTTCATCATAGCTTTTGATACGGTAAGGCACGTTGGCACTTGTGTAGATTTTTTCATCAAGCGAAGCCATAAGATTTGCCTTATCAGTTTTAAGAAGGAATTCCAGAAGTTTTGCAAAGTAGATAACCTGATGGTCTCCCCAGTAACCGATAAAGGCCCATGGATTGTTAGGATCAGGAATTTCCCAGTCGATTCCGGCACGGTTGATTTTATATGGGTTGAAACCGTCTGCTGTCATTGCGTTCAGGAATTTTACGCACATATTTTTGATGTAAACCGGATAAGACATTGCAAGCGCTTCCCAGTTCTGGAAGATATCGCGCCAGTTTCCCTCGTAATTCAAAATAGGATTTCCGTCTGTATCGCGCAGTTTAATAGAGAAAATGTTCCATGGACGGCTTGGGTCACCGTGGCGGCGGCTGAAGGTAAGAGGCATGTATTCAAAGAAGAGGCGGGTTAGCTGAGGATTATCTTGCTTCTTTACAGCGTCAAAAAGTTCTTTATAATCTGCATCTGAACCTTTATCCATGAGAGGCTTTACGAGATTCTCTGCTTCTTTTACAAGGCCAGTGTTTCTCTGTTCAATGAAAACGATAAAATCCTTTAATCCGATTTTTCCCTGATTGCAGAAAATACCGCCGCGCATAATATTGAACATTACGTTCTGCTGATGATGAACGCAGGCCATTGTGTCGGCAGTTGACTGAAGTCCGTCTGCATTTGCAAGGTAGTCAGTCATAAGGTCATCAGTCTTTTTGATATCAGCTTCAAGAAGTTTAAGTGCAGCTTTTCTGTCTTTGATTTCTGCCTTGAGGTTTTCAAGTTTTGCAAGATCAAGATAAGTGTTGAAAACCTGATACCAGTCTGCTTTTTCATCTTTATCAAGAGTCAGATTTTTGCAGATGAAGCAGGAAGAGCGGGTTCCCTTTGTTACAATCTGAGGATTAAAATCTGCAGTTTTTGGAAGGGAATTGAAGCTAGCAAAGTCGGCAGGAGCACTTGTGTTGAGGATAATTTTATCGTCTGTAGAGAACCAGCTTACGTTGGCAAGAAGGCTTTCTGAAGGTTCAGCCTTATCTGTAAGAACTGATGAAAGGGCAAAGAGGGCGATATTTCCCTTTTCGTCCAGGTCGGTTTTCTTGTAGGCGTCAAGAAGGCAGCTGTTAGAATTCTGTAAATCTGAGGTTGTGCAGGCAGGCATGATATTCTGTGCACCGTCAAGAATTGCAAGTTCAACCTTACTTTTTCCAAGATTTTTGATTACAGTTGATTTAACAAGACCAAAGTGGTCAGAAGAAGTCCAGCCGATTCTAAAAAGAAGGTTGAGTTTTGTATTGATTTCTTCAAACCAAACCGCAGTTCCGTTGTAATTTTTATAAATATTAAACTGAGAATTTCCTTCCATCAGTTTTTTTACAGAAGGACTTGCGTTGAAGTAAGAGAAAGGCTCCCAAAGTTCGATACCGTCAGAAGTTTTTACTGCTACAGCGGCGTAATTTCCTGTGTAGGTACGGGCATCAAAAACCTTATCTGCAGTGTAATAAGGGAAAACAGCGTGATTGCTGTCGATTCGACCTGCTGTAATTCCTCCCTGTGACCAGCAGAAATTCCAGATGTCCGACGAACTTGTGATGGTCATAAAAAAGTTTTCCATCATGTCGTAGTTTTCAATTTTGTAAACCGGGCAGCCATCCAGTTCTGTAAAAAATCCTTTTACTTCTTTTTTCATACAATCCTCATTTGGGGTTCTTCCCCGGCATTTGCGTTTTTATTAGGCAATCGGTTGCCTAAATGTTGTAATTTAAAAATATCCTAGAGGATTTGTATTGTCAAGTCGCTTTATTTGAAGGAACGTGTCTTATTTTCGGTTTGCGAAATTAGCCAGTCCACGCTTGAACTGAGGGATTCTTGCGCAGGTTACGCTGTCCCAGCCGTCGCGGTCGCCGCGTTTTAAGAAGTGGTAGGCAACGCCTGCAATCATAGCACCGTTGTCTCCGCAGAGCTTGAGCGGCGGGAAGATGCAGGTTAAGTCTGTGCGTTCTGCCAGGAGCGAGCGGAGTCGTGAGTTTGCCGCAACACCACCGCCGGCAACAACTGTTGTAAGGCCTGTGTCTTCTACCGCGCGGAAGAGGCGGCTGGTCAAAGTCTTGCAGGCTGTTTCCTGGAAGGCGGCACACATATTTTCTTTAGAATGTTCGTATCCTTCGTTCCAGAACATATCGCACTGGTGGATTACGGCAGTTTTTAATCCGCTGAAGGAAACGTCATATCTGTGTTCTTTATTATCAAGCTTTGGAACCGGGAAAGTTGCGGCACGGGCATCACCCTGTTTTGCGAGGTTATCGATGATAACTCCTCCAGGATAGCCAAGACCGTAGAATTTGCTGACCTTATCAAAAGCCTCGCCAACAGAATCATCAACTGTAGTTCCCAGAATCTCAAGATCATCAAAATTATTTACCTTACAGATAATACTGTGGCCGCCGCTAACGAGAAGTCCCAGGTAAGGATACTGAATATCATTTACAAGGTGAGCGGCATAAAGATGACCCAGCATGTGGTTTACGGCAAGGAAAGGCTTGTTCAAAGACCAGGCAAGGGTTTTTGCAAAAGTAAAGCCGACCATAAGCGAGCCCATAAGACCCGGGCGGTTTGTGGCTGCAATTGCATCAATATCATCAAAAGTTAATTTTGCTTCTTCAAGAGCCTGGCGTACAACAGGCAAAATCCATTCAACGTGCTTACGGCTTGCAATCTCAGGTACAACGCCCTTATAAATCTGATGAAAAGGAATCTGGGTTGCTACAACGTTGCTCAAAATTGTTTTTCCATCTTCAACGATGGCGCATGCTGTTTCATCGCATGATGATTCAATTCCTAAAACTTTCATACTATTCCTCTAAGGTAAAGCTAAAAAAAGCAGTGCTTTTTTTAACGCTTTGCTATTTATCAAGAAGAGGCATAGCCTCTTCACTCATCTCTTTAATCCACGGCATTCTGAAACCGTTTTGAACTTATATCCCTTTTCCAGAAGTTCGGGATAAACTTCCATTAAGGCAGCCGGCATAAAATCAGCCGACCAGATGTGACCTATCATTATAACAACGCCGTCGCGGTTTGCAATATCAAGATTTTTACGAATTTCTGCTACAACGTTGTCGCGGGTTTTTACGTTATCCAAAAAACGACCGTTACGTTCATAATATGACAAACCAAGCGCACTTGCAACGGCAGGCACAGTGGTGTTTACGTTAGTGCGCGAATCCAGAAAGTAGATTCCGTTTTCCGACGCATATTTCAAAACCGTTTCCATTTTTTCTGCATCAGCCGTAATCAGCGAGCCTTCGTGATTGTTAAAGCCCGCAATCGGCCCGATTTCACTGATATTCTTGAACAAAGTTGCCTTAATCTGAGCCTCATCCATATTCGGAGTGATTGCCCCCGGTCCCGGATTTACACCTGTATTAATAGCCTGCATAGGCTGGTGAAGCATAAGCTCTTTTCCGCTGGCCCGCACTTTCGCAGCCGATTCTTTTGAATGAGCCAGCTGAGGAAGCACAGCAATCGTAATCGGGAATGGCAGATCAAGGAATTTCTGCAGGTGAGCAAGATTCTGACCGCCGTCATCCAGCAAAATTACCAGCTGAGCCCCGTTTTTAGCCTGAGGGAAATTGAATTTTGAAGCAGGAGCGGACACTGCAGGTGAGGTAGACGGCACTGTGGTTTTTGAAGGTCCTTCTGTCGTCTGGGCAGGTACTTTTGTTTCTGTATTTGGTGTCCTTACCGGTTCTTCTTCCTTTTTAGGAGTTACCGCTGGCTTAGTAGTTTTATCAGCCTGTGGAGCAGGTTTTGTTGCCGATTTTTTCTCATCAGCCTTTTTCTTAGCCGCAATTTCCGCCTGCTTTTTAGCCTCAAGCGCCTTTTCAGCCTTTTCTTTTTCCGCCCGGGTCTTATCCGCCTTAGCCTTTTCCTCAGCCCGACGTTTTTCTTCCGCCTTGCGGGCCTCTTCTTTTTTTAAGGCTTCTGCTTTCTTCTGTTTTTCAGCCGCTTCCAGCTTCAGCCGCTTTTCTTCCGCCTTTCGCGCTTCCTCTTTCTTCTGTTCTTCCAGGATAGTCTGCTGCTTATCCCAGTCCCGCTGATTCATCGCCGTAGTCACAACCAGAAGTCCCATGCAAATGGCAATGATAGCCGCGCACAAAATAATAATTTTATAAGGAGCAATATAAACCTTGCCCTTCTTAGTGCGTTTTTTCTGAGTCCGTCGTGATTTAGCAGTAGTTTTAGTCCTAGAAGTGCGCTTTTGAGCCATATTCTTCTATTTTATAGTTTTCTGTGGGGATTTGCAAATTGTGGGGTGTTAAAGCATGAAAAATTAAAACTTGAGGGGGAAGGAGAATTAACGCGAGGTCGGGGAGTGTGGGGCAAAAACACTCTGATTGTTGCGACCGCGTGAGCGGTCAGCTCTATAGTTTCTTTGCAACAATCAGCGTGTAGCGCGTTATCGCGCGGTTTTGACCCATACTCCCCGGCCGGGAGTGAATTATTTAAGCAGTCAAAGCCTTGATTTCAATTTTTCTAGGCGCTTCACTAGCTTTTTTCTGCATCAAAATAGTCAAAACACCGTTCTTAAAGTTAGCCGAAACATTCTCAGTATCAACATCCTTTGGCAAAACAAAGCGACGTTCAAAACTGCTTGTGCGGCGCTCCTTAAGAATGTATTTTCCAGCCTTCTTCTCTTCTTTCTTTTCCTCTTTCTGTTCAGATTTAGAAGAAGTAATAGTCAAATTGTTCTGGTCAAGCTCAATATTTACGTCTTTTTCAGTACGACCAGGCAAATCCATCTCCAAAGTGTAGCTCTTGTCGTCCTCTTCAATATCTACACGTGGAGTAACAGTAGTTGTATGGCACATAGCAGGTGTGTCAAACACGTCATTGAAAAGTGAATTAATAAGTGAAAGTTCGTTCATATCGTACCTCGATTTTTTATGGAAGCTTTTTCAAGTTCCCAGATTTTTCACTTAATATATAGCAATTACCGTGCCAACCTCCCCAGAAAAATAAAATTTTCAAGAATTTTCACAAAATTCCGGGCGAGACCCCCTATTAACCGGCCATTCCGGGGTTCCACTGTCGTTCCAGCCGCCTCCCTTTCACTCCGGCGGCCGCTTCGCGCCCCTCCAGCCCGGCGCGGTATGCCCCATAAAAATGCCACTTTCCTCTCCGCTTCGGGAAATTTAGCTCATTTCTAACATTCTGACACACTCTACTGAGTAAATTTGACACAGTAAGAACAGGTATAAATCAAATTATGTAAAGTTTTATCTAAATCTTGGCTCCCGGTCACAAAGCATGGTTCAAAACCGCGCAATATTGCGCTACATGCTGTTTGTGGCAAAGAAACCATTGGACTGGTCGCTATCGCGACCACCACAAACAGAATGTTTTTGCCCCATGCTTTGTTCCCTCACGCCAGTTTTATTTAAAAAAATTAAAATTTATATAGTTTTCCAGAATATGCCTTATAATAAATTCATCTCATACAAGGTGGTCAAATATGGACATCCAATATCTCTTATTTCTGCAAAACCTGCGCGAAGTAACCGGTGGTATCTTTAATGACTTTTTCAATTCAATTTCCAAGTTCTCAGTCGAAATCCTGCCCTATATTCCCTTCATCATCTTTTGGGGAGCCGATAAAAAATGGGGCTACCGCTTTTTTGCCACTTTTGGAATAGGAGATTTTCTGAACGGCCTGATAAAATTAACCGTATGTGCCTACCGTCCCTGGATCCGCTCGCCCCTCATCGAACCTGCAGGAGATTCAAAAACTGCCGCAACAGGTTATTCCTTCCCAAGCGGCCATTCGATGAAAGGAACTGTAATGTACGGAAGCATCTTTGCCTGGCAAAAGAAAAAGCGAAAGTGGCTTGCAGTCCTTTGCTGCGTCCTGATTGCCCTTACAGCTTTTTCCCGAAATTACTTAGGCGTTCATACCCCTCAGGATGTCCTTGTCGGATTTTTAGAATCAGTATTAATCATTACAGCAGTCGGATTTGCCCAGAAAAAAATTGACGGAGACAATAAAAAACTCGATATTCTTTCTCTTTTTGGAATTCTTGCTATAGCCGCAGCGCTGATTTATATAACTCACAAAAAATATCCAATGGATTACGTGGACGGAAAACTTCTTGTAAATCCTCAGAAAATGATGAATGACTGCTTTCAGGCCTGCGGAATGTTGCTGGGATTAATTGCAGGAAGCTTTATTGAACGACATTTTATTCATTATAAAATCCCGGCAGGCTCAAAAAATCTTCCTCTTCTTACCGGGGCAGGACTTTTACTTGTTATCGCATGGAAAAACATCTTTGGAAAAGCCTTTATCGTCTCTTTATTGGGCAAACACTGGGGAAATCTTCTTTCGTATTTTATTCTTTGCTTCTTTGCAATCGCCATCTGGCCGATTTTCATTACAAAATGGGCAGATTCAGCGGATTCATCAGAATAAAAGAGAAAAAATTATTTTCCAAATACCGCTTTCACAAGCTGTTTGATATTTTCTACCTTTTTGCAGTCTTTTTCAGCTTCCGGGCAGATTAAATCATTAAACCCAAGCTGCAAGGCTGCCTTAATGCGGTTCTTAGCCTTTGTAACCGGACGGATTTCTCCCGCAAGGCTTAATTCTCCAAAGACTACCGTCTGATTTTTAAGGGCCATATCAGTTCTTGCAGAGTAAAGTGCCGCCGCCAGAGCCGCATCAATCGAACTTTCTGTAAGACGGACACCGCCTGCAACGTTTACGTAAATATCCTGATCACTGAATCTAAGGCCACAGCGTTTTTCAAGCACAGCAGCAACGCGGGCAACACGACCGGAATCAACTTTTTCACTGTAAATGCGGCTGATGCTGGCCTTTGCGGGGACAGTAAGCGCCTGAATTTCCACCAGAAATACCCGGCTTCCTTCAAAAACCGGTGTACAGGCAACTCCCGCCGGCTGATTTTCACTTCGCTGAGTCAAAAAGAGGGTAGCAGGATCCTTCAGAGTAACAAGCCCCTTTTCTGTCATGCTGAAAATACCTATTTCATCAACCGAGCCAAAGCGGTTTTTCTGGGCATGCAGAAATCTTATTTCATCATCGTTGCGTTCAAAAGAAATTACAGTATCTACCATGTGTTCCATGGATTTTGGCCCTGCAATCGAGCCTTCCTTTGTAACGTGGGCAGTCATAATCAGAACAGAATCGCGTTCCTTTACCCACTGGATAAACTCATTAGCGCAGTATTTAAGCTGATTTACAGTTCCCGGAATAATCCCGGCCTCTGCCGAATAGACCGTCTGGATAGAATCTACGATTACAAGGGTAGGATTAAGCTTATCAAGGGCATTAAGAGTGTCTTCCAGACGGTTAGTACACAAAAGATTGATATTTTTGCAGTCCAGTTGCAGCCTTTTTGCCCGGTCTTTAATCTGAGCCGCCGACTCTTCCCCGCTTACATAAAGAATTTTACTTTCCGGCCCGAATGATTTTGCACAGGATGCCGCAGTCTGCAAAAGCAGGGTAGATTTACCAATTCCCGGCTCTCCACCCAGCAAAATTGCCGAACATTTAGTCGCCCCACCACCGAGTACCCTGTCAAATTCCGCAATTCCCGTAGAAAAACGAACGTTTTCAGCCGCTTCAACGCTTTCAAGACTGACCGGCTTCTGCATTTCAGCCTTTTCCGACCCTCTCCCCGCCGGCGAAACCGCATTTTTATCTATAATAATCTCTTCAAGCGAATTCCATTCACCGCATTCCGGACACCGCCCAAGCCATCGCGGCTGCGAATACCCGCACTGCGAACATTTATACATTATAGACCCGTTTTTCTTTGCCATATCGCAACCGATTTTAACCGCTTTTCCCTAAAAGTGTCATCTGCAAAAATTCTAAAATTCTGTTGAATATTTAGCAAATTCGCGCTGCAGGAAAGCAAGTTCTGTGCCGGAAAGATAATTCAAATTGGCACGCTTTAATGGGATTATTTTTTTGTATGTCCCTTGTGGATTGAGGTATTTAAGAATTCAAGAAGGTTTTCATCAGCCATTCTGTAAATTGCATCCTGATAAATTGGAATACCTTCTGATTCAGACTGATCAATATAATACAGAGTGGTTAATTTTACTTTGTACTGCTCAAAAAAATCCTTGTGAATCAAATAAATAATCTTAAAAAAATCATAGTGAGACAAATAAACAAGATCTCCTGCAGCCTGCAGGGCATACAAAACAATCTGATGAAATTTATCTATATCAACATTTCTTTCAAGGTAAAAAGTAGCCGTATCTTCAGGCAATATGTCATCGATAATATTTTTATATTCAATCTGATATAAGTTTGCAATTGCACGAATTGCAGAAGCATTAAGTTCAACTTCACCGCTTTCATATCTCATGTAAGACTGTCGGGTAACGCCAAGCTTACTGGCAACAAATTCCTGGGTAAATTTATTTCTGTCTCTTAATAACTTCAAGATTTTCATAAACAAAGTATATCCCAAAAAAAATGTGAAAAAAAGTGTTGTTTTTTGATAAAAATGCAGTTTTTTACAACAAATGCTTTACTTTAAACAGTAATAGTGTTAAAAGAGTACTTAGAAATTCATATGTCAAAATATTATAACCAAGGAGTAATTATGAGTATTTATCTAGGCTTTATACTTTCAAATTCAGTAACACAAGATGAATGGGAAGAAGTTTATGAAAAGACTCTATTTTTGGCAGATAAGCTTGGGCTTGCTGACTGGGATAGATTCTATTATAAGGGAATCCGTCATTACGGTTATTGTAAAGTAAGAGAACAGTCTAATAAGGATTTCGGAAAAATTGAGCGTTATTGGAAAGCCTGTGCTGATTACAAGCATTTGCGTACTTCCGAATACTTCAGGCTTAACAGAGAATTACCAGAAAATCATTATGACAAGAATGCTGGACCTGCAATTCTCAATATAAATAATTATTTTTCCCAAAAATATAAGAGCACAACAAAAAAGGAACCGCTTCGCAAAGAGACAGAATCAATGGCAAAAATTCTACAGGATTTATATTTAGCAATTTTCTGTTTTATGGAAAGCCGGCTAAAGGAAAAAATATTCATTTACGGGGATATAAGCTACCGTGACTGTGAAATAGCTGTAGATATGGTTAATAAATATCTTGAAGAACCAATAGGACTTCCTGCCATATGTAATATTGAACGACTTTATGAAATTGTAAATCCCCTTAATATTACAGATGTAGAAAAACTGCACCTGATGGAAAATGCTTATCTTGGGAATATAAACTTAAAATACAAGAGATTTATTGAGCAGCACTTTGATAAGAAGTCGATTTCAGAATTTTGGACTAACAGATTTAAGGACTATGATGTAAAAGATCCCGAGTTTAAAGAAAAGCTAACAATGTATTTTACATATGGCTTTGATTTTAAGGATTTATTTTCTTACATAAATCTAAAAGAAACAAAAGAAGAATACACAAAATTTTTTGATCTGGTAATTAAAGCAGGAATGCATAAAGATCGCTTCAAAGAGCTTGGACTTGTAAGAAATCCGGAAAATAATAAAGTCAAAGGTTTTGATGATGAATTTTACTCTTCATTATTTGGTGCTGAAAGCAAAACTGCAATTCGAAATTACACATTTGACGATCTGGTAACTGAATTTAATAAATATTTTGGTTCAAAGATTGATGTAAGAAAAATTCTGGAAGAAAAAATAATAGAAGAAGATGATGAGTCATTTATTACAAGGTTTAAAGAGTTTGTGAACAAGCCTTGCAGTTTCGACGAAGAGGAGGAAAAATACGATATCTGCTACCCTTTCTTAATTATGCATTATCAGAAGGGTGATACAATGTCCCCTTATATCCAGCAATGTATTAATGATGCCTTATCTTGTGTTGACGAAGCATTATCAAGTGAAGAATTTAAGCAGCTTGAGAAAAAGGAAATAACAGAACAGATTTACGACTTAATTGATATGAGACCTCATTTCCCTGTTCGTGATATCGATTGGCATCATGCAATAGATTATTTCTATACACATTCAGATGCCATCAGACGTTACTTTCCTATATTCAAAATGAAAGTGGAGGATTATTTTTCAGCAACACGGGAAATTTCAAGAACCTTATTTATGAATGATGAGTTTTTTGAATACTGCAAAAACTTGTACTGCAAATAACCAAGTAAGAAAATCCTGGCCAGTGGATAAACTTAATATATAAGGAGGAAAATATGTTTGGATTAGCAAAGCTGATTGAGTATCCAGATGTGCAAGATCCTACAATGCAAGGAATTGAACTTTTTGATACTTTTCAGGAAGCACAGTCTCGTTCAGAAGAATTAATTAATGATTTTAATGAAAATTATGGCGAAGACTACAGTGAAAGTGCATCCGAAAAAAATCCAGTAGCTATAGCCAGCAATGGTGAAGTAACATGGCGTGGTTACATTGTAGAAATACAAAAGTAGCTTTTAAGCAGGGGCTGTCAATTAATTTGGCAGCCCTTTTTTTATTATACCTTACTTATTAATAGCTTTTTCTAAAAATTTCTCCAAAAATTCTAAACTTTTTTCCCGAATTTTTGTCAAAACAGCAAAGTCAGCGGGAGTGTATATATAGAGAGAATTCAAATAAAGGGAGAATCCAAATGAAAGAAGAAAAATCAACTCAGAAGAAAGAAAACTTGCGTCCATCACCTACGGCGCTTTTGAATCCGCGGATGGATCCGATTTTTAAGGCAATTTTTACTCAGGAGACGAAAGAATCTTATGCAGCCCTGGAATCATTCATTTCAAGTGTCCTTGGTCGTAAGATAAAAGATCTTAAACTCACGGCAAATGAACCGCCGGTTGATAACACGACAGAATCTCAGATGTCCTTTGATGTAAGTGTTACATTTGATAACGGCGAAAAGGCATCAATCGAAATGCAGGGACGAAATCGTAATTACGCCTACGAAGCAAGAAGTGAAATACAGGTTGCACGGCTTTTGAATATCAATGCTAAAAAAGGTGATGATTGGAAAGCAGAGAAAGTTTATCAGATTTCGGTTCTGAACTTTCATCTTCCAAAAGATGACAACAGCGAAATGTCGTGGTATACTATGAAAAGTCAGAAGGGGCATGGACTTTCAGGTCATCTGAATGTTATTTACATTGATCTTCTTGTTCTAAAAGAGCTTGCAGGAAAGCCCATAGAAAATCTAACCCCGCTTCAAAAATGGGGACTGTATCTGGCATATGCAGATTCTGAAGCAATGTCAGATTACATAGCGGAAATTGCAAAGAGCGAGAAAGGAATTATGGAAGCAAATAGGATTATAGGAAGAATGAGCCAGGACGACTCAAACTGGTTTATCCAGAATTCGTATGATACAGCTATACGCGACTATAATGACGGACTTCACAATGCAGAACAACAAGGTATAGAAAAAGGTCTTCAACAAGGTCGTCAGGAAGGCGCCCTGCAGAAAGCCATTGAAACTGCAATAAAAATGATAAAAAAGAATATGGATACACAAGAAATTGCCGAGTTTGTTGATTTGCCTGTCGAAAAAGTTTTAGAACTCAAATCGCAGTTAGAATCTCAGAAATAACAAACTTAAGTTTACAAAAAAGGCTGGCACTAACTGCCAGCCTTTCCTTTTTAATACTGCCTTACTTCCACCTTTCCGTTTCTAACTTTCGGCTTTCTCGCTCGCTTTTCGTGTGGGCGAGGGGTAATTGCTCTTCCAATTTTTAATCGGTATTTTGCATAAACAGAGGCTTTCCAGTAACTTTGAGAAGTTTCGGCATCAAATCCGTTGTGGTCTTTGTAATTTGAACCGCTTGGGGAAGTGTATTCTTCACCGGTAACTGAATTTATTATTGTGTAATAAAAAGAAGCTCCTGCAGAAAGTTCTTTCCATATGCGGTATTCAAGACAACCTCCAAAACTTATCTTTGGAAAGTTTGTATGAAATCGGTTAAGTGTATAACTTTCCGAAACTGAAGGTGAGGCTGTTGTATCAGCATAATGATGGTCAATAGTGTTAATGTAAAACACAGGACTCGCATTAAAGTCGCCGAGTATCGTCAGACGGTCAAAAAGTACCACCCCAGCCTGTAAGCCCAGATAAAAATCAAAGGTTTCGCGGTCAAAGGCTACACGTTCACCAGAAACCTTATAAGAATGTGCTTGGTCACTGTCCGCAGAAGTTTTAGATGATGTACTTCCTGCTTTTCCGTTTGCGTCCGAAGCTTTTAACTTCAAAATATTGTAGCAGAAACCAGCATAAGGTCGAATCCGTACAAATTTAAAAAGCGGAATATCAAACTTCAAGCGACTGTCGATTTCAAAATCAGATATAAGTTTTGTGTCACATTCAAAATCAGCAAGATGAAAATTCGGATCAAAAGCAGCCGTCCACCAGTTTTCGCTCATTTTTCCGTTTGATTTTGGGATTCCAAAAAGAGCATTAGTTTCAAGCCCAATAAACCACCAGCCGGCTTCAACCTTTGCCCCGACACGGCAGTTCATATCTTCTTTCCACAAAATTTCAGTGTATTTTGTTTTTGTTGCAGTGCGACATGTTGTTTCCGAAAAATTTCCATTTTTAAGCTCAAAAAGTGGTGCAGCACTTACATAAAATCCGCGCCAAACACCAGCATTTATATCAGAAGCGTCTTTTGCAATAAGAAAACTTCCGCAGAAAACTAAAAAAATTATAGAAAAAAGATATTTTATTTTAGTGTGCAAATTGTATTTCATATAAGATTTTCCTGCTTTATTCTTCAATATAAAATTTTAAAGTGTAAGAAACCGGGTTATTAGGGTTTTCATTTTTTATAAGATTAAGCGTAACGTAATAACAGTTTCCCGCTGCAAATTCAACTGGATTTGAAATATCAAGTTCAAACATTACGCAGTACTGAATATTTATATTGTAGTTATAACCTGAAATATTATCTGTTATACCGTAACGTTTTACCGCTTCAATAGAAGATGCAGCTGCATTGTAAACAGGTGAAGATGTATTATCAGCTACACCAAAAAAAAGGTGAGGATAATTGCTGCGATTTACGGTAAGCACATCCTTATTACTATTTGTTGTTCCAATTGTTATCTGCTGTACTGGTGTTCCATGAGCCCCATCAGTCGCATTTCCGCCGAAAACAAACAGATTTGAATTCAAGTCGAAACTTGTTTCACTTCCTGTACCATTTACATAATTTGCAAAAAGTGAAAGGTTTTTGCAATCTGTATATTCGCAGACATTATTAGCATCAAAAATAACTGTATCTCCATCAAGACTTCCCTTTTTCCAGCTCTGCCAGTAACTGTAAGTTGGATGAATAAGGTTCGCTATATGAGAACCATCGTAATTATAATTCAAAGGATAAATAATTTTTGGCTGAGCTGCTCCCGTAAGAAGCTGAGAATTATAAACATATCTGCTGATTTTAGAATCTGCCTGAGCATCATCAGCGCAGGTATATCTCCCGCCATTGTAATTGTAGGTAATTTTATAAAGATTAAGCGAAGAAGCCGAAGAATCAAAGCGATTAAATGAAAGAGAAAGCTTTGAACTGTCAGGAAGAGTTCCTCCGTTTCCCAAATCAAGATAAGTGTAATCAGACGAACCGCGTGTAGTCATTGCGCAAAGTCGTGCAAGATAGCGTTTTCCCAAAGAAAAAGAATAAACAATGCTTGTGTTGTTAGACCATAAAGCACCGTCTCCATTTATATGCTGAAAAACCACATTGTCAGAATCACCGTAGTTTTCCGGAGTACATTCAAAAACTGAAGCTCCCGCAGTTTTCAGAGCTGCCCATGAAGTGTTCTTAGTTGAAAGTGCAACAGAGCTGTCCATAATATTTGTAATGTGTGAATAATAAGTTGCATCATCGAAGTCAATTTTTGAAATATCCATGAGTTCAAGCTGGAAATAACTTTCATTCGTAGAATTGTCATCCCAGGCAAACTCGGTATAATAGAAGTCATCTTCGCAGTTAGAAGGATTTGCCCACCCCGCGCGAAAATTAGAAGGCGCCGCATCTGGTAAAGCATCTATAATTGGTGGAATTGCAATTGTTGCATTTGTATTCTGATTTGAAAAAACTGTAAGCAGGTCTGACCAGACATAGCAGTTTTTGCCGCCGTCTGTATAAAACTTTACCACAAAATTATAAGTGTCTGGTTTGATATATTTGAGCTTATAATTAGGAGTACCGCTCGGAGCTGCACGCTCAAAGTTATCTACAAGATTCCATTCCGTACTTTCTGAGCGTGACATATCAGGATTCCAGTATTCAATTGTCTTATTTGTTGTTAAATCATATAAACCAACAATAACAGTAAGACCAGAATCAGGCAAAGTCCAGGTTGTATAAAGTTCAATATTTACATTTCCGTAACCTGTTACTGATGTGATATCGTTCGTATAATCAGAAGCCGGAGTCAAATAAAAAGTAACGCTTTCTACATAGCGCACATCTACTGTTGCGCTCGAAACATAATAGGCTGCATTTTTTACCGCTGTTACGTCTGCTCCGTAAGTTGCTGTAGTGCCGCCAATTGCAAGACTGTCACTTTCTACAGCAAAAAGATAAAGCTCGTAAGTGCCTGCCGTAAGAACTACATCTACAAAACCTTTGTGAGAATCCTGTGAATATGAATATAAAGTTACCTCTGTAACAGGTACTATGTTGTTGTCTGATTTATTTTTGCCCCAGTAATAATAATGAAGTGATGATGCGTCCACAGCTGAGGGCAAAATTGAACGCTCAGAAGATGATGAAAAACTGATAAGATTATTGCTTGTCGCAATGATTTTTAAAGAACGTAAAGAAGTCCCAGGCTGCTCTTCATTAAGGCCGTTGGAACAGCCAAGCAGCAGAAAAAGAGAAAAAAATAAACTGAAAAATACAGTACAGAACTTCTTCATAAAAAAGGTGAGGAAACTGCCTGTCCCCGAGATTTTAGTCCCAGAGCAGGCAGTTTCCTTAATTAAGGATTATTTACAAGAAAGCAAAAGCCTTCTTGTAAACCCGATTTGAAAGATTAGTCTTTCTGCCAGATACCATAAGTTGAAGTTGTAGTACCCTTTGTCCAATCATCACCATCGTTTGCCTCAAACTTAGTAACATCAGTTGGATCTGTTGTCTTGAAGTACTTAGCTTTATCAGCAGTCCAGTTGTAAGGCTCAAATGTTGTAGGTGAGTAAACAGCAGTAGAACTTTCCTTTACATTCATAGTTACAGGGTATGTATAAGGTGTCTTAGGATTGTTCTTGTTGTAACCCATGATTGTAATTGTGTAAGTACCTGCACCAAATGTTGTTGTAAGAGGAATTTCAAAGTATGTGAACTGAGTTGCATCTGTTACAATCTTATAGAATTTATCTGCAGCCCAGGCCTCTGTTGCTGCAAGGTCTGTATACTTACCGTCAGCATATTTTGCATAGTTAGCAAAACCTGCAACCCAGTCGCTTGGCTGAGAAGTTGTAAGAACATAACGTTTGTTACCTGTAAGTTCTGTTTTTGAAGCTGCAACTCCAACGTTTACTTTCTTATCGAACAAAGTACCGTAAGACTGAGAAGTAACCTTTACACGTACGCTTTCGTAATTTGTTTCACGAAGAGCAATGTAAAGATATTGGTAACCTGCAGTCTTGTCGTTATTGATATTAAAGCTCTTAGAAGAATCAAGTGTTGCAATCTGTACAGCAGAACCAATTCCAGATGCTGTACCTTTAAGAAGAACAGCATCGCAGTCAAGAATTGCATAATCTGCAGGATTGAATACTGTAACAGAAGCAGCACCATATACGGCAAACAAAGAAAGGTTCTTATATCCAGGGTAACTGCCATCTGAAGCACTAACAACATAAGTTGCAGGATCTGTTACAGCAGCAGCAGTTCCTTTAAGAGTCTGGTCAGGCAAAGCTACAGTTCTGTCAGAGGCAATATCCACTGTATATACTGTTGTTCCAGAAGTTGAATCTGCTTTCCAACCTGTCCAGTTTGCACCACCTTTGTACAAGCTGTAATGATTTGTCGTTGGAGCAGCACCTGTTGTTGTATATACCTCGTTCAGAGGGTTGTTAAGTTTTACACCGGTTGCATTTGTTCCTGGAGTTGTGCTTACAGAATCATAAAGCTGTGTGTAGTAACGGATATCTGCAGTTTTTGTACCGTTTAATGTTGGAATTTGAGTCTGCTCAGCTGTTGTATTTGCATCTACATTAGAAATCTCACCGACATCAGGCGAAGTTACGGCACTACCAGACGCTGTTGTTCCTGTATAAGTTGTAAGAGCATAAATACCGTTTGCAAGGTCATACTTAACTCTAAAGAGGTTAATACCAACAGCATTTGCACCAGAATCAGCAGCATTAAACTGAGCCGGAGTAACATCAGAACCTACATCACGACGTTTGTAAGCTACTGGAGTAACATGGTCTGCCCATTCGGCTCCTGAACCTGCGTCTTCCCATGTAAGTTTTACATAAGCATATTCAGAAGGACCTGCATCGTTTACTGCGGCAATACGTGCCATATAGCGAACACCAAGAGGAAGAGATACAACTACAGAAGTAGAGTTTGTATTCAATGAACCAGCCTGATAATTTGGTTCTGCATAAACAAGCTTATCGAATGTTGTAATTGTACCGCCATTTGTTTTTACAGAAGCCCAGTTTGTATTTGCAGTGGCAACAGCAAAACTTGCATTAGCACCATTCATTGTGTAAAGGTTTGCGTAAGTTTTATCACCATCAGTTGTAGAAGTATCAGGATTCAAAAGTTCAATCTGGAAGTACTGCTCGTTATCTGTTTTTGAAGCATCCCAGATAAATTCAACATCATAATAATCTGAGTTTTCTGTTTCTGGGACAGAATATTTTGCAGTAAAGCCTGTTGGCGCAACTGGCAAAGTACCAATTACATTTGGAACATTGATAGTCGCTTTTGTTGTCTGATTTTTAAGAACAACAATTACATCGCTCCATACATAAGATTTTGTCGCATTCAGGTTGAACTTAACAATAAGGTTGTATGTTCCGGCTGCAACTGTGCCAGACCAAGTTTTATTAAGCTTGCTTCCTGTAAGATCTGCTGTTGTACTAAAAGGACTTGAAGTAACAGTAGCATTATCCTTCATGTTTGCAATAATAAAGTTGATTCCTGTGTTTGCATCTTTATAAGGAGAAGGAATATCCCAGTCTGTTTCGAATGTAAGGTTTATTGAACCGTCACCTTCCAAAGCATAAGGGGTAAGATAGAAGCTAACCTTCTCATTATAACGCATATCAACTGTTGCAGTTGCTTTAAGAACTGTATTTGCACTGCCGGTAACTGCGGTAAGAGCTGTACTATAATCATTATCAACACTTATATCTGCCTTAAGTGCGTACAATGTAAGAGAATATTTACTTGTATCAAGGTCAATATCAACTGTACCTGTACGACCGTTAGATCCACTTGTAGCAGCAAATGTTACTTTTTTTGCGGTTTTCTTTGTACTGTCAAGCTGATTTTCTGCAAAAAGAACAAAAGTTAATCCTGTTCCATCTAAAGCAGTAGGCAGAATCATACGACCAGAACTTTCCGGGAATACAAGATTGTCTGTACTTCCTGTTGCATAGAGGGTAAGTCTTCTTGAGCCTTCAAGTTTTATAGACTCTCCCTCAATACTTGCATCATCTACAAGGTTAGAACAGCCTGAAAAAATCAGGGCAGTTAAACTTGCAGCAATTGCAAATAACTTTGCTAGTTTTTTCATGTTTTTTACCTCCATATGAAAAAATTAGAATTTGTTTTAAATTTTTTACGGCTTTCGCCGTTTTTTTTTACATGGTATTTGCCATGTATTAGAAATCGTAATTTTTATAAATTACGACTGCTGCGATGTCCGTGTAACTTTTTGCCTCCTCGTTTTTCTCCGTAACTGTCAAAGTCAGTTTATAGGTCTTACCAATTTCCAGAACTCCCTTATCAAGCGATTCTGGAATATAGGCGACAAACGTTCGGGAAACCCTGTCGGTGTCATTGAACATAACCAGATCAATTTCGGTTGGTCCAACGGCCGGGTCATAAGCTTCTTCAGGGTCTGTCAAAACCCAGGTATACGACCTGCAGTTATACGGAGCAGCAAGATTCAGCGTGTCCACACTGGAAACATAGTAGATTGGGAAAAGCATTTCGCTTGCCACAAAATCCGGGTCTCCAGGAGATGGCTGTGTACCGTCATCTACAGCATGTGTGATTGTAAAGTTTGAATTGTAGTCATCAAGCATCGTTTGAACGCTGTTCGAGCATCCAATCACCAGAAGCAGGAGCAGCAGAATTACTACAAAACGAAGCTTATTCACGTTTTGCCCTCCTTAACCTCCTGGAAGATTGATGTTGATTCCTACATCTGCGCTGAACGAGAACTGTAGAATCGTGTCATATTCTCCGCGAACTGACAAAGAAATAAATTTCCATCCGAGTCCAACTTTTCCGGCAATATAAAATGATGGAAAAACCTTACTTGTTATTCTTGAATCCCCGAACTGACGATCCCAAAGCTGACAGAGAGAGCTTCCTAAAAGCACCTCACCGAAAACTTCCCAATCGTTACTCCAAGGCTTCATAGCAAAACCAACAGGGGCATAAACTTTCATGCCCATTAAAAGAGGACTTTCAATTGAGCCTCCGCGTAATTTATATGTGTAAGGGAACTGACTTGTAGGGAAACCAATAAAAGGTTCTACTTCAGCTCCAATATAGAAAGGCTTAAGCCATTTATAGTTTTTGTAACCGATTCCGGCAGAGACAGCTATCATGTAAGGTGTTGGAAGGACTGCAAAGCTTGAATCTATTACAATCTGATGTCCGCTTTTAAAATAAGGACGGCGCGCACCGCGCTGATTTTCGAGGTCTTTAGGATCAAGATTTTTACCTTTCAGGCTGGTACTGTCATCTGCAACATAAAGCTTAAAGGCAGGCGGCTTTTCGCCCGGAAGCAGGAACACATCATCCACATCCAATATATAGATACAACCGTCTCTATACCCCTGAAGCAGTTTTTTTCCGTTGTTGTCAAATGCGTAACAGGTGAGTTCTGCATGGCTGTAACGCGGAATGTAACCTAAATATTTTCCGGTTTCCATGCTGTAAAAGTAGAACTGGTTGTCTGCGCAGTTTAAAATAAGAGTATCGCCGTCCGGCGAAAGGCTTAGAGAGCGGATTGGCTTTTTGGATTTTATAATCCTGCTGACGTTTCCGTAAAAATCGGTTATTACTACCTGCTTTTTCTTCAGCGGATAGATTATTCCCTTACTGTCTTTTGTAAAAATCGGCGTGACGTTCATTTCGCTCGGGTAGAGCATGGAGTAGAGTACGTGACCGGAGCTTACGTCCAGAATGTAAATCTGATTATCTTCGGCTCCCACTGCAAGATATTTGTTGTCGGGGCTGAAATGCAGGCTCTTTGCGGGCTTGTTCAGCACCTGGCTCTTTCGTTCAATCAAAGTTTCTGTCATGTAGTTCTGCATGTAAATGTAGATGCAGTTGCCTGTGTCGGCGGTGGCAAGGTAGTTACCGTTCCAGTTGTAGGCCATGGCCGTAGGGAAGTTTGCCGCATCTGATTGAGCCGCATTTACAGGCGTTTCATTCGGCAGAATTCGGATTTCCAGGGTGTTTTCTTCTGAAAGGGTTGCCAGCTGGTCGCCGTTTCCTTTTGTTTCCTGGGTAAATTCCATGAACTGAAGGTTACCGTTTTCTGTCTGAATGGATTGCAGAAGGGAATACTCATTTCCATCGCGCACAAGAATATTATTCTCTTCTGTGTAGGCAAAAATTGTTCCGTCTTTGTTCCAGGTTGCTCCGTGAACCGGGAATGGCGTTTTTACCATAGGAATTACCATGTCCTGAGCGCATAGCTTTCCCCACAGGGCGCAAATCAAAGAGAAAAAGATGAGAAATTTAGTTTTCTGTTTTCCAAAAACTTTGCTAAACAACATTCTAAAGCTGTCGCAGCATATATTTTGAAAAAAAATACAGACTCCGACATTTGTTTATCGGCAGGATAGGGGTAATTCTTGAGAATTTACTAAGAAGGTAATTAAATGATGATAAAAATTGGTTTAACGTTCATCTATTAACAAAAAATTATGAAAAATTTTGTTGACAACGAAAAATATGCAAGTTATATTTATATCAGCTTGTAAATAAGCTGATAAACTCTCTCCGATGACCAACTATGTTGGTCGGCACGCTTCCCTTCTAGTGTTACTGTCTGGGAAGCGTGTTTTTTTTAACTGATAAGCAGGGATTTTAAGGGGTGCAACCCCTTATGCGAGAGGGTAGCCCGCAACGAAGTGCCGCCGCATCGCTCGCTAGTCTCGCGACGAACCATTTTTATCGATAATCCTAAATCGACCCGCTGTCGCAGCTCGATTTTTAACGGATTTTCGATTTTCGGTAGGGGAAGGCTTTCCCCTCACCTTAATCCTGAGTAATTACGCTATTTGCAGGAACTGATTTAGTTACCCAGGTATTTCCACCGATTGTAGAACCTTTTCCAATGACAGTTTCACCGCCCAAGATTGTAGCGTTGGCATAAATTGTTACATCATCTTCTATAGTAGGGTGTCTTTTGTTGCCTGTAAGAGACTTCTTTACGCTAAGGGCACCCAGTGTTACACCCTGATAAATCTTAACATTTGTTCCTATTATACAGGTTTCGCCGATAACAACACCGGTTCCGTGATCAATAAAGAAAGACTCGCCGATTTTTGCGCCCGGGTGAATGTCGATTCCGGTTTTTCCGTGTACGTGCTCGCTCATAATACGTGGAACAATTGGAACTCCGTTTTCGTAAAGATAGTGGGCGATGCGGTAAACAAGAATGGCTTCAAGGCCCGGGTATGAAAGAATTACTTCTTCATTGCTTTTTGCGGCCGGGTCTCCGTTAAAGGCGGCAATTACATCCTTCTGAATTTTGCGGCGGATTTCCGGGATTTCTTCTATAAGGCCTGTGGCAACTTCTTCTGCCAGCTGGAAGCATTTTGAGTTTGTAGGATTCTGGCGGCAGTCTGACTGTGCTTTTGTGGTAAGGGTATAGATAAGTGCTTTCTGGATTTCTTTTGTAAGCTTTGCTATTACGTTGTTAACTTTCTGTCCGGTTACGTAGCGGATATTTACCGGGTCAATATCTTCTGCCTTCTTAAAACCTGGGAATACCAGAGTCTGAATGTCTCCCAGAATTTCCACAACGTTCTGGCGGTTAGGGAAGGAATCAGAATCGCTTCTATTAATTAAACCGTAGCGGTGATAAGAATCAAGAATACCATCGATAAGCATGTCTATTGTCATTTTGTAACTCCGCAATATTTTTATGAAGGTAAAAGCAAAAGTGGGACGTTAGCAAGGGGCTAAAATAGCTGACAGTTGTATCTAAATTATCACGCCCCTTGCGTATCGCTGGGACCCGCTTTTGCTTTTACTTCCTAACTATCTTTTCAATAGGTTAAAAATAATGTAGAATTCATAAAGAAACAAGATGAATTTTCGAAAATTCTTGATTGAATTTATTGACATAAAACCCGTGTTTCTTTATATTCATAAAACGCACGTTTTTTATAGCAAATGCAGAAGTGCGAATTTGCCCCTTTAGCTCAGTTGGTAGAGCACCACATCGGTAATGTGGAGGTCTGCAGTTCGATTCTGCAAATGGGCTAAACTGAATTTATACACAGGAGTAAATAAATGGCTAGCAAGAAAAAGGGCGCTGTAGAAATCATCGCTTTGCAGTGTACAGAGTGTAAGAGAAAGAATTACACAACTTACAAAAACCGCAAGAACATCACAGGTAAATTGGAAAAGAACAAGTATTGTCCATTCTGCCGTAAGTCTATCTTGCACAAAGAAACAAAAGCAAAATAATTTTTAATATTTTTACCGGTTCGCCGGGATTAAATATATAGGGCAGTAGTTCAGTTGGTAGAGCAGCGGTCTCCAAAACCGCCTGTCGTGGGTTCAAATCCTGCCTGCCCTGATTTTTTAAGGAATTAATGATATGTCAAAATTAGTACAGTTTGTTCGCGAAAGCAAAGCAGAGTTGAAAAGAGTTGATTGGCCGACAAAGGAAGATGTATTTTCTTCTGTTAAAGTTGTAATTATTTCAACTGTTGTTGTTGCTGTTCTGCTTGGTGTGCTTGACTTGGCATTCACTCAGGTTTTCAGATTCTTAATGAAATAGGACGTAGAGATGTCTAGAAGTTGGTATATTCTTAACGCTTATACAGGCTACGAAGGAAAAATCGAACGTACTATCAAATCTTTGCTGGAAAAATCAGAAATCGATCCTAACGTAGTTCTTGATGTAAAAGTTCCACTTGAAGAAGTTGTTGAAATTAAAGACGGCAAAAAACGTACACGCATGAATAAATTTTTGCCAGGTTATATTCTTCTTGAGATGGATCTTCCTGAACTCAACTGGAAAGAAACTTGTACAAAACTTTATAAGATTCAGGGTGTTACAGGCTTTGTTGGTAATGTAAGCCGCAATGACCGCCCAGTTCCAATCCGCCCTGATGAAGCAAAGAGTCTTTTGCAGAAGTCTGGAATTATCAAAGGTGAAAAACAAGTTCACGTTCGTCAGTCTTTCGATATCGACGATGTTGTTAAAATTACAGACGGTGCATTTGCATCATTTACTGGAACAATTAAAGAAATCAATCTTGAAAAAGAAAAGCTTAAGGTTGAAGTTCAGATTTTTGGTCGTTCAACACCAGTAGAAGTAAACTTCTTGCAGGTTGAGAAGACTAAATAATGAGGGAAGAAGCTATGCTTCTTCTTGATTGATAGCAAGCCGTTAAGAAAAATGCACCGCATTTTTTAGGCTTACCTACTTGTTAGAATAAAATGCAGCGGTGGTTGGGCTTCTTTGTGGGCAAAACCACCCTTTGTATTTATTCAATGTTGTTTGGCAAATTCAGGGGTTTGTATCCCAAATACAAACCATTTTAATCCTGTTTTTGGGAGAGATGAAAGTCCGTTGGACATAGACATCTCGTTAGGAAGATTCCTTTGTGAACTTCCACACCAATTTTTGGGAGACATAAAATGGCTACAAAGAAAGTCACAGCTGTAATCAAATTGCAGTGTCCTGCAGGGGCGGCTACACCAGCTCCTCCAATCGGACCAGCTCTTGGACCTCACGGTGTTTCAGCTCCTAAGTTCGTTCAGGAGTTCAATGACCGTACAAAGTCTATGGAAAAAGGTCTGATTATTCCTGTTGTAATCACAGTTTACCAGGACAAATCTTACACATTCATCCTCAAGACTCCTCCAGCTGCAGTTCTTATTAAGAAGGCAGTAAAAATCGAAAAGGGTTCTGGAAATCCTCTTCGCGACAAGGTTGCTACTTTGTCTAAGGCAGCTCTTGAAGAAATCGCAAAAACAAAGATGCCAGATATCAACGCTAACGATATCGAAGCAGCAAAGAAAATCATTGCCGGTACTGCTCGCAGTATGGGTGTAGAGGTGGAGCAGTAATATGAAACATGGAAAGAAATATCGCGCAGCTCTTGCAAAATATGATCTTACAAAGAAATATGATGTAGCTTCAGCTTGCAAAATGGTTCAGGACATGAAGTTTGCTAACTTCGATGAGACTGTAGAAGCTCACGTTGTTCTCCGTCTTGAGAAAAACGCTACTGTACGTGATACATTGGTATTCCCAAATCAGTTCCGTGGCGAAAAGAAAGTTTTGGTTTTCTGTAAGGAAGACAAAGTAAAAGAAGCTTTGGATGCTGGTGCAACATACGCTGGTTCTGATGAATACATCGAAAAAGTAAAGGGTGGTTGGCTTGAATTTGACGTTTGTGTTGCTACACCTGATATGATGAAAGATGTAGGTCGTCTTGGTATGGTTCTTGGTCGCAAAGGTTTGATGCCAAACCCAAAAACTGGAACTGTTACTCCAAACGTAGCTCAGGCTGTTGCTGAACTTAAGAAAGGTCGTACAGAATTCCGCGCTGATAAAGCTGGAATCGTTCACATTGCTGTTGGTAAGTGTTCTATGGACACAGACAAGGTTGTTGAGAACGTTAAGACTCTCCTTTCTGAAATCGGTCGTAAAAAGCCTGCTGGATCTGCTGCTGGATTTGTTCAGTCAGTATCTGTTAGTTCTTCTATGGGCCCAGGCGTTTGGGTTGACTATAAGGATGGTGAATAATGGCAATCAAAGCAAAGAAAATTCAGCCTGCTAAAGCAGAAGCTATTGAAAACGCAAAGAAAGTTCTTGGTGAATACAACGACTTCATCTTTGCTGATTACCGTGGTCTTACAGTAGAACAGATCACAACTCTTCGCGACAAACTCCGCGAAAAAAACGCTGTTCTTAAAGTTATGAAAAATAACTTTGCACGTATCGCTTTTGAGGATATGAAAGTAGAAAATGTTGCTGACTACCTCAAAGGTCCTACTGTAATTGCAATGGCAAAAGAGGATGCTAACGAAGTTGCAAAAGTTCTTTTTGACTTTGCAAAAGATGCTCCTACTTTGACTGTAAAAGGTGCTTATGTAGAAAAAGAAGTTTACGATGCTGCAAAGATCGAAGCTTTCTCAAAGGTACCTGGAAAGAAGCAGCTTATTGCTATGCTTATGTCTGCAATGAACGGTCCTGTTCAGAAGCTCGCAGCTACTTTGCAGGCTTACGTGGACAAAAAGACAGCAGAGGGTGCCAACTAACCTAAGTAAGTTTTAGAAACAAAGTAAGTAAAGCTAAAAAATGCTCTCGCATTTTTCTTTACGCTTTGCTATAGAACATGAGCAGCACAGCTGCTCTCCACATTTTCAGGCTTCATAACTGCTGACTGTTAGTGTGGAAAAAATGCAGAGTACCTCAGTTGAGGTCAACTGCGGCAGCCGAAAGGTTGCAAAATATAAATACTTTATTGTAAGGAAGACAATATGGCAGTTACAAAAGAAGACATCCTTGAGACAATCGCAAACATGTCAGTTCTCGAGGTTTCAGAGCTTGTTAAAGCAATGGAAGAAAAATTTGGTGTTACAGCAGCAGTTGCAGTAGCAGCAGGTCCAGCAGCAGCAGGTGCAGCTGGTGGTGCAGAAGAACAGACAGAGTTCACAGTAACTCTCGAATCATTCGATGCAGCTAAAAAGATCCCTGTTATCAAAGCAGTTCGCGAAATCACAGGTCTCGGACTTGGTGAAGCTAAAGCTTTGGTTGAAGGTGCACCAAAGGCTCTTAAAGAAGGCGTAAGCAAGGCTGACGCTGACGAAATCGTTAAGAAGATCGAAGAAGCTGGTGGTAAAGCTTCTAAGAAATAAGCGTAGCAAATGCGCTTAATAGCTGCTAAAAAGCAGTAAAACAGGGGGTATCCGGTAAGAAATTACCGGATATCCCTTTTGTCGTATAAAACGACTTTTTACATTTTCCATTTTTACAACATGATATAGCAAAAAATCAGAGTTTTCTGTGCTGTGCGGAGTTTCCAGCATGTAGCAGACTACATCTGAATTTATAAATCTATAGGAGAAGCTGATGTTCGCAAAAACACGGACTATCAACCGTCAGTACATCGGTAAAGACATCCAGACTGTAATGGATGTGCCAAACCTTATTGGAATCCAGACATCATCTTATGAAAGCTTTCTTCAGTCAGAAAGACTTAAGAACGGCGAAAAGCTTTTGAATCAGGGACTTCAGGACGTTTTCAATTCTACTTTCCCTATTGAAAGCCCAAATGGCGACATGTCATTGGAGTATGAGTTTTATGAGTTGGATTGGGCAAACCTTAAATTTTCAGAAATTGAGTGCAAGCAGAAAGGTGTAACTTACTCTGTTCCTTTAAAAGCCCGAATTAACTTGAATTTCCTTCAGACAGGAGCAATCCTTCAGAAAGATATCTACATGGGAGACATTCCGCTCATGACAGACCGTGGTACATTTATTGTAAACGGTGCTGAACGCGTAGTTGTTTCTCAGATTCATCGTTCGCCTGGTGTAATTTTCTGCCACGACAAGGGTGTTTACTCATCTCGTATCATTCCTTACCGCGGATCTTGGTTGGAATTCGAAATTGACCAGAAAAACGAATACATTTATGCAAAGATTGACCGCAAAAAGAAAATCCTCGGAACTATTTTCCTCCGCGCACTTGGTTATTCAACTCGCGAAGAAATTATCCGCTGCTTCTACGATGTAGAAGACGTTGAGGTTAAATCTGACAACGACAGTAAAGAAGCATTGTTCGACAAGGTTCTTGCTTCTGCTGTACTTATTAAAGATGAAAACGGCGAAGAAAAACGTCTTTTCAATGCCGGAACTCGTCTTAAGGCTCACGATGTTGATGACCTCGTAGCTAACAAAATCGAAAAAATCACTGTAATCCGCTTTGATACACGTGCTAATCCTTTGAACAAGGAAGAAAAGAACAATTCTCTTGATTCTCAGATGATTATCAACTGTTTCGACCGCGAAGAGGCAAAATTCGTAAAAGAAGGTTCTATTGATAACGAACCAACTAAGGAAGATTGTCTTGCAGCTGTTTACGCAGTTCTTCAGCCTGGTGAACCAATGACAGTTGAATCTGCAGAAAAAGATTTGACTTCTATGTTCTTCTCTGAGCGCCGCTATGACCTTGGTCGTGTTGGTCGCTATAAGCTCAACAAAAAATTCGACTACTCTGATGATGTAAAAGACTTTACTTTGATTAAAGACGATATCATCAACACAATGAAGACTTTGATTAAAGTTTACATTGGTGACGAGCAGATTGACGATATTGACCACTTGGGTAACCGCCGTATCCGTTCTGTTGGCGAACTTATGACAAATCAGCTTAAATCTGCATTTGCCCGCATGGAACGCATCGCTAAAGAGCGCATGAGCCTTAAAGAAACTGATACAATGAAGCCACAGGATTTGATTTCTATCAAACCTATTGTAGCTGCAATCAAAGAATTCTTTGGTTCTTCTCAGCTTTCTCAGTTCATGGATCAGATCAACCCATTGGCTGAACTTACACACAAACGTCGTCTTAACGCTTTGGGACCTGGTGGTCTTTCTCGTGACCGCGCCGGCTTCGAAGTTCGTGACGTACACTATTCACACTACGGACGCATGTGTCCTATTGAAACTCCTGAAGGTCCGAACATCGGTTTGATCGTTTCTCTTGCTATGTACACAAGAATCAACGATTACGGTTTCCTTGAAGCTCCATACCGCAAGGTTGTAGACGGAAAGGCAACTAACGAAATCGAATACCTTTCAGCTATTGATGAAGATAAATACTACATCGGACAGATTGTTCCTGGTATGAAAGAGGATGGAACATTCCCAACAGAAACAATTTCTTGCCGCAACCGTGGTAACTATACTCAGCGTTCACCAAAAGACGTTCAGTACATCGACGTTTCTCCACGTCAGGTAATTTCTGTATCTGCATCTATGATTCCGTTCCTTGAGCACGACGATGCTAACCGTGCGCTCATGGGTTGTAACATGCAGCGTCAGGGTGTACCTTTGCTCTTCCCAGAACCACCTCACGTAGGAACTGGTATGGAAAGAAAATGTGCTTACGATTCAGGTGTTCTTGTAAAAGCTAAGCATGACGGTGAAGTAGTTTACGTTTCAAGTGAACTCATCAAAGTTAAGACAGAATCTGGTGCAATTGATGAATATCCATTGCTCAAATACCAGAGAACTAACAACGATACATGTAACCACCAGCGCCCAACTGTTGGAGTAGGCGAAAAAGTTAAGGTAGGAAGCGTTCTTGCCGACGGTCCTGCAACATTCAACGGTGAAATGGCTCTTGGCCGCAACATTCTTGTAGGATTCGTTCCTTGGAATGGTTACAACTACGAGGATGCTGTTTTGATTTCACAGCGCGTAGTTCGCGAAGACTGGTATACATCTATCCATATTAAAGAATTCCAGGTTGAAATCCGTGAGACTAAACTTGGTCCAGAGCGCATTACACGCGATATTCCTAACACTGCAGAAAAGGCTGTTGCTAACCTTGATGCTGAAGGTATTATCCGCATTGGTGCAAAAGTTCGTTCTGGTGATATTCTGGTTGGTAAAGTTACTCCAAAATCAGAAACAGAAACAACTCCAGAATTCAATCTTCTCCGCTCAATCTTCGGTGAAAAGGCTAAAGAAGTTCGCGATTCTTCACTCCGCGTTCCACATGGAATTGAAGGTGTTGTAATCGATATTCAGCAGATGAGCCGCCTTGAAGGTGATGATTTGAACCCAGGCGTTGATAAGGTAATTAAAGTTCTTATCGCTAACAAGCGTAAGCTTCGTGAAGGTGATAAGATGGCCGGACGTCACGGAAACAAGGGTGTTGTTGCACGTATTCTTCCTATTGAAGACATGCCTTATCTCGAAGACGGTACTCCACTCGATGTATGTTTGAATCCACTTGGTGTACCTTCGCGAATGAACATCGGTCAGATTATGGAGTCTGAGCTTGGTATTGCAGGTAAATACCTCAACCAGTTCTTTGAAGCACCTGTATTCCAGTCTCCAACTCAGGAGCAGATTGCAGACAAGCTCGAAGAAGCAGGTCTCCCTCGCAGCTGTAAACAGATTGTTCACTCAGGTCAGACTGGTGAACCATTCCATAACCCAATCTTCGTTGGTGTTATCTACTTTATGAAGCTTCATCACCTTGTTGATGATAAGATGCACGCTCGTTCTACAGGTCCTTACTCGCTCGTTACACAGCAGCCACTTGGTGGTAAGGCTCAGTTCGGTGGTCAGCGTCTTGGAGAAATGGAAGTTTGGGCTCTCGAAGCTTACGGTGCTGCAAACTGTCTTCAGGAAATGATGACAATCAAATCTGATGATATGAACGGTCGTTCAAAGATTTACGAATCTATCGTAAAAGGCGATCCTTCATCACCAATTGGAATTCCAGAATCATTCAACGTATTGGTTCAGGAAATGCGCGGTTTGGCTCTTGATTTCACTATTTATGATGCTAAGGGTAAACAGATTGCTCTTACAGAACGTGATCAGGATTTAATTGATAAAGCAGCTTCCGGATTTGATAAGGAGGACAAGAATGCGTGATGTACAGGACTTTGACAGTCTTAAGATAAAATTGGCTTCACCAGAGACTATTAAATCATGGTCTTACGGTGAGGTAAAAAAGCCAGAGACAATTAACTACAGAACTCTCCGCCCAGAGAAAGACGGTCTTTTCTGTGAAAGAATCTTTGGTACAACAAAAGAGTGGGAATGTTACTGTGGTAAGTTCAAGTCTATCCGTTATAAGGGTGTAATTTGTGACCGCTGTGGTGTAGAAGTTACACACTTCAAAGTACGCCGTGAACGTACCGGACACATTGAACTTGCAGCACCAGTAAGCCATATCTGGTACTACCGCTCAGTTCCTAGCCGCATGGGTCTTTTGCTTGACCTTCAGGTGGCAGCTCTGCGCCAGGTTCTTTACTATGAAAAGTACATCGTAATTGACGCTGGTGATACAGACCTTAAAAAAGGTCAGCTTTTGAGCGAAGAAGAATATCAGACAGCATTGGAACACTATGCTGGTTCTGCTTTCACAGCTGACATGGGTGCTGAGGCTATCAAGACTATGCTTGAACGCCTTGACCTTGATGAACTTGCAGCTGAACTTCGTGCAAAGATGATCGAAAAAGGTGCTAAATCTGATAAGCGCCTTCTTCGCCGTATTGAACTGGTTGAAAACTTCCGTGCGTCAGGAAACAAAGTTTCTTGGATGATTTTGGACGTTATCCCGGTTATTCCTCCTGAGCTTCGCCCTATGGTTCAGCTCGATGGTGGACGCTTTGCTACATCTGACTTGAACGACCTCTACCGCCGTGTTATTAACCGTAATAACCGTCTTAAGAGACTTCAGCAGCTTTCTGCTCCTGATATCATCATCCGTAACGAAAAACGTATGCTTCAGGATGCAGTTGACGCTTTGTTCGATAACACAAAACGCAAGCGCGCAGTTAAGGGTGCTTCAAACCGCCCTCTTAAATCAATTTCTGACCTCCTCAAAGGTAAGCAGGGACGTTTCCGCTTGAACCTTCTTGGTAAGCGTGTTGACTACTCAGGACGTTCTGTAATCGTTGTAGGTCCAGAATTGAAGCTCTGGCAGTGTGGTCTTCCAACAAAAATGGCTCTTGAATTGTTCAAACCATTCTTGATGAAAAAGCTTGTTGATAAAGATGTTGTATTCAATATCAAAAAGGCTAAGATGCTCGTAGAATCTGAATCTCCAGAAGTTTACGCAATCCTTGATGAAGTTGTAAAAGAGCACCCTGTTATGTTGAACCGTGCGCCTACACTTCACCGACTTGGTATTATGGCATTCGAACCTGTACTTGTAGAAGGAAAAGCTCTTAAGCTTCACCCTCTTGCTTGTAAGTCATTCAACGCCGACTTCGATGGTGACCAGATGGCTATCCACGTACCTCTTACTCAGGCTGCACAGATGGAATGCTGGACTTTGATGCTTTCTGCACGCAACCTTCTTGACCCAGCTAACGGTAACACAATCGTTGCTCCATCTCAGGACATGGTACTTGGTATTTACTACATGACTGCTATCAAACCGAACGCAAAAGGAACAGGAAAACGTTTCTCTACTCCTGATGAAGTTCGTCTTGCTGCAGAACTTGGAAATATTGACTGGCAGGCTCTTATTAAAGTTCCTGCTCCAAAAGATTCATTCAACTCAAAGGCTCTTAAAGTTAAGGGTGACGAAGGATTCGTTTCTGGAACTCAGGACTTTAAAGAAGGTGATTTGATTGAAACATCTGCAGGTCGTCTTGCATTCAACGAAGCAATGCCAGAAGGTGTTGAATACGTTAACCGCCAGATGTTCGATAAATCACTCAAGAAGATGATTGAGTACGTTTACCACAACAAGGGTTCATGGCTTACAATCCAGATGCACGATGCAATCAAGGATGTAGGTTACAAGAACGCTACTTTGTACGGTGCAACACTTTGTATGGATGATATCCTTGTTCCTGATGAAAAGAAGGAAATGATTAATACTTCTAACAAAGAAGTTGAAGATATCATCGCTCAGTACTCTAAGGGTGTTATTACAGCAGAAGAGCGTTACAACCGTGTATGTAACATCTGGGCTCGTACTAACGAAAAACTTACAAACCTTATGATGTCTAATCTTGAAAAAGATAAAGACGGTTTCAATACAATCTGGATGATGGCTAAATCTGGTGCCCGCGGTTCTCGTGGTCAGATTTCTCAGCTTGCCGCTATGCGTGGTTTGATGACTAAGCCTAACGGAGATATTATTGAACTTCCAATTCGTGCAAACTTTAAGGAAGGACTTTCGGTTATCGAATACTTCATTTCTACTAATGCTGCACGTAAAGGTCTTTCGGATACAGCTCTTAAGACAGCCGATGCCGGTTACATGACTCGTCGTCTGGTTGATGTTGCTCAGGATGTTGTTATTAATGAAGAAGACTGTCAGACAATTAACGGTATTGATTATGCCGCAATTAAAGACGGTGATGATATTAAAGTACATTTGGCAGACCGTATCGTAGGTCACTACACAATCGAACGTGTCGTTCATCCAGTAACTGGCGAACTCCTTTGCGATGTAAACCAGTACATTGATGATGACCTGGCTCAGAAGATTGAAGCTGCCGGTGTAGAAAAGGTAAAACTCCGCACTGTACTTACCTGTGAAGCTAAACACGGTATTTGTGTTAAGTGTTACGGTAAGAACCTTGCACGCAACAAGATTGTTGAAATTGGTGAAGCAGTTGGTATCGTAGCTGCTCAGTCAATCGGTCAGCCTGGTACACAGTTGACACTTCGAACATTCCACTCGGGTGGTGCTGCCGAAATGACAACTGATGATAACCACATTGTTCTTAAGTTCAACGCCTTCCTTAAAGACATTTCTGGAACTCACGTTGAAATGAAGAACGGAAACTGGCTCTTTACTCGTAAGGGTAGCATGACTGTTATCCGCATTTTGGACGAAGTAAAAGTTGGTTCTGGTGACAAAGTTCTTGTTGAAGACGGAACAAACATCATGCGTGGTACTCCAATCCTTAACCAGGGTGGAAAAGAAATCGCTGCTGCTGTAACTGGCCGTGTAATGCTTAAAGACGGAACTCTTTACCTTGTAAGTAAAGATCAGAAGATTGAAATCGTAAACGGTTCTACAATCTATAAGAAGGCTGGAGATTTGATTAAGAAGGGTGAACCTCTTGGTGAATTCGACCCATTCTCTGACCCAATTATTGCTGAACAGAACGGTTTCATCCACTTTGAAGACGTACTTGTTGGTTCAACTTTGGAAGAAAAAGTTGACTTGCAGACTGGTTCAAAAGAGCGCTACATCACAGATCTTCACCTTGATGTAAAACAGCCTCGTATTTTGATTACTGATGAAGCTGGTAACGAACTTGGAACTTACTACCTCCCGGCTGGTGCTCTTCTTCTTGTTGAAGATAAAGCTCCAGTTGAAGCCGGAGTTATCCTTGCTAAGATGCCAAAAGCTGCTCAGAAATCTCAGGATATTACTGGTGGTCTTCCACGTGTATCTGAATTGTTCGAAGCCCGCAAACCTAAGAACCCTTGTGTACTTGCACAGATTTCTGGTCTTGTTAAATTCAAGGGAATTACAAAAGGTAAGCGTATCGTAACTGTTGAAGACGAGTTCGGAAAAGTATTTGAACACCTTGTTCCAATGACAAAACGAATGATCGTTCGCGATGGTGACCATGTTGAAGCAGGTGAACAGCTTTGTGTAGGTTCTCCAAACCCACAGGACGTTCTTGCAATTCTTGGTGAAAACGCACTTCAGAACTACTTGATGGACGAAATCCAGGACGTTTACCGCGCTCAGGGTGTAGACATCAATGATAAGCATATTGGTATTATCGTTCGCCAGATGCTCCGCAAGATTGAAATTGTTGCCGTAGGCGATACAAAATTCATCTTCGGACAGCAGGTAGATAAATACAAGTTCCACGAAGAGAACAGACGTGTAATCGAGGAAGGTGGTCAGCCAGCTATTGGTCGTCCAATGTTCCAGGGTATTACAAAAGCTTCTTTGGGTGTTGACTCATTCATTTCTGCAGCATCATTCCAGGAAACTACACGTGTTCTTACAAATGCCGCTATTGCCGGTGCAACTGACGGTCTCCACGGAATTAAGGAGAACGTTGCTATCGGTCATATGATTCCGGCTGGTACTGGTATTAAGAACTACAAAGATATCAAACTCTTTGACGACAGCGACCGCGACCTTGATGCTCAGATGAATGAAATTCTTGAGCGCCGCCGCCTGGAAGAAGAGCAGGAATCTCAGCTTGAAGAGCCTAGCTTTGTAGAGACTGAAGATAATGACTAGAATATAGTTATTTAAGATGCCCTCAGGTTTTAGGCCTGAGGGCATTTTTTTTTTGCGGCTGTAAAAATTAGATGAACTTTGAGAATTGCAGCTGTTATTCTTGCTGTTCTAATATTTTGATGAAATAACCATCTTTTTCAAATACTTTTTTTCCATAATTATAGCTAGCAGGCCATTTATCTGTTCCAAAATAAATCGCAGCTACACATGGATCCTGATATTTACTTCCCGGATAGAAATCCAGAAATTTAATTCTTACTTTTGTAACGTTCTTGCCTAATTGTATGCTTGTGAACTTTATCTTGTCTTCAATCGTAAATTTTCCTAATGATTCAGAATTGCTTAAATCAATAATTTCAATTGTTTTTGGTCTTGCATTTTGTTTCCATAAATGTTGGCGGGAAAAATCTATGAAGCCTGGTAAAATATGAATAGAACTGTGTTCATAAGTTAATTCAAAATCAATATATGGAGTTTTGTCATACTTAATATCAGGAACCCATGGCATACCAATGGTTCTGAAGCAATAATCTGATTCTTTTTCTTTTGCGACTGTCAAAACATTTTCAACTGAATAGACGGTCTTATTGTTTTTTATTATTTCTGTAAGTTCAGATGAAGCTTTTATTGATTTTATACAATCGTTCTCTTTATATATGTCTATTAATTCTTTACGATTATTATCGTTATCAAAGAATTCTACAGAAAAAATGTCTTCATTAAAATCCAGTAAGAATGTTCCATGTGATTTTTTTATAAATCTACCATAATAAGGATTTTCCTTAATGTTTAAGACGGGATAACCGTATTCATTTATAATTTTCTCAGGCCTGTCATCTGACCATAATTTCCCGTCCCATCCTAGAATATATATTTTATTTTCATAAACAAATAAAGCAGTTTCCAGATCTAGTTCAACAGAAAAATTATCCTTATCAAAGTCAAAACAAAATGCGTTTATAGTAAGTAAAATAAATATAATGATGGAAATTATTTTTTTCATTTTTCTTTACCAAGTGCTCCAATGTATTATAGCACAATAAAAAAGATAGATTAAACTTTTGCAGGGAATATTGCGGTAGGGGGGGGCTCTTATCTGGTGGGGGTGTCTTCCGGCGTAAGTTTTCACCGGCGGGAGAAACGCAGGGCCTGGTCGGCGTGAAGCCGACTGAGCGGCAGCGAAGCCGGAGTTGCGACTAGTAACGGCGACCCGCCTGGGATTTATCTAAAAATAACAATTTGGTTTCGGGTCGCCTGCCTTTCGTATTAACGAAAGGCTAAAACCATTGATTAAAAATGTTTGCTCGCCTGAATTATCTAATATATAGAAGAAAAATGTTGAAATTTATTGAAAATTCAGCAAATTCATAAGGAAATTCAGTTGAATTCATTTTTTGAATTTTATATACTCTTTAAACCTATCAAACTTTAGTTTTGAATTCTTTCCGGGGTGCTGACCGGAGTAAATATAGGAGATTAGGCGATGCCTACAATTAATCAGTTAATCCGTCAGGGTCGTAAGTCTGCAGCTAACAGAACCAAAGCTCCCGCACTTGATTCTTGTCCGCAGAAACGTGGTGTTTGTACACGTGTAATGACTATGACACCTAAAAAGCCAAACTCGGCTCTTAGAAAGATTGCTCGTGTTCGTTTGAGCAATGGTATTGAAGTTACTGCATACATTCCTGGTATTGGTCATAACTTGCAGGAACACTCAGTTGTATTGGTACGCGGTGGTCGTGTTAAGGACCTTCCTGGTGTACGCTACCATATCATTCGTGGTACAAAAGATACTCTTGGCGTAGAAGATCGCAAACGTGGTCGTTCTAAATACGGTGCTAAGAAACCTAAGGCTTAATGGAGGACTAAGATGGGAAGACATAAGAAATCAATCGAACGTCCATTGATGCCGGATGTTAAATATAATTCTAAAGTAATTTCTAAGTTTGTTTGCCGTATGATGCTTGATGGTAAAAAAGCTACTTGCCAGAAAGTAATTTATGATGCAATGGACAAACTTAAGGCTAAAACAGAGAAAGATCCTCTCGAAGTTCTTTTGAAAGCTCTTGAGAATGTAAAACCAATGGTTGAAGTTAAATCTCGCCGTGTTGGTGGTGCTACATATCAGGTTCCAATGGAAATCAGAGAGAGCCGCCGCGAAGCATTGGCTATGCGCTGGATCATCGATGCAGCCCGCAACCGCAATGGTCACGGAATGGCTGATACACTTTCTGCTGAACTTTTGGATGCTTACAACAACACTGGTACAGCATTCAAGAAGCGTGAAGATGTACATAAAATGGCAGAAGCAAACAAAGCTTTTGCTCACTACCGCTGGTAGACCTGGCTGCCTGATGGCGGCTTAAGAGATGGGGACTTCGGGAAACTGAAGTCCCCATTTTTTTTATCTATTTGAAATCCTTGTAATTTGTCGCAAAGGACGGAATTTTTTCATAAAGGGTTGAACATTTTTTTTAAAAACTGTATATTTTCAAATGTTCGGCTTTTTATGCATGCCGAAGGGTTCTTTGAGAGTCAGGCAGAAACATTAAAAATAATTAAGTAAAAATGTTATCTGGTGTGTCCGTAAAGCTAATCACATCCTTTTGTGGTTTTCAGGTTGCACGGCCCTAAATTTGTAATTTGTTACCGTTGGTAATAAAGATATAGACAATTTGTTTGGGTTTCTGACTAAGTCGCTAACGACTAAAACTCGAATATACCAAACCAGTTGTCAGTTGAAGAGATGATAATGATGGTGGTTACCGGGTTGCGGTTCATTGAATAGATAATGAACTGAATCTTCTTCCTATCCGATTCCTATCTATCATTTATATAATCTTTCAAACATTGTGTCTGCGAATGAAGGCTTCCGCGTATCGGAGGTTTTTCGTTCTGGCTTAAAGTGCGGCACATAAAAAATAAGTATGCCGGCGTTTGTACCGGCAAGGAGAAAAACATGGCAAAGGAGAAGTTCGAAAGAACCAAACCTCACATGAACGTTGGTACTATTGGTCACGTAGACCATGGTAAGACAACACTTTCTGCAGCTATCACTACATACTGTGCTAATAAGTATGGTGATAAGAAACTTAAGTATGATGAAATTGATAACGCTCCAGAGGAAAAAGAGCGTGGTATCACAATCAATACTCGTCACCTTGAGTATCAGTCAGACAAACGTCACTACGCACACATCGACTGTCCGGGACATGCTGACTACATTAAAAACATGATTACTGGTGCTGCTCAGATGGATGGTTCTATCCTCGTAGTATCTGCTCCAGACTCAGTTATGCCTCAGACAAAAGAGCACTTGTTGCTTGCTCGTCAGGTAGGTGTACCAAAGATTATCGTATTCTTGAACAAAGTTGACTTGGTTGACGATCCTGATCTTCTTGAATTGGTTGTTGAAGAAGTAAAAGACACTCTTCAGTCTTATGGCTTCTCTGCTGACACACCAATCATTAAGGGTTCAGCTTTCAAAGCTCTCCAGGAAGGCGCTACAGCTGAAGATACAGCTTGTATCGAAGAACTTCTTCAGGCTATGGATACATGGTTCGATGATCCAGTTCGTGATTCTGATAAACCATTCTTGATGCCAATCGAAGACATCTTCACAATTTCTGGTCGTGGTACTGTAGTAACAGGTAAGATCGAACGTGGTGTTGTAAACATGAACGACCCAGTACAGATCGTAGGTATCCGCCCAACAGCTGATACAACTGTAACAGGTATCGAAATGTTCCAGAAGACTCTTGATCAGGGTATGGCTGGTGATAACGTTGGTATCCTTCTCCGTGGTGTTGAGAAGAAAGACGTTGTTCGTGGACAGGTTTTGGCAAAGCCAAACAGCATCACTCCACACACAAAGTTCGAAGCTCAGCTTTACGTTCTTTCAAAGGAAGAAGGTGGACGTCACTCTCCATTCTTCTCTGGATATCGCCCACAGTTCTACTTCCGTACAACAGATATCACTGGTACTGTAGAACTCGAAGCTGGTACAGATATGGTTAAACCAGGTGACAACGTAAAAGTTATCGGTAACCTTATCCACCCAATCGCTATGGACGAAGGTCTTAAACTTGCTATCCGTGAAGGCGGTCACACAATCGCTTCTGGACAGGTTGTAAAAATTATTGAATAGTTTTTAATTTTTTCAAACAAAGGGGCTGGTTCTCCGGTTCCTTTGTTGTGAAAAGGAGTATTTGAAAATGGCTAATGGAAAGATTCGAGTTAGACTTCGCGCATTTGACGTAGAGTTAATCGATCAGAGTGCTAAAGCCATCGTGCAGACTGTTCAGAAGGCGGGAGCAAAGGTTTCAGGCCCTATCCCTCTTCCTACACGTATCAATAAGTTTACTGTATTGCGTTCACCTCACGTAAACAAAAAGTCTCGTGAGCAGTTCGAAATGCGTACACACAAACGCCTTATTGATATCATGAATCCATCTCAGGACGTTATGGATTCTTTGATGAAACTTGAACTTCCTGCCGGTGTTGACGTAGTTATCACACAGTAGTGAAATTAAGTAACCAGTTTAGGTTACACGGTGCGATCCCTTTGGATCAGGGATGACGGCCGAAATTAAATCAATAGAACAATGGTTTGGTTATCCAGAATCAGTTGTTCTAACAGGAGATATCAGAATGAAAGGTCTGATTGCTAAGAAAATTGGCATGACTCAAGTTTTCGACGAAAGCGGAAATCTGACACCAGTAACCGTGATCCAGGTCGAGCCAAATGTTGTCGTTGCCAAGAAAACAAAGGAAAATTGCGGTTATGATGCAGTTGTTCTTGGTTTGGAAGATGTAAAAGCTTCTAAAGCAAACAAAGCATATGCCGGTCAATTCCCAGAAAACATCAACCCTAAGCGCCACTTGAAAGAGTTCCGCAACTTCGAAAAAGAAGTAAATGTTGGTGATGAAATTGGTCTTGAACTTTTTGAAGGAAGTCGCTTCTTAGACGTAACTGCTACTTCAAAAGGAAAAGGTTTCCAGGGTGTAATGAAGAGATGGGGCTTCCATGGTGGACGTGCAACACACGGTTCTAAATTCCATCGTGAGCCAGGTGGAACTGGAGAATGTACTACTCCAGGACACAGCTTTAAAAACATCAAACTTCCTGGACATATGGGATTCAAAAAAATTACTGTTCAGAACTTGAAAATTGTTAAAGTAGATCCTGAACTTAAAGTAATTATGGTTCGCGGAGCTGTTCCGGGAAACAAAGACTGTACTCTCATCGTAAAGTCCGCAGTTAAGAAATAAGGGGAATAAGATATGGAAAAGAAAGTCTATTCAACTTCTGGAAAAGAACTGCGTACAATCACACTTGATGATAAAGTATTCGGTCTTCCAGTAAATGACGACGTAATTTATTACGCAATCACAAATGAATTAGCAAATAAACGTGTTGGTACAGCTTGTACTAAAACTCGTGCAGAAGTTCATGGAAGTAACGCAAAGCCTTATAACCAGAAAGGTACAGGTAATGCTCGTCGTGGTGATAAGAAATCTCCTATCACTGTAGGTGGTGGTACAATTTTTGGACCAAAACCACGCGACTTCAGTTACTCAATTCCTAAAAAGGAAAAGAGACTTGCTATGAAGACAATCTTGAGCTCACACGCTCAGGGTGACAGACTTACTATCGTAGAAGACTTTACAGTTGAAAGCGGTAAAACAAAGGACTTGGTTGCAATCCTTAAGAACTTTGCTAAAGATGAAAGAACAGTTTTGATTCTTAAAGATGACGATGCAAAAGTAAAACAGGCTGCAAGAAATATTAAAAATCTTACATTCTTGTCTTACAACCGTCTCAACGCTCACGACTTGTTCTACGGAAGAAAGATCATCGCTCTTGAAAGCGCTGTAAAAAATCTTTCTGACTTCTACGCTGATGATAAGGAGGCTAAATAATGACTTATACAGATATCCTTATTAAGCCTGTAGTATCTGAAAAGGCAAGCACTTTACGTGAACAGAATAAATATGTATTTGTAGTGCACCCAGATGCAACAAAAACACAGATTAAAGCTGCTGTTGCTGACTTGTTCAAAGTAAAGGTAATTGGCTGCACAACTATGAATGTGCTTGGAAAAATGAAACGTCTTCGCGGTAAGCCGGGAAGAACAGCATCTTACAAGAAGGCTATTGTTCGTCTTGCAGACGGTGAAACAATCAGCGCTTTTGAAGGTGTTTAATTCCAAGTTGTAACTAAGGGGAACAAAAATGGCTCTTAAAGTATTTAAGCCAATGACACCTGGTACACGTGGACGTGTAGACTTGTGTCGTGATGAATTGACATCAGCAAGACCCGAAAAATCATTGGTGTCAAAACGTAAGTCACATGCTGGTCGTGGAGCTGGAGGACGTATCTCTGTACGTCACCAGGGTGGCGGTCACAAAAGACTTTATCGTGATATAGATTTTAAGCGTGATAAGCACGGCATCCCAGGAACCGTAAAAGCAATTGAATACGATCCAAACAGAAGTGCTAACATCGCTTTGATTTATTATGCTGACGGTGATAAACGTTATATCATCGCTCCAAAAGGATTGCAGGTTGGACAGAAAATCATGTCTGGCGAAAATGCAACTCCTACAGTTGGAAATGCTCTTCCTCTGAAAGCAATTCCAGTTGGTTTCACTATTCATAACATCGAGTTGACACTTGGTGCTGGTGGACAGCTTGTTCGCTCAGCTGGTGCTTCTGCTCAGATTTCTGGTAGTGAAGGTGACTATGTTATCGTTCGTTTGCCTTCTGGTGAAATGAGAAAAATCAACGGACGCTGCTATGCTACAGTCGGTGTTGTAGGAAACGAAGAACACATGAATGTTAAGCTTGGAAAAGCTGGTCACAGACGTTGGTTGGGTATCAGACCTACTGTTCGCGGTATGGCTATGAACCCTCATGATCATCCGCTTGGTGGTGGTGAAGGTGCCGGTAAAGGTCGTAACCCAGTTACTCCTTGGGGACAGCCTTGTAAAGGTTACCAGACACGCAACAAACGTAAGACATCTAGCAATTTCATTGTTAGCCGTCGTAAGAAGAAGTAGGCGAGGAGATAATCGTGTCAAGATCTGTTAAAAAAGGACCTTTCGTAGAGAAATCACTTTACAAAAAGGTTCAGGCTATGAATAAAGAAGCAGACAGAAAAATGATTAAAACATATTCTCGCTGCTCAACAATCATCCCAGAAATGGTAGGTAATACTATCTCTGTTTATAATGGTAAATCATGGATTCCTGTATACGTTACAGAAAACCTGGTAGGTCACAAACTTGGTGAATTTGCACCAACTCGTACTTATCACGGCCATGGTGGTTCAGATAAATCTGCCGGAAAAGGCAAATAATAGGTGGATATTATGGCTGAGAAAAAAGGTTATGTAGCCACTACAAAATTCCTTATTGCATCACCAACAAAGGTTCGCCCAGTTGCTAATGTAATTAAACAGAAGTCCTATTCGGAAGCTATGGCAATTCTTGCTAATATGCCACAGAAAGGTGCAGCTTTGATCAGCGCTACTTTGAAGTCAGCTGCTTCAAACGCACTTAATTTGAATAGCAAGTTAGATGAAGATATGCTTTACGTAAAAGAAATCAGAATCGACGAAGGTCCAAGACTTAAGAGAGTTTGGTTCCGTGCTCGTGGACGTGCTGATCAGCTTTTGAAACGTATGTGCCATATTACCGTTGTCGTTGACGAAAAGGCGGGGGAATAAAGTGGGACAGAAAGTAAATCCAATTGGTTTGCGCTTGGGCGTAAACAAAACATGGCAGTCACGCTGGTATGCAGATCCACGTGAATATGCAGATTTAGTTTTGGAAGATATCAAAATCCGTAAATTGGTTTCAGAACTTCCAGAATGTAAAAATGCTGATATTGCTGAAATTGAAATTGTACGCCATCCACAGCGCGTTACAATCGTAATTCATACAGCTCGTCCTGGTGTTATTATTGGTGTAAAAGGTGCTTCAATCGAAAAGATTAGCGCTGACATCCAGAAACAGCTTACAAAGAAAGTTCAGATCAAGATTAAGGAAATTAAACGTGCTGATTTGAACGCATCTTTGATTGCTCAGAACATCGGTCGCCAGCTTTCTGGCCGTGGTTCATTCCGCAAGGCTATGAAACAGGCTGTAAGTAATGCAATGCGTGCAGGTGCACAGGGTATTAAAGTTCGTGTAAGTGGTCGTCTTGGCGGTGCTGATATGAGCCGTACAGAAGAACACAAGGAAGGACGTGTACCTCTTCACACACTTCGTGCTGATATCGACTATGGAACATTCGCAGCTCTTACTACATACGGTAAAATCGGTGTAAAAGTATGGGTTTATAACGGAATGAACTATGGTATTGAACGCAACGAAGATGCCGGTCAGCTTGTAAAGAAGCCAAGACGCAATCGTCCTGCTGCTGACAAAGCTGAAGGTGCAGAACCTAAAAAGGCAAGGAGTTAGTTATGCCACTGAGTCCTAAAAGAGTTATTCACCGTAAGGTACAGCGTGGCCGCGAAAAGGGCAACGCTACACGTGATAATACAATCGACTTCGGCGACATTGCTCTCGTAGCAATGGAACCAACATGGCTTGATGCTCGTGTAATCGAGGCTGCCCGTGTTGCTATCAACCGTAAGCTTGAACGTAAAGGTAATGTTTGGATTCGTATTTTCCCAGACAAGCCTATTACAAAGAAGCCTGCTGAAGTTCGTATGGGTAAGGGTAAAGGTGCTCCAGATCATTGGGCAGCTGTTATCAAACCTGGTATGATTTTGTTTGAAATTGGTGGTGTTGATCTTGAAGTTGCTCACAGAGCTTTGGAACTTGCAAGTGATAAACTTCCAGTTATTACAAAAATCGCTTATAAGCCAACAAAAGACTAGGAGGAAATAAGATGGCTGATTCAAAGAAAAAGAATGACAAAGAACTGTCTTATAAAGAACTAGTTGCTAAACGTGATGAGCTTAAGAGAGAATACATGGATCTCCGTTTCAAGATGGTAGTATCTCATGTAGATAACCCGTTGCAGAAACGTACAATTCGTCGTGAAATTGCACGTTTGAACACATTTATTCGCCAGAAAGAAATTGCTGGCGAGAATAAATAGGAGCTGAACCGTGGCAGAAAATACTGTTCAGACTGTAAAGGCTGCAAAAAGATCTTTTACTGGGCTTGTTACAAGTGAAAAAATGGATAAAACCATTGTTGTAACAGTTACAACAAAAAAGATGGATCGTCTTTACAAGAAATATGTTACTAGATCAAAGAAATACATGGCTCATGATGAAACAAATGATGCACATGTAGGCGATACTGTTCGTATTGTAGAATGCAGACCGCTCAGCAAAAACAAGTGCTGGCGTCTCGAAGAAGTTGTTGAAAGAGCAAAATAAGCTAAGGAGTTAATGAATTATGATTCAGATGCAATCTTGTATGACAGTTGCTGATAACTCTGGAGCAAAAATTGCTCAGTGTATCAAAGTTATCGGTGGTTCACACCGCAGATACGCTGGTATCGGCGACATCGTAGTAGTAGCTATTAAAGATGCTATTCCTACATCTACAATCAAAAAGGGTGCTATTGAAAAGGCTGTAATTGTACGCCAGGCTAAGGAATACCGCCGCCCTGATGGAACTTACATTCGTTTTGATGATAACGCTTGCGTTATCGTTGACGACAGCAAGAACCCTAAAGGAAAACGTATTTTTGGACCTGTAGCTCGCGAGCTTCGTGATATGGACTTTATGAAGATCATTTCACTCGCTCCAGAGGTTCTTTAAGGAGAAAATGAGATGTTAGTTAAATCAAAAATCCGTAAAGGCGATACAGTAGAAGTACTTGCTGGAAAAGATAAGGGAAAACGCGGAGAAGTTGTTCGCGTAAACCTTAAAAAAGAAGCAGTAATAGTATCTGGTGTAAACATTGTTAAAAAGGCAATGAAAAAGAGAAGTCAGCAGGACCAGGGCGGTATCGCTGAGGTTGAGGCTCCTCTTAATATTTCTAACGTTGGAATCGTATGTAAAAAATGCGGTAAACCAGTTAGAATTGGTTACAAAATCGACGGCGACAAGAAAGTTCGTGTTTGCCGTAAATGTGGAGATATCTTGTAATGGCAAATTACGTACCTCGGCTTAAGAAAGTCTATAAAGACGAAATCGCACCGGCTCTTGTAAAAGAGTTCAGCTACACAACTCCGATGCAGATTCCTGCAATCAAAAAAGTTGTTGTAAGTATGGGTGTTGGTGAAGCTCTCACAAATAAGAAACTCCTTGATGCCGCAGTTACTGACTTGACTGCTATCACTGGTCAGAAAGCTGTAAAAACTAGAGCTAAGAAGAGTATTGCTAACTTTAAACTTCGTGAGGGTAATGAAGTTGGTGCAATGGTAACATTGCGTGGAAACATCATGTATGAGTTCCTTGACCGCCTTATCAACGTTGCTCTCCCACGTGTAAAAGACTTCCGTGGAATTAAAGCTACTGGTTTCGATGGTCATGGAAATTTCTCTCTTGGTATTACAGAGCAGATTATTTTCCCAGAAATTGATTTCGATAAAATCGTAAAAATTGCTGGTATGAATATTACTGTAGTAACTAGCGCAAAGACAGACGCTGAAGCAAAATCTTTGCTTACCAAGTTCAACATGCCGTTCAGAAAGTAGGTGAAGTATGGCAAAGAAATCAATGATTATTAAAGCAGCCCGCAAACAGAAATATTCTACACGCGAATACAATCGCTGTCAGATTTGCGGTCGTCCACGTGGATATTTGCGCAAGTTTAAGATGTGTCGTCTTTGCTTCCGTAAATTAGCAAGTGAAGGTCAGCTTCCTGGCGTTACAAAATCTAGTTGGTAGGGGGATAAAATGAGTGCATCAGATCCAGTAGCAGACATGCTTACAAAGGTTCGGAATGCGGCTGTTGCCCGCCACGAGAAAGTAGATGTTCCAGCCTCTAAGCTGAAGCTCGAAATCGTGAAGATTCTGAAAACTGAAGGTTATATTAAAAACTTCAAAAAGGTTCAGGAAGACGGAAAAAATACTCTCCGCATTTTCTTGAAGTATGATGATGAGAATAATCCGGTAATCCACGGTGTTAAGAAAATTTCTACACCAGGTCGCCGTGTTTATTCTGGTTATAAAGATTTGCCACGTGTATTCAACGGATATGGTACAATCATCGTTTCAACTTCTTCTGGTGTAACAACTGGTAAGAAAGCTGCTGAAAAGATGGTTGGTGGTGAATTAGTTTGCACAATCTGGTAATAGGGGGAAGAGATGTCTAAAGTAGGTAAACTTCCTGTTGCTATTCCAGCAGGTGTAACAGTAACTGTTGCTAACAACGTAATGACTGTAAAAGGTCCTAAAGGTGAACTTAAGCAGCCATTCTCAAGCAACATTAAAATTGATGTTCAGTCAAACGAGGCTGTTCTTACAACTTTGAACGATACAAAACAGGCTGGTGCTGATCACGGTCTTTACAGAAGTCTTCTTAACAACATGGTAAAAGGTGTTTCTGAAGGCTTTACAAAGACACTGGTAATCACTGGTGTAGGTTATCGTGCAGAAGTTAAAGGTAAAGAACTTGTTATGAACCTTGGATATTCAAGTGACTATATTGTTATCATTCCTAACGGTGTAACAGTTGCTACAACTCCAGATGGAAAAGTAACTATTACTGGTATTGATAAACAGTTGGTTGGTGAATTCAGCTCTCAGATTCGTAAGTTGCGCAAACCTGAACCTTACAAAGGAAAAGGTATCCGCTACGACAACGAAGTTATCCGCCGCAAGGTTGGTAAGACTGGTGTAAAATAAGGTGAAGCTATATGTTTAAGAAACTGAACGATAAAGACAGAAAACGCTTGCACAGAAAGATTCACATCCGCAAGACTCTTCGCGGATCTGCAGACAGACCAAGAATGACTGTTACTCGCAGCAACAAGAATATTTCTGTTCAGGTTATCGACGACGATGAAGGTAAAACTTTAGCTTCTATTTCTACTTTGGAAAAAGAATTTGCTGCACTTAAGCCTAACACTGAAGGTGCTGCAAAGCTCGGTGAAGCTATTGGAGCTCGTCTTAAGGAAAAGAAGATTACTAAGATCGTTTTTGATCGTAACGGATATCTTTACCATGGTGTTGTAAAAGCACTCGCTGATGGCGCTCGTAAAGCCGGAATTGAATTCTAGGAGTTTGAAATGGAAGAACATCAGAAAAAATTTGATAAAGATCCAAAAGAGAAAGAGTTTGTAGAAAAACTCGTAACTCTCAACAGAACTTGTAAGACTGTAAAGGGTGGACGCCGTATGTCTTTCTCTGCTCTTACAATTGTTGGTGATCAGAAAGGTCGTGTAGGATACGGACTTGGTAAAGCTAATGACGTATCTGAAGCAATCAAGAAGAGTATCGATAAGGCTAAACGTAACCTTGTTGTACTCCCTCTTAAGAATGGTACTTTGCCACACGAAGTTCTTGGTAAATACAAGAGTTCTTCAGTTTTGTTGAAACCAGCTTGTTCCGGAACTGGACTTATCGCTGGTGGTACTGTTCGTGCAATTATGGATGCTGCAGGTGCAACTGACTTGATTTCTAAATCACTCGGTTCAAGCTCTGCTGTAAACGTAGTTCGCGCTACTTTTGATGCAATCGTAAACATTATGGATGCAAAGAAAGTTGCTGCTAACAGAGGTAAAACTCTTGACGAGTTGTGGGGTTAATGTATGGCACAGATTAAAGTTACATTAATTAAAAGCGTAATTGGTCAGAAACCAGAGAAAAAAGCAACTGTAAGAAGCCTTGGTCTTAAGAAGATTCATTCTTCTAATACTCTTGAGGCTACAGATGCTGTAAAAGGTATGGTTGCTGCTGTATCTCATTTAGTTAAAGTTGAGGAGATCTAAAATGGCAGAATATAATCCAATTCTTAGCGCTCCTCAGGGTGCTAATAAAAAACCTAAGCGCGTTGGTCGTGGTTCTTCTTCAGGACTCGGTACAACAGCTGGTAAAGGTAACAAAGGTCAGCAGTCACGTACAGGAACTAGCGTACCATACGTTGGTTTCGAAGGTGGACAGATGCCTCTTTACAGACGTATTGCTCACAAAGGTTTCTCAAACTATCCTTTCAAGAAAGAATATGTTTGCATTAATCTTGATCAGCTCGAAGCTAAATTCAATGATGGTGAAACAGTAAACAAAGAATCTTTGGTTGCAAAGGGATTTGTTTCTAAGAAAGCATCTGAAAAAGCTTTGATTAAGATTCTTGGTAATGGCGACATTACAAAGAAACTTACAGTTGAAGCAAACAAAGCTTCTGCATCAGCAAAGGCTAAAATTGAAAAGGCTGGCGGTTCAGTAAAAGTTACTGATGACGCTGCTGAAAGCAACAAGTAGAAGCGGAGTTAAAACATGGCAAGCAATCCAATCGTAAATATGTTTAGAGTTAAAGAGCTTAGAGATCGTTTGTTCTTTACATTGCTTATTCTGGCAGTGTTCAGACTTGGAAGCGTTCTTACAATTCCAGGAATTGACGCAAATGTTCTTATTAAGTACTTTGACGACCTTGCATCACAGAATAAAAATGCATTCGCAAGCTATATGGACTTCTTTGTTGGAGGAGCTTTCTCTAACTTCTCTATCTTCATGCTTGGTGTAATGCCTTATATTTCTATGCAGATTATCATGCAGCTTGCTGTGATTATTTTCCCATCTCTTAAACGCATCTCTCAAGAGGATGGTGGACAGCGAAAGATTGCGTCTTACACACGCTTTGGAACAATCATCGTATGTTTGATTCAGTCTTTCGGTGTTACTGTTTATGCAAACAGTATCCCTGGATGTATCATGCTGGACAATCAGCTTGCATTCAAATTGCTTGCAATGCTGACTGTTACAACAGGTTCTATGGTTACTGTTTGGCTGGGAGACCAGATTACAGCTCGTGGTATTGGAAATGGTATTTCAATGATGATCTTTGCTGGTATCGTTGCCCGCCTTCCTAACGCAATTGTTGAGTTAGGACAGAAGGTTTCAAACAACGAGATTCAGCTTGTATTTGTCATCCTTGTTCTTATCATGTTTGTTGCTATTATTGGTTTGGTAATTTACGAAGAATCAGGTCAGAGAAAGATTCCTGTTCACTATGCAAAACGCGTTGTAGGACGCAAAATGTACGGCGGACAGACAACTTACATTCCGTTTAAAGTAAACCCTTCAAACGTAATTCCTTTGATCTTCGCTTCTTCTATTCTTACTCTTCCATTAACACTTGCATCAACATTCGCACAGAGCCAGAACGCTGCTAAGTGGGTTGGTACACTTTCACGCATTTTGACTCCAAATGGTGTTTGGTATAATGTTTTGTTAGTTATTCTTATCATTTTCTTTGCATACTTCTACACTCAGGTAACACTGAACCCTACAGAAATTGCAAAAAATATTCGAGAAAATGGCGGATCTATTCCGGGTGTTCGTACCGACAAAACCGAAGAATATCTTACAAAAATATTGAATAGACTTGTATTGCCAGGTTCATTGTTCCTTGCATTGATTGCTATTATCCCTACAGTGATTCAGCACTTGTTCGGATTCCCACAGTCAATTTCAATGCTTATGGGTGGAACTTCATTGATCATTATGGTTGGTGTTGATCTTGATACAATGAGTCAGGTTGAAGCTCTTTTGAAGATGCATCATCACGAAGGTCTTACTAAAAAGGGCAAAATCAGATCACGAAGTCTCTAAAAGATTTATAATAAACTTTTAAAAATTTCGTGAATTCCTAGTAGAACAGAAATGGGAATATGTGATATATTATCTTTTACCGAATTGCTCTCATTGCGAGGTGCTTAAGATTCGGTAAAAATATTCTCATGGGGGCTTTTATATGAAAGTACGAACCAGTGTAAAACCTATCTGTGATAAATGTAAGGTTATCAAAAGAAACGGTATCATCCGTATCATTTGTGATAATCCAAAACATAAGCAGAGACAGGGCTAAGGAGTAACAGATGGCTCGAATCGCGGGTGTAGATATCCCTAACAAACATTTAGGTACCGCATTGACTTACATTTACGGTATCGGCCGTTCAGCGGCAGCAAAAATTTGCGAAGAAGCTAAACTTGATCCAATGAAGATGGCTAATGACCTGACTCAGGAAGAGATTGGTAAAATTCGTGAAGTTATTGATAGAGACTATAAGGTAGAAGGTCGTCTTCGTTCTGAAATCGGTCTTAATTTGAAGCGTCTTATGGATATTGGATGCTATCGTGGTCTTCGTCATAAGAGAGGCTTGCCAGTACGTGGTCAGCGCACTAGAACTAACGCTCGTACTCGTAAGGGTAAGAAGAAGACTGTTGCTAATAAGAAGAAAGCATAGGAACGAGGATAAATAATGGCTACCGTTAAAAAGCGAAAGGAAAAGAAGAGCGTATTCGAAGGAAATATTTATATCCAGGCTACGTTCAATAACACTATCGTAACTGTAACTGACTTGAAGGGAAATGCTCTTTCTTGGGCATCTTCAGGCGGACTTGGTTTCCGTGGAGCTAAAAAATCAACTCCATTTGCCGCTCAGTCTGTTTGTGAAACTGCAGTACAGAAAGCAGCAAGTTATGGTTTGCGTGAAGTTCACGTATATGTAAAAGGTCCAGGAATGGGTCGTGAAAACGCTATCCGTTGCCTTGGTGCCTTGGGATTAAAAGTAAAATCAATCTCGGATGTTACTCCAATTCCTCATAACGGATGTCGTCCAAGAAAGACACGCCGTATGTAGGTTTATTTGCAATTTTTCTTATGAAAGATTGCAAATATTGAGTAATTATTCACTTAGGTAAGGAGTTCGGATGGCTCGCAAAAATTTGCTTAAAGGTTTTAAAAAGCCTAAAGGCATTTCATTTGAACACATCAGTACAAATCCAAATTACGGTAAGTTTACCGCATATCCTTTTGAGACAGGGTTTGGTACAACAGTAGGTAATACACTTCGCCGTGTATTGCTTTCGTCAATTCAGGGTTATGCTATTACTTCTATTCGTATTACAACTTATGATGAGAATGGAATTTCTCACGTAATTTCAAGCGAATTCGAAGCAATTCCACACGTTTCTGAGGATACTCTCGAAATTATCAATACCTTGAAAATGATTCGTCTTCGTTTGCCAAATGATGTTGAACAAGACACAATCAACTACGAATTCAAAGGACCTGGCGTTGTAAAGAGTGAAGATTTTGCAAAAGAAGGTCAGCTTGAAATCATGACTGAAGGCACAACTGTTTTCACAATGATGGAAGGCGCTCACTTGGATCTTGAAATTCAGGTTGATTTGGGAAGAGGATATGTTCCTGCCGAGACAAATGAACATTACATCGAAATTGTTGGTACAATCCCGATGGATGCAATTTTTACTCCAGTTCCAAAAGTAAAGTATTCTATTGAACCATGCCGCGTTGGTCAGCGCAATGACTACGATAAACTGGTTCTTGAAATCTGGACAGATGGAACTATCAATCCTGAGGACGCTTTGGCTGAAGCTGCAAAGATTGCTAAAGATCACTTTGCAATTTTCGTAAACTTCAATGATAAAGATGTAATCGGATCTGATGAGGGTGACGAAGGTGATGAAAGCATTCAGAAACTTTTGAACACTCCGGTTGAGGAACTTGAACTTTCCGTACGTTCATCAAATTGTTTGAGAAAAGAAAATATCCGTACAATTGGTGAATTGACTCGTAAGACAGAAGATGACATTGCCAAGACTAGAAACTTTGGTAAAAAATCACTCCAGGAAATTATTGAAAAACTCCAGGAATGGAATTTGACTCTTGGAATGACAGATTACAGTCATCTTAAGAATGCTGCTAATGTAAAGAAGCAGAAGGAAGAAAACGATGAATCATAGAAATGGTTTTAATCCGCTTTCACGAACAACAGCACACCGCCGTGCTATGTCAAGAAATATGGTAACTTCTCTCTTCAGATATGAGAGAATTACTACAACTAAATCTAAGGCTCTTGAAGTAAGAAAGTCAGCTGAAAAGCTCATCACAAGAGCAAAAGTAGATTCAGTTCATAATCGTCGTGAAGTAGCAAAGTTCATTCAGGATGAAAAAATCTTGAATAAACTTTTTACAGAAATTGGTCCACGCATGAAAGAGCGCAACGGTGGTTATACACGTGTTCTTAAACTCGGTTTCCGCCAGGGTGACGCTGCTGATGTTGTAATTCTTGAATTAGTTGACTACAAGCTCGATACAGAAGCTAAAGAAACTAAAGAAGAGAAGAAAGCTAAAAAAGCTGCTGATTCAGATGCTTCTAAAGCTAAAAAATCAGCTAAGGCAAAATCTGAAGCTGACGGTGAAGCAAAGGCAAAAAAAGCTCCTGCTAAAAAAGCTGCAGCTAAAAAAGAAGAGCCAAAAGCTGAGTAAGCTGAAGCTCATTAATTTAGGAGTTAGATATGTCAAAGAACCACCGCGGAGCAGGTATTCGAACATTGCCAGCTAAAGGAAGAGGAACTTGTGCTATCTGTGGAAAAACAGATATTAAAGTTCTTTACGAAAAAGACATTGATGGCAAGACAGTGAAAATCTGTAAATTCTGTAACGCTAATTTGAAGAATAAGGCTAAAGTAGAAGCTCGCAAAGCTAAACCAGCTGAAGAGTCTGCAGAAGCACCTGCTGAATCGGCAGAGTAATTATTCTTAGCTTACGCAAATCCGTCCTTTATGATGGGGACGGATTTTTTTTATTTTAAATATAAATAGTAAATCAGAAAAAACAGAGTACAAAATACTCGCAAAAGCACCGTTTTAAAGGTATAATATATATAAGTTTTTATTTTAAAAGTCAGGGGTACGGTTTTGTTACATTTACAGGTTAACAGATTCCAGGCAGGGGCATACATAATTGTTGAAGGAAAAGAAAATTCTGATCATTTTTATATTATTCAGAGTGGTACTGTATGCTGTCAGAAGGGTGCAAATGGTGTAAAAACTCGTCTGGGAGCAGGAGACTTTTTGGGTGTTGTTTCCTGTTTTGCAAATCGTCCTCAGATTGAAACAATAATTGCAGAAACTGATGTAATTGCTATTTCTGTTCAGCGAAGTCAATATTCAGATCTGATTGTAAACAACACTCCGGTTGCTCTGAAAATTATTAAAACTTTTGCTGCACGAATGCGCCAGATGAATGAGCAGCTTACAAAAAAAACCTTAAATAAAGTTGAAAATGATGATAATGAGCATATTTATCATATTGCGCAGTATTATGAAAAAATGCTCAAATATGATGTGGCTGTGTTCGGCTATTATCAGTATCTGAAAACCCGTCCTACAGGGCCTAATTTAATTCCGGCTCAGAATAAATTTAAGCTTTTGAAGCCTAAATCTCATGCTGTATATTTTGAACCGACATCAGATATGACAAGAAATTATCCTGCAGATACTATGATTTTCTCTGAGTCTGCTCCTGGTGCTGAAATGTTTATTATTCAGGGTGGTCAGGTTTCTATCACTAAAATTGTAAACGGTAATGAAGTTGTACTTGCAGTTCTTGATAAAGGGGATATGTTTGGTGAGATGGCACTTTTGGAAAACAAACCTCGTTCTGCAAGTGCTATTGCAAAAACTGACTGTACTCTTATGGTTGTAAACCGTCATAACTTTAATACAATGGTAAGCACTCAGCCTCAGTTGATTTCACGCCTTACAACAACTCTTGGTGAACGTCTCTGGTCTATGTACCGTCAGCTTGATAATGCAAATATACAGAATCCGCTTGAAAAAATGATAGATATTTTAAGTCTTCAGCTTGAAAAACAGAGAACCGATTTTAATACTCTTGGTTCAAAACAGAAACAGACAGATTTTACTGTAAAAGAACTTGCAACAATGTGCGGAATGGATGAAAGAAAAACATCTGTCGGTATTTCAGAATTCTTAAATGACAAGCGCTTTAAAATTATTGAAGGAAAAATCTTTATCAAGGATATCACCGAAGTTTACAAGGCTTCGCTCTATGCAAGAAAGCATTTGAAGACTTTTGGAGTCTGATTTTAGAGCGTAAGTTTTTATATAAAATTCTTGCCTGATTTGTAAGCATGGGTTAAAATTAAGTGATATATGGGCATTGAGAATACTACCAAGATTTCTAGATATTATGATTATTTTCGCGATAAAGAAGTTGTTTTCACAAAAGCTAATCTGAACTTTTTGCGAATGGATCCGCGCCAGATTTATCTTAAGTGTAATGGCGGTCAATGGCCTTGTATTATCAATTCTACATCTTTACAGATGGCAAAGGTAATAGTTGGAACTTCAAGCGGAGCCTATGTTGAAATCAATAAGAAAAAAGAAACTCCTGTCAGCCTTCGTTTTTGTTTTATAGATGAGGACGGGGCACCAATATTTTTCTTTGTTAACTGTACTGTAGCGGAAGTAAAGCCTTATCAGGGTTCGAATGAACTTGCGATTGTAAATTTAAGCTTTACTCAGCGTCCGCCTGATGATTTGATTGCCCGTGTAGGTGAATTTGTTGAAGTTAACGAAAACTTTAATATCCGTAAGGAAGAGCGCATTGCAATTAATAAGAATTCAATGCGTGAATTGGGAATTTTAAAAGAAGAATCGGTAATTTTTATTGCCAATGTTCCTAGACGCTGTATCTTAAAAGACGTTTCTTTTGGCGGTGCAAGGGTTATGCTTCTTGGTATTCCGAAATTCCTTCAGGATAAACTTGTTCAGCTCAGGCTGCTTTTCTCTGATACTAACGAGCAGGTTGCTCTTAACGGCTCTATTGTAAATGCTGTCTTTATGGAAGGACGCAAGGATATTTCAATTGTAAACATTCAGTTTAATGCAAATGAAATTCCTATGAGCTATAAATTCCATATAAACCGATATATTACTTCTTACCAGAAGAAGATCATCGAAAATCAGATGAAAAATGCTGAGGCTGCTGCTAAAGCTGCTGAGGAAGAGGCTAAGAAGGCAGAAGAAGCTAAGGCTGCACGCGAAAAGAAAATTGCCGAAAATATGGCGGCTGAAAAAGAGGAAGAAAAGAACGCGATTCTTGCTAAGGTCGCTGCTGCCAAGGCAGCACAAAATCCTCAGGGTGAAGAGCAGGCTGAAGCTGCTGCAGAGGGTGAAAAACCGGCTGAACCTCAGACACAGGGCGCAGAAGGGGAAAGTCCGGCTGCAAGTGAAGCAAGTGCAGGTGAAAGTCCAGCGGCAGAAGTTCCTAAAGAAGAAAAAGCTGAAGGTTCTGAGCCAAAGGCATCTGAAGGTTCCGATGAAATTATCGATACTGAAGGTCACGAGTTTATAAAGAGCGCAGCAGAAGAAAAGGCTGAAAGTTTTAAGAATAAGCTTGATGATCAGCTTGAATCTGCAATTGAAAATGCGACAGATATTTCGAAATAAATTTGACCTTTCTTTGTAAAATAAGTATTTTTATTAGACAAATCTATCTAGTAAGGAAAATTTATGAATCCCTCTAATCCTTTGGAATCTGTATTTTATATAAGTATTCCAGAAAATTTTGTTGCTTCTGATGAAGCTTTTAAAATTGACACAAAAATTCAGCTTCCTGTTCAGAAAAAGCCTGATGAGGCTCCGGGAAGTTTTAATCCTTCAGAAATTACAACAGAGCAAATACTTGCCGGTATTCTTACACTTCTTGCATATGACAAAAAGAATGAACACCTGGATTACTATCGAAGTATCATTAAAAAGGTAAAGCCAAACATTAAAAAAGAACTTTGTGAGGCAGCTATCCTTAAAACAAAGAATGAAGATTTTGATCTTGCTGAAGAAATCTTCCTGGCACTGAATGGTCTTGATCCTGAAGATCCTGCTATTATTCTTAATCTTGCCCTCTTTCTTGATCAGCGTGCTGACTCATACCGTAATTCGGGATTAAATGATGATGCCGATGCTTATGATAACGATGCCGGTGAATATTACGCAAATGCAATGAATGCCGAACCTCCTCTTCCGGATGCTTTCTTTAATGCAGGCTTTTATTACATGAAGCAGCATAAATACCGCGAAGCTAAGGATGCCTTTGAAACTTACCTTGCCCTTACCTGTGATATAAAAGATGAAGACCTTGGCGAAAACGGAATCTACAAAAAAGAGCGTGCTCAGGAAATCCTTGATAATATTAAAAATCAGAATATGGATGATGAAGCTTTCCGTGCTGCCTATGATTTTATTTCCAAGGGACAGGAAGAAAAAGGTCTTGAAGAAATAAGACGCTTCTTACAGAATAATCCTAAGGTATGGAATGCCTGGTTTATGCTGGGCTGGGGTCTTCGCCGTCTTGAACGTTACAGCGATGCTAGAATGGCTTTCCTGGAAGCATTGAAATGTGGTGGAGATTCAAATTCTGATACTTATAACGAGCTTTCTCTCTGTTATGTTCAGGAAAAAGATTTTGATGCTGCAAAGGATGCTCTTTTTAAGGCAATGGCTATTGAACCTGAAAGTACAAAGATTATTTCTAATTTAGGTTATCTTGCTCTGGCTCAGGGTAATAAGGAAGAAGCCCGCAAGTATTTTTCAACTGTACTTGAATATGATTCAAATGACAGAATTGCGGCTGCTGAACTTTTGAAACTTGAGCAGGAATGAAGATAAGTTTAGAAATCTAAAGAGATTGTATCGCCGGTCTTGATATTGTTTTTAGCAAACCAGCCCTGCGGTACTTCCAGTGCATAGCGGCATGAAACTGTACTTGAGATGGAAGAAAGGCTGAAGGGTTTCATGTCGTAAAGGTTGCGGATTTTTCCGCGGGAATCAATAAAAGCAATTGAAAGCGGATGAGGGGTGTTCTTCATCCAAAAGGATAAAATCTGTTCCTGCTCAAATATAAAAAGCATTCCTGTTCCATCGGGAATGTTTTTTCTGTTCATAAAGCCGTAGTTGCGTTCTTCGGGTTTTACGGCAAGTTCACAGTTACAGTTTATGCTTGTGCCGTCCTGAAGGTTTATCTTTATATCAGCTTTTTTTAAGGATTTTGAAAAGGCTGGAAGACTGATGGTGCAGAAAAAAAATAAAGCGGCTGCTGTTTTATAAAGAAAACTTTTTTTAATCATAATTTATCCAGAAACATCTGCTGTGAAATTTCTCTTCCAGAAGGCAGAATATTAGAGTTTGTCTGAAGGCTTTTAAAAACTTCATTGTCAATATATTTAAGAGTAAGAGGTTTTTCAAGAGTCATTGTAACGGCATCAGATTTCCAGGTTGCCATCTGTGGATTAATGTTATCCGGTTCGCCGTATTTTTCTTTTAAAGTAGTAAAAACGCTGTAATAATCCATGCGTTCCCGGTTCATATTGATTGTAATTATATAAAGTGAATCTTTTGAAAACTGAAACCAGCAGCGGGTAAGAAAATTGGAGCCAAGGCCTCGTTCTGCGTCTGTTTCTATTAAAACTCTGTTTTCGCCGGGAAGAAGAGAAACATCGCGGTCTCCGTGATAGCCAAAATCTGTATCTTTCATAAGGGCATCTTTTGTTTCATCAAGGGTCATGCCAAGATGAATATCCTTAAAGCCGTCCGGAACTTTATTCTGAGCAAAAAGAGGAATAATAAGAATAAGAAGGGCAAGAAATCCTATAGATTTTTTCATATTCTGATTATCGGAGGATAAAAAATATTTTTTACAGGAAAATAATTTCTGTTTCCAGCTGGAAGCCGAACTTTTCCTTTACTTTTTCCTGAGCGAGCTCTACAAGAGCCTTTACGTCGGCAGCACGAGCATTTTCAACATTGATGATAAAGTTTCCGTGGAAAGGGGCAATTTGGGCGCCGCCAATCTGACTGCCTTTTAAGCCGCATTCGTCTATAAGTTTTCCGCTAGGGGCACCAAAGTCGTGGTTGTTTTTAAAAACTGACCCTGCGCTTGGATATTTGAAGTGTCCTTTTTCCAGACGTTCAAGAGTATATCTGCGGCTTCTTTTTGCAATTTGCATTTTGGCATCACCATGAAGACGCTTTAAGAGGAAGGTTACTGTTGTTACAAAACGCTTGTTGTTCTGGAAGGGTGATTTTTTATAATCCCAGTCCTGCAAGTTTATGCGGTCATGATGAAGGGGAATGTCCGGGTCAGAATAATCCATCCAGGTGTAATAAAAAATCAGGTCGGAAATGGATTTTTCAAAGCAGCGGGCATTCATAAAAGCGGCCCCGCCTACGGTTCCAGGAAGACCTGCAAATTCTTCTGCTCCGCTTAAATCATTTTTAATACAAAAATCTACAAGCTGGGCCATTGGAGTTCCGGAAAAACAGGTAACTAGAACATCGTCTTTCTGGAAGTCGTATGGTTCAAAATCTTCCGGCAGGTCGCCTTTTGGGAAAATCATTGCGTCACTGAAGTTGCGGGAAGAAAGAATTACGCCTTTAAAATCCTCATCCGGGAAAACAAGGTTTGAAGCGCCGCCTACAATAAAAAATGGAAGCTTTTGTGCAAGAATGCGGCGCAGGGTAAGCTGGAAGGAATAATAATCGGTTGGGGCAACAAAAACGCGGGCATTGGCTCCAATCTTAAAAGTGGATTTTTGAGCCAGAGGTTCGTTTTCTGTGATTGTGCCCTTAAAGTTATCGTGATTTTTTATGTATTCAACAAAGCTTGAAAAGTCTTCCATATTTTAATTTTAATGAAAAAACTGATTCAGGGCAAACGCATAAAAGATTTATCTAAAAAAATGGCTCCCACTTTGCTCCCTCGCGCCAGTTTTCTTTAAATAATGCAATGCGTTTGCCCAGAGCTTGGATTTTAGGTATAATAGAGTAATTTAGAGGTAAAAAATGAGTTTAAGATTGTATAACACTATGGGACGCAAGATGGAGGAATTCCATCCTATTACTGAAGGCCACGTTGGTTTTTATGGCTGCGGTCCTACAGTTTACAATTATGCGCATATTGGAAATCTTCGCGCTTACGTTTTTCTGGACATTCTTGATAAGACTTTGACTTTGCTTGGTTATGACATCAAGCACGTAATGAATATTACAGACGTTGGACATTTGACCGGCGACGGTGATGACGGCGAGGACAAGATGAAAAAATCTGCTGAGGAACGTCATCAGTCGGTTCTGGAAGTTGCGCGTTTTTATACAGACGCTTTTATGAAGGATATTGATGCTTTGAATATCCGTCACCCGGACGTAATCTGTAAGGCAACTGAGCACATTCAGGAAATGATTGAGCTGATTAAAAAGATTGAAGCAAACGGTCACACCTATATGGCAGGCGGAAACCTTTATTTTGATATTTCTACTTACCCGGATTACGGAAAGCTTGCTAACCTCAACCTTGATGAGCTCAAAGCTGGAGCTGGAAAACGTAAGGTTGTAGTTGTTGATGAAAACAAGCGCAATCCAGGCGACTTTGTACTCTGGTTTACAAATTCAAAGTTTGAAGATCAGGCTATGACCTGGGACAGCCCTTGGGGACGCGGATATCCTGGATGGCATATTGAATGTTCTGCAATGAGCATGAAATATCTTGGAAAGCACATTGATATTCACACAGGTGGAATTGACCACGTGCCTGTTCACCATACAAACGAAATTGCCCAGAGTGAAGGAAGCTTTACTCCAGAAGAAGCAGCCCAGGGACCTTGGGTAAAATACTGGCTGCACAACGAATTCCTTATTCTTGAAGGCGGAAAGATGAGTAAGTCCAGCGGGCACTTTATTACCCTGCAGACTTCTCTTCCGGCAGAAAAGGGCTTCAGTTTGAAAGACAAGGGTTTTGAACCTCTTGATTACCGCTTCTTCCTTTTGGGCGGTCACTACAGAAAGCAGCTGATTTTCTCTCTGGATGCGCTTGAGTCGGCTAAGAACGGACGTGCTGCTTTGAATGCCCGCGTTGCAAAATTGATTGCCCGCGCAAATGATGAAGAAAAACTTGGACTCACAAAAGAAAACTTTGCAGAAGTCCTTGGAAAAATAAATTACGACAGCGAAAACTTTGAAAAGTTTAAGCAGGGCTTGGAAAACGATCTTGCAACTCCTGTTGCTATGGCTGCAATTCAGAAGGAAGCTCAGGCTAAGGGTGGCGTAAAGGCAAGTGACGCTTTGGCTTCAATTTTGAAGATGGATGCAGTTTTGAGCCTTGATGTAATTAAGAATGCCTTTGACGTTCTTGAAAAACAGCAGAAAATTAATTCTACTCCGGCTGCGGATGACCACGCAGGTGACCCTGAAGCAGAAGAGATAAACTCTCTGGTTGCAGAAAGAACTGCAGCAAAGAAGAATAAGGATTTTGCCCGCGCAGATGAGATTCGTAATCAGCTGAGTGCAAGAGGAATTACTATCGTAGACGGCCCGAATGGAGCTGTGTGGCACCGATAATGGGTAGATGCGCAAGCGATGTGAAGCCCCGAAGTACGTAAGCAAGCGTTAGCTTGCGTCGTATGAGCGGTAGCGAAGGGCGTAACGTAGCGACCCGACAGGGATGCGCCAAAATTATGTAACCATCGTTTGGATTTTTTTGTTTTAATAATGCAATCATGCAATTTCAAAAAAAATTGAAATCGGCATGTAACTTTTAGGGGATTTCCGTGTTTTATAATGCAGTAGAAAGTCAGACAGATAATACTCCGCTTAATGCCGGAAATCCTGTGGATTTTAAAAAGATTTATGATGCTTCTATGATGATGCTTTTTAAAATCTGCTACCGGATTGTGAATGACGAGGAAGCGGCCGAGGATTTAGCTCATGATTCTTTAATCAAGGCTAATGAAAAGGCAATTGTCTTTCCTTCAATTAATGACGCAAAATACTGGCTTATCAGGGTTAGTAAAAATGCGGCATTGAACTACGTTAAACGCAAGGAGCGGGAACGTAAGGCTTACGAAAAGGCTTTGTATGAAGACCACCGCAAGTCTGAATCTGGTGAAACTGACCTTCTGAAAAAAGAATCTGTTGATAAGGCAAGGGAGGCTTTGAAAAAGCTGCCTGAGCATTTGCAGGAAGTTGTAATTCTGCGTGAGTACACTGAGTTGAACTACAAGGAAATTGGGCGTGTGCTTGGAATTACAGAAGGCAATGTAAAGGTAAGAATTTTCAGGGCCAGGGAGCAACTTATTAAATTAATAGGAGAGGAAAATGTCTTTTTGCCCGAGTAAAGATATTCATTCTGTTTATTTGGATAAGGAACTGCCGGAAATTTATAAGGCAGAGTATGAGTCTCATATTGCTTCATGCCCAAAGTGCAAGGCGGAACTGGAAAAACTTCGTGGTTTGCGCGCGCTTCTGGCATCTGATGCTGATTCGCTTAACCCTTCTGCCGACTTTTTAGATAAATCTTACGAGCGGCTCATGATTAAAATGAGTTATGCTAAAAATACCGGTAAAAAATCGGAATCAAAAGTTAATTTCCGAACTATTACTTATGCAGTCAGTGGTCTTGCTGCTGCGGCTATTCTTGCTGTAGTGCTTCCTCTGCGTGCGGGTAACGCTCCTGCTGCCGGCTCTTCTTCTATTGCTTCTACTCAGCTTTCTGCTTTGGGACAGAATGCTTCTACAGCTACATCCTTTACTCCGGCTGCAAACAATGTTTCCTTTAACAGTGGAAATGATATGGTGATTTCGGGTAATATTAATGAGTCAGTTTTGTCGTCGCATGGTCACGGCGGAAGAAATGCTCAAGCCCAGATTCAGAATGTAAGCGCAAATGCTAATCCTGGTAAAATAATGAAAGGGGTTGAAGTTCTTCGTCCTGATTTTGATGAAAACGAGACAATCTCAATTAAAATTACTTTGCCGGGTATGAACTCTGTTCCTGTTACTGCAGAAATCCAGCTGCCTGCCGAAGTAATGTCGGGTAGATTTTAGTGGACTCTTCCAAAAAAACAAGTTATTTTCTGCGTAAATCTCCGCTGCTGCGTGTGCTGGTAGCGGTGCTTTTTATTTCTATAATTCTTTTTTCTTTTTATTTTATCAGTTTTACTACAAGACGGATTCCTCAGATTGATTCTATCGTGCCGCCGGTAGGTTCTCCGGGTGATGTTATTGTAATCAACGGAAAGAATTTTGGCGCTACCCGTGATATGAGTTATGTTGAAATTGCGGGTACCCGTATGACTGCCAGCTCTTATATTTCCTGGACAGACAGCAGTATTAAGCTGGTTCTTCCTTCTAACGTAAAAGATGGTCTGGTTTATGTAGGAATTAAGGATATGCGTTCAAATCCTTCGCTTTTTGCCAATGAGGTTGATATTCCTGTTCCTGTTACGACTGTAAAGCAGATAAGCCGCCCTGTAATATTGAAACTTTCTTCACTTAAGGTGAATGTTGGCGACCTGCTTACAATTTACGGAAACAATTTTGGTGATGCCCGCAATAATTCCCGGGTGCTTTTTACAATTGATTATAACCGCCGCCTTCGTGACTCTAATGTAAAGAATATTTCTTATTTTACAGAAAATATGGTTTGCGCTAACGAGGATGAGTTTGATTATATTTCCTGGTCTAATACGGAAATAAGCGTGATTGTGCCCGACGGTGCTTTTAGCGGCGTTGTTATGGTTGATACCGGCAAACAGCGTTCTGAGCCTATGGAGCTTACTATAAGCGAAAGTGCGGGTGCAAAAACCTTTATCAACAAGAAGATTTATCTTTTGACTTATTCTGCTGATGTGGCTGATGTTGTCTGTGACGGTCTTTCAACCTTGACTTTGCGGGCTCCTATTCCTTTTGAAACAGCTGCCCAGCCTAGAGTTGAAACAATTGAGGTAACTCCGATTCCTTCTTTGATGAAGTATCAGCATGATATTATTCATCAGATTACAAAGACAAAGTCCAGCACAATCAAAAATGTGATGAATTATACTTTTGTTCTTCCTGTTTATGAAATTAATACAAATGTGATTGCTGAACGGGCTGGAAATTATTCTAAAGCTGATTCACGTCCTCTTTATGATCTTGGAACTGCTGCTGATTCTTTGATTCCGGCAAAAAATGCTGATGTAATTGCCCTTGCTAGTCAGATTACGGGAAAAGAAAAGAATGCTTATAAAAAGGCAAAACTGATTTATGAGTATATGATTTCAAACTTTACTCTTCTGAAGAAGATGAGGAAGGGCGGAGCTGACCCGAAAGACCTGGTTTCTAAAAAACGCGGTGATGCTTATGATTTTGCTGTAATTTATACAGCTTTACTTCGTGCAAGCGGTATTCCGTGTTTGATGGATGCGGGAGTCTTAATCGGACAGGATTTGACGACTCAGCCTCACTGGTGGAACGAATTTTATCTGGAAAATTTCGGCTGGGTTCCGGTTGATGTTTCGCTGGGTGCGGGTTTAGAATATAAAAGCTGGGGTGATATTGAGATTCTGCCTAAGGAATATTATTTTGGTAATCTTGATTCGCACCGTGTTCTTTTCAGCCGCGGTTTGAATGAGCTTAAGCCTTTCAGCGTGGATAATAAGATTGTTCAGCAGCCTAGAAGTTTTGCCTTGCAGTCTATCTGGGAAGAAGCGACAAGTAATGTAAGTAAATACAGCTCGTATTGGAGCACGCCGGTTGTAAAGGGTGTGTATTAGCAAAACCGAAGGCGTTTTCCTCTTAGCAGGGGACAGCGGGGGCGGCAATTAGCCTCCGCTAGGAAAATATTCAATTGTAAGGAGATTTTTTTATGACTAAAATTTTAAGTGTTGGTGGTTCAATTATTGTTCCGGATAAGCCGGATACTGAGTTTTTGGGAAAGTTTATTTCTATGTGTACAGAATGGCTCAAGGAAGATAAGAGCCGTCGTTTGATTCTGGTTGCTGGTGGCGGAGCTCCTGCACGTGTATATCAGAACGGATACAAGGAAGTTTGCGAAAAAACTGGCGCTAACTTTGATGCAAATGCTGCTGACTGGATTGGAATTATGGCAACCCGCATTAATGCTCAGCTTTTGAAGGCAAGCTTTGGCGATTACTGCAAAAACGATGTTGTTTATAATCCTACTGATCCCGCTTTGAAGTTTGACGGTCAGGTGCTTGTTGCAAGCGGCTGGAAACCAGGATTTTCTACAGATACAGATGCTGTTTACCTTGGTGAAAAATTTGATGCAAAGACAATCGTAAATCTTTCTAATATTGATAAGGTTTATACTGATGACCCTCGCAAAAATCCAGATGCTAAGCCTCTTGATACTATCAGCTGGGAAGAATTCCGCAAGATGGTTGGCGATGAATGGACTCCTGGAAAGAACTGTCCTTTCGACCCGATTGCTTCTAAAAAAGCAAGCGAACTTGGTATGAAGGTTATTTGTGCGGGCGGAAAGGATATTGAAAATATTAAAAAGATTTTGAACGATAACGAATATTTTGGAACTACAATAGGATAATATTTATTATAAACTGTAACTGGCGCGAGGGAGTGTAGCGTGGTTCAAAAACACTCTGATTGTTGTGACCGCGAAAGCGGTCAGTCTGATGGTTTCTTTGCAACAATCAGCGTGTAGCGCGATATCGCGCGGTTTTGAACCACGCTACACGACCGGGAGCCGGTTGTAGTTAAAATTATATTGCTTAAATTAATATTGTCTTTCCAATTCCTGCAGCAGCCGTTCAATTTTGGCGGCGTAGTTGGGGTCGGTGGCCCAGGTGCCGGTAAGTCCGAAAATATCAGTAACGAGCTTGGTTTTGTGAACCCAGTTATAGCGGGGATCAACAAGCTCGTTTTTTAATTTAACCTCTTCTGTTGTGGAATAGGCCTGAAGGTGCTGGATATGGGCGCGGACTCCAATTTCTTTTGTTTCAAAACGTTCGCCAGGCTGTTCAGGACCAAGAGCGCCAAGTCCGCAGTAGTTATGCCATTCCGGCTGCACAAGATTTCCAAAGCGCAAAAAGCCTGTTTCAAGGCACATCTGAGAAAAAGCAATATCAGAATTAATTCCTTCCATTCCGGCTTCATCAATGTAAAGCTGGGCAAAATCCTTTATTTCCTGGTAATCGGCCTCAGGATTGTGGGCAATAAAAAGACTTGCAAGCTGGCCGGCACTCATCTGTCCTTTATCATTTAAATTTCTTGAAAGTTCATACAGAGGCTGAGGCTCCCGGGGAATCGATTTACAGGAATAAAAAAGAAGGGAAATCAGGGGTAAAGTAAAAAAAGTAAAATTTTTGCATTTTTCATAATAAATTTTTCGGAATTTTTGTCAAAAACGTTAAATCTGAGGGAGTGTATATATATGAAAATGCTGATAAAAAATAATCCTGACGTGCGGGAAAAAGCTTTAGAGCACGGAATGTCTTATCCTTATGATGAGGAACTTCTTATGCTGATTTTGGGAACTGGCACTAAAGAGCTGCCGGTGGAAATTATGGCTCGTAAAATACGGGAGGTTCTGGATGCAAGTAACCCTGATCAGGTGGTAAAAAATCTGATGGCGGTGAGGGGAATTGGTGCGGGAAAGGCACTGGCGGTGGCGGCGGCGCTGGAACTTGGGAAGAGGCGGAACGGGCATCTTAAAAAGAAGATTGCCTGCCCAAGTGATATTGTGCCTTTTGTGCGGAATTATGCGGTCAGCAATAAGGAACATTTTCTGATGATTACTCTGGATGGCGGTTATCAGATTATCGGGATTCACGTGGTGAGTGTGGGAACTTTGAACCGTTCTTTGATTCATCCGCGTGAGATTTTTTCTGAGGCTATAAAGGATAATGCGACGGCTCTTGTTTTGTGTCACAACCATCCTTCGGGGGATTGTACGCCTTCTGACGAGGATATTGCGGCGACCCGGACTCTTTTACAGGCTTCTGAAATTATGGGAATTGCAATTCTGGATCATATTATTGTCAGCTGCGATAATTACTGCAGTTTTATGGAGCATGATATCTTGTTTCATAATGACTAGAGGGGTAAAATTAGTGTATGAAAATCAGGCTTTTGAAAAAGAGACATTTTTTTCTTTTTGTGATTCTGGTAATGACGGCTTTTTGTGGGGCGTCCTTGCCTGCGCAGGAAACTGTAGAGCCGGAACGTATGTATGAAATTGAAGGTCATAAATCGGTTCTTGAGATTTTTGCAAATCAGCCTGATGTAAATGTTTTTTTGAACGGAACTTACCAGGGCCGGACAAACCTTACAATTTATGATTTGACTCCGGGCTTTTACCAGCTCAGGCTCGAAAAAGAAGGCTTTGAAGTTCAGGAGCATACTATTTTTGTAAAGGCGCATTACGGGCAAAGGTATTTTATAAATTTAGAGTGAAAATAATTGTAAAAAAAATGGCGTGAGGGAGCGGGATTTGGGGCAAAAACACTTTGTTTGTGGAGGTTGCGGGAGCGACCGGTCAAATAGTTACTTTGCCACAAACAACGTGTAGCGCATTATTGCGCGGTTTTGTCCCAAGTCCCGCGACCGGAAGCCATTTTTTAATTTGTTTTTATTTATAATACGGTTGCTTTATTCATTTCTATTTATTAAATTTACTTCTATGAAATTGTATTCGGGTTCACAGGTTTTTAAATTCTGCGCTTTGACGGCGGTTTTGGTTTTTGGTGTTTCAACTTTTACTGGAAGACGGTCTTTTGCAAAAGATGAAGCAGGGGCTGCAGACCGGGACGAGACTGGCGCTGTTAATGAGAAGATAAATCCCGATGGACAGATTTCAAGTGCGGAAGGAAGTCAGCAGGGTAATGAGCTGATTGACGGGCTGGAGCAGAATCCGGCGGTAATCATCCCTGTTTCTACGGGAGGCGCTAACTATACCCAGGATGAGCAGCAGAATATTGGTGTTTATGCTGCCTGTAACGAAGCGGTTGTGAACATTAATACTAAGGTGACGAGTTACGACTGGTTTCTGGAGCCTTATGTGCAGGACGGTGGTTCCGGGTCGGGCTCGATTATTGATAAACGCGGCTATATTCTGACTAACGTGCACGTGATTCAGGGGGCGACTAAGATTTATGTTTCGCTTTTTGACGGCACTCAGTATGAGGCGGAGGTGGTTGGTCAGGATCTGGACAGCGACCTTGCGGTGATTAAGTTTACGCCGCCAAGCGGAATGGAACTGAAGACGATTTCTTTTGGGGATTCTACGGCGCTTAAGGTTGGGCAGAAGGTGATTGCGATTGGTAACCCTTTTGGTATGGAACGTACGATGACGACCGGAATTGTTTCGGGGCTGGGACGACCTATTCAGAATTCCAATAACAGAATTATCCGCAATATGATTCAGACGGATGCTTCGATTAACCCGGGAAACTCGGGCGGGCCTTTGCTGGATACTAACGGACGCATGATAGGAATCAACACGATGATTATGTCTTCTTCGGGAAGTTCAAGCGGGGTTGGTTTTGCGGTGCCTAGCGAGACTGCGGTGCGCGTTGTTGCGGATTTGATTAAATACGGAAAGGTAAACCGGGGAACTATTGCGGCTCGGCTTGTTCAGAACAGCCGTCGTATTGCCCAGTATGCGGGCCTTGATATTGCGACTGGTATGCTTGTTTCGGAAGTTACTAAAGGCGGAAATGCTGAGGCTGCCGGACTTAGGGGCGGTTCTGAAGCGGCTTACTATGGAAACCGAAGCAGCGTGATTTATCTGGGCGGCGATATTATTACAAAAATTGATGATGTTGATGTGAAGACTCTGGCTGATTATTATTCGGCGCTGGAGAGTAAAAGACCGGGAGATGTGATTACGGTGGTTGTGCGTCGGGGAAGACGTAATGAGAGTTTGCGAATAAAGTTGTAATTTTGATTATAATGTCAGCAGGATGCTTGCAGACTGCTGATGTTGCCGTGACGAAGACTGTTATTGTTCAGAAAATTACGACGGCAACAGGAGATTAAATGCGACGATTTGAGGTTGTTTCGCCTTTTGAACCAAGCGGGGATCAGGGGCAGGCGATAGAAAAGCTTTCTGAAGGATTTTTGCGGGGTGATAAGTATCAGACCCTTAAGGGCGTTACGGGCTCTGGAAAAACCTTTACCATGGCAAAAATCATTGAAAAGGTTCAGCGGCCGACTTTGATTTTGAGTCACAACAAAACTCTTTCTGCCCAGCTTTACCGCGAGTTCAAATCTTTCTTTCCTAATAATGCGGTTGAATATTTTGTTTCTTACTACGACTACTACCAGCCAGAAGCTTACGTTGCGGCGCGTGACCTTTATATAGAAAAAGACTGCGATATCAACAAGGAAATTGACCAGCTGCGTCTGAGTGCCACCTACAGCCTTATGGAGCGCCGGGATGTAATTGTTGTTGCCACTGTTTCCTGCATTTACGGTCTTGGTATGCCGGATTTGTATAAGGAAATGCGCGTTCACGTGGAAAAGGGGCAGGTTCTGAATACAAAGAAGTTTGCCGAACAGCTGATTTCCCTGCAGTATTCGAGAAATGATGATGTACTTGACCGGGGCAACTTCCGCATTAAGGGTGACGTTATCGAAGTTTTTCCGCCTTACATGGAAACTGACGCCGCCTACCGCATTGAGCTTGACTGGGACGAAGTTGTGAAAATCCGCCGTTTTGACGTGTTGAACCGCAGCGTCTTGGAAGAGCTTGATGAAACGGTTTTTTACCCGGCAAAGCACTTTGTTGTGCCTCATGATAAGCTGCTTGAATCCTGTGACAGAATCCAGAAGGAAATGGAAGAGCGGGTTGAAGAGTTCAGGGCGTCCGGCAAAATGCTGGAAGCCGAGCGCCTTAAAACCCGAACAACTTACGATATTGAAATGCTTAAGGAAATGGGAACCTGCCCGGGAATCGAAAATTATTCGGGCCCTATTTCCGGCCGAAGCCGCGGACAGCCGCCTGCAACCCTTTTGCATTACTTCCCGGATGACTTTTTGTGCATGATTGACGAGGCTCACGTTTCTGTTCCTCAGATTGGTGCCATGTACGAAGGCGACCGCAGCCGCAAGCAGAATCTTATTGATTTTGGTTTCCGCCTGCCGAGTGCCCTTGATAACCGCCCGCTTAAAAAAGAAGAGTTTGATAAAAAAATAAATCAGGTGATTTACGTTACCGCAACTCCGCGTCCGGATGAAATTAAGCAGAGTACTCAGGTTGTTGAGCAGCTTATCCGCCCGACAGGTCTTCTTGACCCGGAAATTGAAGTGCGGCCTAGCGAAGGTCAGATGGAAGATATTTACCGGGAGATTAAAGACCGTATTGCCCGCCAGGAGCGCAGCCTTGTTCTGACTCTGACTAAAAAGATGGCGGAGGATTTGACGGATTATCTTACTGAGCTTGATTTAAAGGTAAAATATATTCATTCTGAAATTGACACTTTTGAACGTGTTGAGATTTTGAAGAGCCTTCGCGAGGGTGAAATTGACGTTCTGATTGGAATTAACCTTTTGCGAGAGGGAATCGACCTGCCGGAAGTCAGCTTTATCGCAATTCTGGATGCCGATAAAATCGGATTTTTGCGCTCGGAAACTTCTCTGATTCAGATAATCGGGCGTGCGGCTCGAAATGCGGAAGGTAAGGTTGTGATGTATGCTGACCACAAAAGTCCTGCCATGGAAGCCGCAATCAAGGAAACCGCCCATCGCCGCGAAGTTCAGATGGCTTACAACAAGGAACACGGAATTACGCCTAAGACAATCAAAAAGGCGGTTCAGGATATTCTTGTTCACGAAAAAACTGATGCCGACGAAGATGCCCGCATGAATGTAGAAGTGCTTAAAAAATCTGCGAACCTCTTTAATCCTGGAGAGCGTAAAAAACTGATTAAGGCTTTGACAAAACAGATGAGCGATTGTGCCGACAGAATGGAATACGAGCAGGCTGCAGCTATCCGCGACCAGATTAGGGAAATTGAGGCACAATATGGTAAATAAGGTTTGCTATGGTTGACTTTATTTTCTATTTTCTATATATTTTTTAAACTACTTTTTAATCTGAATTTCATTGTAAGGAAGGAAATAGATTATGTCTAGAATGTGTGATGTTTGCGGAAAAGGCGTTATGTCTGGAAATAAAGTAAGTAAATCTTATAACCATACACGCAGAACTTGGAGACCAAATCTTCATACTATCAGAGCTGACCTTGGAAACGGAACTGTACGCACAATCAAAATCTGCATGAACTGCTTGAATGCTGGTTTTGTTACAAAGAAAGTAAGAGTTCCAAAAGAAGCTCAGGTAGAAAACAAATAGTTTGAATTTGTGTCTATTACAAACGCTTTGAAAGCCGTCCTGAATCAAGGGCGGTTTTTTATTTTAACGCCCTGTTTATGTTTCAATTGTGAGTCTGTCATAAGCCGGCAAAACAGACTTGCATTTTTCAAGAGCCGGCACATTTGGAAGCTGTTCATTTATATATTTGATAATTTCTTCGTGGCTGTTTTCGTGGGTAATATGAGTCATCCAGACGTGTTCTGCGGGGATTTTTGCGGCGCACTGCATGGCCTGAAGAATCGTGAAGTGGGTAGAATGTTCCTTTACGCGAAGACCGTCAATTATCAGGTGTTCAAGTTTTCCACAATTTTTATTTATCAGTTCAAGTGAAGAATCTTCTATATAATTTAAATCTGTAAGATAGGCGATGGATTTTTTTTCGCCCTTGTCGTTACTTTCTGTAAGAAGCCAGCCTGTAACAGGGAGACTTCCGTGCATCATAGGGATTGGGGTGATTTTTATATCGCCGTAATCAAAAGTACTTTCCGGGGCGAAGAGCTGGATTTTTGCAACTCCGCCACCCTGCTTGTGGGTACGGAAAACATAGTCAAAGCGGACTTCTACATCCCTGAGGGTGTTTTGATTTGTATAAATCGGGATAGGCGGCTTTTTCATCTGTTCAATGGCTTTTGGATTTGTGACCTTGTGAGAAAAAGCTGTTGAAAAAATGCGGAGGTCATCGAGGCCGTGCAGGTGGTCGGCGTGTGAGTGGGTAAGTAGAACTGCATCAACTTCGCGTATATTATTTTCCAGGGCCTGCAGGCGGAATTCGGGGCCGCAGTCAATCAGAAGGTGCTTTCCGCCATCTGTGATAACGTAAGCTGAACAGCGGTAGCGTCTGTCGTGCGGGTCGCTTGATTTGCAAACCTTGCAGTCGCAGCCTATTACCGGAATTCCATGACTTGTGCCTGTGCCTAAGAAAGTAAGTTTCATATTAAAATTATAGGACGGATAATTGAAAAAAGAAAGAGTTAGCTGGAGGAGGCGTCCCCTCCCACCCACACTCCTATCCCATATCTTCTATTAATATTTAAAAATACTTAATTTCTTCATTGACATGAAAAAGTGAATTTTATACACTTAAAAAGTGAGCGGAAGGCAGTGGTGTCCGAGTTTGAACCAGGCATTCCGCATTTTTTTTGTAAAATCGTTTTATGATGGAGGATAACGTTGGACGGAGCTAGTATGTTTTTACAGCAGTTAATCAACGGCTTATCACTTGGAAGTATTTATGCCCTTATCGCTTTGGGCTACACAATGGTTTATGGTATTGTAAAGCTTATCAACTTTGCACATGGTGATGTTATGATGCTGGGTGCTTATGCCGGCTATTTTGTTTTGCGTGCTATGGGTGCTAACGTGGCTGGTATGACCTGTGCATTCCTTGCTGCCATGATTTTCTGCGGACTTTTTTCTCTTGTTATTGAACGTTTTGCCTATCGTCCGCTTCGTAATGCCCCTCGCTTGAATTCTTTGATTACTGCGATTGCGGTTGAACTTATTTTGCAGAACGTTATGCGTGTTCTTCCTTTTGTTGGTCCTAACCCTCGTCAGTATCCTACAATGCCACTTTTGAACTACTCTTTGGGAGTGGTTTCTATTTCTAACCTTCAGCTGATTGTAATTATTTCTTCTGCAGTGCTGATGGTTGCCCTTAATATTCTTGTAAATTACACAAAAACCGGTAAGGCTATGCGCGCCGTTTCTTTTGATATGGGTGCTTCAAGCCTTATGGGTATTAGCGTAAATAAAACTATTGCAATTACCTTTGTTATTGGTTCGGTTCTTGCTGGTGCGGGCGGTGTTCTTTATGCAACTGCTTACCCTCAGATTGATCCGATGATGGGTTATATGCCTGGTCTTAAGGCCTTTGTTGCTGCCGTTCTTGGCGGTATTGGTTCTATTCCTGGTGCTATGGTTGGTGGTGTAATTCTTGGAATTGCAGAAACTTTGACTAAGGGATTTATTTCTTCCCAGTATGCAGATGCAATTTCTTTTGCAATTCTGATTGTTATTCTTCTTGTAAAACCAACCGGTTTGTTTGGTTCTAAGAGAACTGTAAAGGTATAAGGGGGCGGGGTATGAAAAATAAGTTTGTTAGAAGCACAATAATTCTTGCCTGCTTTGCATTTGCGGCACTTTTTATTCCGTCTGTTTTAATTAAGTTTGAAATTATGGACGCTTATACAGCTCAGATTATCAACCTGGGCGGTATTAATGCCATTATGGCTTTGAGCGTAAATATTATCTGTGGTATTACAGGTCAGCTTTCGCTTGGTCAGGCTGGATTTATGGCTATCGGCTGTTATTCTACAATTATGTTGAATGAGGTTGCAGGTCTTCCTCTTAGCGTAAGTATTATTATTGCAGCTTTGATTACAGCCTTCTTTGGATTTTTAATCGGCTTTCCAACTTTGAAGCTGGACGGCGACTATCTTGCAATCGTAACTTTAGGCTTTGGTGAAATTATCCGCGTAGTTTTAGTAAACCTTAAGGCTCTTACAGGTGGTCCAAACGGTAAGCAGTTTACAACTATGATGGCTTTTGACGCTAATCTTGCCTTCTTCTGTATTATAGGAACGCTGATTTTACTGATTGTTTTGATTCAGAACTTTATCCGCTCGACATACGGCCGTGCAATTCTTGCGGTTCGTGATGATGAAATTGCTGCAAACAGCTCGGGCATTCCGATTTTCAAATACAAAATGATTGGTTTTGTTATTGCTTCTTTTGTAGCTGGAATCGGCGGCGGCCTTTACGTTTCTTTAATCGGCTTTGTAAAACCTGAACAGGCTTCTTTCAACAACTCCATCAACTATCTGATTTATGTTGTTCTTGGCGGTATGGGTTCTACAACCGGTTCAGTTCTTGCAGCCTTTGTTTTGACTTATCTGCAGGAATTCCTCCGTTTCTTAAAGAACTTCAGACTTTTGATTTATCCTGTAATTTTGATTATCGTAATGCTTTTCCGCCCTCAGGGACTTCTTGGCTTTAAGGAATTCTCTTTTGTGGGCTTTGTTGACTGGATTAAGGCCGGCGGATTAAAGAAAGTATTTTCAAAGAAAAGTGCAGGGGAGGCAAAATAATGAGTGAAGAAAGAAAATCAGTTCTCCAGGCGGCAGATATTTCTATTGTATTTGGTGGTCTTACTGCGGTTGCTAATTTTTCCTGCGATCTTAAGGAAGGCGAATTAATTGGTTTGATTGGTCCTAACGGGGCTGGTAAAACTACTGTATTTAATATGCTGAGCGGAGTTTATACTCCTACAAGCGGTCAGATTACTTTCTGGGACAGAAACGGCAAGGTTCGGGTTACAAATAAAAAATCTCCAGCCCAGCTTAATAAGATGGGTGTTGCGCGAACCTTCCAGAATATCCGCCTCTTTAACAGTCAGACAGTTGCTGATAATGTCCGCATTGCCCTTCATAATCAGAGAATCGTAAATCCTTTTGACGTGCTTCTTCGTCTGCCTCGTTTCCGCCGCGACGAACAGCTTATGGATCAGAAGGTAGATCAGCTTCTTGCAATTTTGAAGCTCAGCGAAAAGAAAAATGAGCTTGCAAAAAATCTTCCTTACGGTGAGCAGCGCAAGCTTGAAATTGCCCGTGCGCTTGCTTCTAATCCAAAGCTTCTTTTGCTTGATGAACCGGCTGCCGGAATGAACCCTCAGGAAACTGAAGAGCTGCGCCAGATGATTGAGCTTATCAGAAAGGAGTTTAAGCTTACTGTTCTTTTGATTGAGCACGACATGAAGTTTGTAATGAACATCTGCGAACGCATTATGGTTTTGAACTACGGCCGTATTATTGCGGAAGGAAGTCCGGCGGAGATTAAGTCGAACCCGGATGTTATCAAGGCATATCTTGGATCGGAGGCTGGAGCATGTTAAAAGTAGAAAACTTAAGTGTAAATTACGGCTCGATTCGTGCCTTGAAAAATATTTCTTTTAATGTAGAAAAAGGTGAAATCATCACCCTGATTGGAAGTAACGGTGCTGGAAAAACAACAACCCTTCATTCTATTTCCAACCTTATTAAAAAGCAGAGCGGAACAATCACTTTTAACGGCGAAGACATTACAAATCTTGCTGCCGATAAAATCGTAACCCGCAATCTTATTCAGGTTCCGGAAGGACGCCGCATTTTCTTAAATCTTTCTGTAAAAGAAAATCTTGAGCTGGGCGCTTTTTTGCGTAACGACAAGGAGCAGATTGCCCGCGATCAGGAAATGGTTTTTGAATACTTTCCTCGTCTTAAGGAACGAATCCGCCAGAGTGCGGGAACCTTGTCCGGTGGTGAACTTCAGATGCTGGCAATGGGACGCGCCCTTATGGCACAGCCTCAGCTTCTGCTTCTGGACGAGCCTAGTATGGGTCTTGCTCCAATTTTTGTTGATGAAATCTTTAATATTGTTCAGAAAATCAATCAGGCCGGTACAACTATTCTTTTAGTTGAGCAGAATGCATTTAAAGCTTTGTCAATTGCCAATAGAGGGTATATACTAGAAACAGGAGAAATTACAAAAAGCGGTAATGCTCAGGATTTGATTTCTGATCCTGCCGTTAAGAGTGCTTACCTTGGTGGTTAGCGCTGCGTCTGCAAGAATTAGGAGGCCTATATGATTATTAAAGACGTGATGACAAAAAATCCTGTTTGTGTTGAGGAAAATACACCTATAACAGAAGCAAAACAGTTAATGTTGAAAAACGGTTTTGGAAAACTGCCGGTTTTGAACAGCTCAAAAAAACTGGTTGGAATTATCACAAAAAATGATATTGCAAAGGCTTCTCCTTCTGAAGCAACAACGCTTGATATGTACGAAATCAGCTATCTGCTTTCTAAATTGACCTGCGGAAAGTGCATGACTAAAAAGGTGCTTACCGTAAGCGAAAATGAGGTTGTCGAAGAAGCAGCAAGACTGATGATCGATAATGAAATCGGTTGTGTACCGGTTGTTGAAAATGATGTTGTAGTTGGAATTGTTACAGAAAGTGACCTCTTCCAGCTCTTTACAAATATGTTCGGTGCCCGCTACAAGGGAGTTCGCGCAAATTTCTACATGCAGGATAAGCCTGGCCAGCTTGCAGGTTTTGCGGCAAAGGTTGCAGAAGCAAAAGGTAATGTAATTGCAATTGTAACCCGCGAATCTGAAAAGCAGGGAACCAGACGGGTAACTGTAAAGGCAACAGATATTTCCATTGATTCAATGAAGTCAATTCTTGCTGAATCAAATGCAGAAATTATAGATATCCGCGTGATTTAAAATTTTTTTGAGTGTAATTGTTATTAATCCGTTTGCCTTGTATAATACACGGCGACAATGATTGATTTTAATTACACACAAATTATAAATTCTTATCTCTGTTCTCAGTGTGATGTTTTTACTGTTGACGATTTTTATCATTATTTAAAATCAAACGGCATAAAGGCAACTAAAACAGAAATTCATACGCTGCTTCATTCTTCAGATTTAGTATTTCCTCTGATAAATAACCAGTATGTTACCCGTGCAGGCGTTTTTGAAGGCCGCTGGTTCTCTTTTAAGCCGAGTAAGGAAGAAATTGATAAGGGACAGATTATTCTGGGGCACCGCTGTATGCCTTTTGTAAATCCCGAAATTCCGCCGGATGAAATTCAGGTTTATGTAAACTCCAAAATTATTGAAAAAGAAAATGCAACTTTTACAATGAATTTTGCCCTTGATACCTTTGCACTTTTTGGTGAAGGCTACGTAATTCCCTATGTTGTAAATGATAAGGCAAATAAGGACGTTTCGCTTTCTTCTGTTCAATATTCCCTGCCGACAGAAATTACCCTTACTTCCTGGCCGCTGAAAAAAATTGCGGGTAAAGGGGGCATAAAATTCGGAGACAGAATCCTTTGCCGCGTAGTAGACTGGGCAGAAAGTATTGTAGAAATGTCGGTTTTACCGGGCTCTCAGGAGGAAATGATTATTTCTTCTGCTTCGATAGAGCGTGAAAACTGGTACACTGATTTTGAAAACGGACTTTTACAGAGCTTTGATAAAAACGGTCCTGCTGGTTCTATAGAAGAACAACTGGCCTTTTTGTATCTGGAACATCAGGAAGAGCTTTGTATAAAAAACTGCGGTTCTTCTGAAGAGTTTTTAAAGCATACGACAAAAATCGGTTTTTCTCCTTACGGGGTAGAAACCAGAATCTGGCGTACAGGGGAAGATGTTCCTTACATTGGAAAGTGGAATCAGTCAATTTCCAACGACCTTCTTCTTTCTGAAATGAGCATTACTTTTACTCCTCAGGTTGTGGATGCCTTTCTTGAAGATTTTATCTGGGATAATCTTAAGGCAAAGAAAAAGCGCCAGATTTCTGACCTGGTTGCAGAGGTTTTTCCGGGTAGCCTTCATCTCAATCCTGAAGAGAGAAATCTGCTCATGTTGAACATGGAAAAACGCCATGATATAATAGAAAAAGATTATAACCAGTTTTCGGATTTTGGAATCGCACCAATCCGAAAGCGGATGCTAAAGCTTTTTTCAAACGTAAATGAACTTATCTGCGATATTGCAGGTTCAAATGTTTCTGTGTCGGATTTTCCCCAGCAGGAGCTTGTAATTTTATCGCAGCTTTTCAGTCATGTGGTTCATTTATTAGAAGATGTTGAAAATCTTGTCTTGCGCGAACAATTTCCAATTGATGATGTTGCACTTTCTCTTAATGGTATGGAAGAAACGTTTGAGGATATTGTATATACGCTGAAAGCGGCGCTGGAAAGTAATAAATATAAAGGATTCGGATTAGTAGAGTAGGAGAAAAAAGTATGGGTGCAGCTGTTGATATTGCAGACATGATACACCGTGGTGGAGTTTTTGAGCTTGAAGGAAAAAATCCACAGGAAGTTTATTCAAAAATTACAAAACTGGTAAAACTTCCGGCGGGAACTGACCCTGAAGTAGTTTATAAATCGCTTTGTGAACGTGAACAGGTTTTGACAACTGCTGTAGGAAATGGAATTGCACTTCCTCACACAAGAACTCCTGTTTTGAATTCTGAAGATTCCGAAGCAATCTGTGTTGTTTATCTTAAAAATCCTATTGATATGAAGGCTATCGACGGAAGACCTGTTTCTGTAATGTTTGTTCTGCTTGCAGCAAGTACACAGACACATCTTTCAGTGCTTTCAAAACTTGCAGGGCTTTTTAATAATTCTAAATTTAAACTTGCGCTGGAAAGAAAAACCGGTGAAGAAAGACTTGCGGCAATTATCCGCGGAGTAGCTTAGGAAAAAAAATTTAATCGGCATTTTTTTAGAGGTGATATATGGACAAAAAAACTATTGAAGCTGTGGCAACATCAATCCGCAGCTTGTCTATGGACGCAATTCAGAAGGCTAATTCTGGACATCCAGGACTTCCTTTGGGAGCTGCAGAACTTGCAGCTGTATTGTACGGTGAAGTTTTGAAGCACAACCCTGCTGATTCAAAATGGGCTGACCGCGACCGCTTTGTACTTTCTGCAGGTCATGGTTCAATGCTTCTTTACAGCATTCTTCATCTTGCTGGTTACAAAGTAAGCATGGATGATATCAAGAACTTCCGTCAGGTTGGTTCTAAATGTCCTGGACATCCTGAATTTGGTGATACAGACGGCGTAGAATGTACTGGTGGTCCTCTTGGACAGGGCGTTTCTATGGCTGTTGGTATGGCAGTAGCAGAATCTATGCTTGCTGCTAAGTTCAATACTGCAAAACACACAATCGTAGACCACTATACATACTCTCTGGTGGGTGAAGGATGTTTGCAGGAAGGTGTTGCATCTGAAGCTTGTTCTTTGGCTGGTAACCTTAAACTTGGTAAACTTATCGTATTCTACGATCAGAATAAGATTTCTATTGATGGTAATACAGACATTACTTTCACTGATGATATTGCAAAACGCTACGAAGCTTACGGCTGGCAGGTTTTGAAAGGTGATATGTATGATGTAGAAGGCATTGCAAAACTTGTTGCAGAAGCTAAAAAATGCTCAGACAAACCTTCTTTGATTATGCTCAAGTCTGTAATTGGAAAGAGCGCTCCAAAACAGGGAACAGCTGATGTTCACGGAGCACCTCTTGGAGCTGAAGGAATTGTTGAAGCAAAGAAAGTTCTTGGTCTTCCAACAGACAAAGACTTCTACGTTCTTCCTGAAGCTTACAAATATTTTGAAGATAAAAAAGCTGCATTTGCAAAAGCAGAAGCTGACTGGAATGCTGAATTTGACGCTTGGGCAAAAGAAAATCCTGAACTCAAGAAGCTCTGGGATGCTTACCATTCTGACAGCGTAACAGACGCATCTGTAAAAGATGTTGAATATAAGGTAGGCGACGCTTGCGCTACACGTGATGCTTCTGGAAAAGCATTGAACGTAATTGCTGCCCGCTTTGCTAACCTTGTTGGTGGTTCTGCTGACCTTATGGGACCAAACAAGACTGCATTCAAGGCAACTGACAACGGAACTTTCAGCCCTGCTAACCGCGCTGGCCGTACAATTGAATACGGTATCCGCGAGTTTGCAATGTCTGCTGTTTGTGCTGGTATTTCTTTGCACGGCGGTCTCCGTCCATTCTGTGCTACATTCCTTGTATTCGCTGATTACCTCCGCCCATCACTCCGCGTTGTTTCTTTGATGAAGCAGCCTGTAATTTATGTATTCACACACGATTCAATCTACGTAGGTGAAGATGGTCCTACACACCAGCCAATTGAAACTATGACTTCTTTGCGCGCTATTCCTGGTGTTCAGGCAATCCGCCCTGGTGACCCTGAAGAATCTATGGAAGCATGGAATATGGCTTATGCTTCTAAAGATCACCCGGTTTGTATGGCATTTACACGCCAGGCTCTTGCAGTTTACGAAAAAGCTGATAAGAACTGGAAGAAGAATATGGCAGAAAAGGGTGCTTACGTTGTACAGGAAGGAAGCGCAAACCCAGATATTACAATCCTTGCAAGCGGTTCTGAAGTAAACATGGCTTTGGATGCTGCTAAGCTTGTAAGCGGAAAAGCTATCCGCGTAGTTTCTGTTCCAGATTTGAAGAAGTTCGAAGGACTTTCTAAGGCTGAACAGGACAAGATTATGGGAAATCCAAAACGCGTTGTTTGTACAGAAGCCGGTATTTCTATGGAATGGCTCCAGTTCACTTCAAAAGAGAACTGCTTCTGTCTTGATAACTTTGGTACTTCTGGTCCTGCTAAGAAAGTTGCTGAGTTCTTCCACTTCACAGCAGAAGATTTGGCAAAATTGCTGAACAAATAGATAATTTTGTAAGATGAATAATGAGGCTGTTCTCAAGCTTGGGAGGGCAGCCTTTTTAATTTTAAATGGCATAACGCCCGAGCGTAGAGGGTGGCGAAGCCAGTCTTGCAGACAATGGTATTATAAAGTTGAAGGGGAAATTTGCGCAAGGGAGCGAAGCGTGGTTCAAAAACACTCTGATTGTTGTGACCGCGAAAGCGGTCAGTATTATAGTTTCTTTGCAACAATCAGCGTGTAGCGCGATATCGTGCGGTTTTGAACCATGCTTCGTGACCGGGAGCAATTTTTAATTAATATATTTATAATACCATTGTCTGTAAGACCGAACGTAGTGGAGCCCGGAAGGCGAGTAGGTGTTAGGACTGGCGCAAATGTTGTAAAAAACCGCAAGATTTGGTATAGTTTTCATATCTAAATTATAAAGGGGTCTTGAAATGCCTTATTCGGAACCAACAAGTCTTGCGATTGTTGCCTGTCCTGGTGGCGAAGCTTTCGCCGATGAAGTCATAACGCACCTCAAACACATGTATAAACACCGCTTCACTTTGAAGAACGATGTTATATCTAAGCGTTATGAGCTAACTAAAGAAGAGCTTGTGAGCAATATCAACCTGCATAACGATGTGCAGACAAGTGATTTGTGCATAAGAGGAGCTACAGATAAGTACCGTCCGCCTGTATTCAAGGTAAATGCTCGGTTTACTTATTTTGCAAATGGTGAGTTCAAGACTGAACTTCTTGAAACTATCCGCGGAAAAGATGTATTTATCTTCCAGGATGTTGAAAATCACGAAGTTCTGACACTCAATGGCGGAAAAAACAAAGCAGTGCTTTCTGTAAATGACCACGTAATGTCTCTGCTTGTTACAATTGACGCAGTACGTCAGGCAGGAGCTGAAAAAATCACTCTTGTTGTACCGTCTTATCCTTACAGCCGTCAGCATAAGAAGAAGGGCCGCGAAGGACTTACTGCATCTATGCTTGGCCACATGTATGAGCTTCTGGGCGTTACCCGCATTATTACTCTCGATATTCACTCTCGCGAAATTGTAAACGCTTTCTCAAAAATCAATCTTGAAAACCTTCACGCAAGTTATCAGATTATCCGTGAACTTGGAAAAATCGTTGACTTGAGCGGTAAGAAAGAGGATCTGGTTATTGTTTCGCCTGATACTGGTGCTATTGACCGAAATAAATTCTACGCTTCTGGTTTGAAACTGCCTCTGGCTATGATTTACAAGGAGCGCGATTATTCTATCGTAACTCAGAATGCTAACGAAACTAACATCAAGTCTGTTAAGCTTTTGGGTGACGTAAAAGGTAAGGTTGCCTTCCTTGCTGATGATATGCTTGGAACTGGTGGTACTTTGCTTAAGGCTATGGGATTCTTGAAAGAGCAGGGAGCTACAAAAGTTATCTGTGCTATTTCTCTTCCATTCTTTACTGGTAATGCAATTGAGCTTTTTGATAAGGCTTATGAAGAAGGACTCTTCTACCGCATCATCGGTACTAACGCAGTTTACCACGAAGAGCTTTTGAAGCGCGAATGGTTTATCAACACAAACGTAAGCGGACTTTTTGCAAACGTAATTACACGCGTTCACTACAATCAGTCGCTCAGCGATTTGCTTGATAACCGCAATATTATAGAAAAACTCGTAAAGCTGCAGAATACTCCTGCGTCAGAAAAATCTGACAAAAAGGATGAAAAAAAGGATGATACTAAGGCTGAGTAATCTGCCCTAAATCCATGAAAACTGTACTTTGCGCAGACATTGGAACGACTTCGCTTAAAGCAGGACTTTTTACTGCGGACGGCGAAGCCGTTTTTTTATGCCGAAAGAGCTTTCCTCAGCCGGATGACAGGTATGTTGCCCGTGAATGGATGGGAGCTCTGGCGGCTGCTATGGAAAAACTTAATCAGGAGCAGAAGGCTTCTATTGAAGGTATTTGTATTTCCGGGGCGGGTCCTACTGTCGTGCTTGATGATGGGCTTACCTTCAGGTGGAATGAAACTTTGAACGGGGGGCAGTCTGGCGAAGTAAAAGTGCAGTCTCCCCGGGGGGAAGTGCAATCTACCCAGGTGGCAGTGCCGTCTTCCGCCGCGCGCTCCCTTTTCCTGCCCCGCATTCTCGAACTTAAGAATCGCTTTCCTTCTCAATATGCCTCTTCTTCCCGCGTATTTTCCGGCCCTGAATATTTCATTTATCAACTGACCGGTTCTGCCCTTACAATTTTGCCGGAGGCTCGTTTTGAGCAGGCTTACTGGAATGATGATGCCGCACTGGCGTGCGGAATAGATTTAGGAAAGCTCCCGGGATTTTCTGCTCCGGGCGCTCTTGCAGGAAAACTTACCCAGGCTGCGGCGGCAGAACTAAAGCTTGCAGACGGCCTTCCCGTATTTTGTGGTGCCCCTGACTTTGTAGTAGCCCTTATCGGGACAAATACCCTGCAGGCTGGACGTCTCTGTGATAGGGCAGGTTCCAGCGAAGGCTTTAATTTTTGTATAGACAAGCCCTTTTTTACGCCTGAAACCAGAACCCTGCCTTCTGTAATTCCGGGACTCTGGAACATTTCTGTTTTGAGTGCAGAAAGCGGCCGTATTTTTGTAGAATATAAACACCGCCTTGAAAAAGAGCGTGGTGCCGTAATAGAGTATCCCCAGCTTGTAGAGGCTGCCTTAAAAAATCCCCAGAGCGAGGGCGGAAAAATTATCCGTCAGATTTTAGAGCAGGTAAAGGAGTCGGTTGGCAGGCTCAAAACTGCACTGGCAGCAAATGGAATTGCATTCCCGGCCAGCATGACGGTTACCGGTGGACAGGCTAAGAATGACAGCTGGATGCAGCTGAAGGCAAATGCCCTTGGAATGACGCTTGAAATCTGTAACTGCCCCGACAGCGAGCTTACGGGAGACGCATGCGCGGCCTGGACCGGGCTTGGGGTATACGGGGGGCTGCAGGACGCGGCTAATCACATTGTAAAGGTAACAAAGAGGTTTACTCCCAATGAAAATTTATAAAATCCCGGAGAATTTACAGACAATCATCTTTGATATAGATTCGACTCTTTATACAAATGCTGCCTACGCTTTTGAACAGGTAGACTGTCAGGTACGTGAATATGCCCGCATTACCGGAATGACAGCCGACCAGGCCCGGGAAAAAGTTCTTAATTATAGAAAAGAGTTTGCTGCAAAAAACGAGGGAAAAAAAGTTAGCCTGGGAAACACCCTGCTTTCGTTTGGAATTCCAATCGAACAGAGCGTTGAGTGGCGTAAAAGCCTGCTTGAACCAAAAAACTTTCTTTCCCGTGATGAAAAACTTATTGCTAAGCTGACTGAGCTTGAAAAAAAATACAAACTCATCTGCGTTACAAATAATCCGGTTTTACCTGCCCGCAAAACTCTGGATGCCCTTGGGGTAAGTGCCTTCTTCCCGGAAATTGTAGGCCTTGACACCTGCTATAAATCAAAACCGGCACTGGAACCTTTCCAGAAAGCCTGCGAAATTACAGGGACTGCAGCCGAAAACTGTCTTGCCGTTGGCGACCGCTATGACATGGATATTTCCCTTCCTCTCCAGATGGGCATGGGCGGCATCCTGGTAACAGGGGTTGAAGAGGTATACAAGCTACCTGTCTGATAGGCAATTTCCTCTATTTTACATTTTTTTCTTGTGTCTTTAGTTATCCGTGATAAAATAATAATTGGATATTTGTCTAAGGATGATATGGCTGGCAAGAGCATAACTTATTACGGATACGACAAGGAAACTTACAAAGAATGTCTTGGAATGATAAAGACCTCAAATCGTAATCATATTATGGTTATGAATTTGTGTTTTCTTGGTGTTGTTTCTATGTATTTTATTGCTTCATTTTTAAATCTTTTCAATTTAAGCCGCGAAAATTTATTTATTTACGGAGGCTATGTTTTATCTTCTTTAACAATGGCTCTGGTAATCGGCCTTTGTCCTAAATTTTCTGTAAAGCATAGTCTTAAATTCCTTATATTGAATGTTGTCATGATGTATTCCTACGGAATTTGTGTATCAGTCTTCCGACCTTTTATTCCGGGAACTTTTTATCTGATTGTTTTGATTCTTACGACCCTGAGTTATACAGACAATATTCTGCGAATGGTTCTGGTAACCGGAGCTTTAAGCGCCATTTACCTATGGTCTAGTTATAGTTTTAAGACTTTTTCAATTGCCCATATAGATACTTTTAATCTTATTCTGGTTCAGGCTCTGGCAGTTGGAATGCACTTTATGTTCCACAGAATGAGAATCCAGCAGTATCTGCTTTATATGAAGAATATTCAGATTACGAAGGAGCTGGAAGTTAAATCTTCTTTTGATACTTTGACTGGTCTTTTGAACCGGGGACGCTTTTTCTCGGTTGCAGATCAGATTTTAAAGCTTAATGACGGCTCTCATATCTGGATTGCCCTTTTTGACCTTGATGAGTTTAAGGAAATTAACGACAGTATGGGGCATCAGATGGGCGATAAGGTCATTCAGATTGCCGGACGTACTATAATCGATGTTCTTGGAATTGAGGAGCATTATAAAAAATCTATTTCTGAATGGAATTTAAATAATGTTGAAGGCTTGGCCGGTCGTCTTGGTGGTGATGAATTTATAGTTTTGTACAGAACAAAGGCTGATGATAAGAATTCAAATAAAGTTCTTTCTGAAATTTTGAAAAAACTTAATATTGCAAATTATGATGGCTCTGGCAAAGGAATAAAGAGTTCAATCGGTTATACAGAGCTAAACATAAATGATGATGATCTTGATCTTGCCTACAAGCATGCTGATGATGCTTTGTACGAGGCAAAAAAGGCCGGTAAAAATCAGATTCGTTTTTACGCTACTGAAGAAATAAACGAAAAGAGAGGTTAATTATGCTTAATCTTTCTATCTATCTTATAGTTCTTGAATTCTGTCTGATGTTTGCAAATGTGATGCTCTGCATCTATTTTTTGATCTGGAAAAGGACAGTTTTTCTTAAAAACGACGGTTTAAGATTCCTCATTATATTTTTTGTCCTCTTTCTGATGATTGGAATCGTGATAATGCATTATCTGATTTTTTCACGAAGTATTCCTGAGTCAAAAATTGCAATCCTTCTTTATTGCGGTGAACTTGTTTTCAGTTTTACTCTTTTCCTTTTTTTCATTCAGTTTATGAGGGCAGAAGAGTATGGAACTCAGATTCTTGAAACTGTAATTGGTTTTGTGGAAGCCTGGGATCCTAATCTTGAAGGTCATACAATAAATGTAAGAAATCTGACTCTCCTTCTTTATGATGAACTTCCCCTGCGCTATAGAATCCGCCTGAATCCTAAACGGCTTTCCTGCGCGGCTCTTCTTCTTGATTTTGGAAAGCTTGGTGTTCCTTATGACATCATTATAAAAAGAGGAAAGCTGGAAGATGGTGAAAAGGCTATTTTAAGACAGCATCCGGAAATTGCCGCAAGAATTTTGAACCAGATTCCTTCCTTTGAAAAAATTGCAGAATGGATAAAATATCATCACGAGCGGGTAGACGGAAAAGGCTACTATCATTTTGAAGGTTCTGAAATTCCGCTTGAATCGCGTATTCTTGCTGTTGCCGATACTTTTTCTGCTTTGACAATGGAAAGAAATTACAAATCATCTCTGACCTATACAGAGGCAATCGCAGAATTGAAGCTGGTTGCCGGTAAGCAGCTTGATGCTGAAATAGTTGAATATTTTTGTCAGATTCCGCTGAGGAAAATTGAAGAAAGCCTTGGTTCTGTAAAAAAGACCATGAAATTCTACCTGAATGAAAATCGAGAGGTTACTTATGAAGAAGAAACTAGGAATTAGCCTGATAATTTGCCTTTTAGCCGGATTTTTGACATCCTGCGGAAATAAAAAATCTAAGGCTGCTGATGTAAATGCCAGCCTGACTCTTGCCTTGCGTTCTGGTGTTTATGCAGATGTTATAAAGGCACAGGTAAAAGATTTTGAAAACGAAAATAATGTTTCCTGTACAATTCTTGAACTTGGTGAAGATGAACTGCACCAGAGGATTGCTTCTGATTCGGGAATTGTTGCAGGTTCCTATGATTTATGTATGGTAGACGGTTCCTGGGTTGCAGAATATACATCAAAAGGCATTCTGGCTAATCTTAATAAGCTGGGCTATGACCTTGATGATGATATCATGCCTGCTACAAAGACAATCTGTTATGTAAATGATAATCTTTATCTGGTTCCATATTATGGAAACGTAACGGTTCTGCTCTATAATAAGCTTTTTGTAAAGGAAGCAGGTTATAAGCCGGAAGAAATTCGTTCGCTCGATGATATTATGAAAATCTGCCAGTTTACAAGGCAGCGTCATAATCTGGGCTTTATGTATCGAGGGGATACTACAAACAATGTTGTTGTAGACTTTTTGCCGATTCTTCGTTCCTTTGGCGGCTGGGTTGTTGATGCAAATAATCAGCCGACAGTTAATACTCCTGTTTTTAAGCAGGCAATGAAATTCTATCTTGATTTGATTGCAACTGGCCGCGGTGCAAAAAAATATGATTTGATTGCTGCTATTGCAAATAAATCTGCGGCTCTGGGAATCGGCTGGCCGGGCTGGTATACACCGACAAATAATTCTTCTATGGATTATATAGCGCTTACTGGAAAGAAAAGTATTTCCAGCAACGCATATAACGCTAACATTTACGGAATCTGGGCATTGGGAATTCCTGCAAACTGTCAGAATAAGGAATATGCTGTAAAACTTCTTGCATATCTTATGGATGCAGAAAAACAGAAGGAATCCGTTAATATTGGTGGTGTTCCCTGCCGTTATTCAAGTCTCAAGGATCCTGCCATTCTTGCAAAATTTCCTCAGTATGAAGCGGTTGGACGTGCCCTTGAAAGTGGAGTTTACCGTCCTGTAATGGCTCAGTGGCCAAGTTTTTATAACATTCTTGGAAAAGAAATGTCTGATATTATCAAGGGTGAAAACTCCGTAGATGAAGGATTAGATTCGGCACAGCTTCAAATTGAAAAGATGCTTTCTATGGTCTCTGAACGATAAAAGCGTTATATTTTCTTTCTGTGCTTACTGTTTCAGATTTTTACAAGAAAATATTTTCTCAAAAGGTTTATAAAATCGCCGTAGATGCAGGCTGTACTTGTCCTAACAGGGACGGAAGCCTTGGTTACGGCGGTTGTATTTTTTGCAGTCAGACTGGAAGCGGTGATTTTATTCCGGCCAGAACTCTTTCGATTGAAGAACAGATTGAGTCGGCAAAGGCTCTTGTAGAAAAGAAGTTTTCCCGGGCTGCTGCGCGCGGGGAAAAGATTTCTAAAAAATATATAGTTTACTTTCAGAATTTTACCAGTACTTATGCCGGGCGAGGCAGGGATGAGTCGCGGCTTTTTGATTTGTTTGAGCGGGCCCTTGCTGCACCGGATGTGGTTGGAATTGCAATTGGGACGCGGCCTGACTGTCTTAGCCGGGAGATGCTGGCTTTTTTAGGTCAACTTAGTGCCAGGACTTATGTTCAGATAGAGCTTGGCTTTCAGACGGCGAATGAGAAAACTGCAGAATACTGCCGCCGGGGTTTTAAGAACCAGGTTTATCTGCAGGCGGTGGAAACTCTTCACGAGGCTGCAAAGGCTGCTGGCGGACAGCTTCACGTGGTAAGTCATGTAATTTTCGGCCTGCCTGGCGATTCAGAAGAAGATATGCTGAATACAGTGAGAACTGTCCTTGCTGCAGCAAGTGACGGAATTAAGATAACGGTACTCTATGTGGTAGAAGGTACTGACCTTGCAGCTGAATACCGGACTGGAAAATTCAAAACGCTTACAAAAGAAGAATATTTTTCTCTTATACAAAAGACTCTTCCTCTTCTGCCTGAAAATATGGTAGTTCACAGGCTTACAGGAGACCCTCCAAAACGAATCCTTATAGCTCCTGAATGGACTGCCGACAAAAAGCGGGTTTTGAATGAACTGAGAAGATTATATAGTTAAAATAAATCATTTTAAATCATTTTCATTCTGTGTTATAATCAATTAATTATGGAAGTATTTTTAGGTGTGCCTGCTGCCGACGGTACCGGAATCGGAACCGCCTTTGTTATACCGGATGCTGTAAAACGTGCAATCCCTCAGCATAGAATTAAAATAGATCAGACGAATCGCGGCTGGGAGCGTTTTGAACTTGCCTGCCAGAGCGTTATTCAGGATATTACTGAACAGCTTGAACTTCTTTCAAAAACTGATCCAAAAGATAAAATACAGCGCGAAGTATACGAGACTTACATCCTTATGCTGGAAGACCCTGTTTTCTTAAAGGAACTTAAGGATTTTTATCAGCGGGAACTCTTTAACATTGAATATTCTGTAAATTTTAAGGCAGAAGAATATGCTGCCCGCCTCCGTCAGTCTGGTAACGACTACCTTTCTGAACGTGCCCAGGATATTACCGATATTTTTGGCCGCGTTCTTGATGAAATGCTTGATATCCATCCTTTTGACATCAACTCTGTTCCAGACGGAAGTGTAATTATTGCAACTTCCCTAAGTTCAGCAGATACTATCATTCTTTCTAAGCGAAAAATTGCCGGTCTTGTTTTAAGCGAAGGCGGTGTTTCGAGTCATGTGGTAATTCTTGCCCGAAACTACGGCATTCCTACAATTCTTGGAATTAACGGACTTGTAAAAAAAGTTCACAACGGCGAAACAGTCATTGTAGATGGAAAATCTGCTGAGCTTCTTGTAAGCCCGGATAAATCTACAATTCAGGAATATAAGCTTAAAATCCGCGAGGAATTTAACCGCAAGCAGGCTCTTAAGGCCTTTTTGGATAAGCCTGCTGTTACAAAAGACGGAACAAAGTTCCAGCTGCTGGCAAATATCGGAACTATTGAAGAAGCCCGTATCGCAAGGGAAGAAGGCGCTGATGGAATCGGCCTTTTTAGAACTGAGTTCTTATTTATGTCAGAAAACGGCGCATCTTTAAACGCTGCTGCCCGCTCTTTCAGCGAGGAAACTCAGTTTGAAGCTTACAAGGCTGTTCTGGAAATTATGGGAGATAAGCCTGTTACAATCCGAACCCTTGATGCTGGTGGAGATAAATTAATCAATTCCGTTGATATTCCGATTTTAGATGAAAAAAATCCGCTTATGGGACTTCGTGCCGTTCGCCTCAGTCTTGCAAATCCGCAAGTGTTTAAGACTCAGCTACGTGCCCTTTATCGCGCCAGCGTTTACGGCAACTTAAAAATTATGTTCCCCCTTATTTCCAGCGTTAGTCAGGTTCGTGAATGTTTGCGCATTGCAAAAGAAGTTCAGAATGAACTTGCTGCGGAAAATATTCCTTTCAAAAAAGATATTCCGGTTGGAATCATGGTTGAAACTGCCGGTGCCGCCCTTGTCAGCGACTGTCTTAGCAAACTCTGTGACTTTTTCAGCCTAGGTACAAACGACCTTACTCAGTATACCCTGGCCGTTGACCGCGAAAATCCTCATGTTGCTGACCTTTACAATGAGTTCAATCTTGCTGTCCTGCGTCTTATTCAGATGACGCTCAACTCTGCAACAGATGCAAATATCCCGGTTTCTGTCTGCGGTGAAATGGCTGGTCGTGCTGACAGTGTTATGGTGCTTGGAGGTATGGGAATCCGCACTTTGAGTATGAGTCCTAAGCTGATTTCCAGCACAAAAGAGCTGCTATCTCGCTTTTCTATTAAAGAGTTTGAAGCTATCAGTGCAAAGCATTTGAATGAATTGAGCCTTATCGTTGAAAAATAATATTTTCTTGGGAGGGAAAATATGAAAAAACTAATTTTGATTACCAGTCTTGCAATGATGACTCTTCTAACTGGCTGTGCAAAAAAGAATGCCCACTACTATGCTAAAAAACAGGGGCTGGATTTTGGATTTGCCGTTACCAGTGCCGATATTCTTCAGGAACCGAACATGACAATCGTTAAGGAAAACGCAACGATGGTAGTTTCGGAAAATAACATGAAGAACGCAAACATTCATCCAAGCAAAAAATTCTGGAACTGGAGTGATACCGACCATCTTATTGAGTTTGCAAAGCAGAATGATATCAGCGTAAAATTTCATACCCTTTTCTGGCACCAGCAGAACGCGCCATTTATTCTCAACCTCAGCACTAAGGAAGAAGCCCTTGCCGCAATGGATGAGCATATTGAAAAAATTATGTCTCACTACAAGGGACAGATTAAGGTTTACGATGTTGTAAACGAAATGTTTAATGAGGATGGAAGTCTGCGGCAGTCCCTCTGGTATAATCTGATTGGCCCTGAATATCTGGAACACGCTTTAATTAAGGCTCGCCAATGTGATCCTGATGTTAAGCTTTATTTCAACGAGTATAATAACGAAAATCTTGGCTATGCAAAGTCGGAAGGTATGTACAATCTTGTAAAGGACTTTAAGGCCCGAGGTATTCCTATTGATGGAATTGGAATGCAGCTTCATCTGGATGGAACTCAGCCTTTGAATGAGGATGCAATCCGCGCTAATATCCGCCGCTATGCAGAGCTTGGACTTGAAGTTTCTTTCAGCGAAGTTGATGTCCGCATTCCAAAAGATAATCCAGAAGCCTGGGAGCAGGCTCAGCAGGAGGTTTACTGCACTCTCTTAAAAATCGCCCTTGAAGAGCCTAACGTAAAAAGCTTTATCATGTGGGGCTACTCAGATAACGGCAGCTGGGTTCCGGGAACCTTCCCTGGCTATGGAAACGCCCTTCCGTTTGACTTCAATCGCCAGCCAAAACCGGTCTGGAATGCCATGCTGGATATTTTGAAAAATTATAAAGTAAAATGATGTTTGTAATAAGAAGAATTTCTGTGTTATAATTTTCGCGTGGAGGTGCTTTATGTATATTAAAGATGGTATCTGTTATGCAGGCGAATTAGTCCCAGAAATTGAAGTTTCCTCTATAAAGATTTTGGATGACGGTATGCTTCTTGTTGAATTTTCTACAGGTGAAACTCGTCTTTTTGATGTTACGTCTCTACTTGGAAAAGGTTCTGCATTTGCTCCGCTTGCTAAAGAAGAAAATCGCCTGACTGCAAAAGTGACTCACGGTTTTGTTTCATGGCTTGATGGCGAAATTGATATAGCACCGGAAACTTTATATGCAGAAAGTTTCAAATATTCAAAAGAAGATTACGCATAGGAATAAAAATGCCAGAATTAAGCAGATTTGAAGGTATGGTGATTTACCTTCTTTTTAAGGATAACAAAGAACATAATAAACCTCATGTTCACGTTTATTACGGGGAATATAAAGCTGCCATTGGAATTGATGGTGAACTTCTAGCTGGAAAATTACCTGCACGTCAGTTAAAAATGGTTACAGGTTGGCTGGCTTTCCATGAAGAAGAAGCCTATGCTGCCTGGAATCTTGCCGTAAGCGGTGAACATTTTGAAAAGATTGAACCGTTGAGGTAGTTATTCAAATTATAAAAACATCTATAGATCTACAAATTGTTCTTCTTACTTATATCAAGACCATCTAAAAGTTTTATAAAATCTCGAACCAATTTTTTCTTTTCAATAGGAAGATTTGAAATGTTTTCTTCGATTATGCTTTTACTATGTTCATTACTATAATTTGGATTTCCTGTAACCAGATATTCAACAGAAACATTTAGTGCTTGTGCAATTTTAAAAGCAACATCTGCTGGTGGAATAGAACCTCTTGAACTTAAATAGCCTTCTAATGTTCGTGAAGAAATTCCTGTGCGAACCGAAAGTTCTTTGACCTTTATATCTTGATAATCAAGTTCTGCTCGCAATGTATTCCTGAAAACATAATCCATAATCTAAAAATACTTTATTTTACGTATTTATATAAAAATTTGACGACATTGAACGTGTATATTATACTTTTATACGTTATTTGTAGTTATGTATGAAATTATAACTACGAATAGCGAGGAGAATATTATGAGATTAAAGAAAATTTTGGTTTTAGGATTTTGCTCATTTATGTTGTTGTCGCAATTTATTTTCGCGGCTGGGCAGAAGAAAGATAATTATGTGGAAATGTCTATTGAGGAGTTCAATTCTATGGACTTGTATGAATTGTATAAGAAAAAGAAAATTACGTTAAATGATTTTTATAGTGGAGGAGTAAGACTTCATCGTGGTGACAAAGAAATTAAATTTGATTATTCCAATTTAAAAGATGAAAAACTTTATGAAAGAATTGAGCATTATTCTTGGGAAAAAGATATTGTTACTTGTAAAGTAAAAGGAAAAATGAAAAGTGATGATAATTATGGTAAGCAATATAGTTTCATTGTTGAAAATATAGAAAATCTGCGTTCTATTGAAGATGTTGAAAATGCTAGACAAACGATGTTAGCACGGATTGAAAAAATAAAAGAGAATGCAGCAAAAAAAATCGAAAGTATTATAAACGAATCGGATAGAATTGGTTCCGAAATTGCAAAAGGTTATATTTATCATGGGTATAATGATAATAGTCGGAATAAAAAGTTATTTCTTAATAATGCATTAGAAAAAGGAAATGCTTATTATATTCCTAGTTTTAAATTAGACGGAATATATGCTATTTATAAAAATCAAGATATTTTTGCGGGAAAAGAAGTACAATTTGTATATGTTAATTTTGCAAATCAAAAATTAAAAGCAGAATACGTTGATTTAGATAACAAAACAGACGTAATTGTTACTGCAGATAATATAGTTATTGGAAATATTGGTTATATTACTTCTTCAAAAATTTATGATTTTAGAAATACTGAAAACTGGATTATTAGGTCGAATTTTGATTCTGATGGTTTAAGTTATAAGAAAATATGTGAAGTTGAAAAAGAATTAGGAATTGAGCAGGAGTAGGCTATGCAACTAGATGAAGCAATCAATGAAACTATTAAGAATAATTTTGAGATAGGAGATTACTTTGATTCTCATGCTGTGATAAATGGACTGCTAGTAAACAAAAAATACCATCAGCTTTATATGGATTTTTATCCTAAGAATTGTACAGTTGCTCAATATCATGGTCAGATTGCTCAAAAAATTGCGAGTTCAGGTATTGCCTTAAAAGTTAAAATTGATGAGAAAGATATTCTTATTAAGACTTACACAATTTACGGTGAATTAAGCGAGAATCATTTGTGGAAAAGAATTTAAAGTAATAAATTGTAAATTGATAAACGGTAGCCAACTGACTACCGTTTTTTTATTTCTTGTAAAAAGAATTTTGATATTTTGGGGTTTTAGGGGTAAGCAACTTGTTGCGTCCCCTAGGAGAAAGGGTAGCGGAAGACCGCTTGCGGGCTGGAGCGAGGGGAAGGCTTTCCCCTCCTTCTTATTTATTTCGCCAGATCGCAGATTACATCTACGCACTTATCAATTCCGATAACCGACGAATATAAACATACATCGTAATATTTCGCTACGCCGAATTCTGTGTTAGTGAAGTATGAGCAGTATTTCTGGCGGGCTTTGTCAATTTTCAGAAGGTGAGCTAGAATCTTGTCTTCCGGCATGTCCTTCATTTTGTCTGACTTAAGGTATTTTACGCGCCAGTTTGGATTTGCGCTGATGAATACGTGAAGGGTTGCATCGAACTCTGCCAGAATGGCATTGGCGTTGCGGCCTACAATCACGCAGTTTCCCTTTTCTGCAAATTTGCGGATTACGTTTTTCTGGGCATTGTAGAGTTTTTCATCAAGCGGAGAAGAGTAAAGGTTGAAAAGACTCTGTCCAAAACCAAAGCCGTGGCTCAAAGTTTCGTCCAGTTTAACAGCTTCGTCAGGAGTCATGTTTGCTTCTGCTGCGGTTTTGAAAATCAAATCCTTGTCGTAATATTCATAGCCAAGACGCTCTGCAACTTTCTTTCCAATTGTGCCGCCAGCCGAACCGAATTCTCTGCTGATTGTAATAATTTTTTTCATTATAGTACCTTCTCCAGGAAGCTCTTTGTTCTTTCCTGCTTAGGATGCTTAAGAACTTCGTCTGGAGTTCCTTCTTCTATAATATAACCGCCGTCCATAAAAATAACGCGTGAAGCAACTTCGCGGGCAAAACCCATTTCGTGAGTAACAACAACCATTGTCATACCACCCTTAGCAAGCTCCTGCATAACGGCAAGAACTTCACCAACCATTTCAGGGTCAAGGGCAGAAGTAGGCTCGTCAAAAAGCATGATAGAAGGATTCATGGCAAGGGCGCGGGCAATTGCAACACGCTGCTTCTGACCGCCGGAAAGTTGCTGTGGGTAAGTATCAGCCTTTTCTTCAAGACCAACGCGGGCAAGAAGCTTAAGACCTGTTTCGCGGGCTTCTTCCTTAGTCATCTTTTTAAGTTCAACAGGTGCCAGCATGATGTTCTGCAAAACAGTCATGTTAGGGAACAAATTAAAGTGCTGGAATACCATTCCGATATTTTCGCGGGCCTTATTGATGTTGATTTTCTTATCGCTGATGTTTTCGCCGTTTACAATTACAGTTCCCGCTGTAATTTCTTCAAGACGGTTAAGGCAGCGCAAAAATGTTGATTTTCCGCTTCCAGAAGGTCCAATTACTACGACTACTTCGCCTTCGTTAATATCAATATTTATGTCTTTTAATACCTGAAGCTGTCCAAAGCTCTTTTTAAGGTTTTCTACATGAATCTTACTGCTGGTCATTTATCTTAATCTTCCTTTCAATGTTTTTTGCGACTTTACTGAGTGTAACAATTACAATCATATACATAATTCCCACAATAGCCCAAGTCTGAAGGCTCTTGAAGGTGTTGCCCGAAATAGTTTTACCCATATTTGTAAGCTCAGGGTAGCCGATAACAGACAGAATTGAAGTATCTTTCAAAGTAATAATAAACTGGTTAATAATAGATGGAATCATAACGCGGAAGGCCTGAGGTAAAATTACCTTACGCATAGAAACTCCGTAACTCAAACCAAGGGAACGGCTTGCTTCCATCTGCCCCTTATCAATGCTCTGGATTCCCGCACGGAAAATCTCTGCCATATAGGCACCGCAGTTCATGGCAAGTGCAATTGTACCAGCCTGAAGCGCCGGCAGACGGAAATTATTCACGCCCAGAAGACGGAAAGCCTGAGGAACGCCGAAATAAATAAAATAGGCCAGTACAATCAGAGGAACACCACGAATTGCGTCAACATAAATAGTTCCGATTGCGTTCAAAGTTTTATTGCGGCTTACATTGCACAGGGCAAAAATAAGACCGATTATCATGGCAAAAACAAGCGCCAGCAGGGTCAAAATGAGGGTGTAGCCCAAAGACCGAAGGAGCATGGACCAGTAGACCTGAAAAATCTGTAACATCTAGGTGATGCCTCCAAAAACAATTTTCAATTCTACAATTATACTATACTAATATTAATAGTTGCAATATGGGCGTTCCAGGCCTATCTGTTAAGCTTAATCCAGTCCCAAAGTGCCGGATCTTCAAAACCAACTCGCCAGAAGCCCATTTTGTGGATGTCAAAGCTTTCGTAGAGTCGGCAGAACTGCAGGACGGAATAGACGTCGTTGAACCAGCCTTCTACGTCCACGTTTGCGGTGTATTTGAAATGAGGGATTTCTGCATCGTAGTCTACGTTTTCAACGCCGTGCTCAGTCATGATTTTGTTGGCGCCGTTGAAATACCAGGCTCCGGCTGTAGTTTCGCTGGCCCAGCTGCGGCCATAAAGCGGGATTCCCATAATCAGTTTTTTTTCCGGAATGGATTTTTTTGCGTATTCAGTGATTTTGCGGCACCAGTCAAGGGATGCAACCGGCCCGGGAGTTCCTCCAGACCAGTGCTCATCGTAAGCCATTACAAAAACGCGGTCGCTGTACATGGCAATTTCTTTGTAAGGATAAACATCTTCTTGAAGCTGCTTGAAGCGGGCAGGTACACAGACGGTAAACCATTTTTTCTGCCCCAGCATATAGCGCAAATCAGACAGAAAAGTTATGAAGTTGTGGCGGTCGCGGGTGGGAACAAGTTCAAAATCAATCTGAACGCCGTCGTAAGGGGCGCCGGCTCGGACAATGTCTCGCAGGAGTTTTTTTCGAACATCACTTCCCGGCTGTAAAACAAAGTGAGTCAGCGATTTACTGTCGCATACAATTACAAGGTGGCAGCGGGCGCGTCCTGTATTGATTTTTGAGCGGGAAGGAACACCAACAAGTTCGCCGTAGCAGTTTACCTCGGCGGCAAAAAAACAAACATCGGTAAGGGGAATTGAAGAATTGTATTCTGAAACGCGGGATTGCGAAACGTAGCCCCAGCTTTCGCGGAGATTTATTTTCGCACCATCCGGCTGTCTGAGTTTATATTTTGGCTGGGGAACTTTTTCTTCTTCCGGTAAATCCGACGCGCTGATGCTGTATTCAATTTCCTCTGTAGGAACATCAGGATTAGGAAGATTTTTCTTAGGCTTCTTTTTTGCGCTGCAAAGCGAGGTTAAGAGTAAACAGGCGAGTAAAAAACTGATGCATCTTTTCATGCTTTAAATATCGGCATAAAAAATGCAAAGTTTGACGGCTACCTTTCTACAATCTTATACATTGGGCTTTCGTCCGGGCAAAGTTGAAGAACGTGATGCTCGCAGACAAGAACTTCGCTTGGGTCGTGGGTAACGTGGAGCATGGTCGTAGTTCCGCTGTTACCTACAAGCTCAAGAAGATGAAGGATTTTTTCACGATAGGCTTCGTCCAGGCCGTGACAAGGTTCGTCAAGAATTAAAACTTTTGGAGTTTTTACTGCCGAGCGCAGAATTAAAATTGCCCGCTGTTCACCGTAGCTCAGGCTTCCAAAACTTTCGTTTTCGCGGCCTTCAAAACCGCCAAGCTTGAGCCATTTTTTTGCGGCGGCTGTTTCAACGTCTGTTGCGGCACCATACAATCCAATTGAATCGCGGAAGCCGGAAACAATTACGTTCAAAAGGGAAGTTCCCCCTACCATTCTATATTCCACGTGCAGTCTGTAAGAAACAATTCCCAGCTGCTTTTTGATGTCCCAGATTGATTCGCCGGAACCGCGTCTTGCACCGAAAAGGCGGACGTCGTTACAGAAAACCTGCATGTTGTCGCCGGTGATAAGTTCCAGGAAGGTGGTCTTTCCGCTGCCGTTAGGACCCTGAATCAGCCAGTGCTGACCTGGAAGAAGGTGCCAGTTAAGGTCTATAAGAACCCGGTGGTCGTCCCAGCCAACGTTTACATGGTTCATTTCTATAAGAGGGAGGGAGCCTTCAGAAGCTTGGGTTCCAGCTGCATTCTCTTCCTCTGCCTTCGCAGTACCCAAGCTGTTGTTTTCAGAATCGGCTCTTAAGACGGCAGTGTCGGCTAAAGTTTCGCTAAAGGCATCTGAAAATTCTGCTTTAGCTTCATCCTTTTTATTCTGATTATTCTCCGCACGCTCAGCCATCACTTTTTCGTAGTCGGCACGCTTACCGCAGAAGGTGATTTCTTTTCCGCTGAATTCCAGAACGTGTGTAATTGCGTCAGGGATTTCGTGCCAGCGCTCCATGCCAAGAATTACGTGAGGAAGGTCGCCGCCCTGCTTTTTTACAATCGTATTAAAAAAGTCCAGAAGAATTGTGCGGCTCTGAATGTCCAGACCTGCAAAAGGATCGCTCAAAATCAAAAGTTTTTTACCGCTCACAAGGGCGCGGGCAAGAAGGGTGCGGCGGATTTCGCCGGTAGACATATATTTTAAGCCGCGGTCAAGGATTTTTTCCACTCCGCAAAGCTTAATTGCAGGGTATGTTTCAATTCTTTGAGCTTCTGGCGGCAGAGGAGCATTTTTTTTGATTTTTCCGCAGATTCCTTCCGCAATAAAAACTCGTCCTGTGCGACCAATATCAACACCGCCTTCTACAAATTCGCTTTCGTCGTTAAGGCGTTCTTCTTCTATAAGGCGGGCTGCCCGTTCAAGAGAAACTATTTCTACACTGTCGCCAAAAAGACTGGAATAAAGGGCTCCGTCTTCCGCCTTCTGACTGTTTGGTACAATTTTTAGCGGAGGGTTTCCAGCACCACTGAGTGCGTTTACAAAATCAGCTTTTCCGCCGCCGTTTGGGCCAATTACCAGCCAGGCTTGTCCTTCCTCAAAAGTCCAGTCAAGCTTGGGAATCAGGGTGCTGCGGCTGTCTTCAATCCGACAGTTTTTAATAGAAATAAGGTTTGCCATGCAGATGTTGTAGCATATTTCGAAATTTTCTAAAATACCATTTATGAATTTAAAGCGAGTGTTTTATCCCGACCTTTTGAACGGAAATATTTTTAAGGCTCTTGTGTCTTTTATGATTCCAATTGTGGTGTCTTATCTATTTCAGCAGCTTTACAACACGGCAGATACTGTAATCGTCGGGCATTACCTCAAGGAAGATTCACTGGCGGCAATTGGAGCCAGCGCTGCGATTTTCCAGATTATCCTTGATTTGGGAAACGGTTTTGGAAGCGGCTGCAGTATTGTTGTTGCCCGTGCCTTTGGTTCAGGTGACAGATTTTACCTTAAACGCGTAGTTGCCGCTTCAATCATCATTATGATTTTTGTTACAGCCGGCGTTACTGCTTTTTGTCTTTTGACCCTCAAGCCTCTTCTGCTTATGCTGGGAACACCGGGCATGATTTTAGACCAGGCTGTTTCTTACATTTCAATTGTTGCCATTTTTGGCGGTGTTCTTTTTGCCTATAATTTGTGCGCTGGACTTTTGCGGGCAATCGGAAATTCCTTCATGCCCCTGGTATTTTTGATTCTTTCTTCTATATTAAATGTAATTCTGGATATTCTTTTGATTACAAAATTCGGGATGGGTGTAGAAGGAACCGCAATCGCCACAGTTATTGCTCAGGGAACTTCTGTAATTTTATGCATTCTCTACATACTTGCTAAGGCAAAAATCCTGATTCCGTCGGCGGCCAGCTTTAAGATTCGCGGCTGCGGAGCCTTTAAACTTTACCGGGAGATTTTTCTGCAGGGACTTTCGATGGCCCTTATGCTTGCAATTGTGGGCTCGGGAACTTTGATTTTGCAGTCAGCTATCAACGGCTTTGGAACTTACATCATCGCGGGCCACACCGCTGCCAGAAAACTTTTTTCGCTCAGTACAGTTGTGATTTTCAGCCTGGGAATTACATCTTCAACTTTTGTTTCGCAGAATTACGGGGCAAAAAATCTGGCCCGTGCCAACAAAGGTGTAAACATAGCAATTCTGATTATCTGGTGCTATACAGCCCTTCTTCTGATTTTATCTCCTTTTATTGTCCGCCCGATTTTCGAGTTCGTTTCCGGCTCTCAGAATCCTGAACTTTTGAACTATGGAACAAAATACCTGTGCTTTGCATATCCTTTTTTCATAGTTCTTGGTCCTCTGATTGTTTTCAGAAATTCCCTGCAGGGACTTGGTGCAAAACTCCTTCCCCTTGTTTCCAGCCTTGTGGAGCTGGCCGGAAAAATCCTCTTTACAATCATAATAATTCCTCACCTTGGGGTCTGGGGAATCATTTTGTGCGAGCCTCTGATCTGGTGTGTAATGGCTGTTCAGCTGGCCTTTGCTTACCGTGGCAGGGTAAAAAAGATTTCTGAACAAAGCTTCTAGTGACAATTTCGTTTGCTATTTTCAATTTTACGCCATTTTGGTAAAATCATTCTATTATGAGTAAAAATGAAAATCTTTGCCCTTGCGGTTCAGGGAAAACTTACGCTGAATGCTGCGAACCGATTATTAAAGGATCTGTAAAAGCTCCTACTGCGGAAGCTTGTATGCGCGCCCGCTATTCATCTTATGTAAAGCACGAAATCGACTTTATTATTAAATCTTGCGACGACGAAGAAGGTCTTGCAGAAATCGACAAGAAAGCTACTGAAGACTGGAGCCGCCAGTCACAGTGGAACGGTCTTAAAATCCTTCGCACAGAAAAAGGTGAAAAAGAAGGTGAAGAGATTGTTGAATTCACTGCTGATTACACTTTGCACAACATGCACGAACTTCATCATGAGATTTCTTTGTTCAAGAAAATCAATGATGAATGGAAATATGTTGCAGGTAATGTAATTCCAGAAACTGTAAAACGCGTTGGCGCAAAAGTAGGCCGCAACGACCCATGTCCTTGTGGAAGCGGTAAAAAATACAAACAGTGCTGCGGTAGATAATGATACTCACCGGATTCCATTCTATTGAAGAAAAACTCCGCTCGTTAAAAGACGGCACAGGTTCCGGCTACAAACTTTATTTTAGTAAGCCGGGCCCTCGTGTTAAGAAAATTCTTGCTGCCGCTAAAGAAGCAGGAATTACAGCAGAGCAGACAGACGACAAAAATCTTGACCAGATGGTTTCTTCTCTTTCTCCTGCTTTGCGTGATCACCGCGGAGTTGTTCTTGAAGTTGAAGGCGAGCAGAAAAAATCTGTTAATCTTGTAGATTTTGATGCATGGCTTAAAACTGCAGATAAGGAAACTTGTACTGTAGTTCTTCTTGACCGTGTTACAGATCCGCACAATGTTGGTGCAATTATCCGCAGCTGCGATCAGTTTGGCGCAGATTTAGTTATTCTGCCTGAACATAAAGCTGCAAATAATATAGAAGATAATGATGTAATTGCAAGAACAAGTGCCGGAGCAGCTGCCTGGGTGCCTGTTGCGGTGGTAAATAATCTTGTACGTGCAGTTGAACAGCTTAAAGCGGCCGGATTCTGGGTTTACGGGGCAGATGCTGGTGGCGAAACCTGCGGTAAGGTAGATTTCGCTCAGAAGTCTGTAATTGTAATGGGCAGCGAAGGAAGTGGTATGGCACAGTTGCTTGAAAAACAGTGTGATACTATTGTTTCCATTCCGACCTGCGGAAAAATTGATAGTTTGAATGTATCGGTTGCAGCCGGCGTTTTACTTTTTGAGCGCTTCCGACGAATACATTTGGAAAAATAAAACGCTATACAGGGGGTCTTTAAAATATGTCTAGAAAAGAAGATATCGCTATGGCAGCGGTAAGAAAATCAACCTTGCGTTCCTTGAAGGAAAAAAAGGCTTCGCGCCTGGCTCAGATTAAGGAAGATTATCAGAAAGCTGTTCGTGAAGTTGAACTTCAGTATGATGAAGACCCTGAGCGTCTTAAGGCAAAGTATGCAGCTGCTGATTACGCTAAGAGCGAAAAAGCCCGCAAGCGTGCAGAAGCAAAAATTGCCCGCGAAAAGGCTGCGCTTGAACTTGCAAAAAAATACCGTCCTTTTACGCTTGCAGAAGAGATAGCAAGTTCAATTGTTCAGGCAATTGGTGCCTGTCTTTTTGTTGCAGCAACAGCCTGCCTTGAAACTCTTGCAATCCGTAATGCGGTAAAATATGTAAACCTTACAACTGTAATGTACGCTTTGTTTGGTGCAACTATGATTATCATGTACGTTTTTTCATGTCTGCGCCATTCAATTACAAACCGTGTCGCAAAAGACGTTTTCAACCGGCTTTCACATTTCTCTTCTTTCTTGATTATCGGCTGGGGCTATACTGCTTATACCGTTACAAAAATTGAAGGGCGGGTTGGCTGGACTCTTTTCGGCATTGTATGGGGACTTTCTCTGATTGGTGCCATTATGTTTGCAATTTCCGGCGAACGTTTAAGCCGCGCCAACCTTGCTCTTTATATTATTGCAGGTTTTTCCGGCATTTTTGTATGTAAGATTTTGTATAACGTGCTTTCTCCTGTAAGTTTCCAGATGCTGATTATGGGAGCAATCTTCTATATTTTAGGACTTGTCTTCTACGGTCTTAGAAAGTATCGCTTTATGCACTTTATAGGAAATATTTTGATGCTGGTTGCCAACATCAATATTTTCTTCTCACTTTTCTTTATTAACTCGTAAATTTTTTGCGGCCTTCGTGCCGCAAATTGTTATATAAAAGGATTTTTATCATGGAAAATACCAAAAGAACAGTTACCTGTGGCGAATTACGTGCTGCAGATGTTGGTAAGAAAGTTGTTTTGAACGGATGGGTAAGCCGTACCCGCGATTTGGGTGGTCTTGTATTTATCCGTCTTCGTGACCGCTATGGCATCACTCAGGTTATGGTGGGTGACAAAGCCAGCGATAAAGTAAAAGAAATCGCTTCATCTTTGAAAAGCGAATATTGTATTGCCGTTGAAGGCGTAGTTGCTGCCCGCGCAGAAAAAGATATCAACCGCGATATGGCAACTGGTGAAATTGAAGTTGAAGCAAACGATATCGAAATCTTTACAACTTCTCAGGAATTGCCATTCAGTATTGAAGAAGTTCGCCAGAAGGACGGTTCAATCGTTCTTCCAAACGAAGATCTGCGTCTTAAATACCGCTATCTTGATCTTCGCCGCGACCCGATGCAGAAGAATATCATTTTGCGCTCGCAGGTTACTTTTGCAACACGCGAATATCTGACTTCAAAAGGATTTTTGGAAATTGAAACTCCTACCTTTATTAAGTCTACACCAGAGGGAGCTCGTGACTACCTTGTTCCTTCACGCGTTCACCCTGGAAAATTCTATTCTCTTCCACAGTCTCCACAGCTTTACAAGCAGCTTCTGATGGTTTCTGGATTCGATAAATACTTCCAGATTGCCCGCTGCTACCGTGATGAAGATGCCCGCGGAGACCGCCAGCCTGAGTTTACTCAGATTGATATGGAAATGTCTTTCACAAACCGCGAAGAAGTTCTTTCTACAACAGAAGGAATGATGCAGTACATCTTCAAAAAGACAATGAACTATGATTTGCCAGCTAAGTTTGACCGCATTGCCTGGGAAGATGCATTCGACTTCTACGGTTCTGATAAACCTGATTTGCGTTTTGACATGAAGATGCAGGATGCAGCTTTTATGGCTGATCTGGCAGACTTCAACGCATTCAAAGCCGGTGCCGCTAACTCTGGCCGCGACATTCAGCGCCACAAACGCTCTGGTCTTAAGGCTCTTGTTGTTAAGAACGTTGCAGATAAATACAGCCGCAAGAACATTGAAGCTCTTGAAGCAGTAGCAAAAACCTACAAGGCAAAAGGTCTTGCATGGATGAAAGTTGATGCAGAAGGTAAGTTTGAAGGCGGAATTTCTAAGTTCTATGCCGGAAAAGAAGCAGAAATCTGCTCTAAACTTGGAGCTGAAAAGAACGACCTTATCTTGTTCGTAAGTGATGAAAACTGGCAGCTTGCATGTACAGCCCTTGGTGCAATACGCAAACAGCTTGGTAAAGATTTGAACCTCTATAATCCAAAGGATGAATTCCACTTTGCATGGATTATTGATTTCCCATACTTTGCATTCAACGAAGAAACAAATATGTGGGAAACAGAACACCACATGTTCACTCTTCCACAGAAACAGTACTGGGATACACTTGAATCAGATCCTGGTGCAGTAAAGGGTGACCTTTACGACCTGGTACTCAACGGATATGAGCTTGCTTCTGGTTCTATGCGTATTAATGATCCTGCTTTGCAGCAGAGAATCTTCAAAATCGTTGGTTACTCTGACGAGCGCGCACAGAAAGCCTTCGGCTTCCTTGTTCAGGCATTTAAGTTCGGTGCTCCACCACACGGAGGAATCGCACCTGGTCTTGACCGCTTAATCATGCTTATGCGTCATGAAGAGTCAATCCACGAGGTTATTGCCTTCCCTAAGAATAACCTTGCCGCTTCTCCAATGGATGAATGTCCTTCTCCGGTTGACGAGCAGCAGCTTAAAGACCTTCACATCACATGTTATGATGTAGAGAAAGACTAATACAAATAAGAAAGGGCTTCACGATGTGAAGCCCTTTTTAAGTTTTAAGTAGGTAGACCTAAAAATTGCTCTCGCAATTTTCTTAACGGTCTGCTATCTATCAAGAAGCGGCATAGCCGCTTCACTCATTTTTTCTCCTGCACCTTATCCTTTTCCTTCTTAACCTTCATGTCCAGAACGTCCATCATTTTGTTAAGACCTGGTGCAAAATCATCATCGTTTGCAGAAACGTGTGCTGTTGTTCCCCACTTGAAGTTTATGGTTGCTTCAAAACTGAAATCTTTGTCGTGCTTAATTTTAATCAGCAGATCAACAATTAAGTCTTCTGCATAAGCGATTCTCTTCAATTTTGTTTCAATCATTTCCGACTGTTTTGCTCCAAGTGTAAATCCAATTGCGTTGATAGATGGTGTCATAGTTGTCTCCTGTCGAAGTGAATAATCGCTTCTAAATGAAATTAATGCTCACTAGGTAAGCCTTTCTGTACTTAGTATAAAACACAAATTTCTAAAACACAAATAAAATTGTAAATCGCAACACAAAAAAAATATGGGTCCCAGCGACGGCGAAAATCAAGGTATCACCCCCTCGCGGGTCCCCCCTTAATTTCCGCCTGCGTCCCATATTTTTTTTAGTTTCAGTGAAATTTTATATTGCGGTAACTAGAAATTATGTGTATAGTACTTTTATGGCAGATAAGAAATTCACTGTTTTGGATTTGCTCAATCTTGAACTTTCAGGACACGATGCATTGAACTTAAAGTGTATCGGTGGCAGACGCGGTTTACCACGAGCCATAACAGTTCCTGAAATCAATCGCCCGGGGTTAGCACTTTCGGGATTTTATGAGAATTTTGCCAGCAACCGTCTTCAGCTTTTTGGCCGCGGAGAAAGCTCCTTCCTTCACAAGCTTCATAAAGAAAAAAAACTTGATAATATCAGAAACTTTTTTTCAAACGAAATGCCTTGCTGCGTTTTTACCTATAATCTGGAACCTACAGAAGATTTCCGTCAGATAGCAGAAGAGTTCTGCTGTCCTATTTTGCAGACAGACCTTCAGACAAACGAGTTTTTAAGCCGTATTATCCGACTTTTTTCAAATATTTTTGCTCCTCATCAGACTTTGCATGGTGTATTGGTTGAAGTTTACGGTATCGGAATTCTTTTGAACGGACATTCCGGAGTAGGTAAGTCAGAAACTGCCCTTGAACTTATTGAACGCGGTCATCGTCTTGTAGCTGATGATATTATCGAAATCCGCTGTGTAAACGGTAACACCCTGCTTGGACGCGGTGCAAACACAATGATCAGCCACCACATGGAAATCCGAGGTCTTGGTATTATCAATATTTCCCAGCTTTATGGTGTTGGTGCCATCCGAAATCAGAAGGAAGTTCAGCTTATTGTTCAGCTTGAAGACTGGAATTCCAGTAAAGCTTACGACCGACTTGGTACTGACCAGAAGTATCAGGAGCTGCTTGGTGTAAAAGTACCAGTTCTTGAAATTCCGGTTCGCCCAGGCCGAAATCTTCCTATCATTATTGAAGCCGCCGCTATGAACGAGCGTCTTAAGGATATGGGAGTTAACTCCGCTAAGGAATTCAATCAGAATGTCCTTAAGTGGATTGAAACAAACGAAACAAAAATTGCCTATAACGGTATAGATGATTCATATTAAAGAAGGAAAACATTATGGTTGAAAAAATTTTAACTGTACAGAACAGAGCTGGAATCCATGCTCGCCCGGCAGCAATTATCGCTCAGACAGCAAACAAGTTTGAAAGTGAAGTTACACTTATCCGTGATGATGCTGAAGTAAATGCAAAATCAATTATGGGTGTGATTGCAATGGGTGCTGGTTATAATACACAGCTTACTCTGCGCGTTGAAGGTTCTGATGAAACAGAGGCAGCCGAAGTTATTGAAGAGCTCTTTACAAGTAAATTCGAAGAGGACTAAAAAAAGGAGGATAATAAATGAAAGGAATTACAGACAGACAGAAAGAAGTTTTGGATTTTATTTCAGATTTTACAGAGGAAAATGTTTGTCCTCCAACAGTCCGCGAAATCGGTGAGCATTTTGGAATTTCCCTTCGTGCCGTACAGGATCATATTGCGGCTTTGCAGAAAAAAGGATTTATTACTCAGGCTGCAAAACGTTCCCGCTCAATCCGTGTAATTGTTGATACCCGCGAAAAGAAACCAGAACTTTTTGTTGGAAAAGTTCCTTTGCTGGGAAATGTTGCCGCTGGTCGTCCTCTTCTTTCTGAAGAAAACCTTGATGGATACGTTAATCTTACAGAGCCATTTGTTCGCCCTGGAAAAAGTTATTTTGCCCTCCGTGTTCGCGGTCAGAGCATGATTAATGCCGGAATCCTTGATGGTGACCTTGCTGTTGTTGAACAGTCTAGTGTTGCCGTAGACGGTCAGATTGTAGTTGCCGTAATTGATGATGCAATTACCCTTAAACGCTACTACAAAGAAGCAGGCCGTGTTCGCCTTCAGCCGGAAAACCCGGATTTCCCTGCAATTTACAGCACAGAAGTTCGCGTTGTAGGTATTCTTTCTAACATCGTAAGAACTTACTAATTTACCGGCGGATTATTGATGGCAGGTCAGATTTATCTTTACACCGGTCCTGAATTTGGAGAGCGCAACGAAGCCGTTGATGCGGTAAAAGCTGGGCTCAAAAAGAAATTCGGCGACATAGATGAGCATCTCTTTTACCTTCAGGAAACTCCTTTTGGTCAGATTATGACAATTCTCCAGAGCGGAACCTTGTTCTCTAATGGAGTTTGCGTAGTCTGCAAGGGTGCGGAGCTTCTTAAAAAGAAGGATGACCTTGCCATGATTTCTGACTGGCTTGACGGAAACCCGGACGACTCTTCAGTTTTAATCCTTGTTTCTGATGAAGTCAGTGTAGATTCAAAATTAGACAAACTGGTGCCTGCCCAGAATAAAAAGAAGTTCTGGGAAATGTTTGATAATCAGAAGGTACCCTGGCTTACGAAATTCTTCCAGAAAAACGGCTACCGTATTAATCAGGATGCCGCAGAACTTATCCTTGATATGATAGAAAACAATACTCAGGCGCTTAAAAACGAATGTTCCCGCTTTTTTATTGTTTTTCCAAAAGATCACACAGTTACAGTTGATGATGTTGAAAAAGTTCTGACTCACAACCGCGAAGAATCTGCCTTTACTCTTTTTAATCAGATTAGTCAGAGCGGAGAGCCGGTTCAGAAACGCTTTGAAAACGGTATTTCAATTTTACAGAAAATCAGACTGTCTAAAGAAAATTCTTCGGTAATGCTGATTGCGGGACTTGCTTCCTGCTTCAGAAAACTGGTTTTGTGGCATAAGGTTTGCGATAACGGAATGCCGGATTCTTTTACCCTGAAAGTAAACGGTTTTTCAAGCGTGCCAATGCAGAATCAGTATAAATCTGCAGCAAAAATCTGGAACGACAAACAGGCGACAGCAATTCTTGCAATTTTAGCCTCTGCAGACATGGAAATCCGCTCCGGCGGGGCACTTATGGAAGATATCCTGCTGGAGAAAATGCTTTACGAAATTGTTATTAAACGTGGAGTAACAGCAGCCGTAGCTGAATACTAAACTTTATTATATTTCCAGGCTATTCAATAAATTTTTCAGGGCTTTTAATTCTTCTGCACTGAAGGTAGAGCCTTTGCCCATTTTCTGATGATCAGGAGACCAGCTTCTTATATCATATTTTGCAGGTCGTCCCCCCCAGGATACCAGGTTCAATTCAAGATTCCAGCCGCCTTTGCCTTCGCTAACGACTCCCAGATTCTTTTCAATTTCAAAAGAAAAATCGTCTGCCATAATTTCCTCACTAAAAGTATTTTAACATAGTAAAAAAATAATGCAAAATCATTAATGCAAATTTGCATTCTCGATATTTTTATAGTAAAATGTTATATCAAAATGTGGAGGACTATATGAAAAAAGTTGCCTTAATTTTGGCCGCTGCTGCTATTTTTACATTTACATCTTGTGGTTCAAAACCTGCGCCAGAAGAAACAACTCCAGAAGCTCCTGTAGTTCAGGAAGAAGTTACAGAAGAGGAGACTCAGGAAGAGGTAGTTGAAGAAATCGAAGTTGCCGATGAGTCTGCTGAAGATCGTGATTCAATTCTTGCAAAAATAGAAGATGCACGTAAAGCTGCTTTGGAAGCCGGTGCTAAACAGTACGCACCAGAAGCTCTTGCCTTTATTGATAAAATATTTGAGAGAGTAAAAGAATCTGAAGGTGATATTTCAGCTCAGGGTGCTGATGTCGCTGCCCGCTATGCCGCTCTTACAAGCTATGTTCAGGCTAAGAAAGAAAAAAGAAGATTGATGATAACGGATATGCCGCTTACAATCAGAAAGATTATGATGCCGGCGTTGAATATCTGACTAAGGTTGAAGAAGCTTTAGCCGGAGAAGACTGGAATACCGCTGCCGTTGCTGCTGATGCAGATAAGGCTTACGGAAAATTCAAGAATGTAAGTTTCGCTGCTTATAAAAAGCTTGCAATGGAAGAACGTGATCAGGCATTTGAAGCTAAAAGAAATGCCGACAGTGTAAAAGCCGGTGTATCACGCAAGGAAGAATACAAAGCTGCCGCTGATTTATTCAAGGCTGGTGACCAGCAGTATGCAATTCAGAATCCGGAAGCTGCTTATAATAACTACAAGACAGCAAAAGAACAGTTCAATGCCCTTTATCAGGATGTTTCAAAGAAACGTGCCGCTGCACAGAAAAAACTTGATGAAGCTAAAAAGGCTGTAGAAGAAAGTGCAGAACTTGCTGCTGAAGCTGATGAAAAAGCTCCAATTCTTGATACAGAAGAAATTGAAGGAATTGAAGAGGCTGGAGCTGTTCTTCTTGAAGAAGATACTTACGAAGCACCTGAAGCTGCAGAAATCGAAATCCCTGCTGCAATTGACGATAATGGTAATGCTGTAGAAGTTGAAAAAAAAGTTGAACCTGCACCTGTTGCAGAGGAGGAATAATTATGAAAAAAGTAGTTTCATTTTTAGCTGCTGCTGCGTGTGTAGCTTCTTTGTTTGCTGCCAGAAGTTTTAAGAACAACACTTATCAGAAACTTGCTGATGAATATGAAAAAAAGGCTGAAAACGCACTTGATGCCGGAGAATATGCAGATTCTATTGAATATGCAAAAAAGGCAGAAGAAAATGCCCGTCTTTCAAAAGAATATATCCGTGCTATGATGGCCCGCGGTCAGGCTGAAGACGCAATCAAACTTGCAGAAAATCAGGTTAACTGGGCAGAAAAGATTGATGCCCCTCATACTTTCCCAATGGCTTACACAGCTGCAAAGGAAAATCTTGAAACTGCAAAGAAATATTTTGAAGCAGAAGACTGGGATAAGGCTACTGAATACGCAAAGCTTGCCCTTGCTTCTCTGGATGGTGTTCACGAAGTAACACCTCTTCCTGCAGTTTACATTGTTCGCCCTTGGGCAGAAACAAAAGACTGCTACTGGAATATTTCTGGTCGTCCATACATCTACAATAACCCGCTCTTGTGGGAAAACCTTTACCAGGCAAATAAAGCCGGAATGCCAAAACCAGAAAATCCAAACCTTATTCTTCCTGGTATGAAGATGAACGTTCCAAGTCTTACCGGTGAATATCGCCGCGGTACATACGATCCTAAGAAGGAGTATGAGCCTTACGGTGGGCAATAATAGAAGAACCGTTAAAAAACGAGCCGAGAGGCTTGTTTTAGGTTCATCGATAAAATGCCTCAGAGCGAGATTTATCGAGCGATAAAAAACTGACCTTTTTAGAAAAATCCTGCTTTTTAGTAGGATTTTTTTATGCCTTCTTCATGTGCTTCATATATAAACAGAAGGCCATTGTCATTAAGCCGTGGGGGAATTGAGGTGTTCCCATTCCTTCCAGCACTTCTTCCTCCGAAAGCTCCATGCAGTTTATAAATTCGTCGGCATCAAGTTCCTGTTTGCCGGTTGCCGTTAAATCTTCTGCAAGAAATACGTGAACATGATTATTAAAAAGCGCCGGATTCGGGTTTACGCTTCCAAGATTTGTTAACTTACCTGCGATACAGCCGGTTTCTTCCATAAGTTCCCGTTTTGCCGCAGTTTGAGGGTCTTCTCCTTTATCAATTACTCCGCCGGGAAATTCTACGCTCAAAGCTTTTTCACCGTGGCGCCACTGCTTTACCATGATGAATTTATCTTCTTTTTTTGTAATTACAATTACCCAGTCTGGTGCTCTCATAACATAATAATCGCCTTTTACCCCGCTTGCAGACTGGTTTGTGTAGTCCATCACGTCAAAAACGACAGTTTCAAGAAGTTTTTTTTCGGCAAGAGTCTTCCATTTTAGTTTTTCATCATCAGAAGTAAAATAATTTTTCATAAAACCTCCGGGTCACATTTTATAGTAGAAAAATTTTTTGACAGATTTAGTTTTCGATAATATCATAATACATGGAAAACGATTCTGAGTTAACTCAAAAAGGGGGTACATCATGGCAGTTATTACAGTTTCTAGACAGGTTGCAGCTCATGGAGATGAGGTTGCGGCAGAGTTGGCTAAGTTACTCAATTATAAATTCGTAACTCGTAAAGATATTGAAAAGCGCATTGTTGAACTGGGTTTCCCGGAGTCAAAAATGCCTAAGTATGATGAGCGAAAGCCCGGATTTTTTGCTTCCCTTGCAAAGAATCGAGATGAATATTTTAACTATGCACAGTATGCAATTCTTGAAGCTGCCCAGCAGAAGAATGTGATTATTATCGGACGCGGTGCTTTTGCAGTTTTGCAGGGAGTTCCGAATAATATCAGTGTTCGTCTTGTTGCTGATGAAAAGACCAGAATTGAACGCCTTCGAGCTGAATTCAACTGGGACGAAAAGCAGGCAAAGCAGCGTATTCAGGAAAGTGATGCAAACCGCGCCGGCTTCCACAGAAGCTTCTTTAATATTGAAGATAATGACAGCACTCTTTTTCACATGGTTTTGAATACAGGTATGATTCCTGAAGAGATTGCCGCAGAACAGATTGCCCACTTTGTTGAAAAAACAGTTACTGTAAAGCAGGAAGAAGCCGGTAATAAAATGCTGGAAGAACTTCTTAAGGCTCAGACAATTGTAAATAAACTCAGTTTTGAATATCACCTGAATATTGAGTTTGTTCATGCAACAATTGAAGATAAAACTGTAATACTTCACGGTGTTTCGGACAGCCCTGGAATTGTTGAGCAGGCCCTTCAGATTATCAAACGTGAAATGCCAGGCTACGACGCAAAGTCCGCAGTCAGCATTATCCACGATTTTAAGGGATACCAGTAAACTTTTTATAATGAAAAAAAACGCAAGGGAGTAGAGTGTGTGATAAAAACACTCTGATTGTGACGGCCGCGAAAGCGGCCATTTTTATAGTTACTATGCCACAATCAGCGTGTAGCGCGATATCGCGCGGTTTTGTCACACACTCTGCGACCGGGAGTATTTTTACTTTGTTACATTGTTTTTTCTGTCATAATCCTTTATAATAATTTTATTATGAAGCTTTCAAACAAATTCACTCTTACCCGCATTCTTTTATCACCAGTATTTTTTATTTTGTATTTTCTTCCTATCTGGACTGGCGGACTTTTTGCTAAAGCATCAGTTGTAATTGCAATTCCTCTCCTTTGTTTTATGGAGTTTACAGATTTTCTGGACGGATTTTTTGCACGCCGCAACAACGAGGTAAGCGATTTTGGAAAACTTTTTGACCCTTTTGCTGATGTTGTAGTTCATCTTGGAACCTTCCTCTGCTTTATGTTCTCTTTTGATCCTAAACTCAGTTACATGAAGCCATTCCTTTTTATCCTGATTCTCTACCGTGAAATGACAATGAACTTTATCCGTATGGTTGCAGTAAAAAAAGGAACTGCAATTGCAGCTCGTAAGGGCGGAAAGTTCAAGACAGTAATGTATGTTGCTTCAGGCTTCTTTGCTCTTTTCCTTGAAACTCTTGTTCGCTTTGGAATTCAGCCGGAATGCTTTGGAACTCTTAAACTTGTTTCCCTCATTCTTTTTATCATCTGTGTTCTTTGCAGCTACGTTTCTTTTATCGATTATCTGATTCACTTCGGTAAGCTTCTTAAAGATTAACAATTTTTCCTGCACATTGCCTGATGTGCGGGGGTATCAAAGTCAGCCTGCTTTCTCAATTTTTCCGGGGTTCTTGCAACCTTTTAAGTAATACTGTATTTTATTAGCATAATTAAAGTTTTTTCAGAGGTTTTATATGACTATTACGTGTCTTGATTTGGAAGGTGTTTTGGTTCCTGAGATTTGGATTGCTTTTGCTGATGCAGTTGGAATTCCTGAACTTCGTCGTACAACACGTGATGAACCGGATTATGATAAACTTATGAACTTCCGTATAAAAATCCTGAAAGAACATAATCTTGGACTTAAAGAAATCCAGGATACAATCAAAAAAATTGACCCTCTTCCTGGTGCAAAAGAATTCCTTGATGAGCTTAAGAAAGTTTGCCAGGTTATTATTATCAGTGATACTTTTGAACAGTTTGCTGCCCCTCTTATGGCAAAACTGGGCTATCCTACAATTTTCTGTAACAGCCTTGAAGTTGCAGCAAACGGCGAAATCACCGGTTATAAAATGCGCTGCGAGCAGAGTAAGCTTACAACTGTAAAAGCCCTTCAGTCTATTGGTTTTGAAACAATTGCCAGCGGTGACAGTTTCAATGACCTTGGAATGATTAAGGCTTCTAAAGCAGGCTTCCTTTTCCGCTCAACAGAGAGCATTATAAAGGAATATCCTCAGTTCCCAGCCTTTACAGAATATTCAGAATTGCTTGAGGCAGTAAAAAAAGCAGTCTAAATAGAAAAAAAGACTGTAAATTTTTATTTCTGTGTTATAATTAACTTCATAATAATATTTTTACTTTAGTTTGTGGCCTATGAAGTTAGCCTTTACTATTATTTCACTTATCGAAATTTTCTCGCTATTTGTCCTGTACTTTTGTGCATTTAAAAAAATCATCAAGACTACACGTCTTGAGATTGCACTGATTACTTCGGTATTTGTTATTACAAGTTCTTACCTTTTAATGTGCTACACTCCTTATGCCACACGCGCAATGTTTCTGGCTTCCCTTTATTTTGCGGCAATGGACTGGATCTTAATCTTCCTTTCCATGAGCCTCTTATGGCTTCCTTATTACAGTCAGAAAAGAAAACTCTACTATAAATTTTTCAATGGTCTTGTATTTTTTGCGATTGCAGATTCAGTCTATCTTATGCTGAATTTCTGTTTACACAATACGGTTGATTTTATTCCTGTTCATAATGAAAACGGAAGGGTATTCTGCTGGATCTTTATTTTTAAGCCCCAGTATTACTTCCACATGATTTTCTCTTATTTCCTTGCCTGTACCTTTATTGTGCTTAGTATTGTCAGGGTTGCAAAGATTCCGGTGCTTTTTCAGAAAAAGTATTATATGCTGCTCGGTGCTTTCTGTACGGGAGTTGTGATAAACGGATTTTTTGTTGCCTTCCACTGGCCTTTTAATTTTTCAATTATGATATATCCGATTGTTCTATATATATACCTTTATTTTATTTTGAGTACGGTTCCAAAGGAATTTTCCGGTATTTTGATGGAACAGGTTGCCCTCAATATCAGTACTGCGGTTATCTGTTATGATCTGGATGGAAAATGCCTTTTTGCCAACAATATTGCAAGACTTTTATTCCGTTCTGTATCAGATGAAAATAAAAATGTTTTCCTTGAAAGCTATCTTATGCAGTGGAAAAACGATTTGCCGGATGATGCAGATTCTATTCCGATTGAAGATGAAAATTTCTTAATTAATGATATTATTCATACTTTTTCCGGTGAACTTGCCCGCCTTACAGACAAAAAAGGCCGGCCAATCGGTTATCTGATTAAGCTGGATGATAAAACAGAATATCTGACTATTCTTGAAAAAGAAAAATATCTTGCAAGCCACGATGCACTTACAGGACTTTTGAACAGAGAAGCCTTCCTTAAGCATGCAGAAGAAGAACTGAAACATAATCCGGACAATCAGTATGTTTTTGTATGCTCTGATATTGGTGATTTTAAACTTATAAATGATATTTTTGGCGAAGAAATTGGAAATGAAATCCTGATTGGAGAAGCCAGAACCTTTGAACAGATTGATTATGAAGGTTGTATTCACGGGCGCATAAGCGGTGATAAGTTTGCAATGCTTATGCGAAAGGAATATTTTGATGAAAAAGATATTGTCCGCCGTTTTGAAACTTTCCAGACAAATCTCAGCAAGAGCTTCCATTATCGTATAAGGATATATCTAGGAGTTTATGAGATTGAAAATCCTGAAGAAGATATTCTTGCCATGTGTGACCGCGGTTTTGTTGCAATTTCGAAAAACGACAACGAATATACTAAGATTTTGTCTTATTATGATATGTCCATGGTTCAGGAATTAATTACAGAAAAAACAATTCTTAACGATTTTACATCTGCGCTTGAACGTGGAGAATTTGTTTTCTATATTCAGCCTCAGTTTAATGCAAAAACTCAGTGTGTTAACGGAGGTGAGGCTCTTGTCCGCTGGAATCAGCCGCTCAAAGGAGTTTTAAGTCCTAATAATTTTGTTCCTATTCTGGAAAAAACAGATTACATTGCAAGCCTTGATTATTATATCTGGGAGCAGGTAATAAGAAAGCTAAAAGACTGGAAGGACAGCGGTTTTGATGATTATTA
>NZ_AJGU01000005.1 GCF_000260795.1 Treponema sp. JC4
GGGAATAAAAACGTGCAACGCTTACAGAGTCATCATCCTTTCCCTTGCAGACAAGGCTTATGTACATTGGCATCTGAAAGTCACCAAGTTTTCCCTGGTCATCAAGAACTATGTTTTTCCCGGCTGGAATTTTCGAGTTTTTGTAGTCTATGATAATTGAGCCTTCTGCGTCGGTGTTTTGCAAAGACGGAGACAGAAGAAGGTCTAATTTTCCATAATAACTGTAATTTTCTCCGGCCTCTGGCAGAGAAAAGTCCTTTTCAACTCCCTTTACGTAGCAGCCGCCGTAGCCTTCCGTTTTACTTCTTGTATTGATTTTTTCCGGTGGCATATTAGGCTGTAAGAAGATGTGAAGAAAATCCATAATGTGGTTTGCTATTGAATCCAGCTGTGCTTCAAGCATTTTGCGGGTAAGCGGACTTTTTGAATAATCTTCTGAAGCATCATTAATTACCTGCCTGGTAAATTCTTTTACGGCCTCAAAAATTTCTGCCTCATTTTCAAAAGCACCTTTTATCGAAAAAGGCAGGGGCTTCTTAGACACAAGGTAGCTTTTCATAAATAGTTCAAGAATTTTATGATTTATGTTACCCATGTCAAAAGGCTGCATCAAATCTGTATCCAGAGAATCTTCCTTCAATCTGATTACGTTGGAGAAAATCCATTTGCGGGGGCAGGGGAAGAAGTTTTTCATGTCAGTCTGGGTAAGGACAATTTTACCTTCCGAATTTTGCTGATTCTTATCCCGCTTTGTGATGAGGACATTTTTTATTTTTTCTTCCAGAATAGAAGACGGACTGTAATTATCATCTTCTAGAGGGCTATTATAAAACTGCCAGTTTTTTATTTCTTCTTTTTGTGATGCTGAAAGTTTTAACTTTTCTTCCGGCTTTCTTCCCAGCATATAATTTTTTTCGGCCAGGATAAAATCCTCATTATCAAGCTGGTCGTTTGCAGCTTTTTCTTCTTTCAGTGAATTATGGCAGATTGCAAAGCCCGAAAAAGACTCTTCTGCATAAGAGAAATATTTTGTCTTATCATCATTTAATCCGTCGTAAAGGCGGACAAAGGCTTTTGAGGCATTAAAGCTTTTATCATCATCTTCAAGACCAAACCTGTGTCTTTTTTGGGAAGTTAAAAAGCCCAGCCTTTTATACTGGATTTCCAGGTTATTCTGGCTTGCGTCAATTATAAACTGGTGATTAAAGGCAGCCCCGGCGGTAACCTTGTAAGGAAAAATCTGAACTCCGGCTTTTTTATTCTGAGGGGTATAAGTTTTATTGGAAAGTTCGTTTACAAAAAAATCATAGCTATTACTGATTTTCAGAGGGGAATTAGTCTCATTGCAATATTTTTCTTCTATTTCTATGAGTTTCTTTAATTCTGTAATACAACGGCCAATTATTGCATCTGCAAGTTCAGAAAATTCATCAAGATTCAGATATTTGTTTCTGAAATCCATCCAGGCCTGTTCAATAGCCTTAAAAGAACCTGCCCTGCATATTGCCTTTATATCTTTTTTGATTCCAAGGTAAAAGGCTTTTTCTGAAGCAGTTTTATTTCCACTGTCACTAAGGGCTTCTTCCCAGCTGTCAAAATGAAAGTTTTTGCCACCCTTTTCTTTTTCCGTAAAACCACAGAGGCATCTGAGTTCACTTCCCGCCCGGATAAGATTCTGGCGATCTTCCTTATATTTTTCTGACCAGGGAATATATTCATCAAGAACAAAGGCACGGACTGAATCATAAGAAAAATCGGAATTATAGCAGTCCTGAATTTCCTTAAAAATCTGACCGGCGGTGTTTTTTATAAGAGGAAAACCTGCGCGGATTACAAAAGGCACGCAGTATCTTGTAAGCTCCCTTTCAAGATAGGGGCGGTAGTTTTCCAGATCAGGTACATTGAGAGTAATTTGATCCCAGCGGGCAGAAGGATTCTCTCCTGCCGCAAGTTTCCTGATTTCAAGAATAGTACGGCGAAGTTCCTTCCGTGAATCTGAATATTTGTTACATAATATCTCTTTTTGTCCTGCTTCAGTATCCGGCAATAGTACAAGGGTAAGCCCCTCTGTATTTTCAAAAACTTCTATATAATCAGCATAGTCTTCAAGAATTTCTGGATAAAAAATTACATATGATTTTCCCTGACAGATAAAATCAGGAACAATCCAGCTTGGCTCAAAAAAGTCGTGCTTTTTAAGAAATTCAGAATATCGTTGGTAAAGGGTCTGAAAATCTTCGTCTTCCTCGTCCAGTTTGTAACCAGAAGATTTTGCCTTTGTGATTTTATCATTCCAGAGTTTCAGGCTTGGAAGCATTTTTGCAATCCAGTCTGTAAAGGAGGACGCTTCTTTTTTATACTGGGGATTTATTATTTTTTTGAAAAGAGTAGACTCTTCTGGGCTTTGTGCATTTTCCGAAATCAAGGAATTAACAAAAAACTTTCTTAAGATTGCCGGTATGCTGGACTTTCCCTCTTCTTTAGCCCTTACTGCCTCGCCTTTAAAAGTATCCCAGGCCATAAAGCGTTCAAGGGGAACTGCATCAGTGCCGCTTTCTTCCGGATGCATTACGCACCAGTCAATCCAGGAGTTTTTTACAACATCAGTCGGGAATACAAATACGCTGTCTTTTTTAGCAAGTTCAGACTTAAAAAAAAACGCCCAATTCTTCCGGCGCACGAAAAACTTTTTTTGCCATAAAAATATTATAACACGGTGTAACCATTTCTTACAGACTTGGTTATATATATGAAAACCAACAATTGATTTTTCATTTACTAAACCTTTTTTAATTTTTCCTTTTTAAGACCGCGGTTTCCCTCCTTTGCCGCGGTCTTTCTTTTTATTCCGCGATGTATTATTATTAAAGCAGAAAATTTTTGCGGGGCGGGTAAAACGCCTTTGCGCTAATAGGAGATATAAAATGGCACGTACACATTACATTGCTGGAAACTGGAAGATGAACACTTCTAAAGCAGAAGCTGTTGCTTTGGCAAAAGACCTCGTTGAGCAGCTTAAAGGAAAAACTAACAAATACATGATTGGTGTTCCTTTTGTTTACCTTGATGCAGTTGCTCAGGTTGTTAAGGGAAGCAACATCATTTTGGCAGCACAGGACTGTGCCGCAACAGATAACGGAGCTCACACAGGTGAAGTTTCTACAACAATGCTTAAAGACATCGGATGTCAGTGTGTAATCCTTGGTCACTCAGAACGCCGCCACGAAATTGGTGAATCTGATGAACTTATCAACAAAAAGGTTCGCAAGGCTTTGAAAGACGGTCTTGAAGTTGATCTTTGTATTGGTGAACTTTTGAGCGAACGCGAAGCTGGCGAAGCTGAACAGGTTTGTGCATTCCAGCTTTCTGCAGGTCTTGCTGGTGTTACAGAAGAACAGATGAAAAACGTAACAATCGCTTACGAACCAGTTTGGGCTATCGGTACAGGTAAAACTGCTACTCCAGCTGATGCTCAGGCTATCCACAAGTTCATCCGCGGTTATATCGCAAAACTTTACAACCAGAAGGTTGCTGACGAAGTAATCATCCAGTATGGTGGATCTATGAAAGCTTCTAACGCTCCAGAGCTCCTCGCACAGCCAGATATCGACGGTGGTTTGATTGGTGGTGCTTCTTTGAAGGCTGAGACTTTCGTTCCAATTTGCGTGCTTTAGTCTATAATTGCAGGATCCGTTTCGCGGGGGCGAAACGGCAGGCTGCGTGAGTGCTCGCTCACTCGCACTCTTAGGGCAAATCGCAGCCTGTGTACCTATCTGTGTACTCTAATTCACTCATTAGGTAGATAATACGAAAGGCACTTCCATAACGGAGGTGCTTTTTTTTATGGTCGAAGCGGAAATGCGTAGCGGGGGTTCTTGATTTGCGTAGCATAGAAACGCTATCAGAGCGCTGCCCATAAAAAAAACGCGGTAATGAACAAGACTAGCTTATTCATACCGCGTTCCTGCATTTCTCGGCGGAGCAAATTAAGGTTCCCCGCGAAAGCATTTCCGTTTAGAACTTATAAGTACCAGTTGTAATAGTACCGCCATTCGAATATACATCAAAGTTTACAGACTTCTGGGCATTTGCAAGTTCTGCATAGAACTCAGAAACATCTTTTACAGCCTTTCCGTTTACAGCAGTAATTACATCACCATTCTGCAGTCTGAGTGCAGCTGCAGGAGATTTTTCCTGAACAGCAGTTACCACAACACCTTTAAGTTTCTTATCATCAATCTTAAGGTCTTCTTTAATGTCATCAGTCAAAGGAGCCGCGATAAAGCCTGGCCAGAGCTTGTTGTTAAGGTTAGAAACATCCTTAAGACGCTCTTCAACTTTTACATTAATCATAGGAAGACGTTTTCCGCCGCGGATTACAGTAAAGGTTGCTGTGCTTCCTGTAGGAAGACTTCCAACTTCGCGTACAAGCTGATTTACAGTCTTAACAGGTTTTCCGTTCAATTCAACAATGTAGTCACCAGGTTTAAGTCCGCCCTTGAAGGCTGGAGCGTTAGAATAAACTTCCGCTGCAAAGGCACCTTCAATTCCTTCAACACCAAGCTGCTTTTTGTATTCATCTGTAAGTTCAAGAAGACTTACACCAACCCAGCCGTAAGTAATTTTTCCGTCTTTAATAAAGGCATCAATTGAGTTTTTAATGTTGTTAATTGGAATTGCAAAGCCCAAACCCTGTGAACCACCAGACTGAGAAGCAATCCATGTGTTGATACCGATTACTTCGCCGTAGATGTTTACGAGTGGACCACCAGAGTTTCCCTGGTTGATAGCTGCATCTGTCTGAATATAGTCGCTGATGCTGGACATATGAGCTTCGGCACGGCCGGTAGCACTTACAATACCCTGTGTAACCGACTGAGCGTATCCAAGAGGGGCACCAAAGGCCATACAGATATCACCAGGCATTACAGAATCAGAATCACCAAGTGTTGCAACTGGAATAGACTTATCATCAGATTCAAAAGAAACAAGAGCAACATCAATGCGTTCATCAGCGCCGACAAGTTTTGCTTCAAAAGAACGGCCATCGTTCAATTTAATGTTGATTTTTGTAGCAGCGCCCGCAACGTGGTTATTTGTAAGAACATAAAGAGTGTTTCCTGTGCGGCGAACAATTACGCCGGAACCAAGACCTTTCTGCTCGTATTCACGTTCACGCTTTTTGTTATCCTTGTTGTCTTTTTTGTCATTTTCCGGTTCTGGGCGACCAAAAAAGAATTCAAATGGACTTGAAAAGCCCTGGAAAGGATCTGTGTAGGTCTTTTTTTCAGTTACATCAACTTCTACAACTGAAGGCAGAAGAGTGTCGCTTATAGAACGGAAGGTTGTCTGAAATGCTTCCACAACTTTCAAAGCTTCAGTCTGAGCCGCAGTTTTGGCAGGAGCCGCAAATAAGCCGGCTGCAAATACCAGCGAAACTCCCGCTGTCAAAATTTGTTTTGTGTATTTATTCATATTTACCTCGCAAAGTTAGTTTCTATAAATATAATATTAATTTTCAAATTTAGTTACAAAAAAAACGCTGTTATGCTAATATAACACAAGAGGCAAATCATGATTTATATTAAGAACGAAGAACAGATTGATGGAATTAGAAAAGCCTGCCATCTTACAGCAGATATGTTTAACGAGCTTATTCCAAAAATTCACGCGGGAATGAGCACAAAGGATATCGACAATCTTTTTAAGAATTATATTATTGGTCACGGTGGAAAGCCGGCCTGGGCTCGTGAAGATTTTCCAGGTGCAGTATGTATCAGCGTTAATAATGAAGTTATCCACGGAATCCCTTCTAAAAAACGCATCGTAAAGGACGGTGACCTTGTAAGTCTTGATGTTGGAATTGATTTGAACGGTTATATCAGCGATACAACTCATTCTCTTTTGATTGGAAATGTAAAACCTGAAGTTCGTAAGCTTCAGAAGGTAACCGCAGAGTGTCTTGATGCTGCAATCAAAGCCTGCGTTGTAGGTAACCGAATCAGCGACATTTCAAATGCCGTTTACAATATTGCCACTGCCAATGGTTACGGCGTAGTTTACGATTACTGCGGACATGGAGTTGGAATTGATGTTCACGAAGACCCTAGCGTTCCAAACTGTCCTAGCCGCGGTGGAAATCCCCGCATTGTTCCTGGTATGGTGCTTGCCCTTGAACCTATGATTAATATGGGAACTGCCGACGTAGAAACTGCCGCTGACGGCTGGACTGTTCTTACAGCAGACGGAAGCATTTCCTGCCACGAAGAGCACACCGTTGCTGTTTTTGAAGACCACACCGAAGTTCTTACCGATCTGGACTACAACGGCCAGAGCGTATTGAAATAAAATCCTACAGCTTATGCTTGAGAAGCGTTAAAACAGATTTCTGCTGTCGCTTCGTCGCCTATGCGCAGATATTCCTCCGACATTTTCTGTAAAAAGAATCTGTCGGCGGCCTTTCCAAAGCCTAAATCAAGGGCTCGTTCGTAAACATCCAGGGCAAGCTCGTCGTTTATAATGCCGTCTATGTTTTTCTTTAATATTTCAAGGGTAAAATCCATTACTTCCGGAAAGAAAATCTTAAAATAATTAAAAGAATATTCCATCTTAATTATCTGTTCCAAAAGCAAAAATGCATCGTAATATTCAGCCCGGATTACAAGCTCTTCTGCCAGAATGTAACCGTAATCCATAAAATCTTCGCGGGAAAACCATTTTTTCAGCGAAAAATCTGCGTGATTCATCTGCATGCGTTTAAACTCTGCAACAGCCTCATCTTCCTTCTGGTGCATGAGGGTGTAAAAAATCAGCTTTGAACGGCTTTCTTCATCTTCCCGTTCGCTAAGCCAGGTATAATAGTCAAAAGTATCTCTGTGGTGGTAGTTGCGTCCAAATCGCATGAAGAAGGATTCGTCAAAAATTGTGCGCTGGCGTGCATCCGAAAGAACCCTGTAGGCTGTAACTACTTTTTCAAATTCAGGACGGAGAGTTACGTCGCCTGTTAAATCAGGGTGGAGAAGTTTTGCTTTTTCACGGTAGGCGCGCTTAATTTCGCTTAAGGTCGCATTCTGGCGGACACCAAGTATTTTGTAATAATCAGTCACGAATGAAAATTATACAAGATTGCAAGGCTTTTGCGAAGTAAAAGCAGATGGCGATAGGTGAACTGCCATTTCAGACGGCATTTTTATCGCCATCAGAAGATTTTAAACTCTGCTTCAATATTAGGCTTCTGGACAATCATAACCGGGCACTTTGCATTAGAAAGAATTCCGTTTTCTGCGCTGGTCAAAAGATTGTGCTTAATTCCGCCCTTATCAACTTCACGCATATTTCCGCCGATTAAAATCAGGTCTGCGCCGAATTCCTGTGCCGAGTTTACAACTTCAGAGAAAACTCCGCCCTTGCGCAAATCCTTTTCGCACTTTACTCCCTTAGAGGAAGCAAGCATTTCTACATATTCCAGATAGCGCTTGCCGTCTGCCTCCAGACGCTCTTCCAGATCATCAGAAATAATCAGTTTATTTATAGAAAGAAACTTAATGGTTGCAGTATCAATTACAAAAACAAAACGCAGGTCAAGATTGTAGGTCTTAGCCATCATGATTGCATACATGGCCGTTACAATTGAAGACTGTTTTCCGTTTACCGCCACCAGAATTTTCTTAAAAAAACTTTTCGCCATCTGCTACCTCTTTCTATTTATCCCTGATTTCTTTCTGCCTTCTTTTTCAGCGCTTTAAGTACAAAGGTATTATCGCGTTCGCGCTCTTCAAGTACGCTTTCTATATAAGCCTTGGTTTCTGTCGTCTGAGGAATAATCATTTTATCCAGAGCATTTACACGCCTCTGGGTCTTCTTTACTTCTTCTGCAAGCCGCCACACAATTGTTCGGATAGAAGCCATCTGAGTTAAAAGTGAAAGCAGCTCAAAAAAACGGTTGATAACCGCGTCGGTGTTTGCATAAGTTCCGTTGAAGGAATAAAAAAGCTCCTTTTTCGGCATATTTACATCTATTGAAGAAAAGGACATGCCTCCAACTGTTACCTTTTTTTCCGTCATTTCAAAATCATAATGAACTGCGTGAGAAATACGTTCAATCTGATCTGCTCCGTCCAGCATCAGCATGCGCCTGAGTGCCGGATAAGCCTTTTCGGTCACCTTTTCAATATCCTTTTCCAGAAGTTTTACCTGTTCAACAAGATGCATCAGCTCGCGTACAAGAATTTCGCGCTTTTCTTCCAGCAGCTCGTAACCGTTGGTAGAAACTGCCAGCTGTTCTTTCATTGCGAGGAGATTTGATTTTGTCGGTGCAATATTAAGTTTCATTGAGCTCCCGGTAAGTATTTTTCAATAAATTCAGGTTTAATTCGGGTAAGTTCTTCGCGGGGAAGTCCTGCCAGAAGTTTCCAGCCTAAATCCAGAGTCTGTTCAATTGTTCTGTCTTCGTATTCGTCCTGCCCGAAGAATTCTTTTTCCAGTTTATCACCGAATTTAAGGTACTGACGGTCGAGAGGACTGAGTTCTTCTTCACCGATAATTGCCGCAAGGTTTCTGATAGATTTTACTTTTGAATATGAAGCAAAAAGCTGGCTCGAAACGTTTGCGTGATCTTCCCGGGTCATATCAGGGCCAATACCGTCTTTCATAAGTCGGGAAAGTGAAGGAAGTCCGCTTACAGGCGGGTAAAGTCCCTTCTGACTCATTTCACGGTCAAGTACAATCTGGCCTTCGGTGATGTAACCTGTAAGGTCTGGGATTGGGTGCGAAATATCATCATTCGGCATTGTAAGGATTGGAATCTGAGTGATTGAACCTTCGCTGCCTTTTATTTTTCCGGCTCTTTCGTAAAGTTCTGCCAGGTCGGAATAAAGGTAACCAGGATAGCCTTTACGTCCTGGAACTTCACCACGGGTTGTAGAAATTTCTCGCAGGGCTTCGCAGTAGTTTGTCATATCTGTCATTACGACAAGAACGTGCATGCCTTTTTCAAAAGCAAGATATTCTGCAGCGGTAAGCGCACATCGCGGAGTAATAATTCGTTCGATGGAAGGAGCGTCAGCAAGACTCTGGAACATAACTACGTTAGACAAAACTCCCGACTCTTCAAAAGTGTCTACGAAGAATTTTGCAACGTCGTATTTAATACCCATTCCGGCAAATACCATTACGAATTTTTCATCACTGTTTCGCAGCTTAGCCTGGCGGATAATCTGAGCCGCAAGTTTGTTATGAGGAAGACCGTTTCCGCTGAAAATTGGAAGCTTCTGACCTCGTACCAGAGAGTTCATTCCGTCAATTGCAGAAATTCCTGTCTGAATAAAGTCCCTCGGATAGATTCGGGCATAGGGATTAATCGGGTTTCCGTTTACGTTCATCTTTTTATCAGAGATGATTGCAGGATATCCGTCTATTGGCTCTCCAAGTCCGTTAAATACACGGCCCAGAAGACCGTCGCCGACTCTAAGTTCCAATGGTTCCTGTAAAAATTCAAAAGAGGTTTCATCCAGATCAAGACCTGTTGTTGAACCGAAAATCTGAACTACAACTGCCTTGTCGCTGATGTCTACAATTTTACCTGTTCTCTTTTCTCCCTTTCGGTCGCGGACGCAGACTGTTTCATTGTAAAAGACATTTTCAGTTCTTTTTAACACTATAATCGGGCCGTCAACCGAAGTAACGCCTCTGTATTCAACACCTTTCATTCGATAGCTCCCCCTTTATACAGCGGCAGTTCTTGCCGAATAAGTGCGCTCAACTTCACCAATCTGGGCGTGAAGTGCATCCTGGACTTTCTGAATCTTGTCCATCTCATCATTTGCGTAAACCATTTTGATTCGCACAATTTCATCACAAACAGGAAGCGATGCTACCTTTACAAGCGGTGCTCCTGCCTTAATGCAGGCCAGAGCAAGCTTAAAGTAGTCCATTATCAGTTCCAGAATTGCAATCTGCTTTTCTGTAGAGCAGTATTTGTCTATATCATCGTAGGCATTCTGCTGTAAGAAGCCGTTTTTAATCATATCAGCAACCTTGAGTACAAGGCGCTCACTGTCTGGCAGGGCATCAGGTCCAATCAGACGGACAATCTGCTGAAGGCGGTTTTCTGTCTTAAGAAGATTGATTGCTTCAAGACGCAAAGTGCCCCAAAGCGGATTGTTGATTTCCCACCAGTCCTTAACTTCGTCTGCATATTCGGAATAGGAATCAATCCAGCCGATTGCAGGGTAGTGGCGGGCATTTGCAAGCTCGCGGTCAAGGGCCCAGAAACAGCGGATAAAGCGTTTTGTATGCTGGGTAACCGGTTCAGAAAAGTCGCCGCCCGGAGGCGAAACCGCACCGATAATGGAAACGCTTCCTTCCTGCCCTTCAAGGCTGATTACACGGCCAGCTCTCTCGTAAAAAGAAGCAAGGCGGGTAGGTAAGTATGCCGGGAAACCTTCCTCTGCCGGCATCTCTTCCATTCGGCCCGAAAGTTCACGTAAGGCTTCTGCCCAGCGTGAAGTAGAGTCAGCCATAATTGCAACGTGCATTCCCATATCGCGGAAATACTCAGCAAGGGTAATTCCTGAATAAAGTGAAACTTCACGCGCCGCAACCGGCATGTTAGAGGTGTTTGCAATCAAAATTGTGCGCTCCATAATCGAGCGTCCGGTGCGAGGGTCAATCAGTTCCGGGAACTCGGACAAAACTTCTGTCATTTCATTACCGCGTTCACCGCAGCCGATGTAAACAATTAAATCTGCATCGCACCATTTTGCAATGGCGTGCTGGGTCATGGTTTTTCCTGTACCAAAGCCTCCAGGAATTGCTGCCGTACCTCCCTTAGAAAGAGGAAAGAAGACATCAATTACCCGCTGACCGGTAATGAGCGGTTCACTGACACCAAGCTTTTGTGTGTATGGACGAGGTTTTCGCACTGCCCAGTAATGAGCAAGACGGATTTCTTCATCAAATTCGGTTGTGGCAATTACATCGTCTACGGTGTAGTCGCCGCTGCCTTTGAAGGTTTTAAGGCTGCGTCCACGGATATCGCTTGGAACCATAATCTTTTGTGTAATTGACTCAGTTTCCTTTACGCTTCCTAAAACAAAGCCCGGCTTTATGGCAGTGCCTTTTTCAAGACCTTCTGCCGCTTCAAAATGCCAGACCTTTTTTACGTCCAGAGGTTCTGTTCGCTCACCAGGAAGCAGAAAGGCTCCTGATGCATCATACATATCCTTAAGAGGACGCTGAATACCATCGTAAATGTTTCCTACAAGGCCTGGTCCAAGACGCAGGGAAAGCGGACGCTGAGTGCAGACAACCTTTTCTCCCATGCAAAGACCTGTGTCTTCCTCATAAACCTGAATTGTTGCGTTACCCTTGTTCTGGCGGATAATTTCACCGATTAAGCGTTTTTCTCCAACATCAACTACGTCGTAAAGTCCGCAGCCGTCAAGGCCTTCTGCATAAACAATCGGACCGGAAATGCGGGTTATTTTACCTTCTATCATGCTAAACCTCCGGCTCCAAAGAGAGCAGTGCAAAGTTCTTCGCGATGATTTTCAAAAAGCTGATTTACAAGTTCGCTTAAAGTAAGTCTTATGCGGCAGTTTTTATCATCACTTTCAAGAATTACGCCTTCTTTTAGTGAAATTAAATCATCTTCTACCGAAACTCTTCCAAAATCTGTGCTTTCGCATTTCAAAAGATTTTTTCCAAAGAGCTTTGAAAGCTTTTTCTGCATCTTTGCGGAATCAAAACCGTAGACAAATGCGTTAAGTTTCTTTTCTGCAAGCAAAGCTGCTTCTTCAGATTTTTCTAGCCGGGCAAGTACAAGCTCCATGCGCTTTTCCTGACCCAAAGCTTCCAGATATTTATTTATATTTTCAATAATTGATTTCTGAACAAATGAGACTTCAAAACGCTCCTTTTCCAGAGGAATAGAAGAGTCCTGATTTTTTTTGAAGGCATCAATTTTTCTCTTGTATAAATCTTCTTTTGCCTTACGCGCTTCGTTAATCGCCTTTTCAACAGAATTAAGAATATCTTCGCAGCTCTTATCTGCCTTTTTGAGTATATTCTCTGCTTTTTTTCGTGCGTCAGATTGAATTTCTCTGTCGAGAATTTCTGTAGACCTTAATTCTTCCATCTCAAAATCCTGAATTTATGCCTTTAGTTAAACTTCCACTCCAACTGCCTGCTTAATGGCATCACTAAGCATCTTCCTGCCTTTTACGTGTCCATTAAGACCCGGAATTTCAACAATCAGAGGAAAATTTCCTGTTTTTTGCCACGCAAGCTCTTCTTCTTCAATCTGACTGGCGGCCTGCTCCGTAAGTATAAGAACTTTTGGAATTTCGCCGGTCGGAATATTTGCCGTTCCGCCTTTTCCTGTAATGCGGTTGAAGGCATTAAGGACATCGTTACGGTTTTCGGCAATTGTTCCGTCTACGCCTGTCAGTTTGAAGGCAAGTACAAGCTCGCGCTCGCCGATTATGTAGAACTTCATTCGCGTGAAAGCTCTACAGAATCAAAATCAATACTGCAACGAGCATACCCCAAAGACAGATACCTTCTGCAAGACCTACAAAAGGAAGTGCCTTTCCCGAAAGTTCAGGATTTTCGCTCATTGCACCCATTGCTGCCGAACCGATTTTTCCTACAGCCATACCACCGGCAATGCAGGCAAGTCCTACTGCAACGGCTGCTGCAATGTACTTAATTCCTCCAGAAAGGAATCCGGCTGCTTCTGCTGCTGGTTCCCCTGCTTCTTCTGCAAAAATTGCTGCGCTTACACATGCAAGAACTGCCATAAATGCAAAAATCTTTTTCTTCATCTTTATACCTCGCTAATTAATTTCTATTTTCAGATACAGAAGCTGCAGACCGCTCCTTCCGCATCATTATTCACAAGTAAAAACAAATGGTTTGAATTCCCTTCCAGTTTCGTGGAAGAATTTTGAAAAGAACTCGTAGTACTGCAATCGGATAACCTGAATTGCAACAATCATTCCTTCCAGAACTATGATGATGGCATTTCCTGCAATTAAAATTGCAAGTCCGCCCGCTCCGCCGCAAAGCTCTGTCAAAGTCAGAATCAAAAAGTCCAGAACTGCATGAGAAAGGGCAAAGGCTCCTACACGGACAAAGCTTACGGTATTAGAAAGATAACCGGAAATTACTTCTATTAACTCTACAAGTCCGCTGATAAGGTAAGTTCCAAAGCCGTTTTCCAGCAGAGGCTTTTCATGACGCATAGCCCGTTCAAAAGGAGAGGCAAAAGCTGCAAAAAAGAGGGTGATTCCAATTACAATCCAGTCGTAAGCGGCAATTGCGTGGTGGAAGGCGGCGATACGCACAACCATGATTACCACATACCAGAAGAAAAGGGCACCCGCAAGTCCGTTTTTACCAAAAAGCGCTTCGTCATAACGTTTTAAAAGCAGGTTGTTTACGATGTTCAAAAGAAGTCCGATTGTATTGATTACAAAACCGATTGCAACTGCAACTCCAAAGACGCTGAACATTGCAATAATTGATGACGGATCGCTGGAAGGCATCATTTTTATGATAGGCGCATGAGGCTGACCAAAAAATCCTGTTACCCAGTGGGCAAAAGGTTCCAGCAGTTTTTCATCAGAGAAGAATTCGCCGGTAAGAAGACCCATAATGGTACTTGTAATACCGATTGCCATAAAAATCGGGGCAAACTTGTTCCAGCCGCCAACCTTTATAACCTTAAGTGCCATTAAAATACCCGCAAGCAGGAATACTAAACCCTGTCCGCAGTCGCCGAACATAATTCCAAAAAGAATGGTAAAGAAGACTGCAACAAATGGAGTCGGGTCAATTGTTCCGTAAAGAGGTGAGCCGTAGCTGAAAATCATGCGCTCAAAGCTTTTTACAAAGCGGCCGTGCTCAAGTTTTACAGGAACCTGTTCTTTTCCGCTGATTACAGAAGGAACTTCCATAGGACTGTATTTTCTGATGGCAATACGGCTTTCGGTGATTTCGTCCAGATCCTTCATATAAGTATCAAAATCTTTTTCCGGAACCCAGCCTGTGATTCTGTATACAAGCTCTGTGGACTGCAGGGTTGCTTCCACCTGGGTAATCTGTTTTCCGATTGCAAAATTGCCCAGAAGTCTTTTGATTATGATTTTATGAGTTTCTGCAAAATTGGCCTTTTCTTTTTCCAGCAGAGCCATCTGCTTTTCTGCATCTTCCTTATTTTTCCTAAGGCCTGCAAGCATGTCTTCCGGAACGCCCTTAAAATCTTCCGGAATAGTAAGAGGTGCAAAACCGTATTCCTTTAGAATTGTATCAGTTGCAAAGCGTCCTTTTTAGATGAAGCAACCAGAATTCGCGATCTATCATCTCCAAGCGGAACTAAAACTGCATTGTTCAAAAGAGAATCCCGTAAAGGCTCGTAATTTTCTACAGGAATTTTTCCCAGCTTCAAACTGATAAAGGAAAGCTGTTCAAGTTCAGAATATGAAACCCGGAGATTTGAAAAAGCCATAGCCTCTTTGTAGGCTTCTCTTGCCTTTTCCAAAGCCTCTGCCCCGTCTGAAAGGCGTTTCTGCAGTTCATTAAATGCAAGTAAAAATTTATTTGCTTCATCCCTGTCCTGTTCGCCCGGTGCATTATAGTCAGAAAGATCTGTCGGGAAGTCTGTAAAATCCAGAACCGCGCAGGCTTTTTTTATTTCGTTATAATACTGAACGTCAAAATCAAGAATTCCTTCTTCGGCAGCAGAATTATTATTTTCCTTAAAAGTCTTTCCCTGAAACTGGAAAGAACCTTTTTTTCCGATGTATTCGAGAACTGTATAAACATCCTGTTTTAGAACCATCAGTTCTATTAAACTCATAGCCGCTGTTTTTGCCATTGCTACCTCACTTTTATACCTACGGCATTCATAGCGTCCTGACTGCTTATTCCAAGCCTCAGACTTTCTACCGCCGTTCTTATACAACTAAGTTCAAAAGATTTGACTTTAAACCATCCGATTATGGATGAAACTGACATTGGCCGCTGATGAAAAGCCTGCATGGCAAGCCTTGTAAACTTTAAGCGGCCCTGTTCTTCTACCCAGGCTGGATCTACATTCCAGATTTCTCCCGGTGTATGAGGATTTAAAAGATTTGCATAACGCCAGCCGGCCCACTGTTCCCAGACATCAAGTTCCTTGTCTAAAATTGCAAGGGCTGGGGCAGCAATAGGGTCATCCTTTGTAGGGGCGTCTGTTACATAAATCAGATTTTGAATGATTTCTTCATTATTCATCTGATAGTTGATTTTTAGTCGCAGTGCCCAGACAAGATTTTTAAGTATGTATTCAGTGCTGAAAAGATTTTTCAAAATGTCAAAATCATCGCCATGCAGGGTATGAATTGCCTTCCAGAAATCATGAACGCACTGAATGTCGATTTTATATTCGTGTTTCTGCTGGTCGTGAATATCCGGAACAGAATTGTACCAGCTGAAGGCAGAACCCTCTGTGATTTTTTCGATATCAGGCCAGGCATCAAAATTAAATTCTGAAAAGTCTCCTATATCAAAAAGTTCAGGACAGTCTTTTTTGCCGACGCAGAGGGCAGCCCCGGCAGTTTTTAAATTATTTGCATCAAAAACCTTGAGGGGTAGTCTGAGAATTTCTGCGGGTTTATCAAACTGGCTTAAAAAATAAACGTACTGGCTTACAAGTCTTTTAAATGCTTCTGTTTCAATCTGTTTTGCTAAAAGAACTTCGGGAAGGAGGGGAGGCTGACTTCTGAATACAAGAGACCATAATTCAGAAAGCGATTTTACGTTAAATAGCAAAGAAGCCCTTTCTCCTGTAAAGGATTTTCCCAAGAGACCGCTTGCTTTTGCATAAACGTAAGAATGTGCTGCCGAATTATCCATTAAAAGCCCGCCTGTACCTTTTATCCAATCTCTTTATGCTTTTTCAAAAAGTTTCTTATCCAGGAACTTTGCAAAATTCTCATAATTCTGAGTTTTTGCTTCAAGGTAAGCCTTAAACTCATCAATAATATGATTGTGCTCTTCTGATATCTCTTTTATAGAAGCTTCGTAGTTGTTTTTCAGTTCTTCAATGATTTTCTCTGTCTTCTCTTTGTATTCTGCGTTGTATTTTGCCCGCGCTTCAGAAATCTTTTTTTCGGAAGTCTCCATTGCTTCAGAAATCAGGGAGTTTGCATCTTTTTCAACTTCCAGAAGATGATTAATCATTTTAAGTTCTTCGTTCTGCTCTGCCAATTTTGACTCCTAGTATTCAAGTTCAGTGAACAAATCAAAAATCTCTTTTTGAGTTTTTAAGGTGAGAATTTTTTCGTAAAATTCAGGCTTGCTTACTATATAAAGAATGTCGCGAAGTACATTCAGGTGACTTCCTGTGTTTTCGCGTTCAAAGACAATCTGAAAAATGATATTAACTACTGGATTTGTATTATCTGCGGATTCAAGAGGCTCAAATTCAATACCGTCATGACTTATGCCGACAACTATTGTTGTTTTGGAGGCGCTGTCGCAAACAGCATGAGGAACTGCAACTTTTGGAAATACAGCTGTAGAACACTTGTTTTCACGTTCGGTTACCGCCTTCATGTATTCAGTACGGTTCAGTCCCGGGCATTTTTTTACAAGCATTTCTGTAAGCTCTGCAAAAGCTTCTTCTTTGTCTGTGCTCTCAAGATTCAGATTTATATCTGAGGGGGTAATGTAATCTGTAAGCAAATTCCACTTCCTCAAAAAAAAATGAGTAAGCACTTAAGTACTTACTCATTCATTATAAACCCGAAAATTGAATTTTCAAATTTAAAGTTATAAAGTTCTGCTTTTAATTACTCAGCTTCGCTCAAAGTTGCTTCTTCTGAAGAAGCTTCAGATTTCCACCATTCAGCGTTTGCTGCTGAATCATCTGCTGTTGCTTCTACAGCTGCTGGTTCAACCAGGTCTTTTGCAACTGAAGGCTTTTTGTTGATCAAAGCCAGGCCAAGAGAAAGACCAAAGAACAAAACTACAAATACGAAAGTTGTTTTTGTAAGGATTGATGCTGAGTGAGCACCAAAAGCGGCTGTTCCGCGTCCACCCAAAAGACCGCCCATTCCGTTTTCTCCGTCATCCTGAATAGAAACCAAAAGAACCAGAAGAAAACATACAATTACAAATGCAACTAAAAGTACAACTCCAAGAGTACCCATTTTATATCTCCAAAATAATTTTTCTTTAAAATTAAGTTTGTAAATGATAATGAAAAACGGCTTTTTAGTCAATTTGACATATATAGGAAAACTATAAATTTTTTCTTTCATTTAGGTTTGCCCATATATGTGTTTTTTACTATAATGCTTCCATGTATCGTTTATATGTAGAAAGAAGAGCTGGTTTTGAAAACGAAGCCCGCCGCTATTTGTCAGAAATCAACAGTTTTTTGGGAATTTCCAGTGTTACTGGAGTTCGTTATTTCAACCGCTATGATGTTGAAAATGTTAGTGACGAAGTTGCAAAAATTGCCGCAACACGCATTTTCAGCGAGCCTCAGAGTGATTTGTGCTTTACAGAAACACTTGATGTAGCTGCGGATGAAACTGAAATTGTCTGGGAATATCTTCCTGGCCAGTACGACCAGCGTGCCGACAGCGCTGAGCAGTGTATTTCTTTGCTGCGAGCAGGTCTTACAGGCGTAAAGACTAATTCTGAACCTCCTGTAGTTCGCTGTGCAAAAATTGTTCTTTTGAAAGGCAAACTTTCTGCATCTGATGTTGAAAAAATCCAGAATTATCTTGTGAACCCGGTTGATTCACGACTTACTGACGAAACAAAGCCCGAAACCCTGAAAATGCAGCTTGAAGATCCTGCTGATATTCCGGTCGTTGAGGGCTTTATTAAATTTGACGACAAGGCTCTTGAAGATTACCGTGTAAAAATGGGTCTTGCCATGGACCATGCCGATATCAAATTCCTTCAGGATTATTTTATTGGTGAAAAACGCGATCCTACAGAAACTGAAATCCGCGTACTCGATACATACTGGTCTGACCACTGCCGTCACACCACTTTCTTGACAGAACTTAAAGACATCAAGATTGAAGACGGTCCTTATTCAGACCTCTTTAAAAAATCTCTTGATAGCTATAACGACATGCGTTCTGAGCTTTATGCAGGCCGCACAGATAAGCCAGTTTGTTTGATGGATATGGCTGTAATCGGAATGAAGTATCTCAAAAAGCAGGGAAAGCTTGAAGATATGGAAGTTTCAGAAGAAAACAATGCCTGCTCAGTTTATATTGATGTTCATTACACAACTGATGAAAATGGTAAGCCTCTGGCAAGTGATGACCCGCGCGCTACAGAACGCTGGCTTATGATGTTCAAAAACGAAACTCATAACCATCCTACAGAAATTGAACCATTTGGTGGCGCTGCAACTTGTCTTGGTGGTGCTATCCGTGACCCTCTTTCCGGCCGTTCATGGGTTTACCAGTCAATGCGTATTACTGGTGCTTCTGACCCTACAGTTCCTCTGGCTGCAACTCTTAAAGGAAAATTGCCACAGGTAAAAATCTGCCGCGAAGCAGCTCAGGGCTTCTCCAGCTACGGAAACCAGATTGGTCTTACAACTGGACAGGTAGCAGAAATCTATCATCCAGGTTATGTTGCAAAACGCATGGAGCTTGGTGCTGTAATTGCTGCCGCTCCTGTAGATACAGTTATCCGCGAACGCCCTGAAGCCGGTGATATCATCATTCTTCTTGGTGGTGGTACAGGCCGCGACGGTATTGGTGGTGCAACAGGTTCTTCTAAAGTTCACACTGTAAAATCTGTTACAACTGCTGCTGCCGAAGTTCAGAAGGGTAACGCTGTTGAAGAGCGTAAGATTCAGCGTCTCTTCCGCAATAAAGAAGTAAGCCTGATGATTCGCCGCTGTAACGACTTTGGTGCCGGTGGTGTTTCAGTTGCCGTTGGTGAACTTGCACCTGGTTTGGACATCAACCTTGATGCAGTACCTAAGAAGTATGAAGGTTTGAACGGAACTGAGCTTGCAATTTCTGAAAGCCAGGAACGTATGGCTGTAGTTGTACGCAAATCTGATGTTGACCGCTTTATCAACGAAGCTAAAAAAGAAAACCTTAACGCTGTAGTTGTTGCTACAGTTACAGATACAAACCGCCTTGTAATGAAGTGGCGCGGTAATACAATTGTGAATATTGGCCGCGAATTCCTTGATGCTGCCGGTGCTCACCACGAAGCAACTGCTTTGATTGAAAGCCCTGCAGAACCAGAAAAATCACCACTTTTGAATCCTCTTGATTCAGTTTCAGAAGAATTGAACAAGGGCGTAAAGTGCGAAGGCTGTGTAAAAAATCATCTTACAGAAGCCTGGCTTAAAAATATCAGTGACCTTGCCTGCTGTTCTCAGCGCGGACTTGGTGAACGCTTTGACGGTTCTATTGGTGCAAGCACTGTTCTCTTCCCTTATGGAGGAAAATATCAGAACACACCGGAAGCCGGTATGTCTGCAAAGATTCCTGTAATGACACCGCGCGAAACTTCAACTGCCAGCCTTATGACTTACGGCTTTGACCCTCGTGTCGGAAACTGGTCTCCATGGCACGGAGCAAAAACTGCTGTTTTGAGCTCACTTGCAAAAATCACTTGTATTGGTGGTAAGGCTAGAACATCACGCCTCAGCTTCCAGGAATTCTTTGGCCGCGCAGTAAACGAAAAGCGCTGGGGCTATCCAGCTGCAGCCCTTCTTGGTTCTGTAAATGCTCAGATTGAATCTGGTTGTGCTTCAATTGGTGGTAAAGACTCAATGTCTGGTACATTTGAAGATATCAATGTTCCTCATACACTGGTAAGCTTTGCCGTAACTCACGACGAAGCAAAGAATGTTGTAAGCGGTGCCTTCAAAAAGGCCGGAAACTCTATCTATCTTGTAAGTGTTCCTTATTCAAGCGCACTTGATCCAGATTATGAAACCTTCCTTAAAAACAGCGACCTTCTTTACGAATTGAACAAAGCTGGAAAAATCAGCGCTATGTACCCGGTTGCTGCTGGTGGTATTGCAGAAGCAGTAACAAAAATGGCAATGGGTAATATGATTGGTGCTGAACTTGATGCTGCTAACGGCGTAAAATCACTTTTCGTGCCAACTTACGGAAATATCGTAGTAGAAACAAGCGAAGCTCTTGAAAATGCAGGCTTTGCCGCAGGTACCCTTACAAAGCTTGGAAAGACAAGTGCTGATGCAAAAATTACTGTAAAGAATGCAGAACTTGGAGGAATTACAAATCCTTCTGTAGAAATTGCACTTTCCGACTGTCTTGCTTCCTGGGAAAACACATTAAAAGAAGTATTCCCACGTGTAAGCGGTGCAGAAGTTCAGCCAGAACTTCCTGAATGGGCAAAATCAGTTCACAAATCTTTGAGCAATATCCGCAAGGCTCCTGCTTTTGTAGAAGCAAAATCTCATCCAAAAGTATTGCTTCCTGTATTCCCTGGAACAAACTGTGAAATTGATATGGCCCGCGCCTTCAACCTTGCAGGTGCAAATACAAAAATTCTTGTTCTCCGCAATAAGAATCCGGAAATGCTTAATGAATCGCTTGATGAGCTTGCCCGCGAGCTTAAAGATACTCAGATTCTCGCCCTTTCTGGTGGTTTCTCTGCCGGTGACGAACCTGATGGTTCTGCAAAGTTCATTGCAAACGTTTTGAAGGCTGGAAAAATCAGCGAAGAAGTAATGAACCTTCTTAAAAAACGCGCTGGTCTTGTTCTTGGTATCTGTAACGGTTTCCAGGCACTTGTAAAAACAGGTCTTGCCGTTACTGGCGAAATCTGCGACATGACTCCTGACATGCCAACTCTTACTTACAACAGAATCGGCCGTCATATTTCCCGCATTGTCCGCACCCGCATCGTAAGTGCTGCAACTCCTTGGGCTATGCATCCAAGCGTTGTAGACGGACGTAATCACCTTATTGCAATCAGCCACGGTGAAGGCCGCTTTGTTTGTGATAAAGCAACTGCAGAAAAACTCTTTAAAAACGGACAGGTATTCAGCCAGTACGTTGATGAAAAAGGACTTCCTGCAATTACGGAACCAGATAACCCTAATGGATCTGCATTCGCAATTGAAGGTATCTGTTCTCCAGATGGTCACGTTCTTGGTAAGATGGGACACAACGAGCGCGGAATCGGTATGGAAGCAGGCGGCGCAAGCTTAGACCTCTTCAAAAACGTGGTTGGAAATCCACTTACAAATGCCGACGAATCAACCTGCGAAAATATTTTTGCAGCCGGCGTTGCATATTTTAAGAACTAGGAATGAATATGAATAAACTTTTGAAAAAACTGGCAGCAGGTCTTTTTACCTCTGCTCTACTTTTTGCCGCAGCTCCCGCTTTTGCTTCAGGGAATGACGGCTTTTATGAAGATATGGACTCTGGTCTTGCTGCGGCAAAAAAATCAGATAAAGGCGTTCTGATTTTTATTACTCAGCAGGGTGAAGATGAGCTCAGCGCTTCTTTTATGGAAACTGTCCGCTCGGAAGAAGTTCAGAAGCAGCTTGGCGATTACGTGCTTGTAGGCATGGATTTTAGTCAGGGAGCTTTTGAAAAAACTGTAGTTCGCGAAGTTGACAGTTCTGAAAATCAGCAGGCAGCTAAAAATGCGGCTGACGTAATGCAGAAAAACTCACGTTTTGCGGCTCTGATTAATCCTGAGTTTACACCGGCTGTTTATCTCTTTACTGCAGACGGTTATTACGTAAGTCATCTTGTTTTGAAGGGGGATGAAAAGGCTGATGCTTTTATGGCAGCTCTCAAGGCTGATGAAGTAAAGCTTAATGCCCTTCGCCAGATGATTGCAAAAACAAAAACAGGAAAGCCTCTTGAAAAGGTTTCTGCAATTGATGAAATTTTTGAAGCAACTCAGCCGGAATACCGCTTTTTCCTGATTGATCTTGTAAACGAGGCAATCAATCTTGATAAAAAGAACAAATCTGGTTTGATGAGCAAATACCTTATTACCCGCACAGAGTATGATGCAATGGTTTGTTTCTACGACAATGATGCGCCTGGTGCTGTAAATGCCTATGTAAAAGCTGCAAAGGAAAAATTCCTTAGTGCTGAAGAAAAACAGCAGGCTTACTACATGGCTGCTCTTGTAATGGTAAAATCAAGCGGTCAGGAAAGCGTTCCTATGATTATTACTTACCTTGAAAAATCTCTCGCAGCCGCTCCAAATTCTGCCATTGCTCCAAAAGTAAAAGAAAATCTTGATTACTTTAAAGACTATCAGGCAAAAATGAATGCTGCAGGAGCCGGTGCGGACGCTGCTCAGTCAGGCGGTAAAAACTAGCGCATGAATGATCCTGCCTCCTCCAGAAAACTGATTATCATACTCCTGGCGCTGATTGTTCTTTCCATGCTATTTTCCATTTCGGAAAGTTCAATTCTTGGAATGAACAAGCTGCGCCTGAGAATTCTCAAAAAGAAAAAAAATAAGCGGGCGCTTCGGATTGCAAAGCTTCTGGAGCACCGCGAACGTCTTATAAATTCCCTTTTAGTTTCTAACGACATTGTAAACATTCTGGTTTCTTCCATTCTTGCAACGGTTGCTCTTGGAATGTTTGGTGAAAAAGGGGTCGGCCTTGCAACCCTGATTGCAACGGTTCTTCTTCTGATTTTTGGTGAAATTACACCAAAAACAATTTCGACCCGCTGTCCTGACCGCATTGCCTATTTTTTAAGCGGCTTTGTAAAATGCGTGGTCGGTCTTATGACTCCGATTGTTACCGTAGTAACCTTCATTGCAAGGATTGCCCTGCGGCTTGGCGGCGTAAAGGTTGATTCTAAGAAAAAATCCTATACCGAAGAAGAAATCCGTACATTTTTTGATTTGAGTGAAGAGAGCGGTATTATAGAAGAAGATGCAAACCGCTTTATGAACCAGATTTTCAAATTCTCTGACCTTGAAGCTCAGGATATCATGGTTCCTCGTACAAAAATTCATGCAGTAAGTGACCAGACTTCCTATTCTGATATTCTGGAACTTTCTCAGCGGCTGGGCTTTACCCGTTTTCCGGTTTACAGAAAATCAATTGATGATATAGTTGGCATTATCTATCTGAAAGACCTTCTTTTTTATAAGGATAAGCCTGAAAGTTTTAATCTTTATGATGTAATGAGGCCTCCGCTTTTTATTATCGGGACTAAAAAAATGTCTTCGGTGCAGACAATGCTTTTTGAAAACCGTCAGTCTATGGCAATTGTAATTGATGAATATTCTGGAACTGACGGAATTGTTACTGAAAAAGATATTGCCCGCGAGATTTTTGCCCTGCCGGGTGATAAGAGTCTTCGCGGTAAGGTTTTTGATTACGATTCTGTAGAAAATAAAGCTGACTTTACGATAAACGGGCTTGTACTTTTAAAGAGTCTGAAATCCTCTCTTGGGATTGAACTTGATTCTACTATAAATGAAACAATCGGCGGCTGGATCTGCGAAAAATTAGGTCGAATTCCTTCTGCAGGAGATTACGTTGCATATGAAGGCTGGATTTTTCAGGCAGTAAAGATTCAGGCACATAGAATTGAACGTGTCCGCATTTTTAAGGGACATAAGCGGGGTATTGATGATTAAACATATTATAACCGCTGTAATTCTGATAATCCTCATAAAATGCGTGGGCTTTTTTACCTCTTCCGAGACGGCTTATCTTTCCCTGCCAAGGGTAAAACTTCGAAATATGCTGGAAAAAAAGCGCCGTAATGCTAAAACTGTTGCCCGCTTAAAGGGAAATATGGACAGACTTTTGACAGTAGTTCTTATTGGAACAAACTTTTTAAGTTCCCTGACCTCTGCCGTTGCTACAGTTTTTGCCATTGTACTTTTAGGAAACAAGGGAAGTGGAATAGCGCCATTTGTAACGGCTTTCTTTATTACTACCTTTGCCCAGATTGTGCCTAAAACTGCTGCAGCCCTGAATCCGGAAAAATATACTCTTCGTTCAGCGCCAATTCTTTTTATCCTGCAGAAGCTGCTTTTCCCTCTTGTCTGGCTTTTTGAACGCATGAGCCATCTTGTAGTTGGAATTGTAGAAAAAATCATTAAGCCGGATTCTGTCGGCGTAACAGAAGAAGAGCTTAAAACTCTGATTGACGTTGGTGAAACAGAAGGTACTATAGAAAAAGATGAACGTAAAATGCTCAATAAAATAATTGAGTTTAATGACCTTACTGTAAACGATATTATGAAACATCGCTATTTTGTAAGCATGGTAAGTGAAGATGCCAGCTACAATCAGGTGATTGCCCAGTTTGAAAAATCGCGTTTTTCTACGCTGACGGTTTACAAGGAAAGCCGGGAAAACGTAACCGGCGTAATCAATTATAAGGAAATTCTTTTTAATGAAGATACCGGCTTTGATAAGGCTGAAGCGGGCTATGCTGGGAAAATCAAAAAGGATGTAGTTTTCATTCCGGGAACTTTGAGTGTTCTTGAAGTCTTACAGAATTTCCGTACTAATCAGCATAAGTTTGCTGTTGTATTGAACGAACAGGGCGCTACAAGCGGTATTGTTACAATGGAAGATATTATCCGCACTGTATTCGGCCGCATGACGGATGAAAATACTTATGATAACATTCCGGCTGAAGATAAAATCAAGATGATTTCCTATAACACCTTCCTGGTTCCCGGTGACATTAAACTTGATGAAGTAAACGAATACCTGAATCTGAACCTTGAAAGTGATGATATGAACACCTTGGGCGGCTGGGTCCTGGAACGCATAGGCCACCTCCCCTCAGTAGGCGACGTAACCAAGTTCGGTAAGACAGTATTTATTACGGAAGATATCCTGCAGCGCCGCATCGTGACTGTTAAGATAATAGTTTAAGAAGGCTCTAATACGTAGTAAGAAAAAAATGCGGGCGGGAGTGTAGTGTGTAAAATGCACTATTACATTGTTAGAAAAAAAATCTGCACAAGGGAGAGGTTCGGGGTTCAAAAACACTTTGATTACGGAGAGCCGTGAAAGCGGCTATTATTATAGTTTCTATACCGTAATTAACGTGTAGCGCATTATTGCGCGATTTTGAACTTCGAACCTCGACCGGAAGCAGATTTTTTTGCTTAAATTTGTAAAAATAGCTTTATCTGCTTATTGAATTCATTTTCAAAATTCTATAAACTATTATTCTACCTGTATTTATACAGGTCTAAACAAATATATTGGAGTTACAAATGGCTACCAGAAGAACACCTCGATTTAAGGAATGTAGAAGATTAGGGGTTAACGTTTGTGGAGATCCAAAAGCTTTGGACCGCGCTAACGACCCAGCATTCAAGAGCAAGAAAAAGATTTCTGACTACGGAATGCACTTAATCGAAAAGCAGAAGGTAAAGGCTTATTACGGAATTCTTGAAAGACAGCTCGTAAAATACTACGACAAAGCTTCAAGAAAGTCAGGAAAAACAGGCGAACAGCTTCTTATTTTGCTCGAAACAAGACTTGATAATCTTGTTTACCGCATGGGCTTCGCTAATTCTATCCGTATGGCACACCAGATGGTAAGTCACGGCCACATTCTTGTTGATGGAAATTGTGTAAATATTCCGTCTTTTGAAGTAAAAGTTGGTCAGACAATTTCTTTGAAAGAAAAAGCTCGCAAAAGCTCACAGTTCAAAGATACTTTTCTTGCTGACAACAAAGCTCCACTTCCATACCTGGAACGTGATGAACAGAACTTCAGCGGAAAATTGATCAGTTTGCCAGAGCGTAAAGACATCCCTGTTCAGATTAATGATCAGATGGTTGTTGAATACTACTCTAAGTAATTCGCAATTTTCAAACAAATCGAAAGAGGCTGCCCGCACGGACAGCCTTTTTTTCTTTTAACACCGCTAGTCAAAAGTCTTATAAAAGAGCCTTAATCTTTTCCAGTTCTGTAAAAACCTTATCTGTAAGTTCTTTGCAGCCTTCTTTTTGTTTAGCACGAAGAAGTTCTGTCAGTTCTGCAAGCGGAGTATAAACTGGAGTAAGCGCAAGGTTTCCTATTGTTCCCTTAAGGGCATGTGCATCTTCAAAGGCAGCTGTAAGGTCACTCCTTTCCAGAGCCTTTTTTAATCCTTCAAAATGCTCGTTGTTTATGCCCATTCCAATCATCTTAAAATAAAAGTCTTCCTTTCCCAGGCAGCGTTCAAGTCCTTCTTTTGTGTTAACTCCTAATTCTTCCAGTGCTTTTATAGTAAGCATTTTTACACCTCCGTCCTTGTTAAGCATAATTTTACATCATATTTGCGGGGCTTCAATCATTTTTTTTGACATCTGAATAATATGGGTTATAATTTTAAAAATGATGCAGGAAATATCTGTCAAAGCCTTTGCTAAGGTTAATTTCGGACTTGCTGTGCTTCCTAAAAGGAATGATGGTTTTCATTGTATTGAAAGTATTTTTCAGACGGTAGATTTGTCTGATGAACTTGTAATAAAGCGTTCTGAAAAAAAAGGATGCTTTGTCACCTGTGATTCAATGAAGCTACCCGAGGTTAATACAATAACCGCCGCCTATAAAGCACTTGGCCAAGTTTTAGAGTCTGAGCTTTTTGGCGTAGAGGTTTTTATTAAGAAAGGAATCCCGTCCGGTGGTGGATTGGGAGGTGGTTCGTCTGATGCGGCTGCGTTTATCAGGGGAATGGAATTACTAGGGGACTTCCGTCTTTCGGATGAAAAGAAAGATTACATTGCGGATAAAACCGGAAGTGATGTTTTCTTTTTTATGCATTGTGATGATAAAGGAAGCGGATGTGCGCTTGTTTCTGGGCGCGGTGAGGTGGTCAAACAAATTCAGCCTCGTAAAGATTTGTGGCTGGTAATGATTTTTCCGGGCGTTCATTCTTCAACAAAAGAAGCTTATTCTCTGGTTGATGATGCGTTTGAAAAAGGTAGGAAAATAAAGAGTCCTGACTTTTCTGAATATGAGTTTATTTATAATAAATCAGTTCAGGATTGGACTTTTATTAATACGTTTACACCTGTTATTTCGGATAAGTATGAAAAAATCCGGAATGCAATAGGTGCTTTGGAAAAAACTAACTGTTGCTATGCTGAAATGTCAGGTTCAGGGGCGACTGTATTTGGTGTGTTTACTTCAAAACAACAAGCTGATTTTGCATATAATTCGCTTGCTGAAACATGGTGTTGTAAACTTGTGTCTACTATTTAGTGTTGGTTAATTTGTGCGGAGGTCAGAATGCAGATTACCGAATTACGGATCAGAAAAGTTGAGGATGAAGGAAAATTACGTGCGTACGTCACGGTAACTTTTGACGATTGTTTTGTAGTGCATAACGTCAAAATTATTGAAGGAAAAACAGGTTTGTTTATTGCCATGCCAAGCCGAAAGACAGCAAACGGTGAATACAAAGACGTAGCTCATCCTATCAGCCCGGAATTCCGAAACGAATTGCAGGACAAAATTCTTGCCGAATTCAATGCCGGACATGTTGAAACTGGCGGCGATTCGGAGTAAAATACAAGGACTCTAAATCAGAGATTGGGCCGTCGTCAAGCGGTAAGACAAAGGCTTTTGGTGCCTTCATTCCACAGGTTCGAATCCTGTCGGCCCAGCGTAGTCTTAAAATTTTGAAAACCATCGTAATAAAGTTACGGTGGTTTTTTGCTTTTTAAACGGTTCTTAAGACGTGTAGGACGCTGGGCCGACAGGATTCGAAGCGAAGCGAGCGCGCCGTCTAGGCGAAGAGGCGGCAAGGAAGCCGCCGGAAGCGAGCGGAGACGCCGCAGAGGAAGCGCACAGGAGGTGCGCGACCGTCGCGGCGAATCCGTACTAAAACCTGTAGTTTCCTCTCCCAGCTCCCGGGGCACCTGAAACTGTAAAACCGCCAGAATGCCTTTTACAATGTAAGTTCCCCTTAAGCGGCTGTTACTGTCTCCTTCAATTTTAATCGCGTAGCGTCTCAATAGATTATCGGGTCAAGCCCGATAATGACATGGTTTTATGTCGTTTACAATTGTAACCGCGTAGCGCCCTTCCCCTCAGGTAGTTCTCTCTCCCCACTTCGAACCTCCCCACGGCGGGAGAAACGCAGGGCTTGGCCACCGCAGGGAGCTTGCGACCGAGGAGGCTGAGCGTTAGCGAACCCGGAGTTGCGACTTGTAAGGGCGACTCGCCTCCTGAAAAGCATCTGGAAAAGGCAGGGTAATTAACATTTATAGAAGAATTCAATATAATTACCCCTTATGAACGCTAACGAGTTACGCTCAAAATATATTGAGTTTTTTAAAAGTAAAAATCATGTTGAAATTTCAGGACAGTCTTTGATTCCTGAAAACGATCCTTCAGTTTTGTTTACAATGGCGGGAATGCATCCGCTTGTTCCTTATCTTCTTGGTGAAAAGCACCCAGCGGGAACCCGTCTTACTGACTACCAGAAATGTATCCGTACCGGCGATATTGAAGAAGTAGGTGACCCTGCTCATCTTACCTGTTTTGAAATGCTTGGTAACTGGTCTTTGGGCGATTATTTCAAGAAGGAATCAATCGCATTTTCTTACGAATTTTTGACTAGCCCAAAATGGCTGGGACTTGATCCGAAAAAGATTTCTGTAACTGTTTTTGCAGGTGATGAAAACGCTCCTCGTGATGAAGAAGCTGCTGGTTACTGGAAAGAAAACGGCATGCCAGAAGATAAAATTGCTTATCTTCCTGCAAGCGACAACTGGTGGGCAGCTGGTCCTACAGGTCCTTGTGGTCCTGATACAGAAATTTTCTACTGGGTTGGCGAAGGCCTGCCTCCTGTTGGTTCTAACAAGGGAACTGACAGCGCAAACTGGATGGAAATCTGGAACAACGTTTTCATGCAGTACAACCGCGTTGATGAAAAGACTTTGCTTCCGCTTGAGAAGAAAAACGTTGATACAGGTATGGGACTTGAACGTACTAACTGTATCCTGCAGGGAAAGACTTCGGTTTATTTGACAGAAGTTTTCCAGCCAATTATTCATACTATTGAAATGCTTTCCGGCTATACATACGGCACTGATGAAGAAAAAGATAAGTCAGTTCGTATTATTGCTGATCACACTCGTTCTTCTGTATTCATCCTTGGTGACCAGAGAGGAGTTACTCCAGACCGCGTTGGTGCTGGTTACGTTCTTCGCCGTCTTATCCGCCGCGCAGTTCGCCATGGAATGAAGCTTGGTATTGAAAAAGACTTTATGGCTGAAGTTGCTGCAACTGTAATCGGTAACTTTAAGGAAGCTTATCCTGAACTTGAACAGAATAAGGAAAAGGTTTACCGCGAACTTACTGCTGAGGAAGCTAAATTCCGTCTTACTCTTAAGAAGGGTGAAGCAGAATTCCAGAAGCTTCTTCCAAACCTGATGAAGAATCCTAAGAAGATTATCAGCGGTAAGGTTGCTTACAATCTTTACGAAACATATGGATATCCTCTTGAGCTTACTCAGGAGCTTGGTGCAGAAAACGGATTTACTGTTGACGTTGAAGGCTTTAAAGAAGCTGAACGCAAGCATCAGGAAGCTTCTAAAACTGTTGATGCAGGTGCCGCTAAGGGTGGTCTTGCTGAACAGTCTGAAGTTACAACAAAATATCACACTGCAACACACCTTTTGCAGCAGGCTCTGGTAAACGTTCTTGGTGACCAGGTTGCTCAGAAAGGCTCAAATATCAACAACGAACGTATGCGCTTTGACTTTACTTTTGAACGTCCTATGACTAAGGAAGAAATTCAGAAGGTTGAAGACATCGTAAACGAAAAGATTAAGGAAGACTTGCCTGTTACTATGGAAGTTATGCCTTTGGATAAGGCTAAGGCTGAAGGTGCCCGCGCTCTCTTTACTAACAAGTATGGCGAAGACGTTAAGGTTTACACAATTGGCCGCGACGTTAAGTCTGACTGGTTCAGTAAGGAAGTTTGTGGTGGACCTCACGTTCAGCACACTGCTCAGATTGGTGACTTCAAGATTCAGAAGGAACAGTCTTCTTCGGCTGGTGTTCGCCGTATCCGCGCTGTAATTTCTGGTGGACTTCCATTGGACAAGTAGTTTTGCAGGCCGATTTTCGTTTGTCGGCTTGTAACTAAATGTTCTCTTATTTGTTATTTAAAAAAGAAAACTATAAAAAGGAAATATAAATGAAAAAATTAGCCCTAGTTTGTTTTATGATGCTTTCTGCCTTTGGTGCTGCTTTTGCTCAGTCAGATTTGCAGCCTCTGGCAATTGTAAAACTTAATAAAAATAAGAGCGAGACAGTTACTGTTAAACAGGTAAAATCTCGAGTTCTTCCTTACGAAAAGCAGCTTGGCCGTAAGCTTACTGTAGATGAGCGCAAGCAGGTTTTGAACACTATTATTGAAGAAAAACTGATGCTTCAGGCAGCTGTTCAGGACGGTATTTCAATTCCAGATTCTGCTGTAGATCAGTATTTTGTTCAGGGAATGAGCCAGCAGCTTGGTGTAAATGTTTCTGAAAAAGAACTTGATGATATTGTAAAACAGACACAGGGTATGAGCCTTGATGAGCTTTTGCAGAAACAGGTTGGAATGAATAAGGTTGATTATAAGGCAACTCTTAAAAATCAGCTTATGATCCAGCAGTATGTTGTAAAGGCAAAGCAGGCTGAAATTCAGGCTGTAGCACCAACAGATGAAGAAATCCGTGCTTTCTATGACAGCAATAAGGCTTCTTTTGTATGGAATGATATGATGAAGTCTTTCCTTGTTATCGTTCAGAAGGGTGATAATATTGATGCTGCCCGCCAGAAGGCTAATGATTTGAGAAATCAGCTTAAAGACGGAAAGATTACAAATGATCAGCTTGTAGCAAAATCTAAGGAAGAAAATTCTGGTTTCCAGGCTGGTGACTTGCTCCTGCAGAAGACAGAAGCAATTGCTGCCCGCCTTGGATATGCTTTTGCAGACTTGCGTGATCTTTTTGGCCAGAAAGAAGGCTTTATTACAGATATTAAAGAAACAGCACAGGATTTCCGCTTTTTCAAAATCGGTAAAAAATATGATGCAAAAATGCTTGCAATTGGTGATGTAGTTCAGCCTGATACAACAATCACTGTTTACGATTATATCCGCGGTAACCTTGGACAGCAGAAGCAGATGCAGTATGTTCAGATGGCTGCACAGCAGCTTGCAAATTCTTTAAATACCCCTGAAAATGTAGATATGAAAAAGAAAGATGCTGCACTTGATAAGCTTCTTTCTTGGGAGAACTAGAGTGTCCAGAAGAAAAGGAAGAATACTTGCTTTCCAGGTTTTGTTTTCCTGGGAGGCTACAAAAAGTTCTTTGGATGATTTACTGAATTTTTCATGGCTTCAGAAGGACTCTGAATTTACTGCAAATCCGGAAACTGAAGTTGCCGTTGCAGAAGTAAAGGAAAGTTCAAAAGAAGAACAGACTTTTGCAAGCCTTATTGCCTCTGGTACTGTAGATCATATTTCAGAAATTGATGACATGATTAAGGCTCATCTTACTAAGGACTGGTCGCTTGAGCGCATTAATAAGGTAACACTTGCAATTTTGCGAACAAGCATTTACGAAATGAAGTTCCAGGCTGGTTCAACACCGCAGATTGTTATTGATGAAGCGGTTAAGATTGCAAAAGATTTTGGCACTGACGATTCCTATAAATTTATTAACGCTGTGCTTGATAAAATAGGAAAAGATGAAGCAAAAAAGTCTTAGAAAACTTGTAAATCTTTCAATTCTCTTTTTAATTTTGTTCTGTCTGAATGCCTGCCGCATGAAGGCAGAACAAAAGTCTTTAACCTACCGTTTAGAAATTATTGATTCTTTAATCGCACAAAATCAGAAAAAGCAGGCTTTTAAGGAGCTGAAAAAGGTTCAGAAAAAGGCTGTGGATTCCTGGTCTTATCTTGGAGTTTACAAGCGTTATCTTAAGCTTGCAGAAAACGATGCTGCTGAAAAGCTTATAAAAAAGGCTGTAAAGCGCCATTCAAATAATCCTGAGATTCTTGCTGTTTATTCAAAATATCTGATTACTGCTGGCCGCTTCGAGGAAGCTGAAAAGCTTGCAGAAAAGCTTAAAAATACAAAATACGGTTCTCTTTACTCGGAAGTCTATCTGCGTAAGGCTTTGAAGAATAAGTCCTCGGATGATTCCTTTGTTTATTTTGTTCAGGAACCATTTTTTCAGATTTTCTTTGATGCCTATAACGGAAGTAAAAATCCTTTGTGGCTGAAAAACTGTGCGGTTTACATGCTTTATACAGGCGAGCTCAAAAAGGCTGCAACGCTCAATCCTGCTTTTTATGCAGACGCGGATGATGCTTATTTCTGGGCAACGGTTTTGTACGATGGCGGGGAATTTTATGATTCTATAAATGCTCTTGAAAAATCAAAGCAGTTTTTGAAGGATTATCAGAACAGCGGACTTTACCGGGTAAGCCAGATTGCTCAGATTGCCCTTGAATCTGATTCCTTTATGGCCCTTTCTGATTTCCAGGGTGCGGAAAATGTGCGCCAGGAAATTGTACCTGTAATTTTTGACCTGCCTAAAAAAGAGGGGGATGACAGCCTTATCCCTGTGATTATGGTAAATTCTGCCTTATGGGCAAAAGGCCTTAAAGATGCTGATGCAACAGCAGATCTTCTTTTTGATATTGTTACTAATTATCCTGATTTTGTGCCTGGTCTGATTTTGTATGCAGATTTTGCCTATGAGACCAGCCTTGAGCGGGAAGAAGATGATGAGGTTAAGGCTTTAAGAAGGGCAGGTATTTCTTCTCTTGCCATGGAAAAATATGATAACCGTCGTAAGATTCCTTTGAGCGATGCCCTTTATAGAATTGATTTATGCCTTGAAAAAGGACCTGAACCCTATCTTGAAATGGAAAAACTTGACCTTGAATATAAGGCAAACCGTCATATTACTGAAAAAGAAAAGACCCGCGATTTGTGGACTATTCTTGAGCGCAATTATATTGAAGGCGAAAAATACAAGGAGCTTCTGGTTCAGTATGCTGTGAACTTTTTGCTCAGAACTAAACAGACTGAAGACGCCTATAATCTTTTTTATAAATATATTTATGATAAGTATCATTTTAATGATAAGGAAGGATTTTTCGTTCAGTTTGCAGAGCGTGTAAAGGAAATTAATCTTCCGATGGCGGAATTCGGCGGATATTTTGCAGCGATGACAAAGAACTTTTCTGAAGCTCTGAGAATTTACGAATTCTGCGTTTTTGAAAGCGGGGGAATTACTTCGGAAGGTCAGATTTCTACTCGGGTTGGAAGTGCTGCCTGTATGAATCTTAGTGATATGTACTTTGCTAATGGTGAAAAGCAGAGGGCCATGGATTTATACGGAAAGACTGCTGGACGGGAAGTAAACAATAAGCTTAGAAGCGATATATTTTTTAGGCTGGCAAATATATATGTTTCGGAAGGGGATAATAAAAATGCCCTCCGCTCGGCTGACTACGCTTATAACATAGATAACGAAAACGAAAGGGCATTTTTGTTAAGAACTAAATTACGTTCTATGAATTAAATTATTCGATTACTGCGATGATGTCACTCATCTTGAGGATGAGGTGATCTTCGCCGTCGATTTTTACCTGTGTTCCAGAATATTTATCGTACATGATGCGGTCGCCTTTTTTAACGGTGATTTTTACATCGTCAGTTCCAGGACCTACTTCTACAACAGTAGCAGTCTGAGTTTTTTCCTGAGCAGCTTCCGGAATGATAAGTCCGCTTGCTGTTTTTGTTTCTGCCTTGTCATTTTTTACAAGAACACGATCTGCTAAAGGTTTAACTTTCATTTTTATATCTCCTGTTTGAGCGAGCTGGTCAGAGCCCGCGATATTTTTCTTTATATTAAAATAATAAAAATACGTTGATTCGGCAAGAAAAAAAATAACAAAGTGACTGTGACTCCTCGTTGAAAGAAGGCTTTATTTCCTATAAAATGCATGCATGACAGATATTGAAATTGCCCAGAAAAATGTAATGGTTCCTGTTAAGGAAGTGGCTGCAAAAATTGGAATTGCAGAAGACAAACTTGAACTCTATGGCCCTTACAAGGCAAAAATCACTTTTGAAGAACTAAAAGCCCTGCAAAAAAAGGCTTGCCAAAAACCTGGAAAGCTTATTCTTGTAACGGCAATTACTCCTACTCCTGCAGGCGAAGGAAAATCCACAGTTAGTATTGGCCTTGCAGACGGTCTTAATAAAATCGGAAAGAAAACTGTAGTAGCCCTGCGTGAGCCTAGTCTTGGCCCCTGTTTTGGCGTAAAGGGTGGTGCCTGTGGTGGCGGATATGCCCAGATTGTTCCTATGGAAGACATCAACCTGCACTTTACTGGTGATATTCACGCAATTTCTATTGCAAATAACCTGATTGCAACATTAATCGATAACCATATTCAGCAGGGTAACCAGCTTGGAATTGACCCTAGAACTATCAGCTGGAAACGCTGTATGGATTTGAACGACCGTTCACTCCGCAACATCATTGTTGGTCTTGGAGGAAGACTTCAGGGCGTTCCAAGAGAAGACCATTTTACAATCGCTGTTGCTTCAGAAATCATGGCAATTATCTGTCTTTCAAAAACTATCAGCGAACTTAAAGAACGAATTGACCGCATCGTAATTGGCCAGAATTATGCCCGTGAAAATGTAACATTTGGTCAGCTTAAATGTACAGGTGCCGTTGCTGCCCTTCTTAAAGACGTAATCAAGCCTAACCTTGTTCAAACTCTGGAAAAGAACCCAGCCTTTGTTCACGGAGGTCCTTTTGCAAACATCGCCCATGGCTGTAACAGCGTAAATGCAACTATGTGTGCCCTTGCAACCGGTGACTATGTTGTTACAGAAGCTGGCTTTGCCGCAGACCTAGGAGCAGAAAAATTCCTTGATATTAAATGCCGTTCTGCAGGTCTTAAGCCGGATGCTGTTGTAATTGTTGCAACAATCCGCGCCCTTAAAATGCATGGTGGAGTAGCAAAAACTGACCTCGCTGCACCAAACACAGCTGCCCTTGAAAAAGGCTTTGAAAACCTTAAAACTCATATAGAAAACATTGCAAAGTTCGGATTACCTTCTGTTGTTGCTGTGAACAAGTTCATTACCGACAGCGATGAAGAAATTAAACTCTTGCAGTCACTTTGCGAAAAAATTGGGGCAAAAGCAGTGCTCAGCGAAGGCTGGGAAAAGGGTGGAAACGGAACTGCCGAACTTGCAAAAGTTGTTGCAGAAATTGCTGACAGCGGAAAGGCAGATTTCCATCATCTTTATGTGGATGAACTTCCTCTTACTCAGAAAATTGAAAAAATTGCAAAAGAGATTTACCGTGCAGAACGCGTAGACTTTGACAGCGCTGCTCTTAAAAAACTTAAAGCTTTTGAAGAACAGGGCTACGGAAAACTTCCTGTCTGCATTGCAAAGACACAGAATTCAATCAGCCATGATCCAAGCTTAATTGGAGCTCCAAAAGGCTTTGTATTCCCGGTTCGCGATGTTCAGCTTTATGCTGGTGCAGGATTTGTTGTTGCATTGGCAGGCGATATTATGACAATGCCAGGATTACCAAAGGCACCGGCTGCTCTTAATATTGATGTTGATGACGACGGTGTAATTACAGGATTATTCTAAGATATATTTGGAAGATAAAGGTTAAATAAAAAAAACAGCGCGAAGGAGAGTTGTGGATTACAAAAACACTCTATTTGTGGCTGCCGCGCGAGCGGCAGGTTCTATAGTTTCTTTACCACAAATAGCGTGTAGCGCGATATCGCGCGGTTTTGGAATCAACAACTCGACTGAAAGCTGTTTTTTTATTGGTAGACTGTATTATGCCTTAAAAATCTCTTTGAATTTTCCAAGCAAAACGTCAGTTTCAATAGAAGCATCCAGGTCTGTGATGGCTCCCTTGTCGCGGTAGAACTTGATGAGAGGTTCTGTCTGCTCGCGGTAAACGTCCATGCGGTGGAGGATTGATTCCTGCTTGTCGTCGTCGCGCTGGTAGAGTTCGCCACCACATTTGTCGCAAACGCCTTCTACTTTTGGAGGGAGAGTAAGAACGTTGAAGTTAGCACCGCAAGCCTTACATACACGGCGTGTAGAAAGACGGCGGATAACGATTTCGTCCTTAATTTCAAAGTTTACAACTTTTACATCATCACAAATCTTTGTGAACATTTCTGCCTGAGGAATTGTGCGTGGGAATCCATCCAGAATGTAGCCGTTTTTGCAGTCTGGCTGAGAAAGACGGTCTTTTACAAGTTCGCAAGTCAAATCATCGCTTACAAGTGAACCTGAATCGATGATAGCCTTAACCTTTACTCCAAGTGGAGTCTGATTTTTAATATTTGCACGGAAAATATCACCAGTAGAAATATGTGGGATTTTGTAGTCTTCTGCAACTTTTACAGCAAGTGAGCCTTTACCAGCTCCCGGTGGGCCTAAAAAAATGAAATTGTTCATTTATATCTCCTAAAAAAATAATTATTTAATTATATAAGGAATTCCCTTGATTGACAAATGAAATAAATCTGCTTTGTAAGCTTTTGTTTGACTTGCACAGTAGTGGAGGTTATAATCTGATACGCTGACACAGATATAACTTCTTATTATATTTGGAGGAAAAGTAATGAAAAAGATTATTTCAGGTATTTGTGCCGCTTTGATGCTGGCCAGCCTGCCGCTTTTTGCTGATAGTGTGACAATTAACTGGGGCGACGGAAATACTCATACTTTTAATGATGTACCGGCAGACTTTGTAAAACTTGTCAATGACAACCGCTCTGCAATTGAGACTGCACTTACTAACAATTCTGTTTCAGAAACAGATATTACAAAGTATGAAGCTGAAATTAAGTCTGCATATACTAACATGACTACTGCAATGGGAACTCCTGCTCCTTATACTACGGCAGTTAATGGCTTGAATAATTTTAGTGATGATCTGAAAAATACTCTGCCTAATTCTCAGATTCAGCAGAATGTATGGGCTACTTCCTGGATTGGCTATTTAGTACAGATTGGAAACGGAGGCTTCTGTCCTCATTTTGGTCTTGGTGCTAATATCGGAGCTGCCTCTCTTGATATGAGTTCGTTTAAGTCTATGGGCGAAGCATTTAAAATGGATTTGGGAGGACTTCCTTCAAAACTTGTATTACCGACAATTACTTTTGATGCCCGTCTTGGTGGCGTAAGAGTATTTGATTTAAATCTTCCTTTTGATATTGGTTTTACCCTCAGCGGTCTTAATTCTTCAAGACTGGGACTTGATAAAGCTTTGAAGGATGTTAAATTTGACTTCTTTTCTATTGGATTTGATATCCGCTACTGTTTGTGGGAACCTCATATCCTTGATACAAAACTTTCTGTTGGTGCAGGCTTCTATTATACAAAGGGCAGCGTAAATGTTGATAACTCTTCTGCCTGTGCAGGTCTTGATTTCAAATCAACTAACTTTACTTTGAACAGTCAGATTTCTACAAAGCTGCTCTTCTTCAGACCATTTGTGGGCTTCAGACTTATGTTTACTAATTCTAAGGTTGACTGGTATGTTAAGAATATTGACTGGACTGATGTCTTAAGCGACTCGTCATTAACTATGACGCAGGTTGTAAATAGTGGTCTTCTTCCAAGAAATATCGCTGGCGGCGCTGACGGCTTTAAATGCAGACCTGTCGTTCAGGGTGGCTTTGCCTTTGACCTGGGAGTTATTGATCTTACCTTCAGTGGAAGCTATGACTTCAGTTCTACAATCTGGGGTGCGGCTTTCAGCTTGAGATTTAGTCTGTAGCAGTGCGCTCGCGACGACAAGCATAGCTTGTCGAGCCGTTTCTATCGATGAAGCTAAACGACAGTCGCGATGGACTGTCGTTTTTAACGCTTCTTCGATTATCGGCAGGGGGCGTTGCGGGGGCTTCCCCCGCTGGGTGGGGTAGGGCGCAACGAAGTGCGACCGTAGGGCGGGGCTCCGCCCTCCTTGTAAAAAAAATCTTAACTTTTTGCTGAAAAAAACATAACTTTTCGTAAAAAATACAAACTTTTCTCTATAATTCCGAAAAAAAACACCCAAAAAATTGAACAAAGTCCGTAAGAAATTACATGTACTTCTGACAGAGGCGGGTTTAGTATTTAATTATAATAAAAACTTGTCCAAATCGTTAGGAGGAAATGGATATGAAAAAAACAGTTAAGACTTTGGTTGCCGCAGGTCTTATGGTTGCAGCTGCAAGCAGTATGTTCGCAGCAAAAAAGAAGGCTCCTGCTAAGAAGCTCATTACAGTTGGTTATGCACAGGTAGGTGCTGAATCTGACTGGCGTCTTGCTAACACAACTTCTTTCAAAGAGACATTCACAGAAGCTAATGGCTACAAATTGATTTTTGATGATGCTCAGCAGAAGCAGGAAAATCAGATTAAGGCTATCCGTAGCTTTATTCAGCAGGATGTTGACTACATCGTAGTTGCTCCTGTAGTAGAAACAGGATGGGGAACAGTACTTCAGGAAGCTAAGGCTGCTGGTATCCCTGTAATTCTTTCTGACCGCCAGATGACTGGTGTAGATGATCTTTATCTTTGCTGGGTAGGCGGAAACTTCCTTCAGGAAGGACGCGACGGCGTTAAATGGCTTGAAGGTTACCTCAAGAAGATTGGCCGCGATAAGGACGAAATTAATATCGTAGACCTTCAGGGTACAATTGGTGCTTCTGCTCAGATCGGACGTACACAGGGTATCGAAGAAGGTATTGCTGCTCACAAAAACTGGAAACTTGTTGCTCAGCAGACAGGTGAATTCACACAGTCTAAAGGACAGGAAGTTATGGAGTCTATCCTCAAATCTACTCCAAAAATCGATGTAGTATTTGCTGAAAACGACAACATGGCTTGGGGTGCAATCGACGCTATCAAAGCTGCTGGTAAAAAACCTGGAAAAGACATCATCATCATCTGTTTCGATGCTGTACACGAAACATTCAACAAGATGATCGCTGGTGAAATCAACTGTGCTGTAGAATGTAACCCACTCCACGGTCCACGTGTTGATGAAATCATCAAGACTTTGGAAGCTAAAGGTCCTAAAGGAATCAAGAGCAAGATCCAGTACGTAGTTGAAGAAGTATTTGATCAGGAAAATGCTGCTGCAAAACTTCCAACACGTAAATACTAATTATAAGTTAGTTATTTAGCTGGAAAGGCTGGAGCTGCACAGGGTGTAAATACCTGCACTCTCCAGCCTTTTTTTTAAGAATTTTTACTTAGGGAAAAAAAGAAAATGGCAAATGATGTTTTGCTTCAAATGAAAAACATTACAATGATATTTCCGGGTGTAAAAGCGCTTCAGAATGTTGATTTTACTCTCTGTAAGGGTGAAATTCATGCTTTGATGGGTGAAAACGGTGCCGGAAAATCAACATTGATTAAAGTTTTGACTGGTATTTATACCAGAGATGCTGGTGAGATTTTTCTTGAAGGAAAGGAAATCAATAACCATTCTCCTGAGGAATCGCAGCTGAACGGAATCAGTACTGTGTATCAGGAAGTAAACTTGTGTCCGAATATTTCTGTTGCTGAAAATATTTTTGCGGGTCACGAGCCGAAAAGACATTTTGCAATTGACTGGAAATTAATGAATGAAGAAGCCAGGAAGGTTCTTGAAGAAGTCGGTCTTGGCGATATAGATGTAACAAAAAGTCTTGGTGACTATTCAGTTGCCATTCAGCAGATGGTTGCCATTGCGCGCGCCGTAAACTTTGACTGTAAGGTTTTGATTCTTGATGAACCTACCTCTTCTCTTGATGATAAGGAAGTAGAAGAGCTCTTTAAGGTTATGAACCGTCTTAAGAGCCGCGGAGTTGGTATTATCTTCGTAACTCACTTCCTGGAGCAGGTTTATGCTGTCTGCGATAAGATTACTGTTTTGCGAAACGGTGAACTGGAAGGTCAGTACACTGTAAAAGAACTTCCTCGTCTTGAGCTGGTTCAGGCCATGCTTGGTCACGAAGTTGCAGAACTTGATAACCTGCATGCGGATAACTCTATTGAAGAGCGCGATGATGTTCCTGTAATTTTGAAGGCGGTTGGTCTTACTCATAAGGGTACAATCAAGCCGTTTGAGCTTACCATTAAAAAGGGTGAGGTTATCGGTTTGACTGGTCTGCTTGGTTCTGGCCGTTCAGAACTTGTCCGCACACTTTATGGTGCTGACCACCCTGATGCGGGAACTCTGGAATTCAACGGAAAGCCTCTTAATGCGCTTTCTCCTCTTGATTCTATTAAGCGCGGTATGGCTTATCTTCCGGAAGACCGCAAGGCGGAAAGTATCATTGCTGATCTTTCTATCCGCGATAATATGATGATTGCACTGCAGGCAAAGACTGGTGTTTTCAAAAAGCTTCCTATGTCTAAGCAGATTGAGCTTACTGAAAAATACATTAAGGCTTTGAATGTAAAAACTGTTTCCATGGAAACTCCTATTAAGGCACTTTCGGGCGGAAACCAGCAGAAGGTAATTATCGGACGCTGGCTGGTAACCAACCCTGAATTCCTGATTCTGGATGAGCCTACCCGCGGTATTGACGTTGGTACTAAGACTGAAATCCAGAAGCTGGTAATTCAGCTTGCAAAAGAAGGTTTGACTGTTGTCTTCATCAGTTCTGAAATTGATGAAATGCTCCGTACTGTAAACCGCCTCTGCGTAATGCGCGATGGTGAAAAGGTTGGAGAACTTAAGAACGACAATCTTACTCAGCAGGATGTAATGGTTGCAATTGCGGGAGGAAAAGCAAATGGCTAATTTGTATCAGTTGTGGAATAAAGCCCGAAAAAGTCAGCTTATGCTGCCGATTACTGCGTTGATTTTGATGCTGATAATTAACGCAATCATTACTCCGGGATTTTTTAAAATTTCTATTAATAACGGCGTTTTGTACGGCTTCTTGATTGATATTCTGAACCGTTCAAGCGAACTTATTATTCTTGCAGTTGGTATGACCTTTGTTGCTGCCAGCTCGCGGGGTACCGATATTTCGGTTGGTACAATTGCAGCAGTTTCTGCCGCTTTGATTGTACGTCTTCTTGGTTCAAGCTACGACGGATATATGATGAATCCGGCTCTGGCAATCTTCTTTGGTTTGCTTCTTGGCCTTGCTTGTGGTGCTGTAAACGGTTTCCTTGTTGCGGGGCTTAACATTCAGCCTATGGTTGCAACTTTGATTATGTACACTGCAGGACGTGGTATTGCCCAGCTTATCAGCTCTACAGAGCTTGCAACCGGTGTAATTCTCTATGTCCGCATGGAGTCTTACAAATATATCGGTGGATTTATTCCTGGATGTATCATACCGACCCCAATCTTTATTGCGGTTGCCTTTGTTGCAATCACTTATCTTGTTACGACAAAAACTGCCATGAGTACTTACATTCAGACAGTCGGAATTAACCCTAAGGCAGGACGCCTTGTTGGTATCAATTCTGTAATGGTTATTTTCTTCTGTTATGTATTCTCAGGACTTTGTTCTGGTGTAACAGGTTTGATTGCTTCAAGCCGTATCTATTCCTGTGATGCTAACAACATCGGTTTGAACATGGAACTTGATGCCATTCTTGCGGTTGCCCTTGGTGGTAACAGCCTTGGCGGTGGTAAGTTTAATCTTGCAGGTTCTGTAATCGGTGCCATTACAATTCAGGCGCTTACAACAAGTTTGTATGCAGTTGGTGTTAGTGCAGATCAGCTTCCGGTTTACAAGGCCGTTGTTGTTGTTCTGATTGTTGTATTCCAGTCTCCGGCATTCAAAAAATGGATGGCTCAGAGAAAGCTCAAGACTGCTAACAATTCCTTGGGTACTGTTACTGCTAAATAAGGAGGGGAGAAATGGAAAACAAAAACGAAAAACACGGAATTTTAGCTGCTGTAAAAAAAGGATTTAAAATCGATTCCAGCAACTTCCTTTTGATGGTAACTATCGGACTTTTTGTTCTTATGTATATTGCTGGTCTTATTCTTTACAGCGATCAGGGCTTTAATAAGATGCAGACCTTCCTTAACATGCTGATTGATAACGCAGGTCTTTTGATTGTTGCTTCGGGTATGACTGTTGTAATGATTACCGGCGGTATTGATATTTCGGTTGGTTCTGTAGTTGGTCTTGACTGTATGATTCTGGCTTATTACATGGAAAAAATGGGTATGCCTGCCGGTATTGCAATTCTGATTGTTCTTGCCTTCGGAGTTTTGTTTGGTGCCGCTCAGGGCTGGCTTATTTCCTACATGGAATTGCAGCCTTTCGTAATCACCCTTGCAGGACTCTTCTTCTGCCGTGGTTTGACTGCTATTATCAGCTCTCAGCAGATTGCAATTACCAAGAGTAAGTTCTTCTTAGGTCTTGCCAATAAAGATATTCGTGTATTGTTTGCACCTTACCACAACAAACGCGGTGTTCTGATGTTCCCGTTTGTTCACCCAAGTGTAATCATCGCTTTGATTACAGTTGTGATTATCTGGTGGATGCTTAAATATACACGTTTTGGACGTAACTTGTTCGCAATTGGTGGAAACGAGCAGTCCGCTCTTTTGATGGGTATCAACGTTAAAAAGACAAAGTTCATGGCTTATATGCTGGAAGGCTTCCTGGCTTCCCTTGGTGGTCTTGTATTCTGTCTGAACACAACTTCGGGCTTCGTTGAGCAGGCACGAGGTTTTGAAATGGAAGCAATTTCGTCTGCCGTCATAGGTGGAACTATGCTTACCGGTGGTGTTGGTACTGTAGTTGGAACTGTATTCGGCGTTCTGATTAAGGCAACTATTGAAAGCCTTATCCGCTTCCAGGGTACACTTTCAAGCTGGTGGGCAAGAATCGTACTTTCTGCAATCCTTTGTTTCTTCATCGTATTGCAGAGTGTATTCGTAATCATTAAGAACAGAAACAGAAACTAATGTAATTTTTTCATAAACCTTCTTCCGGGGCTGTTCAAAAAATGAGCAGCCCCTTTTTTCTTACAATAACAATTCATTCTTGGCACTTTTAACTGAAGCGGTTTATAATAAAAGAATGAGTGAAGGTCCACGCATAAAAAAGTTAGGAAAAATAATTCTTTTATCGGCTGTGCTGTGCAGTTTTCTTGCAGGCTGTAAAAAAAAGACAGAAAGTGAAGAGGATGGAAGTCAGATAATTCTGGGATTTTCGCAGATTGGAGCTGAAAGCGAATGGAGAATCCGTAATACAGAATCAATTCTTGAGGCAGCGGCTCAGAATGGAATCCAGATTATTTATGAAAATGCCCGTCAGAAACAGGAAAATCAGCTTCAGGCCATTCATTCTTTTATAATTTCTCAGGTTGATGTTATTGCCTTTGTTCCTATTGTAGAAACCGGCTGGGATAATGTGCTGCAGGAAGCAAAGGATGCAGGAATTCCTGTAATTGTCGTTGACCGTATGATTAAGACTGCCGATAAATCACTTTATGCCGGTCTTATTGGCGAAGACAGCTTTTCTGAAGGAAAAAAGGCTGCGGAATTCCTTGTAAAAAAATATAAAACTTCAAAACCGGATGAACCTTTGAATATTCTGGAAATTTCCGGAACAGAAAATTCTTCTCCTGCTTATGAGCGGGCCCGGGGCTTCAGGAGTGTAATTCAAAAAGAGCCGAAATTCCGCATAATTCATTCAGAGAGCGGGGACTTTTTGCGCTCAAAGGGGCACGAAATTGGAAATAAAATCATTTCTTTTAACAGCGGACTTTCAATAGGACAGAACCCGATTGATATAATTTTTTCTCACAATGATGCCATGACCTGGGGAGTACTTGATGCCCTTCGGGAAAATAATATTCACGCCACAACCGTTACAATCGTTACAATTGACGGCGAGCGTAAATCTATAGAAGCCCTGACTTACGGCGCAATTAACTGCGTTGTGGAATGTAACCCAAATACAGGCCCTAAACTCTGTGAACTTGTAAAACTGCTTCATGAAGGAAAGCCTATTCCGCCGGTTACCTATGTTGACGGCGAAGTATTTACAGAGTTTGACTCTTTTACTAAATTTGCGGGCAAGGGCTTTTAAATGATTTCCAAACTCAAAAAACACTTCGGAAGGGAAAGTCTCTACCACTATATTATGAGATCTTATGCCGTAATCATTTTGATTATGATGATTCCGACAATCTACACTATGATTATGTGGCAGTACAATCGTTCCCGTTACAACAATATCATCAAAAATGTAAGCCACGCCAACGCAATTATGAAGATTGCCCGCGATGACATTCCGGACGAGCTCTGGAACATCGTATCCGGCCGCAATAATGTAAATCAAAGCCGACATAATGTTTATCTTTCTATTATAAATGACAGCGTTCTGGAACTTATTCAGAAAAGTGATGATAATAATTCAACTTCAAAACTGGGACTTGCTTACCGCACCTGTCAGACTCTCTCCCGCAACATAGGCTTTTTTGAGCAGCAGATTGCCCAGAGTACCGCGGATGTAGAGCAGACTGAGCATATGCTGGATGAAATACGCAGTATTGCAAATCTTTTTGCCCAGATTATGCAGGATTACATTCTTTCGGAAATTGAATCTGCAGAACGAACCAACAATTACATTCAGAACTCGCCTGTATTCATCTTTACTTTTATGGCGCTGATTTTTATCGGGGTTGCGGCTCTTATTTTTACAAACTTCAAAACCCTTTCAAAAAAAATCAGGGTGCCGATTTCCAAAATGGAAGACTTTTCTACCCAGCTTGCGGCAGGAAACTTACAGGCTCATATCGATTCTCCAAAAATCACAGAATTCAATCACCTGGTAGAAAACCTCAACTCTATGGCGCGGCAGATTGATCTTCTGATGAAGCAGAATATTGAAGAGCAGACAAACCTTCAGAAGGAAGAGCTTTCAAAGCTTCAGGCTCAGATTACTCCTCACTTTTTGTACAATACCTTCGATACAATCATCTGGCTGGCTGAAGCCGGAAAAAAAGACGATGTCATTCAGATTACCAGGGCTTTTTCAAACTTCATGCGCATTTCCCTAAGCCGCGGCCACGACTGGATTACCCTTGAACAGGAAATTGAGCACGTAAAGAACTACCTTACAATCCAGAAACTTCGTTACGGTGAAATTTTGAACTATCAGTTTACTGTGGATGAACGGCTCAATAATTACATGATTTTAAAGCTCAGTCTTCAGCCTCTGATTGAAAACGCAATTTATCACGGAATTAAAAATAAACGGGGTCGCGGTCATATTAATATTACTGCCCAGTTCAGTGACGAGACTCACACAAAAATCCGCATCTGTGTAATTGATGACGGCGCCGGTTTTACCCCTGAACGTCTGGAACAGGTACGCCAGGAGCTTTCTAAAGAAAAAGGTCAGAATCTTGCTTCAGTTTATGGCCTCTATAATGTTAATAAAAGATTGATTCTGTATTATAATGATAAAACTTGCGGTCTTGAGATTAGCAGCGAAAAAATGCAGGGTACAAATGTCTCTTTTACAATTCCCTGCCTGGTTGATGTGAAGGAAAATTAGGGGGCGGAGGATTTAACCCATGTACAGCGTTTTTATTGTTGATGACGAGCATATTGTTCTTGAAGGAATAAGAAGTACAATCGATTGGGAAAATTCACAGTTCACCTTTGCAGGAGAGGCTAGCGACGGGGAACTTGCCCTTTCCATGATTCACGAAATGAAGCCGGATATTCTTATCACCGATATCAAAATGCCTTTTATGGATGGGCTTGAACTTGCCCGCATCCTGAAGAAAATTCAACCCTGGATCAGAATTATTATTCTTTCTGGTCATGATGAATTTGAATATGCAAAAGCAGCAATTTCTATTGGCGTTGAAGACTACATTCTTAAACCCTTTACCCATGAAGATTTATTAAAAAGCCTGAACAAGGTTGCCGCAAATCTGGATAAAGAAAAGAAACAGCTTTCGGATATTTCTCAGCTTAAGGAAGAGCTGGAATCGAACGCGGCGCTTTTGAAGAATAAGTTCTTAACAGACCTTGTGCTTGGAAACCTGCCTCATGCAGCTGCAATGCAGAAGGCTGAAACTCTGGGACTGGATTTTATTTCCCACTACTACAAGATAATTATCAACGAGCTTAGAAGCGAAAATCAGAACAGAAATGCCATTCAGGAAGCTAAGGGCCGCCTTATTTCCCTGGTAAAAAACTGGACAGACGTAATTTCCTTTTTTATCGGGCCAGAGCGTAATGTCTGTATCTTGAAGGGTAATTCCCAGGATGATATTGATAACACAAGCTTTGACTATGCCGAGGCTATCGAGCATATTGTAACCCAGCGCCTGGACTGCAACGTAATTTCTTCTATCAGTAAGACGGTAGACCATTTTTCTCAGCTGCCGGAATGCTATAACGATGCAGATAAGATTCTGCAGATGACCCGAATCTGGAACAAGAGCCGAATTTTGAGTTCTGACGACGTAAAAAATTCCAGCGACGGTCAGATTTCCCTTCAGGATAAAGACCCGCTTGTGGATAACTTGAAGTATGCTGGCAAAAACGAAATTGATACGATTATTAATCATTACTGCGATATTTTGAATGACAACTCGCAGAGCTTTACTGTAATTGCTTCCTATCTTCTGGTAGATGTAATTATGGCAGTTACCAAACTGATTGAAGAGCTGGATGGCGACGTAAAGGAAATCATGCCGGAAATTTTACAGAGAAGCTTTGTAGAAAAATCCGTTCAGAATGAGCAGATTTTTATAGAAAATGTCCGCGACATTCTTACCCGTCTTCTGGATTATCGTGATTCCCGTATTCAGGGCCGCTACGGAGACGTAATCATCAAGGCAAAGGCTTATATTGAAAAAAATTACGCCAGTCAGGATACCTGTCTTTCTACTGTTGCTGATGAAGTACATCTGAGCCCTAATCACTTCAGTACGATTTTCTCTCAGGAATGCGGCATAACTTTTATTGAGTTTTTGACAAACGTCCGGGTAGAGGCTGCAAAAAAATTCCTTAAGGAAACAGATATGAAGGGCTCTGATATTGCCTATGAGTGCGGCTTCGGCGACCCTCATTATTTCAGTTTTATCTTTAAAAAGACAACAGGGCTTTCTCCGCGCGAATATAAAAATCAGTTTGTAAACTAAATTTTTCCGTAAGTAATTTTCCGTAAGAATTGCACACGATATGTAAAATCTGTATAATTATGTAATTTCTCTTGAAATAAATTGCATATTTATGCAAAATTAAGCATAAATAGCATATTTAGGGTTTATTTCAAATCCTGAAAACGGCGAAGTCAAGGCTTTAAGCGCCAGCGTGCCTTGACTCGACGTATTAAAAGTTTACGGAGCGCAAAATGATTGATTACAAAGATGAATCAGAAATCCTGAAAAAATTTGAAAGTCTTGCTGTTCACAACGACCCTATTAACCCGGATTTATATTCAAAATTTGATGTCAAACGCGGTCTCCGTAATGCAAACGGCACTGGTGTTCTTGTAGGTCTTACCAGAATTGGTGATGTAGTTGGTTATGAAATGCGCGAGGGCGAAAAGGTTGCAGTTCCTGGCCGCCTTGTCTACCGCGGCTACAACGTTGAAGACCTTATTGCCGATGCAGAAAAAAATCATCAGTTCGGTTACGAGCAGTGTGCTTATCTTCTTCTTTTTGGTGAACTTCCAAGTCAGGATCAGCTTGACCGCTTTGCAAATTACATTGGAGAAATCCGCAACCTGCCTCCAAGCTTTACCGAAGACATGATTATGAAGGCTCCTTCAAAGGACATTATGAATAAGATGGCTCGTTGTGTACTTGCAAGCTATTCTTATGATGAAGATCCTGAAAACCGCAGTCTTGGAAATATCATCAAGCAGAGTGTTCAGCTGATTGCCCGCTTCTCAACTTTTGCGGCATACGGTTATCAGGCAAAACGCCGCTATTACGACGGCGAAAGTATGTATATTCACAATCCAAAGCCGGAACTTTCTACAGCAGAAAACTTTCTCCGCCTTATCCGTTCTAACAAGGAATTCAGTCCACTCGAAGCACAGGTACTCGACCTGGCCCTTATCATTCACGCAGAGCACGGTGGTGGTAACAACTCTTCTTTGACAGTTCACGTTGTTTCTTCTGCTGATACAGATACTTATTCTTCAATGGCAGCCGCAATCGGTTCCTTGAAGGGAAGCCGCCATGGTGGTGCCAACATCCGCGTAGTAGAAATGATGGATGAAATCAAGGCAAACGTAAAAGACTGGGGCAGCGAGCAGGAAGTTTCTGCTTACCTTAGAAAAATTGCCCAGAAGGATGCTTTTGACCACAGCGGTTTGATTTACGGTATGGGACACGCTGTTTATACAATCAGCGACCCTCGTGAAAAGCTTTTGAAGGCAAAGGCTAAACAGCTGGCAAAAGAAAAGGGCTGCATGGATGAGTTCGGACTTTACGACATCATCGAGCGTGTTGCTCCTGGCATTATCTGTGATGTTCACCATTCAGACAAGAAAGTCTGCGCTAACGTTGACTTGTATTCTGGTTTTGTATATTCAATGCTTAATATTCCTCGCGAGCTCTTTACTCCTATTTTCGCAATTTCCCGAATTGCCGGATGGTCTGCTCACCGAATTGAGGAAGTTGTAAGCGGCGGCCGTATTTACCGTCCTGCATACAAGAACGTTTCAGAGGAACGTCCTTTTGTGCCTATTGCAGAGCGCAAATAGACTTATACTTAAAAATGTCAGTTCGTAAAACTGCTCCCAGTCGCACAGTGTGGTTTAAAACCGCGCGATATCGCGCTACACGCTGATTGTTGCAAAGGAACTATAGAATTGACCGCTCACGCGGTCACAACAATCAGAGTGTTTTTGCCCCACGCTGCACTCCTTCGCGCAGTTTTACTAGCCTGCAATTTTCTATTATACTTTCCTTATGCCAAAAGAACGCATAGATAAACTTCTTTCTCATCAGGGCTTTGGTTCCCGTAAGGATATTAAGCGCCTGCTCCGTTCTGCAGAAGTGCTTTTGAACGGTAAGCGCATTTATGATCCAAGTCTTGGAATTGACCCGGAGGTTGACGAGCTTAGCGTAGACGGCGAAATCGTAACAATCGAAAAAAATATCACCCTGATGATGAATAAGATTGCCCATACTGTCAGTGCCAATAAGGACGGGGAACATCAGACCGTCTTTGACCTTCTTACGCCGGAATACAGAACTCCTTACCTGCAGGAAAAGCTTCACCTTGTAGGCCGCCTGGATATGGATACGGAAGGCCTGCTTCTTTTTACGACTGACGGCAGTCTTACTCACCGCCTGATTTCGCCAAAATCTCATATCGATAAAACTTATTTTGTAATGCTGGAACGTGAGTTTTCTACGGACGAACAGGCTGAGGTAACACGCCGCTTTGAAGAAGGCATTGCTGTCGGCCCGGATGACAATGACCCGGGTTTTACCTGCGAACCGGCCCGTGTACGCTTTCCTTCTCAGGAGGAAATTGACTCCGCTTTAGAAAAATCTTCTGTCCAGGAAGTCTGCCAGCGGTTATGGCAGGGGGATTGCCAAATGCTGCGTCGTCCTGCCCGCTTTGCAATCCTTACGATTTATGAAGGAAAATACCACCAGGTAAAAAGAATGTTTACGGCTGCGGGAAACAAGGTTGTCTTTTTAAAGCGCCTTGCCATGGGGCAGCTGCTTCTTGATAAAAAATTAGCTCCCGGCGATTACCGGAAGCTAAATGATGAAGAGTTATCTCTTTTAGTTTAATCCTAGTTTACAAATCTCTGTGGTGGAGTAACAATCCAGATGGCCTTAAGCTCATCTTCGCCGATGTTTTCCAAAGTATGAGGGACTCCGGAAGAGAAGGTGGCACTGTCGCCTTCTTCCAGAATGTATTCCTTATTTTCGTAAGTCAGTTTTGCCTTTCCGTGAAGAATGTAACCCATTTCCTTTCCGATATGTCCGTAAGAACCGCGGTGAGTGTGGGAATTAGCAGGAATACGAACCATGTAAGATTCAAAGGAATTCTGCTTGTCTACATCATCCGGCTTGGAAATCTCTTCGTAAATAATTTCTTCTTCGTTCAAAGTAGGGCGCTCGCCGCTGCGGATAATTTTTACAGGGCGCTCCTTGCGGTATTCTTCAAACAAAAATTCAAGATTTATGTCCAGAACGTCAGCAAGGGCTAGCAAAGTATCGATTGCCGGTGAAACGTGATTTCTTTCAATCTGCGAAACAAGACTTTCGCTTACGCCAGCCTGCTGAGCAACTACTTTGAGGGTAAAGCCCTTATGTTCTCGCACCTGGCGGAGTTTTTCGCCAAAGTGATAGGGCACCTTTTTTGGGTGAAGTGAATTGTCCTGAATGCCATCATTTTGCAAAGGTGTCATTTTTCTGTTTCTCCTTGTTCTGTTCTGTTACAAACTGGATATAATAATCTTCCAGAGTTTTATAGGGGCCTTCTACCTTAAATCGTGCACGTGAGCGCGCATTATCGCGGCGTACTGTATACAGAGAATAGAAGTCTCGGTAGTCCAGTCCGGCATCGGCTTTTACGTGCTCACCAAGGAATTTAGAAACTTCATCTCGTCCGATTGCTGAAATTCCCTGTGTTTTAAGCGTATTTTTAAGCGTTTTAATCTGCTCGTAAGAAATTCCAAAGAGGAACTCTTCCATTGCCTGGGTAACGCCAGGTTCGCCCATTTTTTCTTTAATAAAGTGAATCCACTGCTCGTCCATCTGCATGGAAATCATCATAAGCTCTGAGGTTCCCATCATGGTTCCGAAAGCAGGCGCAAGCCGGCGACGTGCTGTCCATACTGCCTGTAAAACGGGAGCAACGTCTTCGATATTCTGATCACTCCAGTGTTCCCAAAGCAGCAGCAGGGACATTGCCCATTCGCGGCGGAACTCAAGAGGCTGACTTGTATCGTTAATAAGATTCAGGTATACGTCTTCTACCAGCAGAGAGAACATTGATGAAATTGTTTCGGTTTCAAGTTCCTTTGCCAGTTTTTCCTCTCCCAGAAATTTTGCTTCGCGGCCAAGTCTGGAAAGTGTATGCATTTTTGCAATCAAAAGTCCCTTACCCAGATTTGCCTTTGAAGGAAGCTGAAGGGTTGAATCTCCGTTGTTCATATGGTCAATCAAAGAGTCAATGAGGGAGGTAGGGGTTCTTACGTCACCAATTATTGAGTGGCGCTCCAGTAGGGAAGGGAAGCGGTTAATTGCCGAAGCCAGTGCTTCCAGATCTACAATACGATTGATAAAGCTTTCTGCGGTTGATTTATTGTTTTTCTGAACGATAGGTATAATTTCATTTACCAGGTCATGCTGCTTTTTAGTAAATATGACTACCTTGGAGTCTTCTTTACTGACCTCTGCTTCTGAGCCGAAAAATGTACTTATGTCTACCTGCTCAAAATTCTGAGCTTCCAAATCTTCCATAGTTTTTTGAGTGGACTGTTATTTTAGTCAAATATCAGTCTTTTTTAAAGTGGATTTAATAAAATAAGTATTTATTAAATCATATTATAAATTATAAATCATTTTTTTGTATTTTCAACCGATAAAATAACTATGATGATAAAGAAATTGTTATTTTGTCTGTTTATTTCAGTTGGATTTTCAATCACCGCTCTTTCTGCCCAGGAGCAGAATCTGGGGGACGGGCAGAAAATTATTTACACAGAACGCCAGCAGCAGCTTATGCTTTCTCCGGAAAATATCCGGCTTGTAAAAGAGGCTGATGAAAGCAAGGGCGGATATCATCTTTATGTCAAAAAATCTCCTTTTGTAGGGTCGATTTTGCTTACAGAAACAACAAAAGACCCTGCCGGCAAAATTGATAATTACGCTTATCGTGCGCCTGAATATAATCCTGTTAATGGTGATGAAATCCGCATTCTGGACGGAAAAAAGCTTGATACAGATTATGCCCGTTACAGTCTTGTAGATTCTACCCCTGAAGAAACTGACTTTTTTGGACTTGCCTTCCATATTTATATTCCTCCGAAGCTTGTTTACGGATATCCCTGGTCTCGTCACGGTGAAATTGAAATTGGAAAAGGAACCTTTATCAATATCAGAACCTATGAAAAGCCTTATGCAGATTATACTGGCGACTATATGGATAACCCTTATATGTTTGATCTGGTTACTAAAAAAAGACCAAAGCCAGCTCCTCTTCCTGAACCGGAGCCAGAGCCTGAGCCGGAAGTTATTCTTACAAATGATTATAACCCTGTTGCCAGCGAAGCCTTTAAGGAAATTGATAACGGAATGATTTATTCAAAAGGTCCTGCAACAATTGTAGAAGATATTATGGGCGTTATCGATGGATTTGATAAAACAAAGCCTCTTGATTTGGTTCTTGCTGTTGATGCTACAGGCAGTATGAAGGATGATATTGATGAGCTGAAGGCCCGCCTTGAACCTGAACTCCGCAAGGTATTCGGGGAAAGTCCTGATGCCCGCTTTGGTCTGCTTTTCTACCGTGACTACGGCGACAACTACAAGTATATGAATCTTCCGGTTAAGCTTTTTGCCTTTACTCAGAATTATGAAAGCTTTAGTGCTAACCTTAAGTCTATAAGCATGAATGGCCGCGAAGGTGGAGATGTTCCTGAAGCTGTTTATGAAGCTCTTTATGCAAGTGCAGAATTCTTTGAATGGAGACCGGATTCAGACCGTCAGATTCTTTTGATTGGTGATGCAGAACCGCATCCTTATCCGCGTATGAGCGGAAAATATTCTAAAGAATATGTAATGGGTGTAGCAGAAAAGAAAGGTATTAAAGTTCATACAATTCTGTTGCCATCTAACTAGAAAGTTTAGGTGAAACTGGCGCGAGGGCAGATAGCGTGGGGCAAAAATTAGTAACGGTAAAAATATAAAATACAATTGTCTATTTTTTTACCGTTACTATTTCATAACAAAAATAGCATGTAGCGAGGTACCGAGCGGTTTTGCCACATGCTATCTGTCCGGGAGCTAACTTTTAGTTAAAGTCTATACTACTTGTAAACTTCCCAAGTTGTCTTAACCAGTGTATCAACATCGCTGTATTTTGGTTCCCAGCCGAGCAATTCTTTTGCAAGTTTTGAACTTGTGTAAAGGCTTGCAGGGTCACCAGGGCGGCGTGGAGCGTCTTCTGCAGGAATTGGCTTTCCTGTGATTTTGCGGGCAGCGTCAAGAAGCTCTTTTACTGTTGTTCCCTTTTCTGTTCCCAGGTTCAATTTAATGCTTTTATCATTCTTTGCAATGTAATCCAAAGCCATTACGTGAGCACGGGCAAGGTCTGTTACGTGAACATAATCGCGGATACAGGTTCCGTCGCGTGTGTCGTAGTCAGTTCCAAATACTTTGAGTTCGCGCTGGCCAAGGGCTGCTTCCATAATACGTGGAAGAAGATTTTCAGGTTTCTGTTCAAGACCGCGGATTTTTCCTTCAGGATCATAACCTGCTGCGTTGAAGTAGCGGAGAGCTGCAAAGCGCATTCCCTTAAGCTGATCGTACCAGCCCATAAAGCGTTCAATTTCAAGCTTTGTGAATCCGTAGTAGTTGATTGGATTCTGAGGATGATTTTCGTCCATTGGAAGATACTGTGGTTCTCCGAAAGTTGCAGCAGAAGAAGAGAAAATCATTTTTTTACAGTTGTGGGCAACAGCTGCGTTCATGATGTTCAAAGTACCTGTGATGTTGTTTACGCTGTATTTTTCTGGCGCAATCATAGATTCGCCTGCTGCCTTAAATGCTGCAAGGTGAACAAATGCGTCAAAGCCGCGTGCAAAAGCTGCATCCAAATCAGCTGGAATCAAAATGTTTCCATAAATAAAGTCATTTTCAGGGAAAAGGTTTACGCGCAATCCTGAAGAAAGGTTATCAAATACAGTTACCTTGTGGCCTGCTGCCATCATCTCTTTTACAACGTGGCTTCCGATATATCCGGCACCACCAATTACTAATACTTTCATATGTACGACCTCCAAATTTATTTCTCGTATACTAAAACCGTAATGTACGGCTCATCAGTCTTTTTTAATTCTGTATTTATTCGTACCCAGAATCCTTCAATTAATTCTTTTCCTTCCGGAATCTGTGATTTCAGCTGTTCTTCCGAGTGGTCAACATTGATTCCGCTGCCTGTAAGAACCTCCAGCTTGTCTGCTGTTTTCCCTAAAGCCCTGGAAAGCTTATCAGTTTTTCCATCAATTGCAGCTTCTACCCATTCCGGAAGAGGCATGCCGAATCCCTTGTACTTCCAGTCGTCAAAGCGGGAATTATTTTTTTCTGATTTATATGACGGAGCTGCTTTCTTTTCCTGTTCAGCTGCAGAAGTCGAATTTGAAGCACAGCCCAGCAAAAATATGGTGAGTAAGATTACAATTGAAGAACAAATTTTTTTCATCTCTTTTATAATAACATACAAAAAATGACTTGTTAATGCGCTTTTAGCTAAAACTCAAAATTAGACCATACTATTCTCAAAGCTATTTCCGTAATTTTAAATATGTAACCTTAACGGTTTAAAAAAGTTTAAATTTCGGGTAGACTAAAATTATGAAAAAAATTTTTATCGTTACATGCATTGCATCACTTTTTCTTTTATTTTCATGCGCATCATTAAAAAGTGTTCCACAGGATTTAACTGCAGCACAGATTATTCAGATGGGACAGAATTATCTTGATACAGGTGATTATAAATCGGCTGAACTTTGTTACAACACTGTTCTTGAACGCTATGGTACAAATGCCGCTGTTTATGTAGAGGCTAAGTACGAGCTTGGTAATGTTTATTATAAATCAAAGCAGTATCAGCAGGCTTATGATACATTAACTGAACTTCTTGATATCTACGGTTATTCACAGGGACAGCTTCCTGGCGCTTATAAAAAGCTTGCTCAGATTGGCCTTGATAAGATTCCGGAAAACAAAATTACTAAAAAACAGGGATATTAATAAGCAGCTGTATGAAAAAGCATATATTCCTGCTGATATCATCTAGTTTTTTTCTTTTTTCCGCTTGTGCAACATTAAATACAAAGTCAGAAAACTCTTATGACAGCAAAATCACAAAAACTGCAGAAGAGCTTCTTTCTGAAATGACTCTGGAAGAAAAGGTCGGCCAGCTTTTTGTGATCCAACCCGATCAGCTTGATTTGAAATTCGGTAGCGTAAAAAATTATAAATACTGGAAATCTTTACCTGCATCTCAGAAAAAAAATCTTCAAAAATATCCGGTTGGCGGCTTTATAATTTTTGGCGGCAATATTAAATCAGAAAAACAGCTTAAGGCCTTGAATGCCCAGCTTAAATCTGCCTGCAAAATCACTCCTTTTATGGCTGTTGATGAAGAAGGTGGCAGGGTTACCCGTCTTGCAAAAACTAAGTCTCTGGGGCTTAAAAATGTCGATTCAATGGAAGAAATTGGTTCGACAGGAGATATAAAAAAAGCCCGTCAGGCTGGTCAATACATTGGCTCTTATCTTTACGATTACGGTTTTAACTGGGATTTTGCTCCTGTAACTGATGTAAATACTAATCCTGAAAACAGGGTAATTGGAAACCGGGCTTTTGGAAGTGACCCGAATCTTGTAGCAGATATGGCAGGCGCTTATCTTGATGGACTTCATTCTCATAAGGTTATGGGCTGTATAAAGCATTTTCCTGGTCATGGTGACACAAAGGATGATACCCACGTGGATTTTGTTTACGTTGCTAAAAACTGGGACGAACTTAAACAATGTGAGCTTATTCCATTTGTAAAGAACTTAAAGAAGGCAGACAGTGTGATGATGGCTCATGTTACGGTTCCTGCTGTTTCCGGCGAAGAAATTCCTGCATCTCTTTCTACGGAGATGATTGTTGGAAAACTCCGCGGTGAACTTGGCTATAAGGGACTTATTCTTACAGATTCTCTGGGAATGGGGGCAATTAAAAAGCATTACGGTGCTGGCAATGCTGCGGTAATGGCCTTTAATGCCGGAAACGATATCATTCTTATGCCGGCTGAATTCTACAAAGCCTGGGACGGAATGCTTGAAGCCTGCCGGAATGGTGAAATTTCTGAAAAAAGACTTAACGAGAGTGTTTTACGAATACTAAAAACGAAGGGATATTAATGACAGATATTAGAACTTTTATGAATGAAAATCGCGGTCTTGCGATTGAACTTGAAAAACTTTTAACTTCAATTAAAGCTATGGCTCCTCAGAACGGTGGAGACGGAGAAAGCGAAAAATGCGCTGCCCTCAAAAAATGGCTCTTTTTACACGGTTTTGAACATCTTGAACAGTATGACGCACCGGACAGCCGTGTAAGCTCGGGTGTACGTCCTAACCTTGTTGCAACAATTCCTGGACAGAGTGATGAGCACACAGTATGGAGTATTGCCCATATGGATGTTGTTCCTACCGGCGATCTTAAACTCTGGAATACAAATCCATGGGAATGTGTTGAAAAAGACGGCCTTTTGTATGGACGTGGTGTAGAAGATAACCAGCAGGGACTGGTTTCTGGCGTTCTTGCTGCCCTCTACTTTATTAAGAATAAAATTACTCCGGCTTATACTGTAAAACTTCTTTTTGCAGCCGATGAAGAATGCGGTAGTGACCTTGGTATGGTCTGGCTTTTGAAAAATACAGAGCTTTTCAAAAAGCAGGATTTAATTTTGATTCCGGACGGAGGAGATCCTAAAGGCGAAACAATCGAAATTGCAGAAAAGAACCTTATGTGGCTTAGAGTTCATGTATTTGGAAAGCAGACTCATGGTTCCCGCCCGGACAGCGGAGCAAATGCCTGCCTTGCAGCCAGTGAACTTGCCCTTAAAATTAACGGTCTTGAAAAGGTTTTTGATAAGCGGGATCCTCTTTTTGAGCCTCCATATTCAACCTTCCAGCCGACAATGCGCCTTAAGAATGTAGACGGCATCAATATTATTCCTGGTGAAGATGTAAGCTGCTTTGACTGCAGAATTCTTCCTTGTTATACCCTTGCCCAGGTAAAAGAAAAGGTTGATGAAATCTGTTCTGAAGTTGAAAAGAAATACGGGGTAAAAATCGAATACGAGGTTCCTCAGAAATCAGAATCTCCTGCAAGTCCTGCAGATGCTCCTGTTGTAAGAAAACTTGCCGAAGCACTTAAAAAGGTTCACGGAATTGATGCTAAGTGCATTGGTATTGGTGGCGGAACTGTTGCTGCAGAACTTCGCCGTGAAGGAATTGATGCTGCCGTATGGAGTACTCTTGATGATCAGGCTCATCAGCCTAATGAATACTGCAAGGTGGAAAATCTTCTTGCAGATGCTATGACACTTGTAGAAATGTTCAGATAGGTAAAATAAAAATGCTTTCGTGGGGAACTCTGTTTTGTTCCGCCGAGAAATGCAGGAACGCGGTATGAATAAGAAAGCCTTATTCGTTACCGCGTTTTTTTTATGGGTAACGTTCTGCTAGCGTTTCTATGCTACACAAAACAGAGTTCCCCACTAAGTTCTTTTCTACTATCGGATTTTAAAGAACATACCTAATAAGATAATAGAAATAAGAATCTGCATCATCATGAATTTCAGCAGAACCTGAGTTGGAGACCAGCCGTGGTTCTTTCGCATATGATCATGAAGAGGGAAGCGGATTGTAGAGAAAATCTTAATCTTGAAAAAGCGAAGCAGGAAAACTTTAAGAAGTCCCATACCGCCGTTTATAAAGATGATGAAAGAGGTTGCAAGAATCAGAAATGGGTTGCAGCTTGCCATAACGCAGACTCCGATAAAGAAACCAAGAGCGCGGCTTCCGGCATCTCCCATAAGACACTGGCTTGGGAAGGCGTTGTGCCACAAATAGCCCATTACTACACCGGCAAGGGCAAAAATCATAACAGCCCAGCGGGCACCAAAGGCAAAGTGAGGAACCAGAAGGTAATCTGCAATATCCTTGTGACCAAGAATAAAGTAGAAAACACAGCCCAGAGTCAAAAGGGCAAGAAGAACAAGAGTTCCTGAAAGACCGTCAATTCCATCTGTACAGTTTGTTGTATTGATAGAAGCCCAGATAAGAACTGTAGATACAATTACAAATACAATTTTATTTACCGCAACCTGATTTGTCAGGAAGGGCAGCCAGAAGCGGACAATTCCGTCTTCACTAGAAAGCTTGAGAGCATTGTAAATTACCAGAGATGCTGCAATACCAATCACTAAATCAAGGGCACCCTTAAGGTATTCACCCCAGGAAGAAATGCTTCTGTCGTCTAAAAAGCCTGTAAGCATTGTAAGCCAGGTTAAAAGAAGAACTGCTGTCTGCGCAAAAGACATTGGAATCAAAAGAAAGCAGAGGGCAACAAAAATTGTAATAAATACACTGCCGGCTCCTGTTGGCTTTCCCTTTGCAGCTTCGGCATTTTCCTTGATTGTGAATTCGCGGCCACGGTCGTGGGGAAGAATGTTATAGAAATTTGGAATAAGAGTCATTGAAAGAAAGAATCCCAGGTAGAGGGCAAGAACAATCAGAACTGTATAGGAAGTGAAAAGTCTTGCTGGTCCAAAAAATTCTTTTAAATACTGACCAAAATAATAAAGCATAAAAAACCTTCTATAATAAAATATGAATTATAAACTTATGTGAGACATTCCTGTGAAAATCAAGGAAACGTTGTGTTCTTCACAGAAATCAATCAGCTCTTTATCATCGACAGAACCGCCGGTTTCTATGATTGTTGATAGTCCAAGATTAACAAGACGGATAATCTCTTCTCCAAAACGGATTTTTTCATCACAGACAAGAACATCTGCAATAGGATTGTCTGTTGGATTAAAGTCCGCATTACCATTGTGCATGATTGTAGTAGAAGTAACGTGATAATGAACTTCTCCAAGTGCCTTTTCCATTGAAGGACAGCCCTGCGAAATACCAACAACAGCATTCTGTTTAATAAGAATTGCACTGTAGGAGCGGGTTTTCAGCGCCAGAAGCATACCAAAGGCCAGCTCATCAGATTTAATCTGAGAAGGGCGGTTTTTAGTTTTGATATACCAGTGGTCAAAAAGAGAACGCTCATTAGTCTGAATCAAAAAGCCCCCGAAAACAAAGCGGGCTTCAAAATCTGAACGGTTTTGTTTTGTGGAGTAGATTAATTTAAGATTTTTATTCTGTGCAAAAATCTTTTTGGCGTCGTCTGTAAAATCAGGGGCAACTATGGCTATAAATTTTCCTTCCATAATTTTCGTTGCGGCATTCTGGTCAATAACAGCCGAACAGCCCAGAATTGCGTCTTCAACATGCTGGGTATCGTAAATATAAGTTTTTGCATAGGAATCGACAATATTTGTAGCAATTGAAGCGCCCAGTATGTTACCGAATTTTATTGCAAAGGTAAAAACTGTTCCTGCAAGAGGGGTAAACTGAGTCGTAAAATCATAATTATCTACGTTTGTAGAAGGAACGGTAAACTGAGTTTTTAGGTTTGAATAAAGATTATTCAGGATTTCCCAGCTCAAGGAAATGTCTTTAAAAAGTGCGTAATCAAGGTCTGTATAATTACAGTTTGCAAAGCTTGAATATTCTTTTTCTTCCGGCAGTCTGTAAAAGGCTGCTGACTGCTGCTTATTTGTTCCGTGCTTCAAAAGTGACTGGAATTTAAGCGGATAGCAGGCAAAAGTAGGGAAGTATTTTTTCTGCGAGGTATTGTACTTAAGGGAACCTGCAACACCGGCATCATAGGCTGCAACAAGATTCAGAGCCTTCTGTGCAATATAGGTTCTGAACTCCGGAGTAATATTATCAGTTTTAAGCTGAATCATTGCTTCCTTGTAATCTGCAGGATCTGTAAGTACAAGAACATTTTCGTGATTATAAAAAGCATATCGTAATATTGAAGAAATGCGGTAATCACAGGTTTTAATATCAAAGCGCTGGCTGTCCATATAATAAAAAGGATCCATATTTATACAGACAATATAGATGTTTCCGTCAATTAATTCCGAAGATTGATTAAAACTAACTTCTGAATTAAGGCTTGTTGAAACAATGCTGGTGATTACTTTTGAAATATCGTGAGCATAGGCAATATCTGCCGAAAGCGCCATTTCACGGGTTACAGGAACATGGTTTTTTCTGAGAAGCTCCTCAGTTTTATTTGCAGTCAGAATTGTCCAGCCGGACGCAGTAAGATACTGTGCAAATTCAACAATACCATCAGTGTCTTCCACGTGAATTAAAGCTCTTTTTGTCATGTAATAATTCTATCAAATAATAGGAAATTTTGAAAGTTTTTGTTACAATGGGCGATATGAAAATAAGTTCGCAAAAATCGTCTCTTTCAGGCCACGTAAGTGTTCCTGGTTCTAAAAGTCATACAATCCGTGCCTTGATTCTTGCTTCTCTGGCAGACGGCACTTCTCATATCAAAAATCCACTTCCAAGTAACGACTGTCTTTCTACCGTTCAGGCGGTAAAGCAGATTGGTGCTGAAGTGATTGTGCCAGAGAAAGGTGATACATGGACTGTGAAGGGGGCAGGAAAAAATCTTCATTTACCGGAAGGCGTAATTGATGTTGGAAATTCCGGCTCTCTTATGTATTTTTTGTGCCCGGTTTTATCAACCTTGGCCGGTCAATGTACTTTTACAGGAGATGAATCAATTTGCAAGCGTCCTGTAAATCATCTGATTGACGCTCTTAATCAGCTTGGCGGTCAGGCATCTTCCCTGGCGGCAGACGGAATAACTCCACCTTTCAAATTCTGTGGTCCGATTGATGTGAACAAAACTCTTACTACTGATGGAAAACTTTCCCAGTACATCAGCGGTTTTATGATGGCAACAAGCCGTCTGAACGGAACCCTTCATATTAATTTGACAGATCCAAAAGAAACTCCTTACCTTACAATGACTAAAATCTGGCTGGAAAGTGTCGGGATTCCTTGTACAATCAGCGAAGATTTCAAAAAAATCACAGTTACAGGCCCTGTTGATATTAAGGCTTTTGATAAAACTGTTCCTTCTGACTGGGAAGCCGTTGCCTTTCCTCTGGTTGCAGCCCTTATCAGTGGCAGCGAAATTGTAATTGAAGGAATTGACGGTTCTGGCAGCCAGGGAGACGACAAAATTGTAGAAGTTTTGCAGTCTGTTGGAGCTGATATTGAATGGAATAAAAAAGAAGCAACCCTTACAGTTCGCGGAAAGCAGGGCGGTAAAGGCCTGACTACAAAAAATTGTCCTAACGGTATCTTCCGCGTTACAATTTCTCCTTTCCCGGATGCAATCTGTGCTCTTGCGGTAATTGCCTGCTTTATAGAAGGAACTACAGTAATTACAGATGTTGAAATCTGTCGCAAAAAAGAAACAGACCGCATCGAAGCAATGAAAACAGAACTTCGAAAACTTGGCGCCGAGGTAGAAGAAGGAGATGATTGCCTGATTATCCACGGTCATGAAGGTGGAAAGGGCCTGCACGGTGGCGAAGTTGAATCATTTAAAGACCACCGTATTGCCATGAGTCTTGCCTGTCTGGGCCTTGGACTTCCTGCCGGCGAAAAGGTAATCATAAACGACGCAGAGTGCTGCAGTGTTTCTTTCCCTCACTTTTTTGAAGTGATGAATGGAATTGGTGCAGGGTTTAAGGAAGTATGACAGAAAATCCAGCCTTTCTTACAGAGCAGCTCATCACTTACATAGGAAATAAGCGGGCCCTGCTGCCATTTATCGGACAGGGGGTAGAAATAGTCCGCCGCGAACTCGGAAAAGAAAAACTTACCTGTCTGGATATATTTTCTGGAAGTGGAATTGTTGCCCGCTATCTCAAACAGTTTTCGACTTTTATTGCCGCAAACGATATGGAAAGCTATTCTGTTTTAATCAACCGCTGTTATCTTTCTAACAAGGATGATATTCCTTCCGCCCGCATCGCTCAGTTACACGAAAACTTAATTTCTGCAGTTGCAGAGCACCTGGATGCTTTGCAAGGCAGGCAGGCGTCAGGAGATGTAGTCTCCGAACCTGGATTTATAAGCCGTCTCTACGCTCCGCACGATGAAAATAACATACAAAAGTCAGACCGCTGCTTTTACACCACTTACAATGCTGCCTATCTGGATTTTGCCCGACAACTAATTGACGAAATTGTGCCGGAAGAGCTCCATCACTTTTTTATAGCGCCTCTTCTTTCAGAAGCAAGCATTCACGCAAACACAGCTGGAATTTTCAAAGGCTTTTACAAAAACTCCAAAACCGGAGTCGGTCAGTTCGGCGGAAACGGCAAAGACGCCCTTAGCCGTATTTTAGGCAAAATCGAACTAAAACTTCCGGTTTTCAGCAATTTCTCCTGCCAGAGTCAGGTTTTCAACTGCAATGCTAACGAACTTGTAACTTCAGAAGAATTGTATGACGCTTGCGGTGGTATCTACGACCTGGCCTATTTTGATCCGCCTTACAATCAGCACCCTTACGGTTCAAATTATTTTATGCTTAATCTGGTTGCCAATTACAAAGCCCCTGAAGAAGATGCAATCAGCCGCGTTTCCGGTATCCCCCGCAACTGGAACCGTTCTGCTTACAACAAAAAACGTCAGGTTGCCGATGCCTTTCTGGATTTAGTAAATAACGTCCGTGCCCGTTATGTCCTCGTTTCTTTCAATTCCGAAGGCTTCATCCCCAAAGACGAAATGATAGCCCTCTTGTCTCAGGTCGGCTCAGTCCAGGTCCTGGAATCCAAATATAACACTTTCCGTGGCAGCCGAAATCTTTCCGCCCGAGAAATTCACGTAAAAGAGTATTTGTTTCTGGTAAGGAAGAATTTTATAAACTAAGAATAGGATTATTCTGTAATTCGATAATCATTTTTTGATATAGACATTTATCTTCTACTTGTGATATGGATGTTGTTCTTACCCCTGCATCTTTTGAAGAGCCGCCACAATGGTAAATAGTTTCATTTGATGTTCCAAAATCTACAATAATATAACGGTCGTGATAAGTTCCGCCAGTTGTTTTTTATTTCACAATTACATTTGCCATAATCGGAAGATGATCAGAATACCCGTTGCCGTTGTAGATTTTGTAGGCGGCGGGAGTTTTGTCTTCGTTTGACCAGGGGGCTTCTGCTTTTGGGGTAAAACCTGTGATTCTTGCTTTGCCGAAAGAGAAGATATGGTCAATCCGTTCCCAGGAACCTTTGTAGAAATAACTTCCGATTGAAGTTGCGTAGCTGCCGTCTGCTGAAAACCAGGGGGAGTAGGCTTTTACGTGGGAAGGGGTGTAATTTTCCGAAAGGCCTGCATGACGGAAAAGGGTATTGGCGCCTCCCTGACCTGATGAAAAGTCCAGGATAAATTCGGAAGCATCCCGGTTAAAATCTCCGCAGATTACGGCACTTCCACCTCGGGTTTCTAAAGCTTTTAGCTTCCCTGCCAATACAGATTCCTGCCAGTCCCGCCAGATTTCAGATTCATATTCCCCGCTGGATTTAGATTTCCAGTGGTTTACAAATATGGTAATTTCCCGTCCGCCAATTTCTGTACTTACTTCCAGAAGGGGGCGCATGGAAGGCTGTTCGTATTTCTGAGTATTTACAAAAAGAGAGTGAGTTTTTACTCCAAAAAGCGGAAATTTTGAAAGCACTGCACAGCCAATAGAAGAGTCTTTTTCCTTTGCAAAGCAACTGTAAGTCCAGTTTGCCCCTGAATCCCAGGAGTTACCTGCAAGTTGATTTGAAATATCATAAATTACGCTTTCATTTTCAATTTCTTCCAGCACAAAAATATCCGCGTTCAGCTTAGTTATAACTTCGCAAAGCCTTGTTAATCTTGTGTGATATTTATCATTCGACCATTTTCCTGCTGATTTAAAATCCTTATATTCGCTTCCATCTGTGTGTCCGTCAAAAAAAGTCTGAACATTCCAGTTTGCTATAGAAAAACTGCTTTTTTCACAAGTCCGTTTATTTTCCCCCGATTCACATTCGCTGATACCACAGGAAAAAAACAAAAAGCAGAATACCAGTCCAAAATAAAATTTCTTCATTCTCTAACTCCCGTCTATAATATAGTCGCCGACTTTAAAAAATCGGAAGTAAACGGGCGAAAAAAGTGAAAAAAAACTGTATCTGTTTCTATTGACAGAAACGGTTCTTTAGTATATTGTTACTACATATAGAAACATAGGTTTTTGCGATGGGTAAGGATATACTTAAAGAAATTGTTGAGCGCAGACTTGCGGATATTGAACGCCTTGGACTGGATTTTGGATGCGGAGTTCCGGCGGTACGCCAGCGGAAAGTTCATCCCTTTATTGAAAAAAAAGGTGCAATTCTTGAAATTAAACGCGCGTCTCCTAGTAAGGGTGATATTGCGCCTTCACTAGATGCCGCAAAAACTGCTATTGAATATGCAAAATCTGGGGCTCGGGCTATTTCCTGCCTTACCGAAATGAATTATTTTAAGGGCTCCCTTTCTGACTTTATGAAGGCGGCTGCAGCTCTTGATCAGCTGGAAGCAAAGGGCGAAGAGATTCCAGCTCTTTTGAGAAAGGATTTTTTGCTTTCTGCTGATGAAGTTGAAGTTTCTTACCGTGCCGGGGCTGATGCGGTTCTTTTGATTGCCCGTATTCTGACTGCCGAAACTATGTGCGATATGGCAAAGAAGGCAGAAGAATTTGGAATCAGCGTTTTGATTGAAGTTCGAAAGGCTGAAGATTTGGAAAAGCTTTCTTATGTAATGGCGCGGGTAAATCATAAAAATATTGTATGCGGTGTGAACAGCCGTGATTTAAAAGATTTTTCTATTGATATGCTGGCTCCCTGCGCCCTGCTTTCTAAAATCAAAAAGATTGCGGCTGATGCCCGCGTGACTTTTGAAAGCGGAATCCTTTCTGCTGATTCGGCTGCCTTTGCGGCAAGTGCGGGCTTTAGCGCCATTCTGCTTGGAGAGGCGGCAGCTAAAAATCCTGAAGAGGCCGGTCGATTTGTAAAAGCCTTCTGTCAGACTAATGAAAATAAGGCTGGTCAAAGCTGGTGCCAGTATGCGGAAATACTTCGCTCAAGCGAAGAAAGGAAACGTTCGCTTGTAAAAATCTGTGGAATTACGCGGGAAGAAGATGCCTTGTTGGCGGCTCAGCTTGGTGCTAACTTTCTGGGATTTATTTTCTGGAAGGGTTCTAAGCGTAATGTTGAAGCGGATAAGGTTTGTGAAATTGTTAAGGCTGTCCGTAATGGCGGATATAATTGCAAGTTCGTGGGTGTGATTGTTAATCCTGAAGATGAGGAAGCGAAAGCAGCCTTCCGGCTTGTTCGTGAGGGCCTTCTGGATAAGATTCAGTTCCACGGCTGCAAGTTGCCGACCCCTGCTGATGAAGCCTTTGCTGATATTCCGCGTTATGGGGCTGTGAATATCAGGTCGGAAGAAGATCTTTCAAAGCTTGATGATTTGCTTCTGCACGGAGAGCCTCGCGTTTTGATTGACGCTCAGAGCGGAAATACAATCGGCGGAACGGGAAAAACTGTGGATGCTGACCTGGTAAGAGCTGCTTCTAAACAGGCAAAGCTCTGGCTGGCAGGCGGAATCACGGCGGAAAATGTGCGCCAAATTATAGAAGATTTCCAACCGGAACTGATTGATGTGGCAAGCGGTGTGGAAAGCACGCCGGGTGTAAAAGACGCTGAAAAACTGAAGGCTTTCTTTAGCGAAATAGAGAAAATTTAATAGAGGAAAAATAATATGTCTGATAATGGATTTTTTGACAGATTTGGCGGAAAATATGTGGCGGAGGTTTTGAGACGGCCTCTGGATGAACTTGAAGTTGCCTTCAAAAAGGCGATGGCTGACCCGGTCTTTCTGGACGAGTTCCGCACTATTCAGCGCGATTATATCGGGCGGGAAACTCCTCTTTATTTTGCACCGACGGCAACCCGCATTCTGGGCGGCGCCAAGATTTACATAAAGCTTGAAGGACTTGCCAACACCGGTGCCCACAAAATCAATAACGCTATCGGCCAGTGCCTCCTAGCAAAGTACATGGGCAAAAAACGCATTATTGCGGAAACCGGAGCCGGCCAGCATGGTCTTGCTACTGCTGCTGCCTGCGCAAAACTTGGGCTGGACTGCACGGTTTACATGGGCGAAGTTGATGTTCGCCGCCAGCAGCCTAACGTTGCCAGCATGGAAATGTACGGTGCCAAGGTTCACGCGGTAACAAGCGGAAGCCGCACCCTCAAGGATGCCGTAAACGAAGCAATGCGTGACTGGGCTGCCAACCCTGATACAACTCACTACGTTCTGGGATCTGCGCTTGGACCTGCGCCTTTCCCTGATATTGTACGCGAGTTTCAGAGCGTTATTGGCCGTGAAGTAGAGGCTCAGTGTGCAGAACGCGGAATTAAACCGACTGCCCTGATTGCCTGCTGCGGCGGCGGTTCAAACTCAATCGGATTTTTTGCACCATTTATCGATAAAAAAGAGCCTCGCCTGATTGCGGTTGAGGCGGGCGGAATCGGTCCTGGAGTAGGCGAAAATGCCAGCCGAATGACAGGAAATGCCAGCCGGGAAGGAATCATGCAGGGCTATAAGTCCCGCTTTTTGCTGGATGAAGATGGTCAGGCGCTTCCGACCCGCTCGATTTCTGCGGGCCTGGATTACTGTGGAATCGGCCCTCAGCTTGCGGCTCTTGGTATGAGCGGCCGTGTTGAGTTTACATCGGCTCTGGACAGCGAGGCTCTTGATGCCCTCAAGTTTTTTGCCCGTAACGAAGGCATTTTGTTTGCCATGGAAAGCTCTCATGCGGGAGCGGAGGCAATTAAGTTGGCTCCAAAATTAAGCAAAGATGATGTAATCATTGTCAACATGAGCGGCCGCGGCGACAAGGATGTTTTCATCACAAGTCCAGTTTTCCGCCGCAAGGAATGGCTTGAATTTTTGCACGCCGAAATTGACCGTCTGGAATCCGACAAGGATGTGCATGAGTAGGGGAAGGCTGTTATTTAGTAAGAATATTCTAACTTGGAAGACAGAAAATGCGCAGCGGGGCTTTATGATTTGTGAAGCTTTTTGAGCGATGCGGGGCACACAACGCGGAAGAAAGCCTACAGAGCAAGCGCAGCTTGCGGCGAGCTCAAAGCTGGCGGAACAAAGCGTGAAGCCCTGCGAGAGCATTTTCAGATTTACATATTTAAGGAGATTTTTATATGTCTAAAATACAGTTAATGAGTCATCTTGTTGCCGGTTATCCGAGCGACGAACTTGCCTTTACTGCTGCCCGTGCCCTTGTTGACGGCGGCGCAGATATTCTTGAAATTCAGCTTCCTTTCAGTGACCCTAGTGCTGACGGCCCTGCAATTCAGGGCGCCTGCACCAAGGTTCTGGAACGCCATTATAAAACGGCAGACGGACTTGCTTTTATCTCAAAGCTTCATAAAGAGTTCCCAAACATTCCTATTTACCTTATGAGCTACGGTTCTCTGATTTACACTCCGGGCCTTGAAGCCTTCTGTAAAAAAGCTGCTGATTGCGGCGTAAAAGGAATGATTATTCCTGACCTTCCTTTTGATTTTGACGAAGGGCTTACCGCTGCCTGCAAGGCAAACGGCATGGTAAATATTCCTGTTGCCGCTCCAAGTATGAGCCCTGAGCGTCTTGAAAAAATGGCAAATGCCGGCTTCCCTTATATTTACGCGGCCCTGCGCACCGGCATCACCGGAACGGAAACCAGCGTTGACCAGGCTACATTGGCCTTCATAAAAAAAGTTGGTTCTGGCGGCAGCAAGGTTTACGGCGGTTTTGGTATCAGCACTGGCGCTCAGTCGGCACTTCTTGGCGACAAGGTAGAAGCTGTAATTGCAGGTTCTGTTTTTGTCCGACTGATTACCGAGCACCAGAATGATGCGGAGGCACTTTACAAGGCTGTGCGCGCAAAGGCTGCAGAAATTTCGCACTTAGAAGGGTAGATCGCTAACGGCACTGAAACTTGGGTGTTCAAAAATGCGTAGCGGGGCTTTATGATTTGTGACGCTTTTTGAGCGATGCGGGGCACACAACGCGGAAGAAAGCCTGCAGAGCAAGCGCAGCTTGCGGCGAGCTCAAAGCTGGCGGAACAAAGCGTGAAGCCCTGCGAGAGCATTTTTCTTACGTTTTTAAGTATCACTAGGCCGGAGAATTGAACCGAGCCGAAGGCTGTTGAGCGCAGCGAAACCGCGCGTTAGCAAGCGGTGAAATGCGACTGGGAAGGTTTGCTGGCCTCAAAAAATTATTTTACTTTTTCCTGCTTTGCGTTTACAATTAAATGTAACGATAAACTAAGGAAAAAGTATGCTCACTCTTAAAGACATTGCGAAAGAGGCCGGCGTCAGTGTGATGACGGTTTCTAACGTTATTAACGGCAAAAAATCAAAGGTTTCAAAACAGACAATAGAGCGCGTTCAGAAAATCATCAGGGATTTACATTACACACCGAATTTGAATGCCCGTTCTCTGGCTAAACATGAATCCCGCCTGATTGCAGTTTTTGTCTCTTCCTATGTGTCGCAGGAAAATCTTTTTAAAGACCCTTATGTGAGCGATCTTTTTGGCGAAATTGAAGCTGCCATTCACGAAAGCGGCTACTACACCATTATTCAGACGGTTGAAGAGCCTCAGCACGCAATTAATCTTTTGCAGAACTGGCAGGCGGACGGCGCAATTTTCCTTTCTAATCAGAGCGCGGACAACATGAAATTCTATTCTGAATACTGTCAGTGTCCGCTGGTTTTTATCGACAGCACAAATAATAAGAAAAATGATTATCTCACTATAGAAATTGATGACCGTAAGGGCGGTTATATTGCCACAAAGTATCTGATTGAAAACGGTCATAAAAAAATAGCCTTTGCTGGTTTTCTTGATGAAAAAGAATCGGTAATCAAAGAACGCTACAAGGGTTATGTAAAGGCAATGGAAGAAGCTGGTTACAAAAAGTTTATAAATCAGCTGCAGACGGCCACAACTTATGAGGAAGGAATAAAGAGGGGTATAGAGATTGCTTCCCGCAAAATTGATGCAACTGCTGTTTTTGCAACTGCCGACTTGTTTGCCCTTGGTCTGATTGAAGGCGCTAAGCAGAAGGGGCTTGCAGTTCCAAAAAATCTTTCTGTGGTTGGATTTGATAATCTTTCCTTGTGTAATTATGTTTCTCCGCGTCTGACAACGGTTTCTCAGGATATCAGTCACAAGGGACGTTCGGCAGTAGAACTTCTGCTTAAGGCAATTAAAAAGGAAGAAATTGAAAACCGCCGTGTTATCTGCGATGTAGAGCTGGAAATCTGCCAGACGGTAAGAAAAATTTAGAAATACTTTGCTAAAAAGTTATCTGTTGCCTGCCAGTAGCTTTCCGGGGCTGCAAAGGCTGAGCGTGCATGGTCAGCAGCAGGAATTATAAGCATTTCTTTTGTGCAGGCTGCCGAATCATAAACTTCATTGAGCATATAAAATGGAACAAAGGTGTCTGCATCTCCGTGAATAAAAAGTGTCGGAGTAACAGACCTCTTCAAATCATCCTTTGCAGAAATAATTTTGCAGTCAATTCCCAGTTTTCGTTTGCAGTAGAGGTTAAAATAAGGCATCATCAGCTTTCCGGGTATTTTATAAGCGGTTTTCATCTGGTATACAAACTCATCCCAGGCTGAAGAAAAGCCGCAGTCTTCTATGCAGCAGACAACGTTTGAAGGCAGGGAAAGTCCTGTCGCCCGCATTACGGTTGAGCCGCCCATGGAAATTCCCCAGAGGGCTATTTTTGCATCTCCGTCCTTCTGGCAGATAAAATCAATCCAGGATTTTACGTCTTGCGGTGTAAAGGCTGACATATCTATATGCTTTCCTTCACTCCAGCCGTGGCCTCTCTGTCCGGGTACAAGTATATTAAAGCCCTTATTGTAAAAATGAATTGCGTAGGGGGAAACAATTTTTGAAGAATCGCGGAAGCCGTGCATCAGAATGATATAGTTATGATTTGTGGCTTCTTCTTTATGCTCTGCAAGATGAGCGTTGAGATTTAATCCGTCAAAACTCTTTATGCTGACTTTTTGGGAAATTGATTTCAAAATAGGGTAGCAGCGTTCTTTTTCATTATAATTTAAGACTTCTACCGGATCATTGCTGTTATATGGGCGCTTTCTTTCCTGAACAAAATGGGGAGAATCTGGCGCATTGATTGAAGGAAGCGGTCTGAAAGACTGATAAACAAAAAAAAGGCACAAAAGCTGAAGTAAAGCACAAAGTACAAAAATTGAAGAAAAAATGATGATAAGCGGTTTGGCTATTTTCTTTATTTTCATGTTCTGATTGTAACGGAGAGGATGCTTTTGTGCTAGTAAATCGCCTTTTCTATTCAATTTTTCCTATATAATTGATATATTTAGCGCATGAATAAACACAATATGCAGCGCCTTCAGGAACTTGCGCTAAAAAATGGTCCACTTTGCGTTGGTCTGGATACCGATCCTTCTTACATTCCGGAAAATATCCTTAGTCAGTATGAGTCGCCGGCTCAGGCTGTTCTTGCTTTCAACAAGGCTTTGATTAAACGCGTGGCAGAAGAAAAGGCTGCCTGCTGTTTTAAGGTTCAGATTGCATATTATGAGGCAATGGGAATTGAGGGAATGAAGGTTTTCTCAGAGACCTTGCAGGCTGTCCGCGAGTCAGGACTTGTTGCAATCTCTGACATTAAGCGTGGTGATATTGCTGCTACTGCCGGTGCTTATGCACGTGCCCACTTTAGCGGCGATTTTGAAACTGATTTGATTACCGTAAATCCTTACATGGGCTTTGATACCCTCAAACCTTTTACAGAATGGTGCAGCCCTGAAAAAGGCGGAAAAGGCGGATTTGTTTTATTGTGTACTTCTAACCCTGGTATGGTTGATATTGAACATCAGAAGCTGGCTGACGGCGGGCTTTTGCTTGAAAGAGTAGGTGATGAGCTTGCAAGAATCAGCGACGAGTTTAAGTCTTTTTACCCTGACCAGACTTGCGGTGTTATGGGTGCTGTTGTCGGCGCTACCCAGGAAAGCGATGCAAGATGGATCCGCGATAAATATCCTGAGATTTTCTTCTTGATTCCAGGCTACGGCGCTCAGGGTGGTGCTGCCAGAATTGCGGCAACCCTGCTTGATAAGGCTGGCGGAACTGTAAACTCTTCCCGTGGCATTTTGTGTGCATGGAAAAAGGATGAAAAAATTACTTCTGCCCGCGATGCCGGAAAGCTTTCAATGGAAGATATAGTTGAAGCTGCCGTAAGAGCCAGCCTTTTCAGTAAGGAAGATTTACTGAAAGCGCGGCAATGGTCGTAATTTATTCTGTCATGTGATAATTTGCCTAACCATTGCCTAACTTGTACTTCGTACAAGTTTGAAAATCTGGTTATGACAAGTTATAGAACTTTTTGTATAAATATGATAAAATAATGCATATTTATACATTTTTTGGAGAAATGATATGGAAAAACTTAAAATCCTTCTTGCAAAGGGAAGAATCTACGAATCAGTTTACTCGCTTTTGAGCGACGTAGGAATTTCAATTTATCTTCCTGACCGCACTTATTTTCCAATCACAAATCAGGATGACCTTGCTTTCCAGGTTGTAAAGCCTCAGATTACAAGCGCCCTTCTTGCTCAGAACAAGGCAGATGTCGGCTTCAGCGGAAAAGACTGGGTTTACGAAAACGGCGTTCAGGACGACGTTGTAGAAATCATGGATCTTGGCTTTGACCCTGTACGCATCGTAGCCGCTATCCCTGACACAGTTGATTACGACAAGCTTCTTAAAGGCCACGTTACAATCGCAACCGAATATCAGGCCCTTACAAAGAAATACATCGAAGACAAAAAAATCGACGGAACAATTTTCCGCACCTGGGGAACCAGCGAAGGCTTTGTTCAGGACAACGACGAAGCCCTTGCCCAGATTCTTGTAGATAACACTTCTACAGGTTCAAGCCTGCGCGCAAACCGCCTCAAGATTGTCGACACTCTGATGGAATCTTCTACCAGAATGTACGCTTCTAAAAAGGCAATGGAAGACCCGGAGAAAAAGCAGAAAATCATGGAGCTCAAAATGCTCTTTGAAACTGTTTTGAATGCCCGCAACCGCGTAATGCTTGAAATGAACTGCTCAAACGAAGATTTTGATACTCTCATCAAGGGCATTCCTTCTATGAAGAGCCCGACCGTTTCTCCACTTTTCGGCGGCAACGGTTACGCCATCAAAATCGCCGTAAAGAAGAGCGAAGTTCCTACTTTGCTGCCAAAGCTTCAGAAACTTGGTGCAAGTGATATTGTAGAGTACGAACTTAGAAAGGTGATGCTATAATTTAGAAAGGAGGCCGAAATGCGAACTGCTACTGTAAAAAGAACAACTGGTGAAACTCAGATTGAACTTACCCTCAACCTGGACGGCACTGGCAAATGCGACGTAAAAAATCCAATCGGATTTTTTGACCATATGCTTAAGAGCTTCTGCAAGCACGGACTTTTTGACCTTAGCGGCAGCATTTCGGGCGACCTTGAAGTTGATCAGCACCACACAATCGAAGATACAGGAATCGTGCTCGGCGAATGCTTTAAGAAGGCCCTCGGCGATTGCGCAGGCATTTTCCGCTCAGGATTTTTCATCTATCCTATGGACGAAAGCCTTGTACAGGCAGCCGTTGATTTTGGCGGCCGCCCATACCTTGTAAATAACGCAAACCTCACAGGAATCCCTCTTGTCTCAGTTCAGAACGGTAAGGAAGGTACCTTCCAGACCGACTGCTTTGAAGACTTCTGGCAGGGCTTCGTAAACGCAGCAGCCTGCAATCTCCACATAGACGTAATCCGCGGCCGCAGCGACCACCACAAAATCGAAGGCGCTTTCAAAGCCGTATCCCGCGCCATCCGCGCCGCAGTAGAAATTGACGAACGTAGAGGCGGGGCTGTACCTAGTACTAAGGGTGTAATTTAGATAAAATATTTTCAGAATAAATTACTTACAGGTAAAAAATGCTCCCGGTCAGTAAGTGAGGTTCAAAACCGCGCCATAAGGCGCTACATGCTATTTTTGTAAGGAAACTATTGAATGCGCCGCTAGCGCGGCAGACAAAAATAGAATGTTTTTGCCCCTCACTTTCTTCCCTCGCACATTTTTTACAGGGAGCCTTACCAATGAAAATCTTAGTTATCGGTGACTCAATATTAAAAGGCGCCGTAACCGGCACAGCCAGCGGACATCTTTTCGATATTATAGAAGATTCAAGCCTGAATCTGGCACAGAAGGTCCTGGGCTTTGAAATGGACAACCAGTCAGTTTTTGGAAACACAATCGCAAAAGGTCAGCGTAAACTCAACAAAATGCTTGAACGCGGCGAAACTGCTGACTTCTGCATCGTTGAATTCTGCGGAAACGACAGTGATTACGATTGGGCACTTGTAAGCGAAAATCCAAACGAAGCTCACATTCAGCGTACTCCGCCTGCAGATTTTATCCGCATTTATTCAGAAATGATAGAAACTCTGCGCGAGCACAAAATCACTCCGGTAATTATGATAAGTCCAGCCTTGTGTGCAGAACGCTGGTTCAATCACATCACCAACGGACATAATGCCCAGAATATTCTGAACTTTTTAGGCGGCGACAAGGAAAAGCCTTTCAAAAATCAGAAAGAATACGACGAGGCTCTTTTAGACTTTGCTAAAAAGAACAAGGTGCAGTATGTAAATATGCGCGAGCCTATGCTTGAAAGCGGAAAGTTTGACGACCTGATGTGTCAGGATGGAATCCATCCGAATGAGGCAGGCTATCGCTTTATGTCAGAAATCTGGATTAAAGAAATCCCAAATCTAAAAAAAGAATTTTAGGAAAAATTAATGAACGAAATCGTAATATATACAGATGGCGGCTGCCACGGAAATCCAGGCCCCGGCGGCTGGGGAATTGTTGTAATTGCTGACGGCGTTGCAAAACAGCTTTCCGGCGGCGAAAAACTCACTACAAACAACCGCATGGAACTCTGCGCCGCAATCGCAGGACTTTCTGTTGTAAAAAATACCCCGACCTTTGCAGGCCGCCCTGTCACAGTAAATATCGACAGCCAGTACGTAAAAAACGGCATCACCACCTGGATAAAATCCTGGAAGGCAAAGGGCTGGAAAACTGCTGACAAAAAGCCTGTAAAAAATCAGGATCTCTGGGTGCAGCTGGACGAATTAAACGCTCAGTTGACCGTAAGCTGGAACTGGGTAAAAGGTCACGCCGGCATTCAGTATAACGAAGTCTGCGACCAGCTTTGTCAGGCTGAAATTGCAAAGTTTGAATAAAGTCGAAAAAAATCTTCAAAATTTCTAATATTTTTCTTCAACTCATTTCCGAATTTTTATTGTCTGCGGATACATTATAGTATGAAGAAAAATATTTTTACTATTCTTGCAGGGCTGGCTTTTCTTTTTTTATCCTGTCAGAATTGTTTAATTTCAGAGGAAGAAAAGGTTGAGTTTATTTTGCCGGTTTGGGAAGAGTCGCTTCCAAAACTTTCCCGCTGGAAAATATCTGCGGCTTCTGCCGATTTTGAAAAAGACTTTTTTCTTGATGGGGATGAAAAAGCTTTTTCATTTACGGTGAACCGGAACGAGCCTTTTTGCCTCACGGCAGCCCCTCTTACTCTTCTCAGCGACGGAAGCGAAGTCAATTTTTTTAAACCGGCAGGCGCTCTTTACCCTTACTTTGCAGAGGGAGATGCTTCTTCTCTGCATTGTGTTCTGACCTGGGAAGCCGGCTTTACGGCAGAGGCAATGCAGAAAATTATCAGCAGTAAAAAAGAAACGGAGCTTTCATCGGATGCAGTGAAAACTTTTCTTATGCAGTTCAACTGGAAAAAACTGCAGGAAAAAATAAATCAGAATATAGCAGCTTCAATTCTTTCTTTTGAAAGCGACTCAAAAACAAAGTTCTATAATCCCTGGCAGCTTGATTCCTTCATGCTTCTGGATAACCTGAGTTTTGCGATTTTTGATTCTAAATACCTGAATAACTCCTATATTTTTACTGTAGAACTTGAGCTGCTGAGAATCCCGCAAGATAGGACCCTTCTTTCCTCCTTTCTTCCCGAAAATCAAATCCTTCAAAAGTACAGATATCTGACTCTTAAAAAGAAGACCCCTCAAATCTATATGATGGACAATACTTATGCTCTTACTCTTTCTGCAAGCTCGGCAAAAAAGGTCTCAGCCGACCTGACCTACATGCCGATATTAATAGAAGATTATGAGCATTCGGACTAATTTTATTTGCATGGCTTTTGTAGTTTTTTCTCTGGGATTATTTTTCGGCTGTAAGGAAAAGGTTCAGCCTTTTGAAAATGAAGAAGCGATTCCTCAGATTTCTTTGAAGGCAAACAATGGAAGTCATAGCTGGTATTATTTTACGCGAACGGATTTTAAGCCGGTTGATAAAATTCAAAATGTTCCTTTTAGTCCGCTGACTCCCTGGACCGAGGCTGTGCGTATTTCCAGCGCCAACTGTGCAACTACCGAGGGAGAAAATAAGGCTTTTGCCGTTGTAAACCGCCTTGGAATCATCAGTTTTAATGGCGAAGAAAAACAGCTTTCTAAGGATGAAAATATTTTCACTGATCGCACTGCAGGAAATCTTATTTTTTTGAACGAAACGCCGATTTTTTCTGTTTTTAAAAGCGCCTTCTTTAATGACACAATTAAGGACTATAAATATTCGGCTGCCGATGCCCAGCATCTTTTCTTGATTCAGTTTGATCCTCAGTCTCGCATTTCCTATCCCATTATCAACTGCAATAATCTTGTAAAACTTCCTAATTCTGAGGTGATTGATTATTACTGGGACGGAATCAACTGGACCTGCTGTGTAAAAACTATTTCTGACGTTAAAACTGATTTTACCTACATTAACTGGAAGCCGGTTCCTTCGCTTTTGACGCTGAGCCCTGTGAATGCTAACTCAAATATTTCTGTTACGGAAAGTTCTCAGGATGAGTTCCGGGCAAAAAAAGAGCAGCTGGAATATAAGTTTGCCCCAGAGCGTATAAAAAAACTGCTGGCTGGCTTTTCTAAAAAGACTAATTTTGCAATCGATGTAAAAACCTCGGGCGGATCTTCCTGGAGAAATTATAAAAATACAGCTCAGTCGGGCTGGGCACCTGCGGGAGGGGCTGGGGAAGGAGCTTCTTCTGGCGCTGGTAGGGAACTCTACGCAACTGCAATTCTTGCACAGACCTGGAGTGCCGCTTTATTTGAAGACGGGACCCTCTTTCTGGAAGGCGCTCTTCCCGGCAAGCACATTCTTCGCGGAGGAAAGCCTGTTGCAATCCGGCTTCCAAAGCTTCCTGTGGATTATGTCTACTCTGATTTTGTAATTTCCGGTACAACTCTGTATGCGGCCTGGGAAGAATCTTCTTTCTATAAAACCGGTCGTGCGGGATTTGTTGAAATAAATTTGAACAAATCTTTGTATTCTAAGTTATAATGATGATGATGAAAGGTAAGTTTATCTTTTCAGTCATTTTTTTATCTCTCTTAAATTTTGCAGCCTTCGGGGAGACTTTGCAGGAAGATGAAACTCCATCTCCTGTGGAAACTACCGCCCCAGCGCCTTCCTTTTTTTCTGCCTGCGATTTAACTGCAGAGTTTTCTCCAGCTATTTACATAAACCCGGAAAGCAGTCTTGTAAGCGCCCCAAGTCCTGTAATATATCCTGTCAGCATTGGCTTTCTCTGGCCCAATTATACAAAGATTGCCATTCAGCCTACGCTGAGTTTTTTTACTATGTATCACCTCTGGTACGATGGTCAGGCTCTTCCTGCCGAAATTGAAAACCGCACTTCACAGACTGTAAGCCTTTTGCTGGATATTCCTGCTGTTTTTTCAATATATTCCAGCGAAAAATCCCGCTTTCAGTTTTCTTCCGGTCTTGCCTTTTTGATGCGTTTTGGTATTCTTGCAGGCGGCGTAAAAGATTCAGATTCCGGCTATAGCGGCACTGCCGGTTCCGACCTTGATCATATTAATTCCTACTTCTGGTCAAATGCCCGCTTTTTATATTTTTCTCTAGGTGCCAGCTGGCTCTACGACTTAGTTCCCCATCTCCGCCTTGGCCCTGTATTCCATACTTATCTGCCGCTGGGAACTATGTTCGCCGGGGAAGGTGTACAGGGTATGATAATAAGTCTGGGGTTAAAACTGAATTTTCATCTATAACTGTAAGGCAAAAATGCGTAGCATGGGGGGGCATAATAATTTGGTTACGAAACCTGGCGGGAGGGAGCAGAGTGCAGGGCAAAAACATTCTATTTTTGTCTGCCGCGCTAGCGGCGCATTCAATAGTTTCCTTACAAAAATAGCATGTAGCGAGGTACCGAGCGGTTTTGGCCTGTACTCTGATCCCGGTAGCCAAGATTTAGTAATACTTTATTAATTTTAGTCCCACTTCAATTGACATAAACTTATAAATATCATATCCTTGAGCCATGAATAACAAATTGCTACTACTATCTCTATCTTCTCTTTTTTACTGCAAGCGATAGGTAGTGTGATTTATTCATATTCAGATTAAATTGCAAATAACAAAGACCTGTCCTTGCGACGGGTCTTTTTTTTTTAGGAGAAATATATTATGAAGAACGTTGAAAAGTACAAGCCATTCCAGCCGATTCCAATTACAAACCGAACCTGGCCGACTAAGACTATCACAAAGGCGCCAACCTGGGTGTCTGTAGATTTGCGCGACGGAAACCAGGCCCTTATCAATCCTATGGGTGTTGAACAGAAACTTGAATTTTTTGACCTTCTTGTAAAACTCGGCTTTAAGGAAATCGAAGTTGGTTTCCCTTCAGCATCTGATACTGAATTTAATTTTATGCGCCGCCTTATCGAAGAAAATCACGTGCCGGAAGATGTTACCCTTCAGGTTCTCTGTCAGGCCCGCGAGCATCTGGTAATCCGCACTTTTGAAGCTCTCAAAGGTGTAAAAAAGGCAATTTTCCACATTTATAACTCAACTTCTCCGGCTCAGCGCAAGTACACCTTCAATAAATCAAAAGAAGAAATCAAACAGATTGCGATTGACGGTGTAAAATGCGTAAAAAACTGCCTGAAAGATGCCGGCGACACAGATATCCGCCTGGAATACTCACCGGAAAGTTTCTCTAACACAGAAATTGACTATGCTGTAGAAGTTTGTGAAGCTGTAATGAAGGAATGGGGCGCAACTCCAGATAACAAAATCATTTTGAACCTGCCAACAACTGTTGAATGTGCTTTGCCTAACCAGTTTGCAGACCAGATTGAATACTTCTGCCAGAAGATTTCTGACCGCAATTCCTGCATAATTTCCCTCCACAACCACAATGACCGTGGAGAAGGTGTTGCTCAGTGTGAACTTGGACTCCTTGCCGGCGCTGACCGCGTGGAAGGCTGTCTCTTTGGAAACGGTGAACGCACTGGAAACCTGGACATTGTAACTGTTGCCTTGAATATGTATACACAGGGAGTTGATCCTCAGCTGGATTTCAGCAATATCGAACACATTGCAAACGACTATATGCGCCTGACCGGTATGTCAATTCACCCTCGTACTCCTTATGCCGGTGAACTTGTATTTACTGCTTTCTCTGGTTCTCATCAGGACGCAATCCGCAAGGGTATGGCTGCCCGCACAAAGATGGAAGACAATGCCGTTTGGGATGTACCATATCTCCCAATTGACCCGCACGATATCGGTCGCCAGTACGAAGGAATTATCCGTATCAACAGTCAGAGCGGAAAGGGAGGAGCTGCTTACATCCTCGAACAGGATTTTGGAATTGTTGCGCCAAAGGCTATGCACCCTGCAATCGGCGAAGTTATCAAAACTGCCGCAGACAAGGCTCAGCGCGAGCTTAAATCTCAGGAGCTTTATGACGAGTTTGCAGCCCGCTGGCTCAATACAAAAACACCTCTCAACGTTATCGAAATCAGCGAGCGTCATATTGAAGGTGAACGCGGTGAGAACGAAAACGAGCAGGTAGCTTGTATGGCAACTGTTGCCTGGGAAGGCAAAAATTATGCAATCGCTGCTAACGGAAACGGACCTTTGGATGCCTTTGTAAATGCCATGAAGCAGACTCCGGCTCCTCGTTTCAATATCACAAGCTTCCACGAGCATTCTATCGGTAAAGGTTCTGATACAAAGGCTATTGCCTACGTTCAGATTACCAAGGAAGACGGAAATCAGGTTTGGGGTGTAGGAAAGAGCTCTAACGTTGGCCGCGCCGGTATTGCCGCCGTTGTCAGCGCCCTCAACTTTTAGCAAATATTTTTGCAGATTTTGAATTCCAGTGATAGAATTAAAGAATGATTACAACTCCAGACTATAACAATTGCATTGTAAACTTCTCTAATTCTATCCTTAAATATTATGGTCTAAAGCCAGGACATCCTACAATGACTGCTGTAGACCGTACCCTTTCAAAAAATTACAAGAATGTAGTCGTAATAATTCTTGACGGGCTTGGAATGGATGCCATAAATCATCACCTCCAGCCCGATGATTTTTTACGCAAAAACCTTAAAGCAGGAATTACTTCGGTTTTTCCGTCTTCTACAACTCCTGGCCTTACTTCCTTTGAAACAGCCCAGATGCCAATTGAACACGGCTGGCTTGGCGAAACAATGTTCTTCCGCCAGGAATATAAAATCGTAAACTGCTTTGATAATACCCTTAAGGATTCTTCTGAACCTGCGGGCTTTTTCTATCTTGCCGACTATTATCTTCCAAACGAAAAGCTTGATGAAATGCTGGCAAAAATCGGAAGAGTCCAGGTAAACCGCATTTCGCCGATGGGAAAAAATCCTTTTGCGAAAATCGACAGTATTACAGCCCGTGTAAAACGTGTCTGCCAGTCTAAGTGGAAGAGTTTTACCTTTGCCTATTGTGATGAGCCTTTCTGTACCATGCGTTCTAAAGGTGCTTATCATCCTGATAATACTCAGCTTATTAAAATCCTTAATGAAAAAATGGAAGTTCTTTGCAACAGCCTTAGTGATACAGTTGTCCTGATTACTTCTACTCACGGAATTTCTGATGTTGAAAACATAATGCTTTCAAAAGACAGCGAAATTGCTGAAATGCTTCAGTTCCCGATTTCTATGGAAAGCCGCGCTGTAAGCTTTTACGTAAAGCCGGAGTGTAAGGACAGCTTCCGCCAGAAATTTGAAGCAAAATACGGAAGTGATTTTATTCTTTATTCTAAGGAAGATATTGAAAATAAAAAGCTTTTTGGTAATGGCGAGCCTAACAAAAATATTACCGGAATTGGTGATTTTATTGCTGTTGCCACAAGCGACAAGGCTTTTATCTGGGATGAAAACTCTCCGTCAAAAATCTGTGCCTGTGGCGGTCTGACCGATAAGGAAGTTCGAGTCCCTCTTATCATCATAGAAAAAGAGGGTGAAAATACTCTTGCTTTCGAAAGAAGAAAGTAATGCGGCGGTTAAAAATTTTTCTTAAAAATTTGCAGTGCATGTAACCGCCTGAACCATTCTGCTCAGCAGAATGGTGTTGCAATTATGTTAAAATAATTTCTTTACAGCGGCCATGAACTTTTCTCCACGGTCAAATTCGTTGTTGAACATTCCAAAGGAAGTTGCGCCCGGAGAAAATACAATTACTTCCGAAGTTGCATCAACAGGGCTTTCATCCCCTGCTTTTGCTGCCTTTTCTGCCTGCTTTACAAGATTTGCCTTGAGGCAGGTAAGCAGTTCATCAAGAGAATCAAAATCCCCGTAATAAGTTCTGCCTTTGTCATCAAGCGCCGGTAAAATTTTATCGGTGGCAGTTCCGCTTAAAAAGTAAATGTCCTTTACCGGGTGCTCGCCTGCTTCCGGACTGGCAAGGACTCTTACCAGTGGATCAAGCTCCAGCCCCTTGTCGGTACCGCCGGTAATCAGGGTAACAGGTTTTCCAAAGGCCTGCGTTGCCGCAGCCGCTGCTTCCGGAACAGTTGCACAGGAATCATTGTAGAATTTGTATTCTTTTGAGCCGAATTTACAGGAATAAAAATACTGAAGGCGGTGGGTAATTCCCTGCCAGCTTCCAAGAATGGAAATGATTTTTTCTGCAGGAACGTGCATAAGGTACATAACAAGGGCCGCATTCAAAACGTTAGTGCGCATGTGTTCGCCAGGAACTGAAAGACCCTTCAAAATTATTTCAGCCTCTTCCATCTGAGGCAAAAGAATTTTTCCGGTAAAATTGCCTTTTTCATCCTTTTCCTGCCATACACCGTAGACTTTTCCATCAGACTCTTTTGGTTTTTCTCCAGAGTAGCGGAGTACAGTCGCCTTAGATTCGCCTGCAAAAAGATTTCCCCAGGTTCCGCCACACGCAGGCCCAGTTCCAGGCTCATCGCCGCCAAAATCAAAAATAGAATAGTCGCCCCGGCTCTGGTTTGCGTAAATCAGGCGCTTGTCTGCAACGTAATCTTCCATATTGCCGTACCAGTTCTGATGATCCGGCACGATTTTTGTAATCACAGAAATATAAGGGCGAGGAACTCCGCGTCCCCGCAAATCCGCAAGCTGCCAGGAAGAAAATTCAATTACAACCGGAGTGTCGCTGGAAACTTCATCAAAAAAAGTTAGCGGGCTTACGGTAATGTTTCCGCCCAGAAAACTCTTGTAGCCAGCCTGTGTAAGTCCATAGTGAATTGCGCTTACGGTAGAAGATTTTCCCTTGCTTCCGGTAACCGCAATAATAGGGCAGTCCGTAAAGCGCAGAAAAATGCTCAGGTCAGTTTCAATGGCGCGGGCAGCCGCCAGATATTTGTTTCCTTCGTATTTTATTCCAGGGTTTTTAATAACGCAGTCAGCATTTTCAAAGTCTTCAATCCGGTGCTCGCCCAGGTGGAAGGTCAGGTTTTTTAGCGGCAGCGATTTATCCGCCATCAGCGCGTCTACAGAAGGTTTAAGCTGCTCGGCAGACTTCATATCGGTAGAAATAACGTAAGCGCCCTTTTTCAAAAAAAAGCGTACTGCCGCAAGTCCTCCGCCGTTCAAGCCAAGTCCCATAACGGTTACCCGCTTGCCCTTAATGTCCTCAATTGACGAAAATGCACATTTATTGCTGTAAGAATGAAACTCCATATATAATCCTCATTAGGAGGGGAAAGCCTTCCCCTGGTTCCAGCCTGCTTCGCAGTCTTCCACCACCCTTTCTAGCGGGGAGACCCCGCAGCGCCCCCGTCCTGAAAATAAAAAAGGTCTCTCCTTAGCGGAAAGACCTCTTAAATCCTGCCGGGAACCGGGGTCGAACCGGCACGCCGATTGCTCGGCACAGGATTTTAAGTCCTGGGCGTCTACCAGTTCCGCCATCCCGGCAAGTGATGTTAATAATAGTAGAAAATAGCAAAAGTTTCAATCACAGGGCATAATAAATTATGCAGGTGAACTGGTGCGTGCGAAAAGCCTAAGTCAAAACCGCGCCATAAGGCGCTACATGCTATTTTTGGTTGGAAACTATTGGACAGGCCGCTAGCGCGGCACCCAAAAATAGAATGTTTTTGCCTCAGGCTTTTCGCCCGCACCAAGATTTAGCCGCAATAATTATTTATCCGTTTGTCCTGTTTTCAATAATCTGCTAAAATGTCGCCATGATTAAAGATTGCCACGGAGTTCCGCTTCCAGTTTTTGCGGATGGAAAAGTTGTTAGTGTAAGTGTAGTCGAAGGCGCAAATCCTTCGGGTTCTGTAAAAAATCTTAAAATAAGTCTTTCGGCAGGTAACCAGCTTCCTCTCCCGGGGCAGTTTTACATGCTTCATGCAAAGAGAAGCGACGTGCTTTTGCCACGTCCAATCAGCGTTTATCATTCAGAAAAGCGGGCAGATGGCAGCGTAGAAATCCAGTTTTTAATTTTAGTAAAAGGAAAGGGAACTGTAGAACTTACCGCTCTGCGACCAGATGATCAGGTTAGCCTTTTAGGCCCTTGTGGAAACCGCTTTGAAGTTGCTGCAGGCTCTCGTGTCTGCATCGTGGGCGGAGGAATCGGTGTGGCGCCGGTAGCTGGCCTTGCAGAATCTCTTTCTGCCGCTTCTTACGACTTTTTTGCCTCTTTTAAGAGTGGCTCTTATGGGCTTGACTACATAAAACCCGCAAATCTTACTATTACAACTGATGACGGTTCTGTGGGCCTACACGGAATGCTTTCTGTGGCATTTACAGCAGAACTTCTTCAATCAAAAAAATATGATGCAGTTTATGCCTGCGGTCCAACTCCTATGCTTGCCTATATTCAGAAGGTTTGTGCAGAAAGTGGCACAAAATGCTATTTGAGTATGGAAGCCCACATGGCTTGTGGAGTCGGTGTTTGTCTTGGCTGTGTAATTGACACTACTGAAGGTAAAAAACGCTGCTGTAAGGAAGGCCCGATTTTTGAAGGCAGCAAGCTGATTTTTGAGAAAAAAGACAGCGTTGGCGGAGTAAAAATCCAGCCTCGCCGAGACCCTCTTGCAGATGGCCTGGAACCAGATTTGAGCGTAGACCTTGCGGGCGTTCATTTTGAAAATCCTGTAATCGGCTCTTCCGGCGCCTTTGGTTTTGGAACTGAATATGCTTCTGTTTTTGATGTAAACCGCCTTGGAGGAATTTCCAGCAAAGGTCTTACCCTTGAGCCTCGCCAGGGTAATGACGGAATCCGTCTTTGGGAAACTCCAAGTGGCCTTATGAATTCAATTGGTTTGCAGAATCCTGGAATTCCTCATTTTATAAAAGAAGAGCTTCCTCAGATGATGGCCCTTAAGCCTGTTGCAATTGCAAACCTTTCGGGCTCGTCGCTTGAAACTTATGTAGAAGGTGCAAAACTTCTTGATAAAACTGATGTTCCGATGATTGAACTTAATATTTCCTGTCCTAATGTTAGTGCAGGAGGTGCAGCTTTTGGAATGACCTGTTCGGCAGCTGGCGATGTTGTTCGTGCAGTTCGTGTCGCAACTTCAAAACCTCTTGTCGTAAAACTGACTCCACAGGCACCTGATTTAATTGGCGTTGCAATGGAATGTATTAAGGCTGGGGCTCAGGGAATAAGTCTTTGTAATTCTTTCCAGGGAATTGCGGTTGATATAGAACGCGGAGTTCCTGTTTTTGAAAAGGTAAAAGCCGGGGTAGGCGGGCCTGCAGTCCGTCCGATTGCGGTGAGACTTGTTTACGAACTTGTAGAAGCAATTAATAAGCTTCCGGAAAGCCAGCGGGTTCCTGTAATTGCGATTGGTGGCATTGCCACCTGGCAGGATGCCGTTGAATTTATTATGGCGGGGGCACATGCTCTGCAGGTTGGAACTGCAACCTTTGCAAATCCTTATGCCATGGTAGAAATTATTGACGGTCTTGCTGCCTTTATGAAGCGCAAGGGCTACAAGAGTCTTGATGATTTCCGTGGCTGTATACAACGATAAAGCCCAAAACGCTTGCGCTTATGCGCAAGTGACAGGCGGTTAGGTGCCTTCGGAAGTTGGAATGATGCATTTTTAACCGACGCATAAAAAAAGGCTATCGGGGTAAACCCGACAGCCTAAACCTCCTAATTCGCGGAACTAGTCCGCCAAGAAATCAGCTGGCGCTGATTTCTAATGAATTATCAAATTAGTCTTTAACCCAGCCGAAGATAGCGCAAAGCCAGCCGGCAAGAATTAGATAGAATCCAAAATAAGCGTGTTTAATGAAGCTTTTTCCTGCTGCACGCCAGATTTTTCCACCCAAAGAAGAGTCGCTGAGAACTCCAGTCAAAAGAAGACAAAGAATAACTCCGCCTGCAAGTGTTATTGCCAGAGCAATAAGTCTATGAGTTTTGTTGAAGTTTGCTAAAAGTGAAAAAATGATTCCAAGAGCAGCACCAATACAAATCAAAAGAATTCCAACTGTAGAAGTTCCAAAGTTTTTGAAATCAAGGAATTTGAATGCATTTGGAGTCTGTCCCAAAACCTTTACAATAGGACAAAGAAGGCCTGCAATAACCAGAGCCATACCAATAAAATAAACGATGTTAGAATTTAATAATTTCTTTCCCATTTTTTCTCCGTTTATTAATATTTAAATTATATCACAGCTTTTAAAATAACAAAAACTTAATTTTTTGTTATTTTTTTTCACAAAAAATTAAGTTTTTCATCATATTTTACCCTAAACAAAAAGCGTTTTTGTGTCGCGGCACAAAAGCTGAACTGCAATTCTGCCAGAATAAACTGCAATCGGAAGTCCGCCAGGCATCATTGTACGCTGTCCTGCAAAATAAACGCCCTGCACAGTCGGAAGCTTCTGCGGGTAGTTGTACTGCTTTGTGCCTTTTTCCCAGACACTCATCCAGGAACCTTCAAAACTTGAACAGTAACGCTCGTAAGTGCAAGGGGTAGCGACATCTGTTACTTCAACCTTATCCTTTGTTTCCGGAATATATTCTGCAAGGATTTCTATAAAGCGTTTTGCAAGTTCTTCTTTCTTCTGTTTGTAAGTGCCGTCTTCCTTTGCCTGTTTCCAGTAATAGTAACTTGGGCCCAGAAAAAGACTGGTGATTGCAGAGCCGCCTTCCGGTGCCCGTCCCTTAAAGCTTGCGTAGTTATAAATTCTGAATTCATTGAATTTTACGCCTGCAATTTCAAAGGGTTCTTTAAGCGGAAATACCATTGCCTTTGGAAGATGGCTTAAATCAGCCTTTATTCCGGCACAGATAAAGACATTCTGCTCTGAAACAACGTTCTTTCTCATTTTGTTTGCAACAGGATCATTAATCATCGTGTCAAAAAGAGTGTCGATTGCATTTCTCATATCCTGAGTTACGATTACTGCATCACAAGGAAGAATTTCTCCCCCGATTTTTACGCCTGTTACCTTGCCTTCAATATCCAGTTCAATATTTTCAATCTTCTTTTTGAATTCGATTTTTCCGCCAAGAGCCTTGTAGGTGTCCAGCATGTTCTGTCCCATTGTTACAGAACCACCTTCCGGATAGCCGCAGTCTCCGCTGGCAAAACTTGCAATAGTGTAGATAAAACTCATTGCGTTGTAGCGGTAACCGATTGAACCCATCAAAAGGTGGCGGACATCTTCGTTTTTAAACTGATTTACATATTCTTCGTAAGACATGTTTACAAGCTTGCTGTACTTCAAGCCGGCCGGTGCCATTTTTAAAAGCTCTGCAAGTCCCGGATGGCGGGGATTTTTTGCCTTTAATCCCATGACATCATTTACAACAAGATGTACGTTTATAAGGGCTTTTACATCATTGTAAAATTTTGCAATCATCTTTTTATCTTCAGGTGCAAAGTCCCTCAGCTGATTGCAAAGCTTGTCTAAATCACGATACATGTAAAGCTTTTTATCACCGTTAATGTAAACGTAATATGGATCTCTGTTTTCTATAGGATTGTTTTCTTTGAGTGCGCCGGTTTCTTTCCAGATCTGGTAAAGTGGCATTTTTGGCGAAGAACCTGTAAGCCAGTGCATTCCTCCTTCAAAATAATAACCTTTGCGGCTCCAGCTTGTGCTGAGTCCTCCAAAAGTCATATGCTGCTCGTAAATTGTTACATCAAATCCGCTGCGGGCTGCGTAGATACCTGCGCTTAAACCCGAAATTCCCGCTCCGATTACGAAAATTTTTTTGCTCATAATAATTTAATTATAACCCAGGAATTTAGAAAAAAAAATATGAAATTTATAAATTCTTCTCTATCATTCTGTTAGAAGCTGAGATATAATAAAAATATCAAAAAGTCATTGAGGTGGGGTGATTAGTAACAAAAGAGGTCGTTGATTTTTAGCGGTCTCTGGAGGAATTATTTGATTAACATTACACGCTCTCATGTTTTTGATGAGAATATCAATAACGTAAATGCGATGATTTTAAAAATTATGGCTTTTACGGCAATTGTTCCAACTTCCTTTATTCTTCTTACTGTTGTTGGAATATGGAATGTTCCTCACACATATTCAGTGGGAATGCTGGTTTACTGCCTTTTTGCAACAATCCTCCTTAAAATCTTTAACAGGTTTCCGGCCCTTCAGCGTCTTACCATGTATGCAAGTATTTTTGCTGCCATATTTTTTGTAGATTTACTTGGTGCCAAAAGTATAATCAATGTTACAATTTCCTATGGTTTTGCACCCTTTCTTTCCTGTCTTTATTACAATGTAAAACTTACCCGCGTATCAAATTTTGTAAATATTATCTCAATTATGATTGTAATCTGGCTGCGTTCACAGACGGTTCTCGATAACTTTATGTGGCTGGATCACCCTAATCAGACTGCAATGTCATGGTTCCTTGAAAACGGAGCCGGAACTCTTGTTGAATCGGTTTTTGTTTACCTTATTACTGTTTCTCTTGCAAAACGTACCAACAAAACTCTTGATGCAATGATACAAAGCTCGGAAGAAAGAAATACTGCAATTGAAGAACTTAAAAAACGTAATGCTTATATAGTAAAGATTAACAATGAAATAGAAGGAACTAACCACAATTTAAAGAATACCCAGTATAAAATCATTCAGTTTGTTTCTGAGGTTCTTGGCAGCCACGATTTGTTTACCGGCCGTCACGTTATGCATACCCGTAAATATGTAGAAATTATTGCAAAAGAACTGAAGAAGGGCGGCTACTACCAGAAGGAACTGACGGATGAAAATATAGAGCTTTATTCTACAGCCGCTTTTCTTCATGATATCGGAAAGATTCATATTCCGGAGGGTGTTCTTAATAAAATCGGAAAGTTTACGCCCGAAGAATATCAGCTGATGAAGATTCACCCGGAAGAGGGAAAGAAGCTTCTTGAATATCTTCCTCAGATTGAAGACGGAACCTTTAACGAAATTGCAAAACAAATGGCTTACTGTCACCACGAAAAATGGGATGGAAGCGGATATCCAAACGGTCTTAAAGGAAAAGAAATTCCTTTGTGCGCAAGAATTATGGCAGCTGCCGATGTCCTTGATGCCCTTATAAGCCAGCGTCTTTACAAAGAGCCTATGCCAGTTGAAGAGGCAATGGCAGTTTTTGAAAGAGCCAAGGGAATGCACTTTGAACCTTGTATTGCTGATGCCGTTATCAATTTGAAAAATCTGATTACAATCATTGATGAAGATTTTAAGACTACAGAAGCCAGCACTAATGCCGAAGAACTTGAATGGTGGATGAAATATCACTCAAGTACTGTAAAAATTGAAGTTCACACCGATTTTATCGGCGCAAGTACTGAACCTCAGAGTGCTGTATTCACAAAAACCTTGTAAACATATAAAATATTATATCTTAAATTATACGAGGTTTTACTATGGAAGAAATTTTAGATTTACTTCGCCAGAATGCACGACTTTCTGCCGCGGATATCGCCGCGCTCACAAAAAAGACAGAGGAAGAGGTTTGTGCGATTATCAAAAAACTGGAAGATGACGGAGTTATTCTAAAATACGCGGCCATTGTAAATCCAGAAAAAGATAAGGAGAACCGCGATAAGGTTCTTGCAGAAATCCAGATTCAGGTTCAGCCACAGCGCGAACACGGATTTGATATGATTGCTGACCGCATTTACCGTTTCCCTCAGGTAAAATCACTTTACCTTATGAGCGGCGGCTACGATCTGCGCGTTACAATCGAAGGCGACTCTTTGAAAGATGTTGCACTTTTTGTTTCTGAAAAGCTTTCTACTCTGGAAGGTGTTCGTTCAACTAAGACTAATTTTGTTTTGAAAAAATATAAAGAAAATGACGTTGTTTATGTTGAAGATGAGCGCGACCGAAGAGAAGGAATTCAGGCTTAATTCTTGAGGAGATTTATTTCTCCCGCTTATTTATGGATATAAACAATGAACAGTCGAACAGATAAATTTTCTACTAAAATAGTTAACACACAGGGCTCAAAAATCCGTAAGTTTTTTGAACTCTGTATCGGTCATGATGATATTATTTCCCTTGGTGTAGGTGAGCCAGACTTTCCGACTCCATGGATTATCCGCGAGGAAGCTTTTTATCACCTGGAAAAAGGCCACACTTCCTACACTTCAAACTGGGGTTTAATTGAACTCCGTGAAGAAATTTCAAAATATCTTGCCCGCTTTGGAATGGATTACAATCCAAAGAACGAGATTTTGCCAACTGTTGGTGCCAGTGAAGGTGTAGACTTAGTTCTCCGCTCAATCCTCAATCCTGGTGATGAACTGATTGTCTGCGAACCTTGCTACGTTTCTTATCAGCCTCTTGGTGACCTTTGCGATGCAAAGGTAATTCACCTGGATACGAGTAAGACAAACTTTATTCCTACAGCTGAACTTATTGAAAGCGTAATCACACCAAAAACAAAAGCAATTATGATCTGCTCTCCAAGTAACCCTACAGGAAAGACAATTCCTGCTGAAGAGCTTGCCAAGATTGCAGAAGTTGTTAAAAAGCACGAAATCTGGTGTATCAGTGATGAAATTTACTGCGAGTTGATTTACGATGGCCGCAAGCACGTTTCTATCGGTTCCTTCCCTGGAATGAAGGACTACACAATCGTTTTGAACGGTTTCTCTAAGGCCTTCGCTATGACTGGCTGGCGTATCGGTTATATTGCCGCTCCTGCTGACCTTTTGCTCAACTGCTGCAAGCTTCACGGTTACAATTCAATCTGTCCTCCAATTTTCAGCCAGTATGCTGCCGCAGAAGGACTTCGCAATGCCTGGTCTGAAGTTGAAAAAATGCGCGTAAGCTATCAGCAGCGCCGTAACCTTATGCACAAGGCTTTCTTAGATATGGGACTTCCTTGTGTTGAACCAGAAGGTGCCTTCTACATGTTCCCGGATATCCGCTCTACAGGAATGGAATCTGAAGAGTTTGCAAAAGCCCTTTTGGAAAAGAAAAAGGTTGCCGTAGTTCCTGGAACTGCCTTTGGCGATGCCGGTGAAGGCTTTATCCGCTGCTGTTACGCAACTGACATAAACAAAATTAAAATTGCCATGACAAAAATTGCAGAATTTTTGCAGGAAATAAAGAAATAAATTCGCTAAGGGAGTCTGTTAGATACAATGCTTATACCTTTACTGTTAATAATAATTTTTGCCTGCCTTTTTATTGGTCTTGTAATGGCCATTTCCAGTGCAAAAAAAGGCAAAAAAAAGGATGTTTCCGGCAGAATTCAAAAGAAAGGTAAGGCTGCGATTATTAAGGAAGCTCAGAAAAAACTTGCTCATAATCCACATGATGTAACAGCTCTCCGCGAACTTGGAAATATTTATTTTTCTGAAAAAAACTGGGAAAAGGCCTATGCAGCCTATAAAACCCTTCTGGATCTTTCTTCTTCCAATGTTGAAATTAACGGAGTTGAAGCCGGACTTAAAACCGGAATTGCGGCTTACAATCTTGGAAAAATTGATGATGCCCTCAGTGTCCTCATTCTTGCCGTAAAGAAAAATCCTGAATCTTATGAAGCAAACCTTTATCTGGGAAAAGCCCTTTATCAGAAAGAGATTTTTGATAAGGCAATTGCCTGTTTAAAGAAAGCAAAACTTCTCCGCCCGGAAAGCGGCGAAGCAAATCAGCTTTTAGGCTTCAGTTTATTTAAATTGCAGAAATACCGTGAATGTCTTCCATTCCTTAAGGCTGCCCTTGATGAAACTCCTGATAATAAGGAAATTCTTTACAATATGGCAGTTGCAATGATGGAATGCGGCATGGGTGAAAAATCCCTTAAAGTATTTATTCACCTTCGCCCGGATCCTCTTTTTGGCCCTCAGTCTTGTCTTGAAGCGGGAAAAATGCATGAAAAGGTAAAGGATTTTACCTCTGCAATTCAGGATTATGAAATTGCCCTTAAACTGCCTAGCGTTCCGGATACAATTTTAATTCAGATTAAGTATCGTGCTGCCCTTACCTATATTGCAATGAATAATATTCCACAGGCACTTACAATGCTTAAACAGGTTCAGGCTATAAAAGCAAATTACAAGGATGTTGAAGCCCTTATTGCCCGCTACTCTGAACTTAATCAGAACAAGAACCTTCAGGTTTATATGATGGCGGGAACAAGTGAATTTATTGCCCTTTGCCGTAAATTCATTTCCAGCTACTATCCTGATGCTTTTGTAAAGGTTGGAGACCAGAATGTTGGTACTGACTGTGTTGATATTGTCTGCGAAATTGAACATCCTAAGTGGTCTGCAAAACAGCTTTTCCGTTTTTACAGAAGCCAGTCAACTTTGAGTGACCTTGCTGTACGCGAATGTCATGGAAAAATGCGCGATGATAAATGCGACAAGGCAATCTGCGTAACTTTGGGAAGCTTTTCTGAAAGCGCACATAAATTTATTGACGGCCGTCCTATTGATTTGATTGAAAAAGAAGCTCTTTCAAAAATGCTCTTGAAAATCAGTATTATTTAATGCGGGCTGAGCTGGGATTATTTAATGAATATCTGTTTATTTAACGAAGATGAAATTTCTAAGCCTCTTGATTTGCGTGACGAGCGGGGCGAGCATATTGTAAAAATCCTGCATAAAAAGGAAGGGGAAACTTTTACTGCGGGAATTATAGGCGGTCAGGCCGGAACAGCTACAATTACAAAAATAGAAGGCTCTTTTAAAGAGGGTGGAAGACTCTTTTTTGACTTTAAGCCGGAAAGCGATGGTAAGCCCCTTACAAAGCTTAAGATGATTATCGGTTTTCCCCGTCCTATTCAGCTGAAAAGACTTTTACGTGATATTGCGGGGCTTGGCGTTTGCGAAGTTCATCTTACGGGTACTGAGCTTGGTGAAAAATCCTACATGCAGTCAACTCTGGTAGAAAAGGGTGCTGCTTACAAAATGCTTTTAGACGGCACTGTTCAGGCGGGAAGCACCCACGTGCCAGAGCTATTTTTACATAAAAGCCTGGACGAATGCGTGACAAAAATTCTGGAAGACGACGGCTTGCTGCCCGACCAGGATTCGAGCGTCTTACTTGCCCTTGATAACAGAAAACCCCGCTGTTCACTGACTAAGGCCTTGGAGGGCTGCAAGTTCATCATGGAGAAGAGCGTGGTTGCGGCTATTGGAAGTGAGAGGGGCTGGACCGACAGGGAGAGGGAATTTCTTTCGGAAAAAGGCTTTACCCTCTGCTCGATGGGAGAGCGCATTTTGAGAACTGAGACAGCTGCAACGGTTGCAGGTTCGATTATTTTGTCTCAACTTGGTATAATATAGGAAGAATTATGGATAATCAGAAAATTAAGGAAATACTTTTAGATATTGCAGAAACTCAGATTGAATTCAGCGTGATTCAGACTGGAAAGGAAAGTAAACGGGTGAACGGTTTTTATAAGCCTGATACCCACGAGATTTTTTTGCATAACCTGAATTTTAAATCGGACAATATGCTGGTTTATACGGCGGTGCATGAATATACACACCATTTGATTACTGAACGCAAGCTGGAAGAAGATCCGACTTACGTTTGCAATTCTAAGGTTCATACTCAGGAATTCTGGGCACGTTTTGGTGAACTTTTGAAAATTGCCGAAGATAAGGGCTATTATTCGCTTGGCTGGGAAAACAATGCCGAGCTTAAGGCACTTACAGAAGATATCAAAGAGAATTATCTGGCTAAAAACGGCCAGCTTATGCAGGAATTCGGAAAGAAACTTTCGCGTGCCTGGGAACTTTGTAAGGAAGCTGATATCCGTTATGAAGATTACATCGACCGCGTTCTCTGTCTGCCTCGTAATGCGGAAAAGGATATCCGTAAGGTGGGCGCTGTGCCTGTGAACCCTGCAATCGGTTTTGAAAATATGAAGACTGTTGCCTCTGTAAAAAAGGCTGATGCACGCGCTGAAGTTGAAAAAGACTTCCTTGACGGGGGAAAGAGCCCTGCTACAGTTCGTGAGCTTATGAAGCAGAAGGCTGGCCAGGTTAAGACTGATGATAAGAAATCTCGTCTGGAAAAAGAAAAGTCGCGACTGGAAAAAACAATCGCCTCTTTGACTCAGCGGCTTGAAGTTGTGGAGGAAAGCCTTGCGAGCATGTAAGCGTTTTCTGGCGGTTCTTGCCGCTTTGTTTACAGTTTTTGCAGCTTTTTCGCAAGCTAACGGGGCGGGGGATAATTCAAACTCCCAGACTGGCAGTGGAACTTCACTTCAGATGCCTTCTATGCCGGATATGCCGCGAAGGCCTTCAATGCCGTCGGTATCTGCTTCTGCCTCAACTCCAAGCATTACAATGCCTTCTGTTCCTGTAAGTCCGGGGGGAAGCGGCAGCTTTTATATTCCAAGTTTTCAAAGTCCTGCAGGGGCAGAGAAAAGTTCTACGGCTGGGGATACTTCTAAAACAGAAAATAAGACTTCGGCTCAGAAATCAGAAGTGGAAGCAAAGACAAATCTTGCCTCTGCCCTAAAAAATGAGCTTTTGACAGCCGGGGATATTTCTGCCCTTTATGATTCGGGTCTTTTTGGGAACCTTTCATCTCTTGCCGGTGCAAAAAATATTTCAGGCGCTTCAGCCTCAGGTGATGCGGCAAGTCTTTCGATTCTGGAAAAAATTCTTGCAAGCCTTGAAGAACTTAAGGAGGCTCAGAAAGCCTTGAGTCCTGAGCAGAAACAGGAGCTTGCAAATTATCAGCTTGATGCCCAGACTTTTAAAAAGCGGGAGCCGAAAATCCTTCGTTTTAAGATTAACGGCTACAATATTAATGATTCTGTTACAAAGGCCTTTTTTAGTGATTCAGAAAGTGACGGCACTTTTATGCTTACGGGCGACCGTACCTATTATGTAAATCATCAGGCAAGAAGTGAAACCTTCTATATTCTTTTTAAGGCAATCTCAAGTAACGGTTCTGCTGTAATTTATGATGTGCGCCCAAGCCTGGTTCAGGATTATGAAAATCAGAATTCCTTTATTTACCGTTTTGCCGCTATGAAGGAACTTCGGGCTGAGAAAACAGGAAATCTTGTTGCTCTTCATTCTTCTGATGGAAGTATGAACGTGGATCTGCTTCTGGATATTGACGGAGATAAATAATGGCTCTTTTGGAAGACGGTTTAAAGGCAGTTGGTATAGAAGAAGAAAAAATTCCTGCCCTTGCCGAAAAAATGGAAAAATATATAGCGGAAATTGCCCTTTGCAATTCGGCTTTTAACCTTACAAATACAAGTGACCACGACGAACTGGTTACCCGCCATATTTTAGATTCACTGGCAGCTTATGTCCCGATTCGGGATTTTTTGAAGGAAAGAGAAGCTGCCTTGGCAGGAGTTGCCGGGGGCGGTGCTGAAGGGGTGGCAGATGCCACAAGTTCAGTTACCATCGGCGATATTGGAAGCGGTGGCGGCTTGCCGGGCCTTCCTCTTGCTGCGGCCTTTCCTCAATATTCCTTTACCCTTGTCGAGCGTATGAGTAAGCGTTGCGGCTTTCTTGAAAAAACTGCGGCGGCTCTTGGACTTTCAAATATTGCTGTTCTTGAGCAGCAGGCGGAATTTGTTCCTCAGAAGTCTTTTGACCTGGTAACCTTCCGTGCTTTCCGACCTCTGGATTTGAAAATGGCAAAAAAATTGCTGCGTCTTCGTAAAGAGGGCGGAATTCTTGCGGCTTATAAGGCAAAAATGGAAAATATCACTGCCGAAATGGAAGGGATTAAAAAGCTGGTGCCGGAATACAAGGTTATTGAGCTTCATGTTCCGGGACTTGAAGACAGCGAGCGCAATTTGGTAATTGTTTAAAGGAGGAAAAAAGCTAAAAAATTTTTCTGATGAAAAATTTTTCTTAACGCTTTTTGCTATAAGATTATGTTTAACAAAAAAGAAAGAAATCCTTATGCTGTTGTCTGCGAGGATGTCTGTAAAATAAAAAAAGACGAGCGGGTGCTTATTATTGCAAATCCATCTACTTCGGAAATTGCCCAGAACTTTTATCAGGCTTCCGAGGCCTGCGGAGCTCAGACTTCCCTTATTTATCAGCACGAAAAAACAAGCTTTGATAATGCAAATAAGGAAGTGCTTGCTGCAATTGCCACAAATCCTGATGTTTGTTTTTCAATTTCGGGAATAAAACTTGGAAAAGACCCTGAAGCGACTGCAAAACCCTATAAAACTGATGCCGGACAGGAATTTTCTCATATTTTTGATTACCTTCTTGATGGAAAAAAGACCATGCGTGGAGTCTGGACTCCGGGAATTACCGTAGACATGATGGAACGCACTGCAAATATTGATTACGCTGAACTTCGTGCCCGCTGTAAAAAGCTCGAAGGCTTTTTTAAGGGAGCTGTCAGCGTTCATGTTACCGCTCCTGCCGGAACTGATTTAATGGTTCCTGTTGAAAACCGGGCCCTTATGTTTGATGACGGTGATTTTACAAAGCCTGGAACTGGCGGAAATATTCCAGCTGGTGAAGTTTTTATCAGTCCTCTTGTTGGAAAAAATGAGTTTGAGCCTGATATGACAAGTGAAGGCTGTCAGGGAGTCATTGTTTATGACGGTTCAATGACCTTCAGCGATGGAGATTCAATTCTTGAGACACCAATCACCTGTAAGCTGAAGGACGGCTATGTTTCAGAAATCAGCGGTGGGGCAGAAGCAGAAAGGCTTTTAAAGACTGTTACAGAAGCAGAAAACCGAGCCCTGCAGATGGAAAAGGAAGGAAAACTGAAGGCCGGGCAAGGTGTAATCTATAAGAAAAATGCCCGCAATATCGGTGAGCTTGGAATCGGTTTGAATCCGGCTGCCCGTATTACAGGAAATATGCTTGAAGATGAAAAGGCTTTCCATACCTGCCACTTTGCAATCGGCGAAAATTATGATAATGATGCGCCTTCTTTAATTCATCTTGATGGAGTTGTAAGAAATCCTACAATTACTTTGATTTATAAAGATGGAAGCGAAAAAATAATTCTTGAAAACGGAGCTCTTGTAATATGAAAAAAGTGACTTTCTGCCTGATTTTATTTTCTTTGCTGCTCACAAGTGCCTGCGCTAAAACAGAAGGTAAAAAAACTGATAATCCGGAAATTGAAAAATTGAACCGGGTGCTGTCCGGCATGAGTCAGAAATGTAAGGATGCAATTCCAAACGGCAGCGCAGAAGAATTCCTTGCAGATTTGCACAGAGTTCTGGAATCTGAAAAAGAATTTTCTTCGGCAGATTTAAGTCCTTTCTATCTTATTGATAAAAAGCATAATGTTGGGGAAGATTACGAACCAAAAGGCCTTATTCATCTGGAAAAAAATCCTTATTACGAAATCAATAAAAATAATCTGAGTCTGCGTCCTGAAGCCTTTGCTGCTCTTGAAAAACTTGCCCGCGCTGCAAAAAATGACGGCGTAACTCTTACTGTAAGTTCAACCTACCGCTCTTATGAGTATCAGAAAAATCTTTTTCAGTATTGGGTAAAAGTGGACGGCCTTGCCGAGGCTGAAAGGGAAAGTGCACGCGAAGGAACCAGTCAGCATCAGCTGGGTATGGCCCTGGATTTTGCACCGGTAGACGACGCCTTTGATAAAACTCCCGGCGGCCAGTGGGTTTATAAGCACGCTGCAGAATACGGCTGGAGTTTGAGCTTCCCTAAAGGCTATGAAGATGTAACCGGCTTCCGCTGGGAATGCTGGCATTTCCGTTATATCGGAGTAGAAGCCTGCCGCTTCCAGAAAAAATGGTTTAGCGACGTTCAGCAGTTTATGATTGAATTTATTGACGGATGGAAACGCGGTTTTTAATCACGTTCCGCGACCGCAAGCTATTTTACAGTGTAAATTTTTGTTATATCCCCGAATTTTACGAAAACGTTGTAGAATTTACTAAGAATTTTCTTGACAATTTTGGACTCTGGCTTTAATCTAGAAACATAGGTAACCGATTGCCTATATTTTTTTAGAAGATAAAGGCAATCGGTTACCTAGAGAAAAATCAAAAAAGCTTTTTTCTAATCGATTTAGGAGGATTTATGAAAAAAAGTGTAGTTTTAGGTTCGTTGCTTTGTGCAGCTGCTTTGCTTTCTACAAGCTGTGGCGGAAAAAAAGATGGCGCTAAAGCAGGCGGAAAGGATGCAAGCAAAAAATTGGTTGTATGGTCATTCACAGATGAATTGGAAGGAATGATTAATGATTTCTACAAACCAGCTCACCCAGATATGACAGTTGAGTACTCAATGACTCCAACTGATCAGTTCCCTAACAAGCTTGACCCAGTTCTTCAGAGCGGTTCTGGTACTCCAGACGTTTTCGCTTTGGAAAATGCATTCGTACGCAAGTACATCGAATCTGATCTTCTTCTTCCACTTGATGATGTTTATGCAGAAGTTAAAGGAAAGATGGCTGACTATCCAATGAAGATAGGTTCTTACAATGGTCACGTATACGGTATGGCATGGCAGGTATGTCCTGGTGCATTGTTCTACCGCAGAAGCCTTGCTAAGAAATATCTTGGAACAGATGATCCAGCAAAAGTACAGGAATACGTAAAAGATTTGGATACATTCCTTAAGACAGCTAAGCTCTTGAGCGACAAATCTAACGGAAAATGTGATATCGTTTCATCAACAGGTGATATGTTCATGCCTTACAAAGGTGCCCGCAAATCTCCATGGGTTGTAAATGACAAATTGGTTATCGACCCAGCTATGGAAAAATACATGGATATGTGTAAGATCCTTCACGACAACAACTGGGAAGGCCGCGTTGGACAGTGGTCAGAAGGTTGGTTCGCTGGTATGAAAGGTTCTTTGAAAGACGAAAAAGGTAACCCAATCGAAGTATTCTGTTACCTCCTCCCAACATGGGGTCTTCACTACGTTCTTAAACAGAATGCTCCAGATACAGCTGGTGACTGGGCAATGTGTGCTGGTCCTGCTAACTACTACTGGGGTGGTACTTGGATTGCTGCTTACAAAGGAACAAAGAACCCTAACGCAGCTAAAGAAATGATCAAATACCTTGCTACAGATGATACATTCCTTACATCATATGCTAAGGCATCTGGAGATACAGTTGGTAACTTGAACGTTCAGAACGCTCTTAAAGACAGCTTCTCTGATCCATACCTTGCAGGACAGAACCACTATGCTGAATTCTGTGAAATGGCTAAAGGTATCGATGGTAGCTTGATTCAGGGTTCTGACCAGCAGATTGAAGCTTTGTTCAGCGAAGCAACAGCTGCTTATGCAAACGGTGAAAAGACAAAGGAACAGGCTTTGAAAGATTTCAAAGATCAGGTTTCTTCTACAATGGGATACTAATACTAATTTAATCTGTTAGTGCAGTAGCACCGTAAAACTGGGGCGCTTTCTGATGTATGCGGTCTTTACGGCAAAAATCGGAAACGCCCCTTTTTTATGAGGAGAATTAAAAAATGAATAATTCGGGAACACAAAAAAGACTTTCGGTTTATGGTTATGTATTTACATTACCATTTCTAATTGTATTTTTGATTTTTAATCTTTGGCCTACAATTTATACTTTCCTTCTTTCTTTTGGAAACCTTAAAGGATTAAAATCAGACTTTCAAATTATTGGTTTTGCTAATTTTGCTAAACTGGTTTCTGATAAATACTTCTGGGGTGCTGTAGGAAACACCTTTATCATCTGGGGATTGAACTTTGCTCCTCAGCTCGGCCTTGCCCTGCTTTTTGCAGTATGGCTTACAAATACGAAATTAAACCTGCGTGGAAAGAACGCTTTCCGTGCATTGTTCTATATGCCAAACCTTTTGACAGCAACATCTGTAGCTATTCTTTACCGCTCTTTGTTCGCTTATCCTGTTGGACCTGTAAATCAGCTTCTTTTGAAGTTCGGACTTGTTACAGAAGCATTCAACTTCTTCCGTAGCGTTCCTGCTTCTCGTCTTATTGTAGCTTTCATCCAGTGGTGGATGTGGTGTGGACAGACATTGATTCTTTTGATGGCTGCTATTACTGCTATTTCTCCTTCATTGTATGAATCTGCCGTTATCGACGGTGCTAACGAATGGCAGTGCACCTGGAAAATTACAGTTCCTATGCTCCGCCCAATGATGTTCTACCTCCTTATTACTTCTATGGTTGGTGGTATGCAGATGTTCGATATTCCGTTCCTTATTACAGGTATGCACGGTGAACCGGACTTCAAGATCCGAACAGCCGCAGTTTACATGTACAACATTGCCTTCCAGGGACGTAACGACTACTCTTACGCCGCTGCAATTTCAATCGGAATGTTCATCATCACAATTATTCTTGCTCTCTTCATCAACAAGATTACTCAGGAACGTACTCCAAAAATCTATAACGGAGGTAAAAAATAATGGCTAAGGAAACAACAAGTTACAAATCACAGAAAGTAATTTTAAGTACTATAATTTATGTTTTCATGATTGTATTTACACTCATCGCTATCGTTCCTGTATGGTTGATGCTTGTAAACGCAACACGTTCAACTCCGGAAATCAACGCCGGTATTTCTATGCTTCCAAGTAAGTATTCAATTGCCAACTGGCACATTCTTACTGGTCGTGGATTTAAGATTGCCGTAGGTTTCAGAAACTCTCTTACAATTTCTGCCTGCGTTACAATTCTTTGTGTATATTTCTCAGCTCTGGTTGCTTACGGTATTCACGTATACCGCTTTAAGGGAAGAAAAGTCCTCTGGAATTTGATTATGATGCTGATTATGCTTCCTGCATCTTTGTCATTCATCGGTTTCTGTCAGTTTATCTCTCAGCTTCATCTGCGTGATAACTTTATTCCTCTTATCATTCCTAGTATTGCTTCTGCTGGTACAGTTCTCTTTATGAAGCAGTACATGGATTCAGTTCTTTCTTTTGAATTGATTGAAGCTTCTCGTATTGACGGTGCAGGCGAATTTATGATTTTCAACAGAATCATTATTCCTGTACTTAAGCCGGCTCTTGCAACTCAGGCAATCTTTGCTTTTGTTGGTTCATGGAACAACTTCATGACTCCATTCGTTTTGCTTTCTAAAACTGATATGTATACACTTCCAATGCTTGTACAGATGCTCCGCGGTGATATTTACCGAACAGAGTACGGTGCAATCTACGTTGGTATTGCAGTTTCACTTATTCCAATCATCATCTTCTACGCATTCATGTCACGCTACATCATCAGTGGTTTGACAATGGGTTCTGTAAAAGAGTAAGTAAAGAAAAAAGTTTTAGGAAAAAACTATGGCAAATGAAAAAATCGTTCGCGTTAAAAATCCTATTCTTACAGGATTTCATGCAGATCCTTCAATCTGCATGGCTAACGGCGAATACTATATTGCAAACTCAACTTTTGAGTGGTATCCAGGCGTAGAAATCAGCCGTTCTAAAGATTTAGTTCACTGGACTTCTGTGCCTTCACCACTCAGTGAAAAACGCCTTCTTGATATGAACGGCGAAAAATTCTCCTGTGGTATCTGGGCTCCATGTCTTTCTTATTCAGACGGACTTTTCTGGTTGATCTACACTAATGTACGCAACTGGAATGCCGGCCCTCACAAAGACTGTCCTAACTATCTGACTACTGCACCTTCTATTGAAGGTCCTTGGTCAGACCCGGTTTTCCTTAATGCAAGTGGCTTTGACGCTTCTATGTTCCATGATGATGACGGCCGTCACTGGTATATCAACATGGAATGGAATTACCGTGAAACAGGTTACCGCCAGTTCTCTGGAATTGTAATGCGCGAATATGACCCGAAAACTAAAACTTTGGGTGCTGAACGCCATAAGATTTTCAAGGGAACTGATATTGGTGGAGTAGAAGGTCCTCATCTTTATAAACGCAACGGCTGGTATTATATTGCAGCTGCAGAAGGTGGAACTGACTATCTTCACGCCCTTACTGTAGGACGTTCCCGCTCTGTAACAGGCCCTTACGAAGTTCATCCAAATAATCCTTTGATTTCTGGCTGGGGACATGACGATCATATTTCCATTCATAAGGCAGGACACGGAAGCTGGTGCCCTTCTATTGACGGCAAGCGCACTTATCTTGTTTATTTGTGCGGACGCCCTCTTCCTGGTACAACAGACTGCGTTCTTGGACGCGAAACTGCCCTTGCAGAAATTGAATGGAAGGATGACTGGCCATATGTAAAAGAACCTGATGGAACTTTGGATAATGTTCCGCCAGATTATGTTGATGTTCCTGTAAGCGCAGATAATGACGGCGTTCAGTCGGCTCCTGGCTGGGGAAAGAATCACTACACCTTTGATAAGGGTATTCCAGTTGATTTTAAGACCCTGCGAACTCCTGCTGAAGGACGTTATTCAACTACAGAGCGCAAAGGCTGGCTTAGAATGTACGGTGCTCAGTCACCTTGGTCATTCTACGAGCAGAGCATTTTCTGCCGCCGCCAGACAGACTTCAAATTTGTAGCAGAAACAAAAATCGACTTTGAACCTGATTATTTCCAGCAGTACGCAGGAATGGTATACCGCTATGATGAAGAGACACAGTATCTTCTTTCAGTTGGATACAGCGAGACCCGCGGAAAAATCCTTCAGGTAAATACAATCATGCCTCCTCAGACTGGTTTAGCTTCATGGCAGCAGGGCATGGAAATTGAGCTTAAAAAAGGTCCTGTATGGATGAGACTTGAAGTTGACCATAAAATCGGATGGTTCAGCTGGTCACAGGACGGTAAAGTATTCCATAAAATCAGACCGATTTGCGAACCTGCAAAACTTTCTGATGAATACTGTGGAATGGGCTTTACAGGCGCCTTTGTAGGTATGTTCTGCGTTGATACAGAGTTCTATAAAAAGGCAGCCGATTTTGAATACTTTGACTATCACGGATTGGATAGAGAATAGGAATTGTAATGGTTACAATTTATGATATTGCAAAAGCCACAGGCTTCTCGGCACCTACAGTTTCTAAGGCTTTGAATGATACAGGACATCTTCTTGAACAGACTCGTTCTGCTATCCTTGAAAAAGCCAGGGAAATGGGTTACGAGCCGAACAGCGCTGCAAGGAGTCTTGCAACAAAGCGGACTTACCTGATTGGGGTTATTTATGATGACCCTAGCATGCAGCGCGGTTTCAATCACCCGGTATTCTCGGGCGTTTTGAACAAGTTTCGTGAAAGTGTTGAAGCTGCCGGCTACGATATCATTTTTTTGTCATGCCATACAAAACTTTCCTATAAAGCGCACGCTAAATTCCGTGCGGTAGAAGGTATTGCAATTATAAATGCAGATTCCAGACTTAATAAGGAAATGAGTGCTTTGAGTGAGATTGGTATTCCCTGTGTTTCTACCAACGCCAGCATTCCGGGAATCTGCACAATTGTTACCGACAATAAAAAAGCGGGCTATAAGGCAGCTGAATATCTTGTGTCAAAAGGACATAAGAAAATCGGCTTTCTTTCGGCTCCAAATGACGAATATCTTCCGGCTTCAAAAGAACGTTTTGAAGGTTTTTGCCAGTATTTGACTGAAGCCGGCATTCCTTTTGATAATTCTTATTATGAGGAAAGCGAATACTGGACGGTTCCCAGCGGAAAAGAGGCTTTTAAGAAATTATACCAGCGTCATTCAGATATGACTGCAATTTTTGCAGTATCAGATCTGATTGCTATGGGTGCGATGAGTTATGTACGGGAAGTTGGCATTAAAATTCCGGAGGATTTGTCTATTCTTGGATTTGATGATGACCGTGTTTCTGAATACACCTCACCACGCCTTACAACTTTCCGCCAGGATTCAGAGGGAATTGCGTCTCTTGCAGCAGATTTGCTTTTACAGCATATGGTAGGTTTGCCGGTTCCAAACAAACTGATTCACCTGCCTTGTGAATTTATTGAGCGTGATTCTGTAATTGATATAAGTAAATAATAAAGGGAAATTGACTATGGAATATGTAATTGGAGTTGATTTGGGTACAAGCGGCACAAAAACCGTTTTGTTTTCAGCTGATGGGCAACCGGTTGCTTCAAAAACTATAGAATATCCTCTCTATCAGCCTCAGAATGGCTGGGCAGAGCAGGAGCCGCTTGACTGGTGGAATGCTGCTTACAAGAGCATGAAAGAAGTCATTGTAAAAAGCGGAATTAATCCACATGACATTAAGGGTATTGGTATTTCCGGTCAGATGCATGGTCTTGTTATGCTTGATAAGGCTGGAAACGTACTTCGCCGTTCAATTATCTGGTGTGACCAGCGTACCGCTGCTGAATGCGAGGAAATCACTGCAAAAGTTGGAGCTTCACGCCTGATTGAACTTACTGCTAACCCTGCTTTGACAGGCTTTACAGCAAGTAAGATTTTGTGGGTTCGTAATCATGAGCCTGAAGTTTATGCAAAATGCGCTCACATCCTTCTTCCAAAAGACTATGTCCGCTATATGCTTACAGGCGAATTCGCTACAGAAGTAAGTGATGCAAGCGGTATGCAGCTTCTTGATGTTCCAAACCGCTGCTGGTCTGACGAAGTTCTTTCTAAACTTGGAATTGATAAGTCACTTTTGGCAAAAGTATATGAATCTCCTGACGTAACAGGAAAAGTATCTAAACAGGCTGCTGAACTTTGTGGCGTACCTGAGGGAACTCCTGTTGTTGGTGGCGCTGGAGATAACGCTGCCGCTGCCGTTGGAACTGGTACTGTTCAGGACGGAATTGCCTTTACAACTCTTGGTACAAGTGGTGTAGTTTTTGCCCACACAGATAAGCTGTCAATTGACCCTAAAGGCCGCGTACATACCTTCTGCTGCGCCGTTCCAGGTGCATGGCATGTAATGGGTGTAACACAGGCTGCAGGTCTTTCTCTTAAATGGTTCCGCGATAATTTCTGTGATGCAGAAATGGTAACTGCAAAGGGAATGGGAAAAGATCCTTATTATCTTATGGATAAACAGGCAGAGGCTATCCCAATCGGAGCAGAACGTCTTTTGTATCTTCCATATCTGATGGGTGAAAGAACTCCTCATCTTGATCCTGACTGCCGCGGAGCCTTCATCGGTCTTTCTGCAATGCACACAAGACAGCACATGCTTCGTGCCGTAATGGAAGGTGTTGTTTACAGCCAGCGTGATTCTGTTGAAGTTCTTCGCGGAATGGGCGTAAAAATCAATGATATGCTTGCCTGCGGTGGTGGCGGAACAAGTCCTCTCTGGCGTCAGATGCTTGCTGATGTTTACGGCTGTCCTGTAAAGACTGTAGTAAGTAAAGAAGGCCCGGCACTTGGTGTTGCAATTTTGGCTGCTGTTGGAACAGGTATTTATTCGTCTGTTCAGGAAGCCTGCAAGCAGGTTATCAAGACAAATCCTGCTCAGAATCCTATTGTAGAAAACTCTAAGGAATACGAAAAATTCTACAAGATGTACACAGAGCTTTATCCTGCTTTGAAAGAAAGCTACGGTAAGCTTGCACATCTGTAAGTTTATAAAAGGAAAAATATATCAAAAAAAGGGGCGTGCGTTTTTGCACATCCGCAGTTTTCTGCGGATGTGCAGACTTGTACGTGTAAAATTGTAAAAAACGAGGAAACTATGAAAATTAAAAGTGTTTTTTCAAAATCTTTTGAAAAATATGGAAAGATTTTGAAAGGTTATGATGTTGCAGACCTGTTAAAAAAACTTGAAGAAGCTACTCCATGTCCTACTGATGCAACTGTTTACAAACCTGGTGAACCAGCCCTTGAAAAGCTTGCTATCATGCAGGAATTTTCAGACGGTGCTTACGGCGGAATGCCGATTCAGATCGGCTACTGCAACGGCTATAATACAAAACTCAACTGCCTTGAATATCACCGAGGTTCGGAATTGAATATTCCTACAAGTGATATTATTCTGCTTGTGGCAACTGTTTCTGATATTGAAAATGGAAAATTAAACACAAAGAAGGTTCAGGCTTTCCGTGCCCCTGCAGGTACTGTCGTTCAGGTTTATGAAACAACCTTGCATTACGCTCCTTGCTGTAACGTTGACGGAAAAGGAAAGGTAAGTGAAGGTTTCCGTGTTGTAATTGTTCTGCCAAAAGACACTAACACTGCAAAACCTGAAATTAAAGAGCGTGATTTTGAAGATAAGCTTTTGTGGGCAAGAAACAAGTGGCTTTTGGCTCATCCTTCTTCATCAGAAGCTGGACAGGGCGCTTATGTTGGTTTGACCGGCAAAAATATTGACTTAGCAAAATAGAAACTGTAATAGTTTAAATAAGAGGTGAAAAACTATGGCAAAATTTGAAAACATCCCAGACGTAAAATTGGGAATTATCGCTGTAAGCCGAGACTGCTTTGTAATCTCGCTTTCAGAAAAAAGACGTGCTGCTATCGTTAAAGCATTCGCTGGAAAAGGTGAACTTTACGAAGCAAAAACAACAGTAGAAAACGAAAAGGATATGCTAAAGGCTGTTGAAGAGGTTAAGAAGGCCGGCTGTAACGCACTGGTTGTATTCCTTGGAAACTTTGGTCCTGAAACTCCGGAAACTCAGATTGCTCAGAACTTTGACGGTCCTTGTATGTTCGTCGCAGCTGCAGAAGAAACACAGAACGACTTGATCAACGGTCGTGGAGATGCTTATTGTGGTATGCTCAACTGTTCATACAACCTCAGCCTCCGCAAGATTCCTGCAATCATACCTGAATATCCTGTAGGAACTGCAGAAGACATCGTTAAGATGATTGAAGAATTCATTCCAGTTGCCCGCACAATCATCGGTCTTAAGAACCTTAAAATCATCACATTCGGACCACGTCCTCAGGACTTCTTCGCATGTAACGCACCAATCAAAGGACTTTATGACATTGGTGTTGAAATCCAGGAAAACTCAGAGCTTGACCTGCTCGTAGAATACCGCAAACACAAGGATGACAAGCGCATTGACGAAGTTGTAAAAGACATGGCAGCTGAACTTGGAACAGAAGGAAACCAGTTCCCTGATATGCTTCCACGTATGGCTCAGTTTGAACTTACTCTCCTTGACTGGATTGAAGCAAACAAGGGAAGTAAAAAATACGTTGTACTGGCAGACAAGTGCTGGCCTGCATTCCCTAAAGAGTTCGGATTTGAGCCTTGCTATGTAAACAGCCGCCTTGCAAGCCGTGGTATTCCAGTAGCATGTGAAGTAGATATCTTCGGTGCTCTTTCTGAATACATCGGAACTTGTGTAACTGGAGCTCCAGTAACATTGCTCGACATCAACAACTCTGTTCCACAGGATATGTACGACCAGAGCATTAAGGGCAAGTTCAAGTATCCATATACATTGCAGGATACCTTCATGGCATTCCACTGTGGAAACACACCATTCTGCTGCCTCTCTCCAAAATCAAAGCCAGCTGTTAAGTTTCAGCTTATCCAGAACCGTTTGCTTGAAAACGGCGGAAAACCTGACTTTACACGTGGTACTCTTGAAGGAGACATCAAAGACGGAGACATCACATTCTTCCGTTTGCAGACTACTCCAGATACAAAACTCCAGGCATACATTGCACAGGGTGAAATCCTTCCTGTTGCAACACGCTCATTCGGTGGTATCGGTGTATTCGCAATTCCAGAAATGGGACGTTTCTACCGCCACGTATTGATCAGCAAGCACTATCCACACCACGGTGCTGTTGCATTCGGTCACGTTGGAAAAGCTTTGTATACAATCTTCCAGTATTTGAACATTGCAGACATTGCTTACAACCAGCCTAAGGGAACTCTCTACAAAGACGAGAACCCATTTGCATAGTAAGGTGAACGTGCAAACTCCGCTTTATGCGGAGTTTGGTAAGCACACGTAGTGTGCGACAGTTTGGTAGCACGCGACAGCGTGCGACAAAAAAATCCGTTTGCTTAATAAGTAAATGTTCACACTCTGCTACAGGCGGAGTGTGGTACGCATAAAAACCTCCCTATTTTGGCAGCTACCGGTATCCTCCTAGAAAAAAATTGCCGGTGGCTGCCTTTTTTTTATTCAGGCTTTTATTCTGTGGAGTGTTCTTTGTTTCTGAAATTATAAAGGCGGAATTTTTTAGGGGTAAGGCCGGTGAGTTTTTTGAAGGTAGCGATAAAGTGGCTTTCGCTTGAGAAGTTCAGGAAGTTTGAGATTTCGGAAGTGGAATATTCAGTAAAAATCAGAAGATTTTTTGCGGCATCAATTCGTTTTGCAATAATGTAATCAGTAATACTTGTTCCGGTTTCCTTATGAAAAAGGCGGGAAAGATAAGTTTCGCTAAGTCCTGCCGCCTCTGAAATGTCCAGAAGATAGATTTTATTGTGAAGATTATCGTAAATGTAATCTATTGCAAGCTGGACTGGTTTTGAATAGCGGTTTGCAGGACGGACTTTCTGCATTCTGCGTACATAGGCTTCGCAAAGTTCCTTGTGAATCTGGTGAACGCCTTCTTCTGAATTACAGGTATCAATTTTTCTGATGTAAATATCACTCAGATTATAGGCACTTTCCATTTCAAGGCCGCCTTCAATGCAGTAACGCGTGATGAAGGCGACTGTAATTATCAGATGATATTTTAGGTTTCGAAGGGGATTTTCACTAAGCTTGCCAAAGCCTTCAATACAGAGTGGAGTAAAAAGTCTGTGCATTTCCTCCATATCTCCGTTGCGGATACTCTGATAGAAAGCCATTTCCTTATCATAAGGAATGTGGTTGAGAGAGTATTCGCGGTTATAGAATTCGGTTTTGGCAAGTTCGTCTCTAATTCCCATTTCTTATTTACCATAAGATTTTTTGATTGCAGCATTAATTTCAGGGAAGTACCAGCTGAGAGCTTTTCTGTTAAAGTAGCCGTGGCATTCACCTGAATCAATGTCTCCTCCACCTGCAACTGTTACGTTGTTATCCCAGAGAATTACAGCAATTTTAGCATCAGAAGCCTTTTTGTAATAGCACTTTGTCCATTTTACTCGTTCAGCGGTATTTTTTTTGTCAGAAGCACTTGTTTCGCCCATTACAACGCCAATACCCTTGCTTGTATATTTTTCTGACAGCATATTGAAAAGATAGTTGATAGAACCTTCAACTTCGCTTGTAAAGGTGTTATCGCTTCCCTTATTCATACAGAAGTTATATGGATCGTAGGCGTGAGTAGAAAGAATGAGTTTGTCATTTGCACTGTCTTTTGGAAGGGTATAATAATCAAGAAAGTGAGGAGAGGCAGCATATTCAGGGCACATAACAAAGCGGTTTGCGTTTTCTGAACCTGAAGCACGGATTGTATCAAGACATTTCTGCTCGTAGACTGTAATCAGGTCATTCCATTCTTTTGCATCTGATGGCTGAGAAAAGCCCCATTCATTTGATTCACCAATTCTTCTAGGTTCGTTCATTACTTCAAAAACAAGGCGTGAATCATATTTTTTGAAAGTTTCTGAAACCTGTGTCCAGACTGAAGTAAGATACTGAATTGATTTTGCCTGAAGTTCTGAATCAAGGGAAAGACAGAAACCTGCAATTCCCTTTTTCATCTGTGCTTCTGTAAGGTTATCGTGATGAATGTTCAGAATTACATAAAGTCCTGAATCCAAAGCCCAGTCTGTAATTTCCTTTACGCGAGCCATCCATTTTTCATCAATTTTGTAATTTGAATCAACATGGTTGTGCCAGCTTACAGGAAGGCGGATAGTTGAAAAGCCTGCTTTTTTGATTGCTTCAATCATTTCTTTTGTTGTTTTTGGCATGCCCCAGCTTGTTTCTGTTTCAAGTCCTGCATGGCCGTCTACAAATGCATCAAGAGTATTACCAAGATTCCAGCCTGTTGCCAGGGTAAAAGCGGCATTTACGCTTGAAACTGACGAACCGAATTTCTTAGCTCCACCTGCAGTGCCGGACCCGCCTTCAGCAGAAAATGCGCAGGAAAACATAGAAAAAAAGAGCCCCATAGCTGCGCAGGAACGAAAAACCTTGTACTTCATAAAATACCTCTTAAAATTAATTTAAAATAAAAAAAGTCCTGAAATAATTCTAACATCATTTCAGGACTAAAAGTAGTTTTTTTTATTTAACTTCTTCTACGACGATATCGCTGACAGTTACTTTGTGGGCAGAATTAATCTGCTTTCCGTCAACTGCACCCATAGAAATTGTAAAGATTACAGCAGAATCTGTGCTGCTGGTCATTGTGAAGGTATGTTCAAAAGTTTTGAATTCGTTTGAAAGATTCATTTTTATTGTTCCAGAGTAAGGCATCCAGTTGTCGTCTTTTGAACCGTCACGCTGCAAAGCCCACATGATTGTTCTGTTTGTATCAGCTTTAGCCTTAAGGCTTACATGGTATTTCTTTCCTTTTTCAAGAAGAACATTAACCTGCTTAAGCTGAATCATCCAGTCCATGTTTCCTGTCTTGTTGATAGAAACCTGAGCTTCTTTTGTGCCGTTTTCTTCTATAATATCAACATTACATTCAGAGTTCTGATGTGCGTAAAGCTCCCATGCTGCCATTCCGTTCTTAAAATCGCCGTTCAAAAGACAGCAGTTTTCTTTGAGGGAAACATTATCTACATAAACACTTGTATCGCTGTTTGCAAGATTGAAATTGAGAGAGAATTTTGCAGATACATCAGGCTTTACAAGATATTCATAGTGCTGTTTTTTAGCAGAAAGTGAAGAAGTTTCGTTAAGGCCTGCAAGCTGAACTCCAATCTTACAGTTTTTAGAAGCATATGCATCATAGCTGAGGATAAACTGTTTGCCGGCAGGAAGACTTAAATCATCCTGACTTACAGTAACATCGTTGAGGTTAGATGCACCTGCAGGAGTTGTAACCATAAGTTCGCGGCGGCCGTTGTCGTTTGTAACTTTTACATCAGCCTTGATTTTGCTGTTTGATTTCCAGTGGGCAAGGCGGCCTTTTCCTTCCTGGAACTGTCCGTTGTGGATGTAGTTTCCGTCTGGGAGAATGTTCAAACCTTCTTCTGCAAGATTAATTTCGCCTGTTTTTTCAAGACGAATATTTGAAATGTGAACCGGAGCAAGAGAATTAAGATTTCCAAGGTTGAATTCGATACGAGCTGCTGCGTCTGTTGCATCAAGCATTGTGAATTCAAAAGAGTAGTTCTTTTTGTCTTTAGAAAGGGTAATTGTTGCATCCGGGCAGTAGCGGATCCAGCCGTTATTTGGGGCTGAAATACAGGTAATGATTTTTCTTTCGCTGTCTGCTGAAGCATCGAAAGAATAGCGGTATTTATTTCCCTTAACGAGGGCAATTTTACTCTGAACTACCTGAATTGCATGTGCTACAGGGCCGTCTTTTACAGGAGTAATGTCGAGTTTATCACCTTTTACAGAAAGTTTTCCGTCTCCGCCCTGGAATTTAAGGAATTCCCAGTTAGTTTCGTCAGTGCGGACAAGGTTTCCTGTGCTATCGGTTTTTACTGCTGCTGCTGAAAGTACTGGCTTTTCAACATCATCATTGTATTCTTTTTTCTGATAAACCTTTACGTAATCAACCAGCATCTGAGCCTTTTCATCAAAGCTTGTTGTTTCGTCTGGATATCCTGGCCAGTCTCCGCCAACTGCAAGATTTAAAATGATGTAGAAAGGCTGATCAAAAGGGGCAGGGAAGGTTACATCATCAAAGCCCGGGCGTCTGGTATACCAGTCGTTTACGGTGTAGTAATTTACTCCGTCGCAGTAGAAACGGATTTCTCCAGGTTCCCATTCAACTGCCGCAATGTGGAAGTTATCTGTAAAATTCTTATCTGGAGTGAAGGTGCCCTGCTGCTGGTTATGAGGTTCACCATAGTGGATTGTTCCGTACATTGTAGAAGGATCGTGTCCAAGAATTTCCATAATGTCAATTTCGCCGCATTTTGGCCACTGACCGTAAAAGCTTTCGTCTTCCGGCATCATCCAGAAGGCAGGAAGATAGCCCTGGCCTGCAGGCATTTTGATTTTTGCTTCAATGCGTCCGTATGTAAAACTGTGCTTTCCCTGTGTGTTTACTCGTCCTGAAGTATAGGAAAAAGAACCGTCCTTATTTTTTGTCTTAATCGGCTGAATTACAAGACAGCCGTCTTTTACGTAAGTATTTTTTGTTGACGGACCGTAAGACTGAAGTTCGTTGTTTACCCAGCCCGGCTGGTGAGTTTCATAGTTCCAGCTTTTTGTATCAAGTTTTTTACCGTCAAAGTTTTCCTGCCATACAAGGTCTGCCTCTGTGTATTTTGAGGGCGTGCCCTGAGCAGAAAGATTTGCGAAAAGTGCGCTTGCGATAAGTGCAAGTGCCGCCGTTGTTTTTGTGATTTTCATTAAAATGACCTCCCTTGGGGTTATATTATTAATTTTTTAGACAAAGAAAGTGCATCCATTATTTATGGATGCACTTATCTGTTATATAAATTGAATTATTTATTCTTCTACAGTTTCAAATGGATTTTTCCAGAGGTATTCACCATCAGCAAGGAATGCGTAGCTTTCACCATCTTCCTGAAGTGCAAAAATAATTGCATCTTTTTTTGCTTCATTAGTAATTGTTGCTTTCTTTACCTGAAGAACAATATTTGTTCCCTGAGCAATTTCTCCTGTAAGACCAAGTCTGAAACGTTTATCTGTTTTGGCATAAGCAGGTGAAGCATACTGATTTGGCTCAAGAATGATACTGTCTTCTTTTACTGTAATTGCATCTGCATCTCCAACTTTTACACTCATTTCAAAGTCTTTGATTTCAATTTTCAAGCCGTCAGCATCCTGAGAACCGTCATTGTCTGTCTGTAATAACAATCCTACGATTGAGGCATCTGAAATTGTTTTGTTAACTGGGACTGTAAATGTTTTGTATGTTACTGTTTCTCCATCATCACTTTCATTAAGACCTTTGCCATTTTTTTGTGTTACAAGAGAAGATTTGAATGCATTTGCTGAAAGTTCGTTGTAATAACCATTTTCACCTGCGGTTGGAGCACAATCAATCAGACCTACAACAATACTGCTCATATCAACAATATCTGCACCTTCACCAGCAATCTGAGCTGCCTTTAATTCTACAGTCAGAGTATCACCTGAAGTAATTGCGTTATTAATTGGCAATTTAACTTTGTACTGTTTTTGATTAGAAGGTGTTTCAGCACTTTGATAAGAATAACTGTCATCAAATGATGAATATGGATCAAGTTCAAAACTAATTCTTGAAGGCATTGAAATTGAATTACCATTCAATTTTACTTCTAATTCTGTATTTCCAAGTGAAATTTGTTCGTTTGCACCTGGTTTTGATCTGTTATATTGAATGATAAGATTTACATCTGAGTCATTTACTGAGTTCTGTGTTGCTTTAAAAGTAATGAGTTCTCCACTGTAAATGTCGCTGCCAAAATTTTCTTCTACACCTGAACCGTTGCTACATGAAGAAAGGCCTGCGAGCAAAGCTGCTGCAACGAGTCCTGTTAAAATTGATTTTACGTTTTTTTTCATTTTTATCCTCTTGGTTTTTAGGTTCGCAAAATGGGGAAAACTGCGCGCTTGTTTTCGGCTCCTGCGTTTTTACAGTTTTATTTTCTGTCCGCTTTTTGGATAAAAATATAAAAATTAAGATATAAATATCATAGTTTTGTCAAAAACTGAAATATAAAAAAAAATTAGCAAGAAAATTATATAAGTCGTAGAAAATTGATATTTCTATAATGCCTTCTGTTTTATAAATAAAGTATGAGAAAATTTGCAGGCTTTGAAAAAGGAATTAATTTGGGCGGCTGGATTTCCCAGTGCAGCGAGTATACAAAAGAGCATTACGACAGCTTTATCTGCGAAAATGATTTGAAAATCATAAAGAGCTGGGGCTGTGATCACGTACGTCTTCCGGTTGATTACAATGTTTTTATGAATGACAAGGGAGATTTCCTGGACGAAGGTTTTTCCTATATAGATAACTGTATCTGCTGGGCAAAGAAGAATGATTTGAAAGTTGTTCTTGACCTCCATAAAACTGCCGGTTATATGTTTGATACAAATGCGGTTCCGAATCCGGATGCTTTTTTTAAGGATAAGACCCTTCAGAATACTTTTGTAAGAATTTGGGAAACTTTTGCAACCCGATATGGAGAATATTCTGATCTTGTTGCCTTTGAACTTTTGAATGAAATTGTAAATCCTGAATTTGAAAAGGAATGGAACCAGATTGCGACCCGTGCCTTTAAGGCAGTTCGTGCAATTGCGCCGGAAAGCTGGATTGTCGTAGGTGGTGTTGATTACAACAGTGTTTCTGCCGTTCCTGGAATTGAAATTCCTTTTGATGCAAAAACAGTTCTGACTTTCCACTGTTATGAGCCTCTTGTTTTTACTCATCAGAAAGCACCATGGGTTGTAGATATGCCTTCTGATTTTGAGGTTTCATATCCGGGAACTTCCATTGAATACATCCGCGAAAAAAGCCGCCTGATTCCTCAGGCTTGCCACGGGGCAATTTTTGCAAAAAACATGGATAAGCTTAAGATAGATGATTCTTTCTTTACAACTCTTTTTGCTCCTGCGCTTGAAAAGGCTGAAAAGCTAGACCTTCCTCTTTACTGCGGTGAGTATGGAGTAATTGACCGTGCCCCTGCTGAAGATTCCGGTCGCTGGTATAAGGATATTCACAAGGCGCTGGAAGCTCACGGAATTGGACGAGCTCTCTGGTCTTATAAAGAAATGGATTTTGGCATTACGGGCCAACACTATGCTGAAATTCGTCAGGCTGTGCTTGCTTAAAGGGGCGTTGCGGGGTGTCCCCGCAGAGAGGGTAGCGTAAGACTGCGAAGCAGGCTGAAGCGAGGGGGAGGCTTCCCCCTTTCTAAAATATTCAATTTCCTATATTCTATACTCATGGCTAAGACTTTTGATGCCCGATAATCGAAAATCCGTTAAAAAATGAGCCGAAAGGGTCATTTTAGGATTATCGATAAAAGGGTACCGAACAAGCTGTGCTTGTGAGTCATAAATTTTTAGATAGGATGTATAAGATGGCAAAGACCTTTGATGACAAGAAGATTATATACACTATGGATCGTGTTACTCGCAGCTACGGAACTAAGGTTGTTCTGAAGGATGTGAGTATTTCATATTACTACGGCGCAAAAATCGGCGTAATCGGTGCGAACGGTTCGGGTAAATCTTCGCTTTTTAAGATTCTTGCCGGCGTTGATAAGGATTTTGCGGGAGAAACTACTCTGGCTCCCGGATACACAATCGGATACCTGGAACAGGAGCCTTATCTTGAGCCTGGTAAAACCGTAATGGAAGTTGTAAGAGAGGGTGTAAAGGAAATTACTGACCTTCTTGAAGAATTTGATAAAATTGGTGAAGCTTACGGCGACCCTGATGCTGATTTTGATAAGCTTGCGGCCCGCCAGGCTGAGGTTCAGGAAAAGCTTGATATGCTTGATGCCTGGAATCTTGATAACAATCTTGAACTTGCCATGGACGCTTTGCGCTGTCCACCAGGAGATCAGGTTGTAGACGTGCTTTCCGGAGGTGAACGCCGCCGTGTTGCTTTGTGTCGTTTGCTTCTTCAGAAGCCTGATATTCTTCTTTTGGACGAACCTACAAACCATCTTGATGCAGAAACTGTTGCCTGGCTTGAAAAACACCTTCATGACTACCCGGGAACTGTAATTGCCATTACCCATGACCGCTACTTCCTTGATGAAGTTGCCGGCTGGATTCTGGAACTTGACCGCGGAGAAGGTTATCCTTTCAAAGGAAACTACTCTAGCTGGCTTGAACAGAAAAATCAGCGTCTTGCCCTTGAAAATAAAAATGAATCTGCCCGCCAGAAGGAAATCCAGCGCGAGCTTGAATGGATTCACATGGGGGCAAAAGGCCGTCAGGCAAAACATAAGGAACATATTACCCGCTATAACGAGCTTATGGCTCAGGAAAGCAAAAAACAGCTTAAGGATACACAGATTTCTATTCCGGCCGGTCCTCGTCTGGGCGGTCAGGTAATTGATTTTGAAGGTGTTTCTAAATCATTTGGCGATAAACTTTTGTTCGAAAAGCTTGACCTTCATATTCCTGCAGGTGCTATTGTTGGTATTGTTGGTCCTAACGGTGCCGGTAAAACAACTCTCTTCAAGATGATTGCTGATGCAGCTGGTCTTCCTGGCGGAGAAAAACCTGATGCCGGAACTATTAAAGTTGGACAGACTGTAAAACTTGTTTACGTTGATCAGATGCGTACTGGTCTTGATGAAAATAAGACTGTTTACGAAACTTTGGGCGGCGGCGGAGACCTTGTAAAGCTTGGTGCCGTTGATGAAAAAGGACGTGCTCTTGAAGGCGGTGTCCGCGAAGTTAATGCCCATGCTTACTGCGGCTGGTTCAACTTTGCAGGCCCTGATCAGAATAAAAAAGTAAGCGTACTTTCCGGTGGTGAAAAGAACCGTTTGAACCTTGGTATGATGCTCAAAGAGAGCGGAAACGTGCTCCTGTTCGACGAACCTACAAACGACCTTGATGTTCAGACTGTTCGTGCGCTCGAAGAAGCTCTTGAAGACTTTGCCGGCTGTGCAATGGTAGTAAGCCATGACCGCTGGTTCCTCGACCGCATTTGTACTCATATTCTTGCTTTTGAAAACAATTCAGAAGTCCGCTTCTTTGAAGGCAACTGGTCTGAATACGCTGCATGGAAGAAGGAACAGTTTGGCGAAGATGCCGGCGTTCCTAAGCGCGTGCAGTATCGTAAGTTGAGTAGATAAACTTCCTAAAAAAAATACAGCTCCCGGTC
>NZ_AJGU01000006.1 GCF_000260795.1 Treponema sp. JC4
ATTTCTTATGCTCAGTTACAGAATGCTATGAAGCTGGGGAAACTTGGCGAGCAGATAATGTTAAAAAGTGAAAAGGCTTTTGAAAGAATCTCTTTTAAGGGCTATGAACTTGCGGAAGGAAAGAAATATTTTCCGCTGCGTAAAAAACGCATGGAAGAGGCAAAAAAAGAATATATTGCATCACTTGAAAACTCGGATATTTCCGGGCTTTTTATCCGTGACATAATTTTGCAGGAGGTAAAACCAGATGATTCACGCTTACAATAAGTATTTTCTTTCTGATGTTCAGAATAATCTTGGATTTGCCTGCCATTTTGCGGTAAATGATTGTGGTCTTGGGGCAGATAATTTTTATGATTTTTTTCTGGCTTCTAAGGTTGCAGCTGGAATAGAAGAAGGTTCTCCTCTTTTTGTTTGCGGCTGCTCTGGAACGGAACTGGCTCTTACAATTTTTGACCGTATTGGTTTTGAGCCAAAAGTTACTTCCAATGATGATTCAATTTTATATTCACGAACTCAGGAGTATTGGGCAGGCTGGATTCTTGCTTACTATCAGTGGAATACGGGATTAAGCTTTTCTAAAATCCGCGATAATATAAAATTCAGTCGGATTGTGCAGATGTATCATCCTCTTCACGAAGCGCCGGAAGAAAAATTTCTTGAAGTTATGAACAATATAATTGCAAGAAATTCAGCAAAAAAGGGAACTAATCTTCATCGTTTACGAAAAGAGGCGGGACTTACACAAAAAGAGCTTTCTGAACTTTCTGGTGTGAACTTAAGAACCCTTCAGCAATATGAAATTGGGGCAAAAGATATAAATAAGGCGAGCGGGCAGGCAATAAATGCTCTGGCTCTGGCTTTGCGTTGTAATTTTTATGATGTAATGGAATTGGATTTGGAGAACTAACGATGATTTACTCAAAATTTGAGGACAAAAATATCTCCCACATACTGGATCTTGTTGCGCCGGACTGGTCGCCGCCGGATGCTGATATGGCTTTTAAGCGTTTTTATGCGGAATATACGGTAAGGCATAATATCTGGGATTCGATTTATTCGCTTCAGGCTACGGACGAGGACGGACGTTTTCTGGCTGCCTGTTTTGCGGCGCCTGCTAATGCAACTGAAGGGCTGGAAAAGGCTGATAAATGGGTTTTAGAGCAGACTGACGGCGGGAAAAATCTTACTGAAGAAATGAAAACTTCCTTTAAGATTTCTAAATCTTATCTTGGCATGATGGATGATAAAACTTCGGCTTTTATGAAGGAAGGGGATATTAAGCTGGTACTTTTTGTCAGCTGTCAGAAGGGCGCGGGATTTCCGCTTTTGGAAAAGTTTAAGGAAGAACTGAAAGAGCGTGGCTACAAGAATATGTATCTCTGGACCGACCATGATTGCAACTACGACTGGTACTTCCGCAGGGGATATGAGCTCGTAGAAAAGGGCTTGTATGAACCATTTTCTAGTCCGAACGAGCCATATTACACTTTTGTATTCAGACAGAAACTGTTAGAATAGGTTAGGGATTGTAGCCGCGCGAAGCGTACTTAGCAACCATAGGGCGCGAAGTATGAAGCGATAGCGGAACGGCGGAAAGCCCGACCCGAGCGAAGCGAGGGGAACCTCCAAGGAGAATATTTTATGGAAAACGTAAATGCAGACAAAAAAGTTCTGGTAACTGGTGCATCGGGCGGAATTGGACGTGCGATTGCTGTTGAGGCTGCTAAGGCCGGATATTATGTAATTTGTCATTACAACGGAAGCAAGGGGAAGGCTGAGGAAACTTTGGCTCAGATTCAGGCTGCCGGCGGACAGGGCGAACTTATTCAGTTTGATGTTTCTAACCGCGATGACTGTAAAGCAAAGCTTGATGATTTGACTGCACGCCACGGAATTTTGTGGGGTGTTGTAAATAATGCGGGAATTACCCGTGATAATACTTTTGCTGCACTCAGCGGTGAAGACTGGGACAAGGTTATTCACACAAACCTGGACAGCTTCTATAACGTTTTGAATCCGCTGATTCTGCCAATGGCTAGCCGCAAAAACAAGCGCGGTGGACGTATTATTACTGTTTCTTCTGTAAGCGGTGTAAACGGAAACCGTGGTCAGACTAACTATTCTGCTGCAAAAGCCGGAATTATTGGTGCAACTAAGGCTCTGGCTGTTGAACTTGCCCGCCGCAATATTACCTGTAACGCAATTGCGCCTGGTGTAATTGAAACTGAAATGACTAAGGCAATTGATCCTGCGGTTTACGAAATGATTATGGGAACTATTCCTATGAACCGCGCAGGAAAGCCGGAAGAAATTGCCAGCGCTGCAGTATTCCTTCTCAGCGAAGGTGCCGGATACATTACTCGCCAGACATTAGTTATTGATGGTGGTATGTAGCGATAATCGAAAATCCGTTAAAAAACGAGCTGCGACAGCGGGTCGTTTTAGGATTATCGATAGAACGCTTCGCCATGCGACTAGCGCATGGCGTGATAATCGAAAATCCGTTAAAAAATGAGCTGCGACAGCGGGTCATTTTAGCTTCTACATGAAAATCATCTCGCTGGCCGACTATGCGGCCAGCGCACATTTTACCTTCGCGTCAGTTTTTACATAATTCCTCTTTCTAATAATCTGTCCTATAATAATTCTGCATCTTCGACTTAATCTCTTACCCCGTGCATCGCAATCTTATTGTCGTACATAATCTTATCGGCTTTTTTGAAGACGTCTTCGGCGTTTGTGTCGGTGTCGGAATTAAAAACTGCCATTCCTGCAGCAGCAGAAAACTTGAGCCAGGGCTCTTTTCCTTCGTAGAGACTTTCATTTCCGAATAATTCAGTTAGATTTTGGAAAAGCTTATCGCGTTCATCATAATCGCGGCGCTCAAGAACAACAACAAATTCATCACCACCGATTCTGAAAACAGGCGAATGCTGGTAAATATCACAGATAATAGCGCAGGAACCTGTAAGATAGTCGTTTCCGCGTTCGTGACCGTAGGTATCGTTTAATTTTTTTAAGTGATTCAAATCTATCATAACAATTGCAAAGCGGGCGGTTTCTCCCTTAATTTTTGCATTCAGAGTTTCCACATATTTATCGTAGGCGGTTTTGTTTTTTACATGGGTAAGTGAATCCTGATGAGCAAGAACATTGAGTTTTGTAACGTTTTCTTTAAGGTCGGTAACTTTATTTTCTGCAGCAACCAGGTTTTCGGCATAGTTTTTGATATCAGAAGTCATTTTTGTGACAGCATTAGAGAGGAATTCGACTTCATTATTTGTATGAATGTCGGGCTTGTTATAAATCAATTCACTCGGATTTGCCTGATTATGACTTTTCTGGGCGAATTCAGAAACGCTTTTTTCCAGTTTTTCTACTGGTTCTACAATGTAAACCTGACCCCATGTGATGAAGGAATAACAGAAAACAAAACCGCAGATGATAATCAAAATCAAAATAAGCCTTGTATGATTTTTAATAGAATTTTTTATGTCGTTTACAGACATATCTACACATAAAAAGGCAAATACTTCTCCATCAGAATCTAAAAGCGGTTTGTAAGCGGTATAATAAGAGCCATATTTTGCATGGTTTCTTTCCATATAGAATTCTATTCCCTTAGGATGTTTTTTTGACCAGATCAGTTCTATTATCATCGCCCGTGAAAAAGTGGAATAGAAAATATCTCCAATATGATAAATCTTATCATGATTATCCCGGGGTCTAGTTTTTGAAATTCCGTTTATAATGCACATGGCATTTTTAGTGGAATCAGCATTTAATGGATTAATAATATAAATGTTATCAATGTTGGAATTATTCTGGATATTTCTAATATGATTATATAATTCATTGAATTTTTCTGATTGTGTAAGGGTTCGGGTACATTCTGCCAGATCATCAATATCTATTTTTTGTTCAACAAAGTTTATGATTTCTGTAAGATAAATTTGATTGCGGGCATTCATATTTCTTTGAAAAGCTTCATAATTTACAAAAGTGACAATAGCCCCCAGAATGATGACGAAAAAAATACATCTGGCGGTAATGCTTTTCTTAAGAGGACTGGATTTTATTACAGTATCCATGCTTTTATTATAACTTAGATTTAAAATAACGCTATTTTTATTTGCAACGGACAGAAAAATATGGAAATTTTTCTGTCCGTTGCATTTTATAGTAAATTTGTGTAAATTTGGGATAATACACTTATTTCGTAAATTTTTTTTAGAAGGAATAGATATGAATTTTACAAAACCTAATGGAAAAAGACGTGTTGTTATTACTGGCGGCAGTATGATTTCTGGTCTTGGACGTGACTGGGAAACTGCTTATGCAAACCTGAAGGCTGGAAAAAATAAAATCAGATATATGCCTGAATGGGAACGTTTTACAAAGATGAACACTCGTCTGGCTTGTCCTTATGACGGAGAGTTGCCATCATTTCCACGCAAGAAGATTCGTGGTATGGGCCGTGTTGCTCTTCTTTCTCTTGTAACTACCAGCGAAGCTTTGAAGGATGCCGGACTTTTGACTGAAGACGGTGAAGATGTTATTGAAGAATTGAAAAACGGACGCACTGGTATTGCCTACGGAACCTGTATGGGAAGTATGGATGCCATTGGTGACCTTGCAGAAATGATGAGAACTGGAGATTCTTCTCACTTGAACAGCCAGACTTACATCAAAGCTATGCCACAGACTAACGCATGTAACCTTTCGGTTTACTATCAGATTCGTGGTCGTGTAATTGTAACTGATACTGCTTGTACTTCTGGTTCACAGTCAATCGGTTATGCTTACGAAGCAATTGAAGATGGACGCCAGGACATTATGATTGCCGGTGGTGCAGAGGAACTTTCTGCTCCAGACGCTGCAATTTTTGATACTCTTGGTGCTACATCTTGTATGAACAAAACTCCTGAGCAGACTCCAAAATGCTGGGATAAAGACCGCGACGGTCTTGTAATTGGTGAAGGTTCTGGTACTTTGATTTTGGAAGACCTTGAACATGCTGTAAAACGCGGTGCTAAAATCTATGCTGAAATTGCTGGATTTGGTACAAACATGGACGGAACTCACATCACAAGCCCTAATGCTGAAACTCAGGCATTTGCTTTGCAGATGGCTCTGGATGATGCAGGAATTACTGCTGATCAGATTGCATACGTAAACGCTCACGGAACAGGTACTCACCACGGTGATATTTCTGAAAGCCAGGCTGTTTACAAGGTATTCCAGCGCGATGTTCCAATCTCTTCTACAAAATCTTATATTGGTCATATTCTTGGTGCATGTGGTGCGGTTGAAGCATGGCTTACAATCCACATGATGAACGAAGGCTGGTTCCATCCTAATTGTAACCTTGTAAACGTGGATCCTGAATGTGCGCCATTGAATTACATTACTGGCGACGGTCTTAAGGCTGATGCTGAATACGTTATGAGCAATAACTTTGCCTTTGGTGGAGTTAATACTTCTTTAGTATTTAAGAAGTGGCATAATCAGTAATAGAACGGATGAAACCATCGCAAGCATAGCTTGCTCTGAGCCTTTCTATCGATAAAGCTAAAGCAACCCTTTCGGCTTGCTTTTTAACGCTTTTTCGATTATCGGCTGGTTCCATCCAAACTGCAACCTTGTAAACGTTGATCCAGAATGTGCTCCATTGAACTACATTTAATTTGAAAGAAGCGCGGGAATTAAAGCCCGCGCTTTTTTTATAACTGAACTGTTGTTAGGAAAAAAGCACCGCGACCGGGAGCTTTTTTTATTTGACAACTGCCTTTGTTTATTAGTAACTTATTAACAGGAGTTCGCTATGGCAGATATGCAGGTTTTAGATGCAATAAATTTAACAAATCAGATTCTTGAATACGTTGAGATGGCCGAGCGTTCTCTTTCCAGCGCGCGGAACTGGGGCTTTTTTGATGTGCTGGGCGGCGGTTTTATTGTTGATATGATAAAGCACCACAAGCTGGGTAAGGCCCGTGACGCAATGGACAGCGTAAATTACCTTATGCAGCGCCTTCAGCAGGTGTTGGGAAGCATTCAGCTGCCGGCAGATTACCGCATGCAGATTGGTGATTTTGCTACTTTTGCGGATTTCTTTTTTGACGGGGTATTTGCAGATGTTTACATGGTCAGCAAAATCATGCAGAGTCTGGACGAAGTAAGAAGGCTGAAAAACAAGCTTTACGACTTAAAAGCAAGACTGGAAATATCAGATAATTAAGGAAGGCGTTCTCTTAGGAGAGCGCTTTTTTTATGTCCAGGGGCACTACGCCCGAGGCTGGAGGGTGGCGAAGCCAGTCTTGCAAAGCAAGACCAAGCGTAGCGGCGCCCGGAAGGCGAGTAGGAAGTTAGTCTGGCGCCATATTTCTAAGAAATTCATAAAATTTTCAAAAATTCGTAAAAATAAATTTGACAAAGATTGAATTCGGGTTAAAATGAAATCAATAACATGAAAGCGGTTTCAGAGACAGTTTTCAGTGTTTTGAGGTTTTAGAAAGTGATTCAGTCGAGCCAGGTTACAATTTATGATGTCGCAGAAAAAGCGGGGGTTAGTCCTGCTACGGTTAGCCGTGTTCTGAATGCGCCGGAAAAAGTTGGCGAAAAGAAACGACAGCTGGTTCTTGATGTGATAAAAGAATTGAATTTCGTACCTAAAGCTGACGCTGTAATCAATGCGCGAAAAACCTACAAAAAAATCGCAGTAATTGCGCCGTTTTTTACTCAGCCGTCGTTTATGCAGCGGCTTCGTGGTGTTGCGGAGGTTCTTGCCCCTGAACACTACGAGCTTGTTATTTATTCTATTGGTACTGCGGTTGATTTGAACAATTACGTTACCAGCCTTGTTGTGCAGAAACGTGTGGACGGCCTGATTCTTTTCTGTGTTCAGATTAACGAGCAGATGCAGGAAATGCTTAAAAATGCGGGTTTCCCGGTTTGTTTTGTTGAGCAGGTTTATGACGATTTTGACTGCATTGTAATCGATAACAAAAAGGGCGGTAAGACAGCTGCTGAGTATTTTTACAATCTTGGCTGCCGAAATCCTGGTTTTATTGGTGAAAAATCTTATCTTGATTATTCGGTTCCTGCTACTGAAGACCGCCTTGCAGGTTTCAAAAAATATTTTGCTTCTAAGGGAATTGATATTGCGCCTCAGAATATCTGGCTTGGTGAATTTGCTGAAGACAAGCTGGATGTTGGAATTAATGCATATTTGAATCAGATGGAAGACCTGGACTGTGTTTTCTGTTCCAGCGATTTGATTGCTACCAGATTTTTTTATCTTGCCCGCCAGAAGGGAATTAAATGTCCTGAAAAGTTGAAAATCCTTGGTTTTGATGACATTGATATTTCGCAGTATGTAGGATTGAGTTCAATTGATCAGCATCTGGAGGAATCGGGCAGACAGGCGGCTCAGCAGATTCTGGAGCGCATTGCGAATCCGGAAAAGTCTACCATTTCGATTAAATTACCGCTTCACGTGGTGGAGAGGAATACAACTTGTTAGTGAATGAACAGAGGAAGGCTGTTCTTTACATATTAAAAAATATATCCGCAAGATTTTAGGAGGTCGGATTATGAAAAAATTAGCCCTTGCAGGTTTATGTGGCGCTGCTTTGCTGGCATCTTTTATGGGATGTTCTAAGAAAGCAGGTTCAAGTGCAAAAGCAGCAGACAAGACTATTCTTGTTTTTGGTGCATTCCGTGGTGAGGAACAGGCTCGCTTTGAAGAAATTGTAAAACTCTTCAATCAGAAACACCCAGAGTACAATGTAGTTTACGAAGGAAGCCCTGAGTTCGAAACACAGATTCAGGTTCAGGCAGAAGCTGGTACTCCACCTGATATCGCTGCTCTCCCACAGCCAGGTATGATGAAGAACTTTGCTGCAAAAGGTTATATTAAACCGCTCGGAACAAACGTAGTTAAGGCTATTGAAAATAACTATGCTCCAGTTTGGAAGGAACTCGGTTCTGCTGATGATGGAAAAACTTATGGTGTTTTCCACCGTGTAAATGCTAAGAGCTTTGTCTGGTACAACAAGCCATACTGGGAATCAAAAGGATATACTGCTCCAAATAACTGGCAGGAACTCAAAGCTTTGATGGAAAAAATGGTTGCTAATGGAGATACTCCATGGACAATTGGTTTTGAATCTGGTGCTGCTTCTGGTTGGCCTGGAACAGACTGGCTTGAAAACATGATGCTCCGTACTGCAGGTCCTGATGTATATGACAAATGGGTAAATCATCAGATTGCATTCAACGATCCAGCTGTAAAGAAGGCTTTGGATACTTGTGGAGAAATTTGGCTCAACAACAAATATGTTTACGGTGGTTCAACAAACATCCTTACAAGCAACTATGGTGATTCTGTAAAACCTATCTATGAAAACCCTCCAAAAGCTATGATGAACATGCAGGGTAACTTCATTACTGGATTTATGCAGGAAGATGTTCAGGCTGATCTTGAAAACCGTGTTGGATTGTTCGCTCTTCCAGCTGTTGATTCAAAATGGGGAACACCAGTTCTTGGTGGTGGTGACCAGTTCGTTAAATTCAGCGAGAAAGCCGGTGTAGATGAATTCCTTGAATTCCTTACAACTTGGGAAGCTTGTGCTCCTTGGGCAAGAATTGGTGGTGCTTTGTTCCCACACAAAACACAGAACTTTGATGATTATGGTAACAGCCTTGAACGCGAAATCGCTAAGATTTTGGTTAATGCTACTGTATTCCGCTTCGACGCATCTGACTTGATGCCAGCTGAAGTTGGTGCAGGTACATTCTGGACAGGAATGGTTAACTACGTTTCTGGTGCAGAAAACGCTGCTACATGTCTTAAGAACATTGAAGAAAGCTGGCCAAACTAAGTCGGTGGTCGTAAGGCTAACTAAAATTGCTAGTTGACCTAACCACCTAACACTTGAATATTTAGCTCTGCTAAATATTCAAGTGACTTTAACGCAGCCTAAAATTTGCTTTTTTGATTTAGGGTTTATTACAAACCCTAAAAACGGCGATGTCAAGGCTTTAAGCGTAAGCGTGCCTTGACACGACGTACTTCCCTGCTTGGCTGACGGTGTTATTCAAGCAGGGATTTTTTTCAAATATTTACTCGCAGTGCGCGGGTTTATTTTAGTGAGGAAGTATGACAGATAAATCTGGAATTACAAAAACCATTGGCGTTGTATGCTGCACTGCGCTTGTAATGCTGGGCGGATTTTTTGCCTTACGTGCCAATGTTTTAAATCAGCTCCTGACAACTTTTGTTGCCGTTGTATGGGGCGTTGCCAGTGTTGGACTCTTGTTTTATTCTCTGAACCTTATTGCTCAGAATTTTAATACTAAGATTTATAACAAGATTGTTCCTTATATTTTTATTGGACCTGCTGTTCTGATTATGGCATGGTATCTTCTTATTCCGACTGTACGTTCCCTGGGACTCAGTTTTATGGATAAGAAATCAGAGCATTTTGTATGGTTTGACAACTACAAATATCTTTTTACTGATAAAACAATGCTTACTTCTATCAGAAATACTGTAATCTGGCTCTTCTTCGGAACCGGATTTAGTGTTCTTGTGGGCTTGATTACTGCAATCCTTGCTGAAAGAAGTTATATTGAAAAAACTGCTAAAACTTTTATCTTCCTGCCGATGGCTATTTCAATGGTAGGCGCCGGCGTAATCTTTAAGTTTATGTATGCTTTCCGCCCGGTTGGAAGTGAGCAGATTGGTCTTTTGAACTCAATTGTTGTTACTTTGGGAGGACAGCCTCAGAACTGGCTGGGTAAAGCCCCTTGGAACAGCTTATTCCTTATTGTAATCTTCGTATGGCTTCAGACAGGTTTTGCCCTTGTTGTTCTTTCTGCCGCTTTGAAGGCCGTTCCAGAAGATATGATTGAAGCTGCCCGAATTGACGGTGCAGGCGAATTCAGAATCCTTGTTCAGATTATCATTCCTAATATCCGTTCATCACTTATCAGTGTTTCTACAACAATTTTCCTTGCAGCCCTTAAGTGTTTCGATATCGTATTCTCTATGACAAACGGTTTGTACGGAACAGAAGTTCTTGCTTCTCAGCAGTACAAACAGATGTTCAAATTCCTGCATTACGGACGCGGTTCGGCTATCGCTATTTTGATTTTGATTGCCGTAAGCCCTGTAATTTACTATAACCTCAAGGAATTCAAGGATAAGGAGGTATTCAAATGATGAAGGATAAGGAAACTAAAATATCATTAAATGGAATTATAATTACATCTGTTCTTGTTTTGATTTGTCTGATGTGGACTATTCCTACAATCGGAATTTTCATTACATCTTTCAGAACTGCAGATGCTACAAACTCAACTGGCTGGTGGAAGGCTTTTTCTACCCTCAAGCAGTTTACTTTGGATAACTATAACCAGGTTCTTCTTGGACAGCGCTACAGCGTAGGAAATGCAGGCGGCGGTACAAGCGCAATCCGTGGTGCTACAATGCTCAGCGCCTTCCTTTCTTCAATTACAGTAACTGTTCCTGCCGTAATCATCCCGATTTTTATTGCTGCTGCAGCTGCTTACGGTTTTGCATGGCTTAACTTCAAGGGACGTGGAGTTCTTCTTGCAATGATTATCGCTTTGCTGGTAGTTCCTCTTCAGATTTCTTTGATTCCTATTCTGCGCGATTACAATAAGATCGGTTTGAACGGTTCTTACCTGGGTATCTGGCTGGCACATGCGGGTTTTGGTCTTCCTCTGGCTACTTACATGATGTTCAACTATATTTCCAGCCTGCCTCGTTCTATTCTTGAATCGGCATTTATTGATGGTGCAAGTCACTTTACAACATTTGTCCGCCTGATTCTGCCGCTTTCTGTACCTGCAATTGCTTCATTCGCAATTTTCCAGTTCATCTGGGTTTGGAATGATATGCTTGTTGCCCTGGTATTCCTTAGTGGTGCCCGCGGTGGAGCCGGTCAGACTCTTGAAGTTGTAACTGTACGCCTTATGAACATGGCCGGAACACGAGGTACAGACTGGCATCTTCTTACTGCCGGTGCTTTCGTTTCTTTGATTCTTCCACTTTGTGTATTCTTGGGATTGCAGAAATTCTTTGTACGCGGACTTTTGGCTGGATCTGTAAAAGGTTAATAAGACACAAGAAAAGGGTTTTATATGTATAACACTCAATTTGAACAAAATATGGCAAATCTGACAGAGCTGCTTTTTAGCCTGTACGGAAAACGCTGGGATTTTTATCAGATTTTGAATCGTCTGGAAAAAATCATGTCAGACGCAAACAAAGCTCGTGATAAGTCTCTTTTAAGGCTTGATAAAGAAGCAGCGGACGGAAAAAATCTCTGGTATCAGAGCGAAAAAACAGTGGGAATGATGCTCTATGTTGATCTCTTTGCTGGAAATTTACGTGCGCTTGTAGAAAAAATCCCGTATTTTGAAGAGCTGGGTGTTAATTATGTGCACCTTATGCCGCTTTTTGACTGCCCTAAGGGAGAAAATGATGGTGGTTATGCCATTTCTTCTTACCGCAAGGTTCAGCCTCGACTTGGAACAATTGAAGATTTGAAATTTGTAGCAGAAGAATTCCACAAAAAAGGAATCCGTCTGGTATTGGATTTTGTCTTCAATCACACAAGTGATGAGCATGAATGGGCACTTAAAGCTAAAAAAGGTGAAGAAAAGTACATGAATTATTATTACATGTACAAGGATAAGGCTGAAGTTGACGACTGGAACCGCAATTTACGCGAGATTTTCCCAACCGTGCGCCGAGGCTCTTTTACTTATCTTGAAAAACAGGATATCTGGGTGTGGACAACCTTCAATTCCTTCCAGTGGGATTTGAACTATTCCAACCCGGAAGTTTTCCTTGCCATGTGCGAGGAAATGCTTGCAATTGCTAATCTTGGTGTAGATGTACTTCGTCTTGATGCTCTTGCCTTTGTTTGGAAGGAAAAGGGTACAGTTTGCGAAAGTCTTCCAAAGGCCCATACCCTTATTAAGGCTTTCCAGTATGTAGCACGCATTGCCTGTCCTTCTCTTGTTTTCAAGAGCGAAGCGATTGTTCATCCAGACCAGGTTGTTCAGTATATTCACAAAGATGAATGTGCACTGAGCTATAATCCGCTGCAGATGGCACTTTTGTGGTCAACGGTTGCTACCCGCGACACACGTTTATTAAATCTTTCTCTAAAAAAACGCTGGTATATTCCGGGCGATTGTACCTGGGTAAATTATATCCGCTGTCATGATGATATTGGCTGGACTTTCAGTGATGAAGATTCTTCCAGCCTTGGAATTAATGGTTTTGCCCACCGTCAGTTCTTAAATCGTTTCTTCACAGGCCGCTACGAGGGAACTTTTGCGGCAGGTGAGCCTTTCCAGCTTAACCCTACAACGGGTGACTGCCGAATCTGCGGTACAATGGCAAGTCTGGCAGGTCTTGAACAGGCTGAAACCTTCAATAATGAACTTCTGGAAAAGATGGCAGTTGCACGTCTTAAGATGATGTATGCCTTCCTCTTTGCGCTTCCTGGTATTCCGCTTTTGTATGCAAATGATGAAAAGGCAGTTTTCAACGACTATTCTTACCGTGAACGCGATGAACAAAAGGAAGATTCCCGCTGGGTTCACCGAATTAAAACTGATTGGAAGGCAAAGCTGCTTGCTCCTCAGAAAGAAGTAAATGAATTCCTGAAGAAGGTGATTAAACTTCGTAAGCAGGAAAAAATGCTTGGCGGTACAGAAATTGCCTTCTACGACGTACAGGATCCTGCTGTATTTGCTTTCCGACGCGGAACAATTCATGTTGTTGTAAACTTCAGTGAACGTCCGGCAAACGTAAAAATTGATGCCTGGGCAAAAGAAAGCAAGGATTTGCTGACAGGTAAAACTTACGAAAACTATTTTTCTCAGCAGCTGGGACCTTACGAGGTACGCTGGCTAAGCGAAGATTTGTCAAAGTAAACTGTGTAAAAAGGAAGAAAGCGTATTTGAAAAACGCGTAACGGGGGTTCTGTTTCGCGAAGCATTGAACCCGATGAGGTTGATACAACGCGGAAGAATTCATACAGAGCGAAGCGGCGAGGGTTCTCGGCGGAGCGAAACATGGTTCCCCGTGAGAGCGTTTTTAGAAAAGGATTTTTTTATGATTTTTTCAACAGATAAATTTGGAAAAGACAGCGTTCAGCGTAATGAAACTCTTTTTACGCTGGGCAACGGCAATATTGGGATGCGCGGCGACACAGAAGAAAAAGCCGGCACCTTCCATAAAGGAACTTATATAAACGGATTTTTTGATAAGGAAAGCATTCTTTACGGCGAAACTGCCTACGGCTATGCAAAAAATCACGAAACAATTTTGAATCTGCCGGACGCAAAAAGAATTGAAATGCGCGTTAATGGCGCCGCATTTGCAATCGATGGAAGCAGCGGAAAATGTACATCGAATACGCTGACCACAGATTTGGAAAAAGGCCTTCTGACCCGCGAATGTGACTGGGAAAAGGGTTCTGATAAAATCCACCTGCACAGCGAGCGTCTTGTTTCTTTTAAGCACGAAAACTGCGCCGCTATCCGTTATTGCGTAAAAAATACAGGAAAAACGCCTCTGGAAGTTGAAATTGCCAGTGCGGTAGATATTACAGCCGGCAATATTCTTGCAGAAGATGACCCTAGAATCGGGGCAAAATTCCGCCATAAACCGCTGGAAATTCTTTCAAAAAATGTGGAAATTTGCGGAAATTCCAGTGAAAATGCAAAAATCACCTTTGAGGCAAAAACTGCAAAATCCGGACTTTTTTTGAGCGGAAATGTGCAGAATTTGGCAAAAATCGATGGAATTTCGCTGAAATTCGTTAAAAATGAAGGATTTTCTTTTGAAAATTCTGAAATTTTGTACGTTTTTACAAAGGCAAATTTACAGCCCGGAAAGGAAATAATTCTTGAAAAATACATCACTTACTGCTGGAAAAGCGAAGCAGACGGCGGAGACATAAATTCCCTTGCAAAGCAGGCTGAAAAGGAATGCTCGGCATTTGCAGGTGCAGGTTTTGATGCAGCCGTTACCGAACAGAAAGACTTCCTTTCTGATTTCTGGGATGTTGCAAAAATCAAAATTGAGGGCGACGAAAAAAGCGAAGAAGCGCTGCATTTCAGCCTTTTCCATCTTTTGCAGTCTGCAAGTCGTACAGGAAAAGCCAGCATTGGAGCCAAGGGACTTACAAGCGAAGGTTACGAAGGTCACTTCTTCTGGGATACAGAAAGCTATGTTTGCCCGGTATTCACATATACAGCGCCGGAAGTTGCAAAAAAGCTTCTGGAATACCGCGGCCGTATTTTGCCAAAGGCAGAAGAGCGTGCGGCAGAGCTGAACCTTAAAGGTGCCCTCTACCCATGGCGCACAATCGACGGTGAAGAAACCAGCGCCTACTACCCGGCAGGAACTGCCCAGTATCACATTAATGCGGACATCATTTTTGCCCTCAACCGTTTTTTGAATGCTCACGGAGACGACCAGGGCTTTGACCAGGCGACAGTAGAAAAAATGTGCGCTCAGACTGCCCGCATGTGGGAAAGCCTTGGCGACTTTATTCCTCACAAGGGAAATAAATTCTGCATCAACGATGTAACAGGCCCGGACGAGTACACTGCAATCGTAAACAACAACGCCTTTACAAACTTTATGGCGCGGGAAAATCTTGAAATCAGTGCGGCACGTTCCGGCAAGCAGGCAAGTGAGGCTGAAAAATCAACTTGGAAAAATATAGCAGAAAATATCTATATTCCTTTTGATAAGGAAATGGGCATTTATCCTCAGGATGACAGCTTCCTTGATAAGCCGGACTGGGATTTTGAAAATACACCAAAATCTATGTACCCGCTTTTGATGCACTATCATCCGCTGGAAATCTACCGCCACAAGGTTTTGAAGCAGCCTGATTTAGTTCTGGCACAGTTTTTGCTGAGCGGCCGTTTTACTAAGGCAGAAAAAATCCGTAACTTCAAATACTATCAGAAGTATACAACCGGCGACTCTTCGCTCTCTTATTCGATTATGGGAATTATGGCGGCAGAAACTGGTGACACGGAAAAAGCTTTTGATTACTACAATAAAACTGTCCGCATGGATATTGATGACGTAAACGGAAACAGCCGTGACGGAATCCATACTGCATGTATGGCAGGAAGCTGGATGGGAACTGTTTACGGTTTTGCAGGTTTCCGCGATTACGGTGGAGTTTTCTCTTTTGATCCTAAGCTGCCGGAATCTTGGAAGGGATTGGAATTCTCTTTAGCGATTCAGGGACATGTTCTGGATGTAAAAATCTCGCATGAGGAAGTTACATATTCGGTCAGAAAGGGCGCTGGTAAGGGCTCGGGCGATAAGACCTTGGAAGGTGGACTTCGCCACGGAAAGCTTGTTATTTACCATAGGAATGAAAAGGTTGAACTTGGAGAAGGCGACTGCGCTTCTTTCTCTCTCAAAAAGAAACTGGGTGCCGTACTTTTTGACTTGGACGGCGTGATTACGAATACCGCACCGCTTCATTATAAGGCCTGGAAAGAGATGGCTGACGCTGAGGGTCTGTGTTTTGACGAAGAAATGAACAAAATGCTGCTTGGAATCAGCCGCGAGGAAAGTCTTGAGGTGATTCTGCGTGAAAATGGAGCCAAGTGGACGGCGGAAAAGAAGGCGGAAAAATGCTTCTGGAAAAACGAGCGTTACAAGGAGCTTTTGAAGAGCCTGACACCGGCGGACATTCTGCCTGGAATTAAGGACTTGCTTGGCGAGCTGAAGGCTCACGGGGTTCCTGCGGTGCTTGCAAGTTCAAGTAAAAATGCGCCTGCCATTCTTGATGCGCTTAAAATCCGCGATTTGTTCAAGGGAATTGCTGATGCCAATCGCGTTCAGAAGGCAAAACCGGAAGCAGATATTTTCCTTGAGGCCGCTGAACTTTCGGGCGCCTGGTACACCGACTGCGTTGGCGTAGAAGATGCCGAAGCCGGAGTTGCTGCAATTAAGCGCGGCGGAATGACGGCTCTTGGAATCAGCCTGGACGGCTCGCTGAAAGAGGCGGATTTGCAGGTGGGGGAAACGAAAGCGATAACTTATGATGTACTGGAAGGGCTCATGAAAGGGTAATTTAAGGTCAAAAAGCGCGAAGGAGGAGAAGGGTTTTCAAAAACACTCTGTTGTGCGGCCGCTTTAGCGGCCATGTATATAGTTCCAAGGCACAACAGCGTGTAGCGCGATATCGCGCGGTTTTGAAAATCCTTCTTCGACTGGGAGCTTTTTGTGGTGTGTAATATATATTTTTGAGGAGATTTTGAATGACTGATGTTGTTGCTTTAGGCGAAATACTTATTGATTTTACTTTTGCCGGCAAATCTGCCGACGGAAAAAATATCTACGAAGAAAATCCAGGCGGAGCGCCTGCCAACTGTGCCTGCGCAGTAGCTAAGCTGGGCGGAAAGGCAGCATTCGTAGGAATGACTGGCTGCGATTCCTTCGGCGAAGACTTGCGTGCAACTCTTGCTGGGCTGAACGTTGATGTTAGCGGAATGCGCACAACAGAAAAGCAGCACACAACTCTGGCTTTTGTATCGCTTGATGCAAACGGCGAGCGTCATTTTTCTTTCTGCAGAAATCCTGGTGCTGATACCCAGCTGACTGAGGCTGATTTGGACATGGAGCTTTTGAAAAGCACAAAAATCCTGCACGTGGGGTCGCTTTCCCTTACAGACCAGCCTGCAAAATCAACTACTTTAAAGGCAATCGACCTTGTGAAAAAGGCCGGCGGAATCATTTCCTATGACCCTAACTGGCGTGCAAATCTCTGGAAGGGTCGCAGTGATGCAAGGGACGAGCTCAAAAGCCTTTTCAAATATGCAGATATCGTAAAAGTTTCTGATGAGGAACTTGCCCTTTTGTTTGGTGACGTAACTTGCGAAGAAGGTGCTGCAAAAATCCATGCTGAAGGCGTAAAACTGATAATGATTACGCTTGGCTCAAAAGGTGTATATTATTCTGCAAAGACAGAAACTTGCACTGCAAGTGGCACAATCAGTGTTCCAAAGGTAAAGGTTGCCGATACAACCGGTGCCGGCGACAGCTTCAACGGAGGCCTCCTCTTCCGTCTTACCCGCCGCGAAAAACCGCTCAGCTTTACCGCTGAAGAATTAGTTCAGGACATAAACTTTGCAAACTCTGTAGCTTCCCTCTGTGTTACAAAACGCGGTGCTATTCCGGCTCTGCCAACGCTGGAAGAAACTGAAAACTTTGTAAAAGCAAACTACTAGAATACGTGCGACTGTAACTTAGCATAAAAAAAGGGCTGCCCGACGATAACCGGACAGCCCTTTCTTTATACAAAAAGTGTGCTTTTAACGTGTTCCTTTATTGCGTGCGGTCGTAATCTGACTTACAAATGTCAGTTTTTTGAACCGCAATGTCACAGTTTTTACTTCGTAAAAACTGTGCAATTATCGTGTACCCTTATTGCGTGCGGTTGTAACTTAGCATAAAAATGGCAGCTGAATTAACCGCACTCACACACTTTTTGTACACAAAAAGTGTGCTTTTAACGTGTTCCTTTGTCGTATGGGATTCCTTCTGCCTTAGGAGCGCGGGAATTCTGTGAGGTAAAGGCAAGTACGATAAGCGAAATGATGTATGGAAGCATCTTATAAACGTCGCCTGGTACAAGGTGGATTAAGAAGTCGAAGGCTGAGTAAGTGTCGGCAATGGCACGGAAGGCACCAAAGAGCAGGGCACTGGCAGCAATCTTAAGCGGATTCCACTGACCAAAAATCATTACGGCAAGGGCAAGGAAGCCTGCACCGGCAACACCGTACATAAAATCCCACTGGCTGTTTGCAGCAGAAATGTAGATGATTCCGCCAACACCGCCACACAAACCGGAAATCAAAACTCCGGAATAGCGCATTTTGAAAACGTTGATACCAACGCTGGCAGCTGCCTGAGGATGTTCACCACAAGCCATAAGGCGAAGACCAAAGCGGGTTTTGAACAAAACAACATATCCAACTGCAATCAAAATCAAAGTCAAAATCATATAGATGTTGAAATCACCAAGAAGGAAAACCTTGCGGTTCTGAATGTAATCAAGAATTGCCGAAGGGTTCTGACCTGCTGAGCGCGCATTATTAAAAGATTTTACAATTACAACCGAAGCCGCAGTTGCCAGCATGTTCATTGCAGTTCCTACAAGAGTCTGGTCAGCCTTAAAGTTGATGGCAGCCACCGCAAGGAAAAGCGAATAAAGCATACCAAAAACAATACTGGTCAGAATCGTAAGTAAAATAATGCAGATAGCTGGAGTTCCTGCTGGCAGTGAATACAAAATAAAGGCACCGCCCAGCGCACCCATAACCATAGTTCCTTCAAGACCCAGGTTGATAACACCACTGCGTTCACTGAACATTCCGCCGAAGGCTACGAAAATCAAAACTGATGCGTAAATTAAAGTATATTGAATAAGTAACATAATCTTCCCCTTATCTTAACTTTTTAAGCTCGGCTGAATTTTTATCAAGATGCTTTGCAATAAATGTTTTAAGCAGGAACATGAATGCACAGCAGTAAATGATAATAGAAGAAATCAAATCAGCAATCTGAGGGTTGAAGTATTTAGTATCAATAAAGCTTCCGCCCTGAGTAATATGCTGAATAAAGAAACCGGCAAAAATAACACCAATAGGATTAAGTGCTCCAAGGAAGGCAACCGCAATTCCGTTAAAGCCCATTCCAGGAACTACAGAACTTGTCTTCCATGGCTGAATGTCTGTCAGATAGTAAAGAGATGCTCCAAGACCTGCAATTGCACCAGAAATAATCATAGTAAGGATGATATTCTGCTTATCCTTCATACCGGCATATTTTGCGGCATGCTTGTTCAAACCTGTAGCACGAAGCTCGTAACCAAGAACTGTTTTAGTAAGAACAATGTAAATTACAACTGCAACAATAATTGTAATAGGGATAGCGATGGAAACATATTCATTATCATGGAAGAATTTTCCAAGACCGCAGGTTGGCAAGAGTGAACGAGGAGAAGTTGCCGCAATAGAGAAAGTTTCAGATTTTCCAACGTTCATAACGTTTTCATTCTGCATAAGGATGTTTACAAGATAGAGTCCAATCCAGTTCAGCATGATTCCGGCGATAACTTCGTTTACGTTACAAAGCGCTTTCAAAAGTCCTGCAAGTGCCGCCCAGGCAGCAGCTGCTACAACTGCAAGAATAATGCAGAGAATCCAAGGAAGATGCCAGTAAAGTGCCGACCAGAGGGTAATTCCAATTCCCACACAATATTGACCTGCAATTCCAATGTTGAAAAGACCAGATTTATAGGCAAAGAGAACGCCAATTCCGCACAAAATAAGAGGAACGGCCTTTACAAGTGTCTGACCCAGGTAATACCAGCGTTTTCCAACGTTGCGGTAATACATAAAGTTTTTAAGGATAACGCTGATTGCTTTAGGCGCGTGTTCAGCGTTGATAATCAAAAGGATGATAAATCCGACTAAAATTCCCAGAACGGCACACAAAACAGCCGAAAGAATTGAATGAAAAGAGCCGGATGCCAAAATTGATTTGAATTTATTTGATTTTGAATCTGCCATTTTAAGCCTCCACCTTGTTCTGACGTTTTGCACCGGCCATATAAAGACCAAGTTCCTCAGGTGTAGTTTCCTTAGGATTGAGTTCGCCGACAATTTCGCCTTCATACATTACAAGAATGCGGTCGCTCAGGTTCAAAACTTCTTCAAGTTCATAAGAAACCAGAAGAACTGCCTTTCCGGCATCACGGTCAGCAATAATTGCTTTATGAAGGAATTCAATAGCGCCGACATCAAGACCGCGGGTTGGTTGAACTGCAATCAAAAGCTTGTGGTCGTGCGAAAGCTCGCGGGCAATAACTGCCTTCTGCTGGTTACCGCCAGACATTGCGCGGGCCGGAGTTTTGCAGCCCTGACCGCTTCGTACGTCGTATTTATCAATTAATTCCTGAGAGTAAGCAGTAACTTCCTTTGTTTTAATAAACTGATGCTTCTGGAAATCAGGTTCCCAGTAACGCTGAAGCACCATATTCTGTTCAAGGGTGTAGTCGAGCACGAGTCCATGCTTATGACGGTCTTCCGGAACGTGGCTTATACCAGCCTTTGATTTTTCACGGATAGATTTTTTTGAAACATCCACGTCATCAAGAAGGATTTTTGTTTCAGGGTTATGAACGAAATTTTCAAGACCTGTAATTCCCTGAATGAATTCCGACTGACCGTTTCCATCGATTCCAGCAATGCAGACAATTTCGCCTGCGTGAACCTTAAGGCTTACGTCGTTTACGGCAAGTTTTTTGTGAAGCTTGCTGGCAACACTCAAATGCTGAATATCAAGAATAGTTTTTCCAGGATTTGCAGGAGCTTTATCAACTGTGAACTGAACATCGCGTCCAACCATCATGCGGCTGAGCTCTTCCTTATTTGTGTTTGCGATATCAACAGTTCCGATATAGCGGCCTTTACACAAAACTGAACAGCGGTCAGAAACTTCCATGATTTCGTTAAGCTTGTGAGTAATAAAGAGGATTGATTTTCCTTCCGCAGCCAGATTTTTCATAATCTGCATGAGCTCTTTGATTTCCTGAGGAGTAAGAACGGCAGTAGGCTCATCAAAAATCAGGATTTCATTATCGCGGTAAAGCATTTTCAAAATCTCTACACGCTGCTGCATTCCAACTGTAATGTCTTCGATTTTTGCGTCCGGATCAACGGCAAGACCATAGCGCTGACTAAGGTTGATGATTTTTTCGCGGACAGATTTGCGGTCAATAAAGCCGTATTTGCAGGTTTCACTTCCCAGAATGATGTTATCAAGAACAGTAAAAACTTCTACAAGCTTAAAGTGCTGATGCACCATTCCAATTCCAAGGGCAGTTGCATCATTCGGATTTCGGATATCAACTTTTTGACCATTCTTACGGATTTCGCCTTCTTCCGGCTGGTAAAGACCGAACAAAACGCTCATAAGAGTAGATTTTCCGGCACCGTTTTCGCCTAGAAGGGCATGGATTTCACCTTTTTTTAACTGCAGGGTGATATTGTCGTTTGCAATAATTCCAGGGAAACGCTTGGTTATGTTAAGCATTTCTATAATATAATTTTCGTTCATAAATTACATTATAAACTAAAATTACAGAAAAATCATTTAAAATAAAAAAAGGTGAATCCCCATACAGAAATTCACCTTCCAAAAAAGTTTGACTCCCAGTCGTGTAGCATTGTACGAAACCGCGCGATATCGCGCTACATGCTGTTTGTGGTAAAGAAACTATAAGATGCCGCTTTGCGGCGCCACAAACAGAATGTTTTCGTCCAACGCTCCACTCCTTCGCGTCAAACTTTTAGATTATTTAATGTTCTGATAATAATTAACCTTTACGCTAGTCTCAGGTGCCTTGTCGATAGCATTTGAAACTGCTGTTTTCTTTGAGTAAACATCGCTTACGAGCTTTTTGTAGTCATTCTGAGAGAAGTTCTTCATTGACCATGTGTCGAGTGGAAGACCTACGAAGTTTACGTTCAAGTTAGTTCCAGAAACCAATCCGAGAGAAGAAACTTTACCAGCATAGTTATTCCAGTTTCCTTCCTGAATTGAAGCAAGAACTGCATCGATTGTAGCACCAAGACCTTTCATAGCAGATGTTACACACATACCAGCACCGTAGTTGTTGATAAGAGCAGTCTGGTCAGTATCAACACCAATTACTTTTCCACCAACTTTTGCAGCAGCTTCACAAGCAGATGTCCAGATACCACCACCACAAGCGAATACAACTTCTACACCGCGGTTCTTGTACCAACCGTCCATAGTAGCTGTGATTGTCTGATCACCGTAGAACTGACCACCGTAAACATATTCAACAGTAACTTTGTCAGTAATCTTGAGTTCTTCAGCAGCCTTGTTAGCACCCTGAACGAAACCATAACCAAAGCGAACTACAGCAGGAACAGCCATACCGCCCAAGAAACCAAGGTGACGATATCCTTCTTTTACAGCAGCGTAACCAGCGAAGAAACCAGGAAGTTCCTCAGCATAAACTGCACAGAAAACGTTAGAAGGAACAGCCTGACCACCAAGGTCACCTTCACTAATATCAAGACCGATGAATTTAGCATCATCATAGTCTTTAGCAACTTTTACGATAGCTTCACCAAAAAGGAATCCAGGAAGAACGATTACATTGTATCCGTCCTGATAAGCTGCGTCGATTGAAGCAACGCGGTCAGCTGTTGAATCTCCAGCTGGCTTGTAGTACTGGAAGTCCAATCCGTTAGCATCAGCATAGTCTTTACATGCCTGATAAGTTGTCTGGTTGAAAGACTGGTCTGTGATGTCTCCAGAGTCAGTTACCATTGCGATGCGAACGCTAGATTTAGCCTTCTTTGCTTTTTTTGCTTTAGCTGCAAATGTAGATGAGCAAACCATTGCCACCATAAGAGCTGCAAGAATAATCTTTTTCATTTTTTACATTTCCTCCAAATGAAATTTCTCTAATTATAAAGCATAAGAGCCATACTATCAATAATTATTCGGGCGGTCCGGCTTCGCCGTCAGGCTTTCCGCTGTTCCGCTATCGCTTCATTCGACGCAAGCCTTGCTTGCTTACGAACGCCTTCGGCGCAGCTCCAATCCTTACCGCGGGTTTAAATTGATAGTATTTGTTACATCTGCTAATATGCAGTCATGGCAGAAAACGAAACTTACATGCGTCGTGCAATTGAATTGGCTTGGAAGGGTTCAGGCTGGACTAATCCTAACCCCTTAGTAGGTGCCGTAATTGTAAAAGACGGTAAAATAATCGGGGAAGGCTTTCATCATAAATACGGGGAACTTCACGCTGAGCGCGAAGCCCTTAAAGACTGCCTTGCGCGTGGAAACGACCCTGCAGGTGCTGAAATTTTTGTTACCCTTGAACCCTGCTGTCATTTTGGAAAGCAGCCGCCATGCTGTCAGGCTCTTGCAGAAGTCGGTATTAAAAGAGTTTTTGTTGGAAGCCGAGATCCAAATCCTCTTGTACACGGACAAGGAAACTCTTTTTTACGCGAAAAAGGCATAGAAGTTATAGAAGATTTTTTACGCCAGGAATGTGATGCCTTAAATCCCATTTTCTTCCATTATATTACGACAAAAAGACCTTATGTTGCCTTAAAATACGCCATGACAGCCGACGGAAAAATTGCCACAAAAACCGGCGCTTCAAAATGGATTACAGGAGAAGCAGCACGAGCTTATGTTCACCAGCTTCGTAACCGCTATGCCGCAATTTTGTGCGGAATTGGAACTGTACTTGCTGATAACCCTATGCTGAATTGCAGAATGACAGGCGGAAACAATCCTCTGCGTGTAATCTGCGATTCAAAACTGCGGATTCCGCTGGACTGCCAGCTTGTAAAAACAGCAAAAGAAATCCCGACAATTGTAGCCTGTGCAGAAGGTCTGGAGGCTTCTGAAGGGGTAGCGCAGAAAATCTCAGCGCTAAAAACTGCCGGTTTAGAAATATTACAACTACCTCTTACATCAGAAGGTAGTCTTGATTTGACAGCCCTTATGCAAATCCTTGGTCAGCTAAAAATCGACAGCGTACTTATAGAAGGCGGTGGAGAAATCAATTATTCAGCCCTAAAAGCGGGAATTGTTAATAAAATTTATGCTTTTATAGCGCCAAAACTCTTTGGCGGCGGAAGTGCGGCAAAATCCCCCGTTTCAGGCGAAGGAATTGCCGCCGTAGAAGAAGCCTTCCTCTTCAAACTGACCAAAATCCGCCAGTTTGAAGAAGATTTGCTGATTGAATATGAAAAGTAATTGTTTATGATTCTGGAAATGATTTTAGAAGAGTAATAAGAGTAACCTCAGGATAGTGCATTTTTATGATACGCTGGAAGTCTGTATTTCCACCAATCATCATTGGAACAACATATTGCATAACAATCGTTGAAAGAGTAGCTGTTGTAGATAATGGATTTGCAGATTTATACAATACAGCTAAATGTTCTTTAAGAACACTTTCACTTTCAACAGTGATACCAGACTTTGTCAGTAATTCAGTTATGTAATTACAAAAATCAGTTTCAGAAGACAATTTACCCATTAAGGTAAATACATTGTTTTTGATTTCACTTATAAAGGTTGAAAATTTATCACTATTATTCATATAAAGGTTAACAAAATACTGAACTGTAGACTGTGCTGTATCTACAAATTCTGCGCGAGTTTTGAATGATGCGCCGTCACCTGTGGCATTTAAGAGTAAGTCCATAAAGAATTCAATACACTCTTTTTCGGTTGTATATTTATTACCAGGAAAATCATGCGCCTCTTTTTTTTCTCCGCTAGTATATACATAGTAGTTATGCGCACAGAAATCTGGAAGATTAATTTCGCTGCTAAAAGTCTTTAACCATTCATCAACAACTGATGTGTAAGAAAGCTTATACTTGGTATAATCGCTAGTTGAAGATTGTGCATCTTTGTGTTCTGTATATTGACTCTTGTTACTTTCAAACAAAACTTTATCGGTTCCACAGCGGAATAAGCCGTATGCTTCTGGTGCAACATAGGTAACCAGATCTGCATTAGAAATATGGTTGAAAACATTTTCATATTCTCTTGCATGTGTTTTTATCAAAGAACGAGGGGTTGCAAAGGTGTAGGTAAAAACTTTTGATTTATCAATATTTAATTGTGCATAGGTTGTATCTGTATCAAGACCTGTAATAATATAATAAGAAAGAATATCAGCTACTGCTGCAGAACGAGAGTACCCCGTAATCCAAAGCTTAAGTTTTTTATCTGCATATTCGGTAGAAAAATTTTTTTCTATGTATGATTTTAAGCCAGTATAAACTAATTTTGCTGCATTAGAAAAACCGTGATGGTCTCCTTCTTTACCTATATTAAAATTGCTTGTCCATTCACTAGAATAATTTACGCCTCGAATAGCAACTGCAATAATACCGTTGTTATCATATGGATCTATCATGTGGGCTAAACCGTAGGAAATAGAATCTGGATTATCTTTATCATCGTAACCGCCAGATGCTCCATTGTAAGCTTCAAACGTTTTAAAGCCAAAAGCCACAAAGAAGTCTTGTAAAGTTTTTTCCTCTTCTGCCGCAACAGTCATACAGAGACTTGATATTGCAAGTGTTTCATCATATTTTGTTGCATCTCCAAAAATGCTGGAGTAGAGTTCGGCATCTACTGTAATGTCGCCTCCATCCGGATCTGCCTTTGAAGGGAAAACTACGTTCGTACTTGCGGTTGGTTCTTCTTTTTTTGAAGAATCTTCATTGTTCATAGAGCAGGAGGTAAAATAAACAGTAAGGAGAATTAAAAGTACAGAGATAATGCCTGCTAAAAAAAGTTTAAAGTTTTTTTTCATAGGAATCTCCAGAAAAATAAATATTTGTTGTAATTATTATAACCCGAGAATTTTTTACGTCAAATTTTATATCTGGAATTTAAATAAAAGTTTCTTCATCTGATACAGCTATAAATTATTTGACTTTATAAAAACTGCCCCTTACTATTGATATAACAATATTTTATCTAATAATAAGAGGGTTCTTATGAAAAAAATTTATTATCTTGTGGTGGCTGCCTTTTTTTGTGCTTTTATTACTGCATGTCACTATGATGGCGATACTATTATTAATAAGGTAGAAGAGCAGACACCTACCTTTGATGTTGTTATCGAAACACTTATCCCAAAAGAAAATGTTGAAATAGTAGGTGTAGGCGAAAAAGTAACTTTGTACTTCAGAGAGGGAAAAGAGGACATACCTTATGTATGTATGACTAATGAATCTATAGGGGCTTATCTTAATAACGGTTATACTATTTCTGATGTTAATGCAGATACAAAGCAGGTAGCAATAACTAATACTGCGAGGGGAAATACAAAAGCAATATTTGATTTAACAAAGCATACTCTTGCTTTTGAAAATTATGATCAGTTTTTCCAGAAACCAGATAGTGTTTATATGGATCCTGCAGCTGTTGCAAACGCTGAAGATGCTGAAGGAGGACCAAGTTATCTTAGAATAAATCAGGAAAGAACTTCATATATTGCCGGTCAGCCGGTTGCCCTTGGCTGGTACACACAGGATGTTGGTGTCATTCTTTCTAAAAACTCAGACGGCACTTATAATCTTGCTATTCCACTTCAAATGCTCAACGATATATTCCTGTCTCCTTCTTTGTATCATTTTGTTTACAACGGAGTAAAGCTCTATCCGTCAGCATATATTAACCCGACATCTGATTATTACACCACTTCTATATATGCGGGCGAGTCTAGAAGTGCGGCTATGGCAGAACTTTGCTATAACGAGCTTTGTATGAATCTTGATTTTAACTACGGACTTAAAGCAATTCACGGTATAGACAAATTCCCGGATTTTGACTCTTATTTTGTCAGTGCTGGCATTAAGAAAAAATTGATGAGTACAGACACTAAAACATTTGCAAATGCCTTGAAAGATGTATGCGAATTCTATTTTGGTGACGGTCATTCAAATTATATGTTTAACTCTCCATATTTAGGAACTGAATATAGGCCGACAGGATATCATAAATCCCCTATAGGAGAAAAATTCAAAGAGAACGGAATAAAATATGCAAATGCACGCCAGCCTGTAGCAACCGGTGATATTTCTGGTTATACAGTTTCTGAAGATGGTAAAACCGCAATTGTTCGTTTTGATGAATTTACGAATAATAGTAATGCTAAAACAAAGGCTTCAAAAAAAAGCTTGGGGAATGAACTTATCAGTTTATTAAACAAATATGTAACATATGAAGATGAAAAGAGAACTAAACATAAATATGAAAACATATATGACACAGTTTCCTTTATTTATGCTGTAAACGAACAAGTACAGGCAGATCCAAATATAGAAAACATCGTTCTTGATTTGTCAAATAATGGTGGCGGTGCAAACCATTCAGCCTGCTTTGTACTTGCATGGATGCTTGGCAAATGTGATTTTGATTTTACAAATCCTATTACCGGCGCTAAATGGTCGATTGGTTATGAAGCTGATGTTAATATGAATGGAACTTTTGATGAAGCCGCTGATACAGTTAAAGACAAAAATCTCTTCTGTCTTATTTCGCCATGCAGCTTCTCATGCGGAAACATGGTTCCTGCAATGCTCAAAGCATCTGACCGTGTAACAATTCTTGGTGTAACTTCAAGCGGCGGTTCAAGCTGTGTTCAGCCATCAAGTGCAGCCGACGGTACAATTTTCCGTATGTCCAGCAAATACGTAATGAGCGTCAACAAAAACGGTTCATACTACGACATAGACCGTGGTGTTGATCCTCATTATTACATCAATAATCCGGAAAATTTCTACAATACAGATACTATTTCTGAGCTTGTAAATAATATCAATTCAGGTACACTTGGTGTAAGTACAAGTTCAAATCCTTAGTTAATACTGTAATTATTCTGTCATTGCCGGGTTTGACCCCGGCAATTTTTTCTTAGAAATTATCACCACGGAGGATAAATGAAAAAATCTTTACAAGGAAAACTCTTCTCTGCATTTGCGGCTGCTTTTATTCTGGCAGCTTTTTCTGCCTGTAAGTACGAAGGCGACACTATAAATGTAGTAAAGAATGTCGCTTACGAGGAAAACAAAAATTTTGAATGCATTTCCTTTCCTCTTATCAGCGGAACAGACGACCATGTAGAGGATACAATTTTTGCACGCGTATATGACAAAAATGAGTATCTTCCCTATGCGGGTATCCGTTACTGGCTGGAATATCTCAAGGTTTCAATCGAAAGTATGAGTTATTCTGACGGAGAATACACAATAACAGGAAAAGCCCTGGGAAAAACTTTTCCGCTTGTTGTTAATGTCAAAAACAGTACGATTTACTGTCCGACATGGGCAGGCATTGCAGATCCTAAGCCTGGCCTCTACTTTTATTCGGGAGAACTGATTGAATCAAAGAAAAGCTATGTTGGCCAAAAAGCCGCTACATTTGACCTTGGAAAGTATGGGTTTAAGATTTATGGTGGTATTGATGACGCCTATGTGCCATTTTGTGTGCTGAATCAGCTTTTTACCGGTCCACTCACGAATGTGCAGGCCATTTTCAACGGACAAAAGCTTTATCAGTACACCAAGACTGAAAATTTTACAAGTTTTAAGGACAGTTCCTGGTATGCAGATTTGAACAATCGACCTGCAGCCCTGGTGGAAGCGTCTTACAACCTGCTTTGTTTTGCCCACGACTATCTTTACGGCCGCCCCGGCTACTACGGCTTTGCTGATGACGGAAATGGTTATGCAAAAGTTGAAGAAGTTGCTGCAGCTGACAAGCTTTCCTTTGATGATTTTCTCAATCAGCATGACCCTGATACAAAGAAACTGCTGAAATCATCATCTTACTATGATTACCTTAAGGGGTTGACCAGGCTGACCTATTACACCTACGGAGACCAGCATGCAAGCGTACAATGGAAGGACTTCCTTATGTTTGATAATAGCGAAATCAAAAACGCAGTCAACGACATAATAGCGAACGGTACAAGCGGTAAATGGAAATACGATAGAAAAAAATCTGGCGAAAGTCAAACAAATAGCCTCAACTATTGGCGTAAACAAAAGGGTATTATTGACGACAGCGGCAGAATAAAAAGCGACAAGGTACTTGAGCTTATTGACGGCGGAAAAACTCTGATAATCCGCTTTGACTCTTTTACCCTCTTGGTCGGCGCTTGGCAGGCTTATTATGCTAGCGCTACAGCTAATCCAAATCCAGACAGCGTAACTCTGCCAGATGATACAATCGGTCTCTTTTACAAGGCCTTTTATTATATTTTGAACAAGGATGAATATTCGAATGTTACGACAGTTTTAATCGATGACTCCTGCAACGGTGGCGGTGCCAAGTTAGCAATGCAGTATATTCTTTATCTCATAACAGGAAAAGGTGACTTGTATTACGATGATGTTCACACTGGTACAAAATACCACGAAATCACAAAGGCAGACTTAAACCTTGACGGAAAGGTTGATGACGACGATGAGGCTTACCGCTCAAAGTTTTTTGGAACAAGATCAAGCACATGTCGTGGCTTAAACGTGGCGATTCTTACTTCATTCAACTCTTTCTCTTGCGGAAATGCCCTGCCATACTTTGCAAAAGAAAGGGGAATAAAAATAATCGGCGAACGTTCGGGCGGAGGAAGCTGCACTGTCGGCGCAGGCGTAACGGCGGATGGTTTTCCATACCATTATTCGTGTAACACTCGCTTGTCTGCTCAGGACTTTAGTAAATCTGTCGAAGGCGGTGCAGAAGTTGACATATCTCTTTTAAGCGGAGACAGTTATGAAAAGTTCTTTACCGAAAGCGATTTGATTGCAGCACTAAAAGAGCTTTTTGGCAATGATTATTAAGATATTGCCGGGCTCACACCCGGCAATTTTTCGGTTAACAATATAGGTAAAGGTGGTTTTTTATGAAATTACGACATTTTTTTGCTTTAGGATTTTGTTTTCTGACCTTTGGTTTTTCTAAGCAGCTTTATGCTCAGGATATGGGCGAAGTAGACGAGGCTGTAATAGAGGAAAGCGGCGAGGTGCAGTCAGAAGCTGTTGAAAAGAAGCCTAATATTTTTGTAAGGACTGCTAATATCTTTATGAATCTTCCCTTCGGTTATGACTTGGGTTGTGAACCGACTCTGCACGGAAGCCTTACATATTTCAATCTGAAGTACCGCTGGTCCGATGAAAAGCAGATTTTTTCAAGACTGCTCTTTAATTATGGAACTACGCTGGATGTAAATCATAGTTCTGTAAAGGACCTACCTTCTAAATTTGTTCATAAATATGAAAAAGAGGATAAGGCAGTTGATTTTAAGCTTATTCCCTGGGGAAAGAGCGTATTTTTTCAAAAAGAAAAAACTGCCTTTTTTACAATTGAACCCGGTTTGAATTTCAGAATGGAATTTGAAACAGTACAGGCAACTATAAAAGCTGAAGGAAAGATGCAGGCTTTCGAAAATGTTATTATGCTTTATGATATATATGAAAAAGAAAACAGATATATCATACGTCCATATTATTCTACTTCAATATTTTTGCCTGTAGCAAAGCCAGTTTCTGTTACTTTTGATGTCCTTTATTCTCCTGTGTATTTTTACTGGACTAAAGCAAATGTTCAGTTTGATATTAATTATTATAAAGATATGTATGATAAACATGACCCTTCACCTGACTATAAATACAGTTTTAATACTAAGGATTCGCTTCATAGCCAGGGTATGGCAGAAAACTATATTGATGCAAATTTAATTTTCAGTCTCTTTAATGCCTTTGCTCTTTCCGGAAGATTTATGTATGAGAGAAAGCATACAGATGAATATAATCTGAGCAACGATTTAACCATTGTAAAAGAAAGTTCACAAAATAAATACGATATTTTCAGCCTGAAATTTGGAGGTTCTCTTATTAATATTGGTAAGGCTGATATGAGAATTAAAACAGGTGTTTTTTATCAGTGGGACTGGAAATTTGACAACAACCGCGATAACTGGGAACGTGAAGGCAAGTGGATTTTTGGTGTAGGAATGCGTAATCTCTATTAAGTTTTATATAAACATAGGAGGCCTTTTATGAAAAAAAATTATTCACTGCTAATGGCAGCCTTCTTTTGTCTTTTTGTTACTGCCTGTCAGCAGGCCTCAGATAATATAACTGTCATTTCTGGTGGGGCAAAAGAGGAGACCAGGGATTTTGTTTCACAGGGAATTCCTCTGATAGAAGGTACAGATGATAATGTAACGGATACTATTTACGCCCGCATTTATAATAACGATAAATATCTTCCTTACGTTGGCATAAGATACTGGCTGGAAAAGTGTGAATGTAAAATCAGGGATATTTCCTATTCTGACGGGGAATATACAATTATTGCAGTTGTTCCTGAACTGGATAATAAAACCTTTCCTATGGTAGTTAATATCAAAAACAGTACGATATTCTGTCCTTCATGGATTGGATTCTCTGATCCGGAACCAAGCGTGACTATTGATAACGCTAAAATGCTTAGCATCAAAAAGGTATTTACGGGACAGCAGCCGGTTACTTTCGATTTTGCAAAATATGGCTTTAAGATTTACGGCGGCAGTGATGATGTTTATGCGCCATTTTGTGTATTAAATCAGCTTTTTACCTGTACGATTCAGCATGAACAGTGGCTTTTTAATGGAGAATCAATCTATAAATATACAGGAAGCGAAAATTATAGCAATTTCGGATATTCAGACTGGTACAGCAATTTGAAAGAGCGTCCGCAAAAACTGATTGATTATTCCTATAATCTACTTTGTTTTACACATGATTATCTTTATGGTCAGCCTGGCTATTATGGTTTTGCAGATGACCCCAATAATAAAGGTTATGCAAATCAAGACATAGTTAAAAAGGCAGATTTGCTTTCTTTTGATGAAATGCTAACTCAGTATGATCCTGAAACAAAAAATCTGCTTAAATCAAAAACTTACGAAGATTATATTGAAGGACTTGTAAAATTGACTCTATATACTTACGGAGATCAGCATGCAGCTCCAGGCTCATGGCCCTTTGATGAAAATTCCTTCCTTACATTCGGTGATGAGGATATAGTTTCTGCTGCACAGACTGTATTATTGCTTGGAAGAAGTAGAAAATGGATTTATGACGATAAAAAGAGTGAAGAACGCAGTAGTAAACGAACTGGAAATTTTGAAAAAAATCTTCAGCTTATTGATGGCGGAAAAACATTAATTATCCGTTTTGATCATTTTACTATGGATGTAGTCAAATGGACAGAGTGGTATAAAAATCGTATGGCTGGACTTATAACTGCAACACCGCCAGATCCTGATGATGCGAACTATCCTGTCCCAAAGGATGTAGATCTCTTAAATCCAGATACTATAGGCTTGTTCTACCGGGCATTTTACTATATTCAGCGAGATAAGAAGGATGGTTCGGGTGATTATAAAAATGTAGAAACTATTTTAATCGATGTTTCAAATAATCAAGGCGGCTTGAAGTGCGCTTTACAGTGGCTGCTTGCAATGATTACTGGAAACGGTGATATGTATTATTACGACGCTCATAGTAATACAAATTATCATGAAGTTACGACGGCTGACCTTAATCTTGATGGAAAAATTGATGAAAAGGATAAAGAATATTATCAACTTTTCTTTGATTCAAATCAGTTTAATATCAGGGTTGCCATGCTTTGTTCTTTTGCCTCTTTCTCTTGTGGAAATGCCTTCCCATATTATGCGCAGGAATGCGGCATCCCGATTTTGGGCGAACGTTCTGGTGGCGGCAGTTGTGTTGTAGGTTCTGCAGTTACCGCAGATGGTTTCCCTTTTAGTTTTTCTTGTAACATGCGTTTGAGCGATCATAATTTCTGGGAATCTGTTGAGTTTGGAGCCCGCCCGGACGTTGAAATTACAAATTATGCAGATTTCTATAATGAAGCTAGTCTGATAAAATATTTGAAAGAAGCATTTTCGGAAAGCTCTAACTAAGGTAACGGTTTTATATAAACATAGGAGGCCTTTTATGAAAAAACTTATTTATATCCTTGCGGGATTATTAATGCTTTCTGTATGCTCGTGCAGTAACGGAAGTTCAGATTCATCGGGTGGAGAGCCGGAATATACTTTTGAATATGCTTCAAATTTTATGTATGAAGCCATTCAGAAGTGTCATGGAAAAATGAAAGTTGTCTGGCCGGGTGATGATGTATTAACGGAAGATAATTTTAATATGATTCTGGTTGATGCAAAGATGAATCCGACTAAGACAAATATTTGTCTCATTACTCCAAGTGGAATAACAAAAATCACAGAGAAAACTCCTGAAATATTGGACGCACTGGAGGTCATTCAAAGTACAAATTTTTCTAAAGTGATCTATAACGGAAAAAAAGCAATGATGATTGATATGTCTTTTTCTCCGGAAGAGATAAAGATGATGGAAACCTTTGGTATGCCAACTAGTCCAAAAGCTAGATGCTGTGACAGACTGGATTTATTCTATCATGAGTCATTTCACGAATATGTTCAGGATCTTGCAAGTCCAACTTGGGGTAGTGCAGCTTCAAAAGATCGGGATCAGCTATGGCCTATCGATTTTACCCCGCGTACTTACCGGGTTCTCTGTTATCTTGCTTTGCGTGACGCCTGGAATAATCCGTCTGGCAAAGATCAGTATTATTCACGCGCAAAATACTGGCTTAACAGATATAATGACGAGTTTGATGAAGAGTCTAAAACTATAAAAATTACAGATATTTCAGAAGGAACAGCAAATTATTTCGGAAAAAATGTAGTTTATTCTCTTTACAATGATTATGAACGTTTTGAAAACCTTGATGGTTTAATGCTTGCAACTAAAATTGACGGAGAAAGTTATAGTCTTGGTTCATTAGCTATCTGTCTTTTGGAGCGAGACGGAAAACTTCAAGATGCTGTAACTGCCTTTAAAGGCGACAAATTTACTCCCGTTACTCTGCTTTTAAATGATGTTGAGGCTACAGCTGGTTATGACGGAGATACAGTAGAAAAAGCGACTATCGAAAAAATCAATGATGCTCAAAATACGATCTTTAAACCAGATGGTGAAATAGCAGCTGAAATAGAAAAAATTATAGCAACTTTCAAGGATGGAGGAAAAACATATCTGGTTGCAGATTCAGATTATAGCAGTTCAAACTCTTATAAGTTGAAGGATCTTGCCGGCTTTAATTGTTTCTTAAATCTTGCTTTATCAACAAAATATGTTGAGGTAAATGATATTACAGGTCTTCAGACAAGTTTTAAGATTCCTAGCACTGTAACGGATGCATATGACTATTATGTTTTACCAGTAAAGGAAGTAACATTTGAAGAGAAAACAGGCAGTCAAACAATTACAATAAATGGTACAGTGGTGTCCGCAACTCCTGGAACTATAACGGAAATAACGCATATGGAAGGTGTTGATGTAAGTATAAAAGACGCTGCAAAAACAAAGACCTGCTATAAGGCAAGTTATACAGTTGAAGGGGGAACGGCTGAAAACGTCTTTTATATTATTCCTAAGGATTCATCCCCTAATCAGTAGTTTTATATAAAACCATCTTGATTAAATTAGTTTTATATCGTACTATTTGTACGCTTTAGACTCATTGTAATGCAAGCTTTGCGAAGCAAAGGTTGTTAGTGAGGTTAGGCAAATTACAAATTATAGCGGAGATTTTTAACCTCACGTATGTTTACGGGAATAGTAGAAACTGTGGGCGTCGTTGAAAAATGCGACGCCTCTTCTTTATTTATTAAAGCAGATAAAATTTTAGAAACTACTCACATCGGCGATTCAATTGCTGTGAATGGCGTCTGCCTTACAGTTACAAGACTTGCTGACGGCGGCTTTTATGCAGACGTTATGCCCGAAACTTTGTCGCGCTCTAATTTGGGTCAGCTGACTTGCGGGGCCCGCGTAAACCTTGAACGTGCCATGGCAGCTGACGGACGTTTTGGCGGTCATATTGTGAGCGGTCACATCGACGGAAGAGGAAAAATCACAAAAATTCTGAAGGACGGGAATGCCGTGCGATTTTGGATTTCGGCAGCTGAAGGGATTTTGCGTCTGATTGTAGAAAAAGGTTCGATTACGGTGGATGGAATCAGCCTTACAGTTGCCGGCGTGAGCGAGTCAGACTTTAGCATCAGCATTATTCCCCATACGCTGGGGGAAACAACGCTGGGTGACAGGCGGGTCGGAGACAGCGTAAACCTTGAAAATGACATAATCGGAAAGTATGTGGAGCGCCTGCTTGGAGGCTCCCTTTTGCAAAAAAATCAGTCTGCCCGCGATGAAAAATTAATGGCCTGGCTGGCAGAATAAGAGGTAATTATGGAAAAAAAGTTTAATACAATTGAAGAAGCCCTGGCGGATTTACGCGCGGGCAAAATTATTCTTGTTACCGACGACGAAGACCGCGAAAACGAAGGCGACATGATTTGTGCAGCGGAATTTGCCACAACGGAGAACGTGAACCTTATGGCAAGCCGCGCAAAAGGTCTGATCTGTATGCCTATGAGTGCAGAGCGTGCCGAAAAGCTGGGACTGAATCCTATGGTTGCGGTGAATACAGATAATCACGGAACTGCCTTTGCCGTAAGCATAGACCATGTTTCTACAACAACAGGAATCAGTGCGGTAGAACGCGGAATTACGGCTCGAAAATGTGTGGACGACGAGGCTTGCGCAGGAGATTTCCGCCGCCCGGGTCATATGTTCCCCCTTATTGCGCGTAAAGGCGGTGTTCTTGTTCGCAACGGGCACACAGAAGCAACTGTTGATCTTTGCCGCCTGGCTGGCCTTAAAGAATGCGGACTTTGCTGCGAGGTGATGGCGGACGACGGCACTATGATGCGGGGACCGGAACTGATGGTACTGGCAGAAGAGCTTGATATGAAAATCATCACGATTAAGGCGCTGCAGGATTATCTGCGTGTGAACGAAAAACACGTTGTCCGCGAGGCTAAGGCAAAGCTTCCGACTGAATTCGGTGATTTTGATATTTACGGTTATGTAAATGATTTGACTGGTGAACATCACGTTGCACTTGTGAAAGGCGAAATCGGCGATGGAGAGGATGTTCTTTGCCGCGTACATTCGGAATGTCTGACAGGTGATGTTTTTGGTTCCCAGCGTTGTGACTGCGGGCCTCAGCTTAAGGCTGCAATGAAGCGGGTAAACGACGAGGGGCGGGGTGTTATCCTTTACATGCGTCAGGAAGGCCGGGGAATCGGGCTGATAAATAAGCTTAAGGCTTACACTTTGCAGGAAGAGGGCTACGACACGGTTGAGGCTAACGTAAAGCTGGGCTTTAAGCCGGATTTACGCGAATACTGGATTGGTGCGCAGATTTTGCGGGACTTGGGCTGTAAAACTCTTCGTCTGCTTACAAACAATCCGGAAAAGATTTATGGTCTGGACGGCTTTGGACTTAAGGTTGAACGCCGCGAGCCGATTGAAATTACTCCGCAAAAGTATGATTTGTTCTATATGATTACAAAGCGGGATAAGATGGGACATATTTTGCACAAACTTGGGGCAGACAGCCCTGCAAAGGAAGGTTAGGGAAAAATGAAAGAAATTAAAGTTCTGGAAGGAAAATTAGTTGCGCCTGCAGGCATGAAGGTTGGTATTGTAGCTTCGCGCTTTAACGAAATCATCGTGAATAAGCTGCTTGGCGGCGCGGTAGACGGACTTGTTCGTCATGGTGTAGAAGAGGATAACATCACTGCTGCCTGGGTTCCAGGCGCTTTTGAAATCCCTCTTGCGGCTGATAAAATGGCTGCCAGCGGAAAATACGATGCCGTAATTGCGGTAGGGGCAGTTATCCGTGGTTCTACAAGTCATTATGATTATGTCTGCGCTGAAGTTTCCAAGGGCGTAGCTCAGGCAAGCGTTAAAAACGGAGTACCGGTAATGTTTGGTGTAATTACAACTGATAATATCGAGCAGGCAATCGAGCGTGCAGGCAGTAAAGCCGGAAACAAGGGCTTTGAATGTGCGGTAGGTGCAATCGAAATGGCAAATTTGTTTAGGAGTTTTTAAGACACGAAAAAATTAGCAATAGTATTGTAACTGACCAAAATATTCTTTCCATTTTGTTTCAATTTCACTAGCACGAGCTTCAATGATTTTCATAATTGTATTTAATTTATGGAAAGGAATATTTGATTTATTGTGGCAAAGCAGAGTTTTGTGATTCTTTGTAATCCAGATTTTTGTAGCATTGTTTGTAGGTACGCCTTCACAAACATGAACATGAATTGGTTCCAGAGGTACACCCTCTGCAAACCACAAGAATACTACAAAGCTTCCAATTTTAAAAACCTGAGGCATTTTCAAAGCCTCCATTACGGGCTAAATCTATAATTATATGGGCTGTACTTTCGAGAAACTTTTGAAAATAATCTTTTTGTGATTCTGAAAATCCTTCGCATAAAGTCCAGTTATAGTCAGGAAGCCAGCATTCTGCTGAATTAAAGCCACCTTCAACAGGCTGTTCGAAATAAACCTTTATCTGTTCTTTACCTTCTTTTTGCAATGCTTCAGAATGCGCAATTCCAGTCCCGTCATTTAATGTCATAAAAGGATACATCATAATAAAACCTCCTGCGCTATTTTAATCTTTATTTATAATACTACAGATTTTAAGAATGTGATAGAAGGAAATTTTTTTGTAATATTAAGACAAAACAGGCGGGAGAAATGAGGCGTGCCGCCAGGCAGTGCGAAGCACCGCGCGTAGCAAGCGCCGAATTGCGACTGGGTGAGGAGACTCGCCCCAATAAAAAATTGGATAAATTTGCTTTCCGTGCCGAAAATTTACATATGAAGAAAAAAATTGCGGTTTTGAGCTGCGGATGGTCATATGATTTTTTGACGGATTTTATTAGCGGAATTAAGCGGGCTGTGGACGGGAAGGACACGGACGTTTATGTTTTTAACTGCTATAATTATGTGGAATTTAACGGCTACATAAATAACAGCGGCTTTTCGATTTACAATCTGATTAATTACGAAGATTATGACGGCGTAATTATTCTTTCTGACCTGATTCAGAATGCCCGTGTGCTGGAAAAGGAGAGACAGAAGATTCTGGCGGCTGGAAAACCTGCGATTTCCATTAATCTTGCGATGAAGGATATTTCCTGCCTTAAGGTGGATAATTATACCGGTGCCTATGAGCTGATGACGCATCTGATTAAGGAGCATGGTCTTAAGGATTTTGCCTGGATTGGCGGCAAGGAAACTTCTATTGATATTGCGGAGCGATACAAGGCTTACCGCACGGCACTTACCGACAATAATATTCCTATTAATATAGAAAATGTCCACACAATTCCAACCAGCAGTTACAACGACGCATACGAGTATCTTTTGAATACGATGAAGGCGGGGGCGACTCAGCCTCAGGCGGTTGTGTGTGCCAACGATTATATTGCGCTTGCGGTCATGCGGATTGTTGAAGAGCGCGGTGTAAAGGTGCCTGATCAGATTAAAGTAATTGGTTACGGAGACACAATCTGGGGAAAAACGGTTGTGCCTGCCATTACGACGGTACGCAGTAATGCCGAGCAGATTGGTTTTGAGGCAGCAAACCGGGTTTTGAATCCGAGCGGTGAAACTCAGATGCTTAAGATTAAGAGTTCTGCTTTGTACAGGGCTTCGTGCGGCTGTGAGTATAAGATTCCTGCCGGCGGAAAATCTTATGCGCTTCAGATTGTTGATGATTTGAACCAGAAGGAAAAGTTTAATACGCAGATTGAAATGCTGAATGACACTTTTACTGAGGCGACCGATGTATTTTCTCTGCTGACAAACCTTGAAGGGCTTTTTCAGAAATCACATTTATTTGAAGGTCCGGATTTCTGCATCTTTTTGAAGGCTGACTGGTCCAGCGTTTTGATTAACACAGAGGAAAAACTTCCGCAGAACCTTTCGTATGGAACTCAGGTTCAGGCGATTGCTTCGATTCAAAATGATAAAAAATATCCGCGCGAGATTTTGAACGTGCGCGATCTTATTCCGGGCAAAATGATAACAGAAGGCAGCAATATTTTCCTTTTTATGCCGATTTATAATCATTCTTACGTTCACGGCTACTACGTCTGCAAAAACACCCTGAGCTTCTTAAACAGTAATTTCGGCTATGTGTGGACAAAAACCTTTGGAAATGCGATTGAGAGGTTTAGAAAGCGTAATATGTACAAACAGATGAGTATGAGGAAATAGCGTGCTAAAAATTTTGCTTTCCCAAGTTCCCGTGCTATAATTGATTTTAACATATTAATAGTGCGGGCTTTGAGCGGCTCGCTGACACAGGAGAAACAACTATGGGAAAGTACACTGGCACACAGACTGAAAAAAATCTTTTGGCGGCTTTTGCGGGAGAATCGCAGGCTCGTAACAAATACACTTATTTTGCTCAGGTTGCGGAAAAAGAAGGCAACGACAAGATTGCAAAAGTTTTTGAAAAAACTGCATTGAACGAGGAAAATCACGCTAAAATCTGGTTGAAGGAACTGGCTGGAATTAACGATACAACTACAAACCTTAAAAATGCTGCTGATGGCGAAAACTACGAATGGACAGATATGTATGTAGGCTTTGCAGAAACTGCAGAAAAAGAAGGTTTCCCAGAACTTGCAGCAAAATTCCGTGCAGTTGCAGAAATCGAAAAACGCCATGAAGAGCGTTACCGCTCACTTTTGAAAGATGAAGATACAAAAGAGCAGATTAAGAACGGTTCCGTAAAAGTTTGGGAATGCCTGGTTTGCGGTCACATCGTAACAGGCCCTGTGGCTCCTGAATTCTGCCCGACATGTGGAGAAAAAAATCCATACTTTGAAGTACGCGAAGATAACTACGATTTAATTCTCACATGGGGACGGTAGCGTCGTAAGGGGTAACACCAACTTCCAGACGGAGTGTACGCTACCTGACTTAAGCTGGCGCTTAAGTCTAAGGGAGGCGGTAACGGTCGTAAGGCTTAACACCAACTTCCGAACGTGCCGTACCGTTACCTGACTGTCCATGGGTGGAATGTAATAAGGCACTGTTAAAGAGTAAGCGGGATTTACTGGATCCCGCTTATTTTTTTTAACTGCAGTATTTAGTTAAGTACCAGCGATGGATTTACGCTTTTGCCGTTTTTATAGACGGTGAAGTGGAGGTGAGGACCGGTACTCATACCGGTGCTGCCTACACGGCCAATCATTGTGTTGGTGTAAACGAAGTTGCCTTTTTTGCAGGTAATCTGGCTCATATGACCATAAAGAGTCTTATAGCCGGAATGATGTGTAATGATTACGTAGTTTCCGTAAGTTGCATTAAAGCCCGTTGTTGTAACTTTTCCGTCCAGGGCAGCGTAAATTGGTGTACCCGAGCCGGTTGCCATATCAATACCACCGTGGAAGGTTCGTTTTGCGGCATTAAAAGGTGAATCTCGCCAGCCGTAGCGTGATGAGATCCAGTAGCGGCCGTGAAGAGGTCGGTGGAATAAATCTCCGTTAATTTCCTGTCTTGTCATCCAGTCGAGGGCTGCATCCGGAACAAAAAGAGAAGTTCCTGCTTTCAACTCGCTGTCTAGTGAAAGGGCATTTACGCTTGCACACTGAGCGGCATCGACCTTATAATTTGCTGCGATTGAGGCTGGAGTTTCGCCGTTTTTGCGTACTGTATAAATAATTCCTGGCATTGAAGGAATTTTAAGATACTGCCCAACCTGAATAAGACGTGATGACTTAATATTATTTACGCTGATGATTGTATCGGTTGTGATATCGTATTTGTCGGCAATGTAGCCGATCATATCACCCTGTTTTACGCGATAGGTCTGATAGGTAATGGATGCTGCAGAAGCAGATGTACTTTCTTCTCCGGCTGCAACTTCTTCACCTTCATTTAAAAGTTTATCAAGATTTTCTGCATATTCCGGTGCGCTGGCAGTTTCAAAACCACCCACACCTTTGCGGAGATTTAAAGTTCTTACGGTTTTAGAAACAGCTGCAGTAACTGCAAAACTTGTGCAGAAGCAGGCAAGAGAAATTAGCACTATTCGAGTGTGTTTCCAATTCCTTATCATAATCAATCCATTTTTAACTTTATTTATTATTCTATTCATTATAGTCTGCGTCCTTTGAAATCGCAATTATTTTTTTCCAATGCCAACCAGGTAAGTTTCAAAGCTTTCGGCACGGCAGGCTTCCGGTTTAAAACCCTTTGCACTGGTGAAAATTTCGCGCATTGCCTTAAGAAATTTCTGCTGATCGCCGTTCTGGAAGATTTTTACTGTAAAGTTACCGCCCTGTTTGAGCATTGTCTGGGCATACCAGATTGCCATTTCTACAAGCTGTTCACTTCTGGCTGTATCTACAGTGCGGTTGCCTGTTGTTTTTGGAGCGGCATCACAAACTACTAAATCGTAAGGGCCGTTATCTTTAATCTGTTTTCTGATTTCCGGCGCATTCAAGTCGCCCTGAATGAATAAGAGATTATCGCCTTTAACAATTCTAGACAGTGGATTCAAATCGCAGGAAACTACTTTTCCGCTGCCATCCATCTGACGCAAAAGGAAGGTAGTCCAGCTGCCTGGAGCTGAACCTAAATCAAGAACTGTGTAGTTCTTTTTTATCATTCCGAATTTTTCATCAATTTCTTTTAATTTATAAACTGAGCGAGCCGGATATCCTTCCGAAAAAGCTTTTTGAGACCAGAAGTCCGGTTTTTCATAACTATTACCTGATTTTCCCATATTTTATTTTTCGGAAAAATCAGGATTCATCTTTATATCAAAAAAAGCGGATTGAAAACTTTATTTTACTTTGAGTTCAAAAACACCGTCCCATTTTTCCGGCGGTGGATTTTTTCTGAAGTGGCGGATTCTGTCCAGGAAGATAACCGACGGCATATCGTTGTAGCGTTCTACACATTCTTTGAAGGCTGCTTCGGCTTTATCCCAGTTCTGGCGGCGGTAGTAATTAAGTCCTTTCTGGAAGAAATCGCGGATTTCAAAGATTTTAGTTTCTGCACCTTCTTTTTGCTGTAAAATCTCGTAAATTCTGATTGGTTCAGATTTTCCTTTTACTGTCAGTAAGTCAAGTTCTCGGCAGATAAAGCTGCCCTGCAATTTTTCAAAAACTGCCTCTGTGATAATTGCCTTAGAGCCGTAGGCCTTGTTTGCACTTTCCAGACGGGCTGCAATATTTACTGTATCGCCGATTGAAGTAAAATCCTTGCGTTTTGATGAACCGACTGAACCAAAAATTACGCGGCCGGTGCTTATTCCAATTCCCATAGAAACGTAGTCGCTGCCATCCTGGAGGGAAAGTTCCTGTGCCTTGCGCATGGCTTTTCTGATTTCCATAGCGGCTTTACAGGCGTTGTATTCTTTACGCGCCCCTGCAAAAAAGGCCATTACTTCATCACCAACGTATTTATCAATTTCGCCGTGATTTCTGATGATGATTTCTGTTTCCAGCTCAAGATAGTGATTTAAAATTCTGACAACTTCGCGGGCAGGACGGCCTTCACACATAGAAGTAAAGCCGCGTATATCGGTGAACAAAAAACACAAATCTTTTGCAACGCTGAGCTGGGAATTTGGTTCCCGGTCTGCATATTTGAGGGTTGAGTTTGAAATATAGGGAATGAGTCCACGGATTAGCGAAATAAAATCATTAATAGCGGTTGAAAGGTCTTTGATTTCGTCTTTTGTTTTTATATCGTCATTAAAAACAAGTGCTTCTGCTCCAACCTGGCCGCCGCTGGCTATAATCTGTGAAAATTTTGAAGAAGCATCCTGCACGTTTGATTTCAGGTAAATCAAAGGAGTGGTGATGTAATCTGTGAGGATAAAAGTAATCAAAATCACAATGTAAAGGAAAATTACGGCAAGAGTGAGGACAAAAACCTTGGTCTGGTAATAGGTTTTCATCAAAACTTCCTTGCGGTAGGTTACAATTGAAAAGCCCACAAGCTTTTGACCTTCTCTGCGGGTAAAGGTAACAGGATGAATGTATTTGCAGGTACCTTTTGTCCTATCATAAACCGGTTCTTTGAGGTAAAGGCCGCTTTTATATCTTTTTACATATTCCAGAGCTTCTTCTGCGCTTATTATTTTTTCTTCATCCGGGATTCTGGAAGGACGGCCTGTGGTATAGGCAAAAACATCGTAAGGCGGAAGAGCAGTCGAAGAATCAATGTTTTCTATATAATAGGATTTTGTATTATAGGTGATGATGATATCAATGCGGTCGTAAGGGGAATTTGAAAACTCATTGGAATGACTCTGTTCCTCAAAGAAAACCTGAACTTTTTCGTTCATTCCTTCGGCTGATTCGTAAACTGCTGCGGCCTGTTCTGCCTGAGCGCGTCCTGTATTTCCTACGGCGGCAACAATCATTTTGTGGTTATCGTGAAGGATGAAGGCTGTAAAAATTCCCAGCAGGGTAAGAATTGTTATAAGGATTGTAACCAGAACCTTTGTTCTGATGGAAATAAAATGCCTTTTTTGCTGCTGACCTTCCTGTTTTCGTGTTTTCTGAATTGTTTCAAATTCAATTTTTCCATTCTGATGATTAAAAAGTATGGAAAAGGTCAGGTGTACGTGCATCAGAAGGACAAGAAGGTTTGTGATATAAATGTAATATGGAAGCTTAAAAAACCATCTGCGGGTATTGGCAAAGGTAATCATGCACCAAATTGAACACAAAAGGTAAAGTGTTAAACCTGTGAGGGTAACTATGTGTCGTAAGCGGTCGTGAGCTTGTTTAAGAAAAAGCTGAACTATAAGGTAGATTGAAATGGCCGGAAGAAGAAGCAGAAGGTAGAAAGTAAGGCAGAAAGGGAAGAGGCGGAATTCTGCTGAATTTGGAGCTCTGCTAAAGATTTTTATAAGAACGCCGAAGGGAGAAAAAACTTGAGGCGCGGGCGCACCTAAATCAAGCAGGTTTACTGACTCTGCAGAAACCGGAAGAAAAATTAAGATAATAAAAATTAGCGCCGGAATAATCCGGTTGAAATAAAATTTAAAATCTTTCATATAAGCCCACCTGAATAGAGTTTAAAGGAATTTGGGCAATCTGAAAAGGTTTAAATTTACCTAAGAACTCGAACCGTTCCCTCCATTCGCAAACTTCCTGTTTGCTCATTCCGGGCGTCTTCGTTCGCTGACGCCAAAATACTACGCACCTGCTAGTATTTTGCCATGCACGCTTTTCGCCTGGCGGCGCGCTCACTTCGCTAGTTGGTTCAAGTGTTTAAAAATGAAAAAGCAGTTTACACATTTTGTGCAAACTGCCGGTTAATAATTTTATAGCCGACTGTCGGACTTGAACCAACTACCTGCTCGTTACGAGGGAGCTGCTCTACCAGGTGAGCTAAGTCGGCAGGATTAACAAAGTGAGAAGGTCTGGTTAGAGACTGCCGGAAAGGGAGCGGGCCTCGTAGAGACGTTTCATTTCGTTGATATTAGAGACTATCATATAATCATCATAAATTTCAACTTTTCGCATAGATGAAAGTTTAATTAATTCATCTTTTGTAACTTCGGCTGGAAGACCAGCCCAGTTTGCAACGTCGTTGATTGTTACGTTGAAGCGGCGCTGTTTTTCGTTTTCTTTTGATGTAGGATTCATTTCATCAAGAAGAAGGAAAACGTCGGAAATACGTGCCTGATAATCCTTGATGCAGAGAATTCTGAAGCGGCGTTTCTGGTCATTAATACGTTTGCAGAAAAGCTTAAGAAGGTGCAGGGCAATCTGAGGGTTGCCTGTAATCAAAAGCTGGAAGTTTTCTTTGTTGAATTCCAGACATTTAACTTTTCCAATTGCCATACAGGTTGCTGAACGAGGAGAATTGTCGAGAATTGCCATTTCTCCAAAGAGTTCGCCCTGTTTAAGAATATCCAGGTTCTTTTTTGAGCCGTTAACACACTTAATAAGCTGAACTCTTCCTTTCTGAATTAAATAGAAACTGTCGCCTGGTTCAAATTCTGCAATAATAACCTGACCCGGTTCATAAACTTTTGCAAAACGTTCAAAGGCTGCAGGAAGGGCAAATAGGCGGTTAGAACCTTCTGATTCATCATCTTCAAAACCAATGTCCGATTTATTTAATGCGGCCAGATGGTCTGCCTTAAGTTTTGCTTCCTGATATAGGCGCATGATTTCATTTTTCTTTGGTGAATTAGGGTAGCGCTTGAGGAATTTCAGATAAACATCAGCGGCTGAACGGTACTGTTCATCGTTGAAAAAGCTGGTTCCAAGAGAAAGTAAGCCTGACTGAAGGTCTGTAGAAACATTATTAAGGGCTGATTCTGTCTTTTTGTGAACCTGGCGGAGCTGAGCTGAAAATACACGAAGCATTTTCAAAATCAAATCTTTATTGTTTACAAAGATGTTTTCAAATTCCTGAACTGTAAGGGCAATAACAACTGATGGGGTAATTGCACGGGCTGTTTCTTCGCGGGCAAATTTTCCAAGGGCAGATTTTACGCCAAAAAACTCACCGGCTTTTACTTTATCGTTAACTTCGTTACCAGTTTCAATATCTGTACTTGAAAGATTAACAACACCGCTTTGTAAAATAAAAATGCGGTAGTCCTGATTTCCAGCAAAATAAATGATTGAATCTGCTGTGTACTTTATAGCCTTTGGCATACTTTTTTATAAACCCCACGAAAACAGTTTGATATAAATTATACCATAGACTTTTAATTTGTGCTATTATTTTAAAATGATTGATTTGCATGTTCATACATCTGCATCTGACGGACAGTACACTGCCGAAGAAATTGTTCATAAGGCAGCAGAAAAAAATATATCAGTTTTGGGAATAACAGATCACGATACAATAGGCGGACTTGAAATGGGGAAAAAGGCCGCTGAAGAATGTGGAATTACTCTGGTTCCCGGAGTAGAACTGAGCATTAATTTCCCAACTGGGGAATTTCATCTTTTAGGACTTGGATTAAAAAGTATAAGTCCCGGCTTTCAGCAGATTTTAGATAACGTTGTGGAAAACCGCCACCGCCGCAACTGCGAAATTATTGAAAAAATGCGGGCTGACGGAGTGGATATTACAATAGAAGAAATGTATGCGGAATTTCCAAATACAATACTTGGCCGTCCTCATTTTGCGGCTATGCTTCAGAAAAAAGGAATTGTAAGGCATCGTCAGCAGGCCTTTGACCGCTTTCTGGCACATGGTCGGCCCTGGTATGTTAAAAAGGTTGGTACAAATCTGGATGAAGCAATTGTTGCTATCCGGGAGTCGGGTGGGGCACCTGTTATTGCTCATCCTATGTCGCTCTTTTTGTCCTGGGGAAAGCTGCCGGACGCACTTAAAGATTTTTATGAACGCGGGGTAGTGGGACTGGAAGCATATCATCCTGGAGCACGTGTTACGGAATGTCTGAGACTGGAAGAACTTGCGGGAAAACTGGGCTATTTTGTTACAGCTGCAAGTGATTTTCACGGGGAAAAGATTCGGGCAGACAGAAAGCTTGGTCATACTTGTGGCGACAAAAAAATTGAAGACCGCTTCTGGACGGAAAATCTGAAGCCCTGGCTGGATGCACACTCGTAGGTAGTAGGCAGCACGCCGGAGAAATGAGGGGCTCGAAGAGGTTGCGCCTGCGCAACTGACCGAAAGGGAACCCCGAATTGCGACTGGGTGTTTAGACTGGCGCCAGGCTTTTGAAAACTTTGTAATTCTTTGCTATTCTCTTGAAAATTGCACCAAATCGGAATAAAATAGCCGAACTATGGAAAATAAACCTCAGACACAAAACAAAATGGGCGTAATGCCGGTTGGAAGATTAATTCTTAATATGTCGCTTCCGATGATGTTCTCCATGTTTATTCTTGCGTTGTACAACATCGTGGACTCTATGTTCATTGCAATGATTAATGAGGAAGCTTTGACCGCACTTTCGCTTGCATTCCCTGTTCAGAACCTGCTCATGTCCTTTTCGATTGGTACCGGAGTCGGTGTAAACGCAATTCTTTCGCGCAGACTGGGCGAGCACAATCAGGAAGCCGTAGATAAAACTGCAATAAACGGACTTTTTATTTCCTTCCTTACTTCGATTGCCTTTATCATTCTTGGATACTTTTTTATTCCGGTGTACCTGCACTCTCAGACTTCAAACGAACAGATTATAGAGTACGGTCTTGAATATATGCACGTAATTGTTTACTGCTGTACCTTCTGTTTTATCGGAATTATGTTTGACCGCATTTTGCAGTCGGTTGGAAAAACAATTTACACAATGTTCTCTCAGCTGGCTGGTGCAATCACAAACATCATTCTTGATCCGATTTTAATTTTTGGTCTTGGACCTTTCCCGGAGATGGGCGTTTACGGTGCGGCAGTTGCAACTATCATCGGTCAGTTTGCCGGTCTCTGCGTTTCATGCTCAGCCAACCTGCTCAAAAACCACGAAGTTCACATCAGCCTTAAAGGTTTCCGCCCGGACGGAAAAATCATTGGCAGTATTTATAAAATCGCGGTTCCTTCTATTATATTGACTTCTGTAACTTCGGTTACAACATATTTTATGAACCTGATTATCGGTGCCTTCAGCACAACTGCAATTGCCGTTTACGGTTCTTACTTCAAGCTCAACAGCTTTATCTTTATGCCGGTTTTCGGTTTGAACAGCGGCGTTGTTCCAATCATCGCTTACAACTACGGTGCAAAAAATAAAGAGCGCATTTACAGAGCCGTTTTCCTTTCGATTATTTCGGCTTCTACAATTATGCTTGTAGGCGCAACGATTTTTGAGCTTTTCCCTCACGTTCTTCTGGGACTTTTCAGCGCCTCGGATTCGATGCTTGCGATTGGTGTTCCGGCTCTCCGCCTGATTGCGCCTAGCTTTATCGGTGCCGCAATCGCCATTTCGCTTTCAAACGTTTTCCAGGCCTTCGGAAAAGCCGTTTACAGTATGACAGTTTCCCTGATTCGTCAGATTTTTGTTCTTCTGCCGGTTGCCTACCTTTTCTCTCTTACAGGCAACCTGAACATGGTATGGCTCTGCTTCCCGATTGCAGAAGTTTTTGCCCTTACACTTTCGATTTTGTATTACAGAAGAATTAACAGAAAGATAATTAGCAAGTTGTAAGATAAATAAAAAAAAAGTGCCGTGTGGGACGCTAGCAAGGGGCAAAAAACATTATATTTGTAATGTTTATCTACTTGCCCCTTGCGTATCGCTGGGACCCGCACGGCACTTTTTTTTAGGTGGACTTGTACTTCTTAATTATACTACGCAGCAAATCCCTTGCTTACGTCCTGCACTTTCTGCAATTTTTCCAGTGTCTTACCGCTTTCGATTGCATTTTTAGCCATTTCGTAGCCTTCCTTCAGGTTCTTTGCTTTTCCGCTCAGGTACAAAACAGCAGCAGAGTTCAGGCAGACAGCTTCCTTGATTGTTTTTCTTCCGCCGCCGCGGAGAACTTCCATTGCAAGGGCAGCGTTATCTGCGCCGCTTCCACCCATAAGTTCATTTTCATCGCAGCCTGTAATTCCAAACTTAGCCGGATCAATTACGTAGCGGTTTTCGTTGCCTTTTTCATCAATCTGGAAAACGTCAGTCGGAACGCAAGGACTGATTTCATCATAACCATCGCGGGAATGAATAACCATAACGCGTTTTGCGCCAAGACCCTTTGCGGCGCGGGCATAAGCTTCCATAATATCCTCAGAATAAACACCGAGAACCTCATATTCAGCGCCAGCCGGATTCAAAAGAGGACCCAACACGTTGAAGATTGTCTTAATTCCCAGAGCCTTGCGAACTGGAGCCGCAAAACGCATTGCCGAATGGTAAACCGGTGCCATCAAGAAGCCAAAACCGGTTTCTTCTATTAAATCAGCAGTCTGAGCAGGTTTTGCCATAATCTGAATTCCAAGATTTTCAAAGAAGTCAGCCGCTCCCGACTTAGAACTTACAGCGCGGTTTCCATGTTTTGCCACAGCCTGACCGCAGCTTGCGCAAACCAGAGCAGACATCGATGAAATATTAAAGCTTCCCTTACCATCGCCGCCGGTTCCTACAATTTCTGCAAGACCAGACTGCTCTAGCGGGAACTTAGTCTTTTTCTTCAAAAGTGCGCTGGCACATCCAATCATTTCGCTGGTAGAAATTCCCTTAGAAGCCATAGCTACAAGAATTGCCGACATAACGCGTTCGTCCATAGTGCCGTCAGTTACGTTTTCCATAAAGAAAGAAGCCTCTTCCTCAGTCAAATCCTGCTTAGCAATCAGCTTGTTAAGGTATGCTGCAACATCAAGATTCTGGCGGCGGTAATTCAAAAATGCCTTAAAGATATTGTCGCCCATCTCGCTTGCAATGCTTTCCGGATGGAACTGAACGCCTTCAATCACCATAGTCTTGTGGCGGATTCCCATAATGTCACCGTCAGCCGCCCGGCAGGTAACCTCAAAATCAGCCGGCAAAGTAGCCTCGTCAATCACAAGTGAATGATAGCGGGTGTATTTTCCGCCCTTTCCCGTAATTCTAAAAAGTCCGCGGCCGTCGCTTGTCATCTCTTCAACGATTCCGTGGCGGATAAACTTTGCACCCACAATCTTAGCACCAAAAGCAGAACCAATCGCCTGATGTCCAAGACAGATTCCAAGCACAGGCACTTTTCCCGCAAAATAACGGATAGCCTCAATGCTGATTCCGGCCTCTTCCGGCGTTCCAGGCCCCGGTCCCACAACCAGATAGTCCGGTTTAGCGGCCTCAACTTCTGCAACGGTACATTCCTCCGAACGGAAAACGCGCACCTGGTCGCCGCTTACACGCTCCAGCGCCTGCACAATATTAAAAGAAAAACTGTCTTTGTTATCAATAAATGCTATCATAAAAATCCTCCTATTTTTCCACTTTCTCTAAGACTGCCCTAAGGGCTCCCAGCTTTTCGTTAGTCGACTGCCTGCCGATAATCGAAGAACCGTTAAAAAACAAGCCGTCAGGGTTGTTTTAGGTTCATCGATAGAACGGCTCGCTAAAGTTATGCTTTAGCGTTTCTGTCACTTTCCAAGACCGCCCTTAAAGCTCCAAGTTTCTCATTTGTTTCATCCCACTCCCTATCACTATTCGAGTCGTACACAATGCCTCCTCCAGACTGCAAAGACCAGACCTTGCCCTGCTTTAATGCGCAGCGGATTGCAATACAGAAGTCTAAATCTCCGTTACTCTGGATGTAACCTACAGCGCCCGCATAAAAACGACGCTTAGTTTTTTCCAGACGGCTCAAAATCTGAATTGCACTGATTTTTGGAGCGCCGCTTACAGTTCCAGCCGGGAAGGCTGCACGCAAAACCTGAATCGGCTTAAAGCCAGGCGCAACCTTACCCTGAACGTCAGAAACAATGTGCATTACGTGGCTGAAAAGTTCCACTTCCATAAAGCGGGTAACTTCCACACTGCCGTTAGAGCAAACGCGTCCCAAATCATTTCTTGCAAGATCAACCAGCATAAGATGCTCAGCGCGTTCTTTAGGATCATTCAAAAGTTCGTTTTTCAAATCCTCATCTTCCTGGTCATTTTTGCCGCGGCGTCGGGTTCCCGCAATCGGACGGATTGAAGCTACGCCCTTTCGCACGCGAACAAGACTTTCAGGACTTGAACCGATAAGCTGATGATCACCAAAATCAAGATAAAAAAGATAAGGACTTGGATTTACCGCACGAAGTCTTCTGTAAATCTCCAGAGCGGAATTATCACACTCCAGCTGAAGACGGCGGCTTGGAACAGCCTGCAAAAGATTTCCGGCAATAATTTCCTTTTTGATAGCCTCAACCTTTTCCTTGTATTCGCGCTCACTCTGTTCAAGGTTTGTGATTGTGCGGACAGGCTTAGGCTCTTCCGGCGCCTGAAGATAGGTAAAGTCCATATCGTTGAGACGCTTTTTAAGATTTTCAACTGCTGATTCCAGGTCAATCTGGTGCTCGTTATAGTTCAAGGCAAAAACGTGAAGCTTTTCTGTAAAGTGGTCAAAAATCACGTAGATGTGGCCGGCAATAAAATCACTTTCCGGAATGTGAAGCTCGTCAGTCTGGGCCGCCATAGTGATTGTGTCGCAGCGGGCACAGAATTCGTAGCTGAGGTAGCCGAGTCCGCTGGCCGGAACAGGAATTGAGTTAGGAGATTCGCTTCCGTCTTCGCGGCGGATAACGCTTGTGTCATTCTGCTCAGCAACGTAAAGAAGGGCATCAAGAATGTCGGGAGTATGAAGTACGCGGCTGCCGGGTGCTATAGTTTCGCCGGTTGTGTTTTTGGCGCGGAAGGGAAGACGGCGGCCGTCAATCAAAAAGGCAACTCCTTCATCATCCTGAACAATATGAAAAGCCTCTTCCAGCATAAGGATAGAATAGCGGTCTTTTCCGCGGGCAAAGCTTGCACTTTCCAGAATAGCCTTAGCCCCGATTTTTCGGGCCAGACTAAAAGGTGTGTATCGGTCACAAGGCAAAGAAAAATAAATTGAATCAGTACGTGATGCCATATAATCTCCTGTTTCTATTAAAAGAAACGTTTCTCTTGATAGAAACAATATAACATGGCTTGTTGTTACTGTCAATAGTAACAGAGTAATTTTTTTTACTATTACTCAAATTCTGTGGTATAATTTAAACATTAAAAAATAACAAAAAAAGAGAGAAAAAAATGCCTGTTACAGAATTTTTGGAGCGAAACGCAAAATTATATCCTAATGAAATTGCTCTTGTAGAGCTTAATCCTGAAAAAGCTGACAATAGACGCCTTACCTGGAAAGATTCAGATTTGATTGAATCATCAAAATACGCCCCTTACCGCCGCGAAATCAGTTGGGCTGTATTTGACGAAAAGGCTAACCGCTTTGCAAATATGCTTATCAACCGCGGAATCAAAAAGAGCGATAAAGTTGCAATCCTTATGTATAACTGCCTTGAATGGCTTCCGATTTATTTTGGAATCCTCAAGACCGGTGCCATTGCAGTGCCTTTTAACTTCCGCTATGACGCAGAAGAAATCCTTTACTGTGTAGACCTTGCTGACGTTGACGTTCTTGTTTTTGGCTTTGAATTTATCGGACGTATCGAACAGATTGCCGAAAAACTCAGTAAAAACCGCCTTTTGATTTATGTAGGCGACGGCTGTCCTGAATTTGCCGAAAGCTACCGGGAACTTGCCGCAGACTGTTCAAGCGTTGCGCCGAATGTTCCAATCACAGATGATGATTTTGGTGCAATTTATTTTTCTTCGGGAACTACAGGTTTTCCAAAGGCAATTCTGCACAAACACCGCAGTTTAACTCAGGCTGCCGAAATGGAACAGGTTCACCATCAGACCGGTCGCGACGATGTTTTCCTTTGTATTCCGCCTCTTTACCATACCGGAGCAAAATTCCACTGGATGGGAAGCCTTGTTGCCGGAAGCCGTGCTGTTCTTCTCAAGGGCGCAAAACCTAAGACAATTCTTGATGCCGTTTCCAGCGAGCATTGTACCATTGTTTGGCTTCTGGTGCCTTGGGCTCAGGATATTCTTGATGCTCTGGACAGCGGCGAACTTAAAAAAGAAGATTTCAAGCTTGATCAGTGGCGTCTTATGCATATCGGTGCTCAACCGGTTCCGCCTTCCCTGATTAAACGCTGGATGGAATATTTCCCTAATCATTCTTACGATACAAACTACGGACTTTCGGAATCTACAGGTCCTGGCTGCGTTCACCTTGGAATGGAAAATATCCACAAGGTCGGAGCAATCGGCGTTCCTGGTTACCGCTGGCAGTGTAAAATTGTTGATGAAAACGGAAATGAAGTTAAGCGCGGTGATGTCGGTGAGCTTTGTGTAAAAGGCCCTGGCGTTATGACCTGCTACTGCCACAACGTAGAGGCGACTGCCGAAACAATCAAAGACGGCTGGCTCTTTACAGGTGATATGGCCATGCAGGATGAAGATGGATTTTACTTCCTGGTTGACCGCAAGAAGGACGTTATCGTCAGTGGTGGAGAAAATATTTACCCTGTTCAGATTGAAGACTTTTTGCGAACAAATCCAAAAATCAAGGATGTTGCCGTTATTGGACTTGCAGACCGCCGCCTTGGTGAAAAAACAGCCGCAATTATCGAACTTAAAGACGGCATGACTGCTACAAAAGAAGAAATCGATGACTTCTGTCAGGGACTTGCCCGTTATAAGCGTCCAAAGGAAATCATTTTTGATTCAATTCCGCGAAATGCTACCGGTAAAATTGAAAAGCCTGCTTTGCGTAAGCGTTACGGTGCTGACCAGCTTGTTGCTCAGGAAAACAGAGGGTAGGGGAAAGCCTTCCCCTGGCTCGCACTTCGTTGCTCGCCACCCCTTCACCTAGGGGGACGCTCCGCTTTCCCCCTAAAACCCCCGGAAATATAGATTATGGAAAAACTGATATCTCTTACATTCGATGACGGCCCGAACTTAAGCGGCTTCATAATGAACGACATGCTAGATGTGCTGGAAAAGCACGGCGTAGTCGGATCGTTTTTTCTGATTGGAAATAAGATTAATGAAGAAAACACCGCCGTTATCAAACGTGCAATGGCTCTGGGCTGCGATATCGAAAATCATTCATGGTCACATCCAGACGCCGTGAAAGAAGGACTTTCCAAAGCTCAGATTGAAGACGAGTTTTTACGAACCGAAGAAGCAATTTTTAAGGTTACCGGCCGTCACACAGAATTTTACCGCCCGCCTTATATTTCCGTAAATGATTTGATGTACGAAGCTGTTCCCCGCCCCTTTATCTGCGGCCACGCCTGCGAAGACTGGATACCAGAATATTCTGCCGACACTCTTCTTGAAAAAATGTTAGCCGGCACTCAGGACGGCGTAATTTATCTTCTACACTGCGGTGAAAGTAACATCCACAGTGTTGAAACTGTCGATCGTGCAATACCAATTCTCAAATTCCAGGGTTACGACTTCGTCACAGTCCCGGAGCTTTTCCGACGGAAAGGTGTAACTCCCGCCAAAGGTAAGCTCTGGACGGTGGTAGAGTAGAAAAAAAAGGAAATCTATTTTGTAAGAAGAAGCAGTCCTTCTACAATTGCCTTGTGTTCTTCCGGGGCAATGCGGGCATAAAGGGTGTCCGGGTCGTCGCCTGGGAGAACAGGAACTTTCTTCTGAATGAGGATTTTTCCGCCGTCACATTCGCTGCTAACAAGGTGGATGGTACAGCCGCTTTCTTTTTCGCCGGCTGCAAGAACAGCTTCGTGAACGTGGTGGCCCCACATGCCGACTCCGCCGAACTTTGGCAAAAGAGCCGGATGCAGGTTTATGATTTTGTCTTTGTATTCTTCAAGGATTTTTCCACTTAAAACAGTGAGCCAGCCGGCCTGGACGATTGCTTCAGCACCGAACTCGCGGCATTTTGCGAGAACGGCATCAGAAACTGCAAGACGCTTTTCGTCGCGGGAAGCAGCCTTTGCAACCTCCGCTCCCATAACGGCAAAAGGCGAACAGATTACGCCAGGAATGCCAGCCTTAGCGGCACGTTCCAGTGCAAAGGCCTTCTTGGTATCTGAAATGACGCAGACAATTTCATAAGGGCAGGCATCGCCCTGCGCAGTCTGGTAGTCAATTAAAGCCTGTAAGTTTGTTCCGCCGCCGCTAACGAGTACGGCTGTTTTAAGTTTTGGCATAGATAATTTCCTTTGAAAATCGGGGGTCTTAGGGGGTAAGCAACTTGTTGCGTCCCCCTAGGCGAAAGGGTAGCCCGCAACGAAGTGCGGGCGCAGGGGAAGGCTTTCCCCTCCTAGTTAGTCTTCAAACAAAACAGAATCTTTCTGTCCCTTTACTTCGCCCTTAGCGTATTCTACGCGGCCGATTTTATAAGCTTTCATATCTGGGCAGTAATCTTTGTGGTATTTAGAAGCATTTGCGTTGAACATTGCAAGAATATCATCAGCTTCTTTAGCGCTAACAGCAAGCACAAAACCAATACCCATGTTGAAAGTATTGTAAATAGAAGCAGTATCAGCACCACGGCGGATAAGTTCACCAAATACAGGAGGAATATCCCAGCTTCCGCGGTTGATTACAGAAATCAGCTGCTTTTTGCCGTCCTTAGCCTTTGGATACATACGAGGAATATTTTCGTAGAATCCGCCGCCAGTAACGTGAACCATACCGTGAACAGCCTTGCGGTATTTTTTCAAAACTTCCATAACAGGCTTAACGTAAATGCGGGTTGGTGTAAGAAGCACTTCGCCGATAGTTTTACCTGTATCTTTTCCGTCAATCTGGAAAGGATCATCAAAATTCTGAACAAGCTTGCGAACCAGGCTGAAACCGTTCGAGTGAACGCCAGTTGAGCTCAAACCAATCAAAACATCGCCTTCGCGAATATCCTGACCAGTAATCATTTCTTTCTTTTCGCCAACGCCAACGCCAAAACCTGCAAGGTCATATTTTCCGTCATCATAAAAATCAGGCATTTCAGCAGTTTCGCCGCCAAGAAGAGCACAGCCGGTATCAACACAACCGTCAGCAACGCCCTTAACAAGGTCAGCCGCAACATCAGCATCAAGTTTTCCGCAGGCAACATAATCAAGGAAGAAGGAAGTCTGAACACCAGAGCAGAGAATATCGTTTACGCTCATCGCAACACAGTCAATTCCCACAGTGTCATATTTTTTCATTTTGAAGGCAATGTCCAGTTTTGTACCAACACCGTCTGTTCCACTTACAATTACAGGATTTTTATATCCCTTTGGAACCTCGAACATTCCGTTAAAACTTCCCAAACCTGTCAAAAGTCCCGGAATTGCAGTTCTCTTTGCGTGTTCCTTGTACTTATCAACTGCGCGATAACCTTCTTCTACGTCTACACCTGATTCTTTGTAAGATGCCATTTTTAGCTCCTGTTATTTATTTGGGCGTTCCCCTCGCTTCCGCTCGGGTCGCTACGTTCCGGGTTCCGCTGTCGCTCCATTCGTCCGCTTACGCTTCTGAACAGCTTCGCTGCCCTTCACATCGCTAACGCAATTTTTTAAAATTTAATGTCTATTCCTGATGCGGCTGCATCATCTGCAAGCTTTTTTCTAAAAGCAATTAATTTTTCTTTAAGTTCTGGATTAGAAAGTGCAAGAATCTGCACTGCAAGATAAGCCGCATTTTTTGCGCTGTTGATTCCAACCGTTGCGACCGGAATCTGTGGAGGCATCTGAACAATGCTCAAAAGAGCGTCCATTCCGCCAAGACCGTTTGATTTTTCGCTTACGCATTCAAGCGGCACACCAATTACAGGAAGAGTTGTAATTCCCGCAATCACACCAGGAAGGGCTGCTGCAAGACCGGCACCGGCAATAATAACCTGGCATCCGTCTTTTTCAACCTGCTCAACAGTCTGCTTCAAAAGAGCCCCTGCTCTGTGGGCAGAAATGATGTAAGCCTTGTAATCCACACCGAATTCAGAAAGAACATCGGCAGCCTTTTTCATTGTGTCTTTGTCAGACTTAGACCCGAAAAAAATCGCAACTTTCATGGTAGAGTTATAGCATAAAACAATGTTTAAATAAACGTATTATAAATAATTTCAATTAAAAATATGGCTCCCGGTCACGAAGCATGGTTCAAAACCGCTCGGTACCTCGCTACATGCTATTTTTGTTAGGAAACTATTGAACGCGCCGCTAGCGCGGCAGACAAAATAAATAAAAAAAGGCGTCCAAAGCGGACGCCTTTTCTTAAGCCAATTTATTTCTAGCGCAAGAGTGAAAGTACATTCTGGCTGCTCTGATTAGCTGCGCAGGTCGTAAGGCTTTTCTTCAGATTTCTGTGCAGTGTACCTGCTCCCACTTGCTGCTAGCGCATCAAGTGCTTCATATCTGGTGGCTCACAGCACAGGCAAACCAGACTGTGTTAAAACAAAAAAAGCGCCGCATACGCGACGCTTTCTGTCTATTAAGCAACCATTTAACTAGCGGAGAAGAGACAATACGTTCTGTGAGCTCTGGTTTGCCTGAGCCAACATAGCTGTACCAGCCTGGCTGAGTACCTGGTCGCGTGTGAAGTCAACCATTGTAGCTGCCATGTCTGTATCGCGGATGCGTGATTCAGAAGCCTGGAGGTTTTCAGCACCGATATCAAGACCTGTTACTGTCTTTTCAAGGCGGTTCTGGTAAGCACCAAGGTCAGCACGCTGTTTGTTGATTCTCTTAAGAGCTTCATCCAAAGTACCAATAGCGCGGTTAGCTTCATCTGGAGTTTCCAAAGTCATGATAGATTCATCACCAACGTTGCGGAGGCCAAGAGCCATAGCAGACATTGTACCGATGAATACCTGAGTTCTCTGATCCATGTTAGCACCAATATGGAACCACATAGAAGCAGTAACTTCATTTTCACCTGTTGGGCGAGCGAAGCGGCCTGTAAGCATGTTCATACCGTTGAACTGAGCACAAGAAGCAATGCGGTCTACTTCGGCGATCAAAGAAGAAACTTCTACCTGAATCTGCATGCGGTCTTCTGAAGTGTAAATACCGTTTGATGACTGAACAGCAAGCTCGCGGATGCGCTGAATGATGTCTGTAGTTTCCTGCAAGAAACCTTCTGTTGTCTGAATGAATGAAATGCCGTTCTGTGCGTTTGTAGAAGCCTGGTGCAAACCACGGATCTGAGAACGCATTTTCTCAGATACTGCCAATCCTGATGCATCATCACCTGCGCGGTTGATTTTCAAACCTGAAGAAAGTTTCTCCATGTTTTTCTGGGCATTGAGATCCTGAATTCCCTGGGAACGCTGAGCGAACATAGCACTCATATTGTGATTAATAACCATAATAATCTCCTTATTCTTTGGTTGGTTAGATAAAATCTTTCGGCGGTTTTGCCTACGTGATTTTATCTTCACGGGTTTCCACCACCCTTTACTTATCTATCGGTGAGTGAAAAATTTAGTTTAGGAAAAAATGTAAAAATTTTTGAAAATTTTTAAGAAATTCCAAATTTTTTATAGAGATGAGATATAATAAAGCAATGGATTATCTGATGATGGGTGCAGCGGCAGCCGTAATAATTGCCCTGGTATACTGGATTATGCGAAATGGTGCCGGGTCTAAGGCATCCTCCAAAAGTGCCCGTCCTGTCCAGCCTGTAAAGTGCCCCATCTGCCAGTCTGACCTTTTTATAGGAGAAAACCTGATTTCCAAAGTTTTCCGTCCCATGAATGTTCCCGACCAGCTGATGATTGTAATGGGCTGTCCCCACTGCTATCCTACCTGCGAACCCGGCGTAAAGCGAACTTGCCCTGTATGCGGAAAAACCGTCGGACAGGACCAGAGCCTCACCGCCCGCCTTTTCAACAAGCAGCTTGGAAAAAAACACGTCCACGTAGTAGGCTGCTCCAACTGCCACCGGCCCCGGGCAGACTAGTTTTTTAATGATATAAAGATACTTGTACGTTGCAAGACAGGCGCGAGGGTGAGGCTCGTGGTGCAAAAACACTCTGATTGTTGCGACCGCGTAAGCGGTCAATCCTATAGTTTCTTTACAACAATCAGCGTGTAGCGCATTATTGCGCGGTTTTGCACTATGAGCCTTGCCCGGGAGCCTGTGCTTATACATATGGAAGGAATTGCTTTTAAATGCTAAACTTTTAAGTATATTAAACATCTGAAATATTATTAAATAGTTTTTATAGAGGACAAAATGAAACAGTTGATGTTAGGTAACGCCGCAGCTGCCAGAGGTCTTTTTGAAGGCGGCTGTGAGTTTGTTTCCAGTTATCCTGGTACTCCGAGTACAGAAATTACAGAAGAAGCAGCAAAATTCAAGGAAATCTATTGTGAATGGGCACCAAACGAAAAGGTTGCCCTGGAATCGGCTTTTGGTGCCTGCCTTGCCGGCCGCCGTGCCTTCTGCGGAATGAAGCATGTTGGTTTGAACGTAGCCGCAGACCCTCTTTATACAATGAGCTACACAGGTGTAAATGCCGGTCTTGTTATCGGAGTTGCAGATGATCCTGGAATGCATTCTTCTCAGAACGAGCAGGACAGCCGCCATCACGCAATTGCTTCAAAAATCCCTATGATTGAACCAAGCGATTCTGATGAAGCCCGTGAGTTTGCAAAGCTTGCCTTTGAAATCAGTGAAAAATTCGATACTCCGGTTTTATATAAAATGTGTACCCGAGTTGCACACAGTCAGAGTGTTACAGAAACGGCTGAGCGCGGGGCTATCGAGCACAAAAAATACGAAAAAAATATCCAGAAATACGTTATGGCTCCTGCAAATGCAATCCGTCGTCATCCTTTTGTAGAAGAAAGAATGAAAAAACTTGCAGAATGGAGCGAGACAAGTGGAATTAACCGCGTGGAGAAGACTGATTCTAAGGTTGGCGTAATTACTTCTTCGACTGCCTACCAGTATGTAAAGGAAGTTCTGGGTGATTCAGTAAATATCCTCAAGCTTGGAATGGTAAATCCTCTTCCAGAAAATATGATTAAAAAGTTCGCTGATGGACTTGAAAAAATCATCGTTGTAGAAGAGCTTGATCCTATTGTTGAAACTTTTGTCCGCGGTCTTGGTTTAGCTTGCGAAATCCACGGAAAAGATATGTTCCAGATTTGCGGCGAATTCAGTCAGAATATTGTAGCAGCCGCTTTTGGAAAGGAAGTTCATTCTGGCAAAAAACTTGATACAGCAATTCCTGTCCGCCCTCCGATTATGTGTGCCGGCTGTCCTCACCGCGGAATGTTCTACGCCCTCAACAAGCTTAAGGTAACAGTTTTTGGTGATATCGGATGCTATACTCTGGGTTCGGTTGCGCCGCTTTCTGCAATGGACGTAACTTTGTGTATGGGAGCTTCTTTCAGCGGACTTCACGGATGGAACAAGGCTGTGGGCGCAGAAAACGAAAAGAAATCTGTTGCCGTTATCGGTGATTCAACTTTTATGCATTCGGGAATGACAGGTCTTGCGACAATCGCATATAACCAGTCAAACTCTACTGTAATCGTACTTGATAATTCGATTACCGGTATGACAGGTCATCAGCAGAATCCTACTACCGGAAAAAACCTCTATGGTGACCCGGCCGGCCGTGTAGACCTTGAGGCTCTGGCACGGGCAATGGGAATTAATCGTGTACGCGTAGTTGACCCATATAATATTGCAGAATGTGAAACTGCTGTTAGGGAAGAATTAGCTGTTGAAGAGCCAAGCTTGATTATCAGCCGCCGTCCTTGCGTTCTGCTTAAGGAAGTAAAGGCTAAACCTGCACTTGTAGTTGATGAAGCTAAGTGTAAGTCTTGCAAAATGTGTATGAAAATCGGCTGTCCTGCAATTGCAATGAAGGGCGGTAAGGCTAAGATTGACCCGACGTTATGCGTTGGCTGTGGAGTATGCGTACAAATGTGCAAGTTTGGTGCGTTAGGATAACAAAGTAAGTAAGGCTAAAAATTGCAGTGCAATTTTTTTAACGCCTTGCTATAGAACAAAGGCCGCCAGCGGCCTTACACATGTGTAAATTTGGAGCGTTGTAATGGTAAAAAATATAATGATAGTTGGCGTTGGTGGCCAGGGTGCGCTGCTTGCGTCTAAAACTTTGGGACAGGTTCTGCTTGATGCAGGCTTTGATGTAAAGGTCAGCGAGGTTCACGGTATGAGCCAGCGCGGGGGTTCGGTTGTAACTTACGTTCGCTATGGCGAAAAAGTTTACTCTCCTATTGTAGACAAGGGCGAGGCTGATTTTATTGTGTCCTTTGAACTTCTTGAGGCGGCTCGTTACACAGAATTTTTGAAGGCAGACGGACAGATTGTCGTAAATACTCAGAAAATCGACCCTATGCCGGTAATTACGGGCGCTGCCGAATACCCGGAAGATCTGGTTGAAAAAATGACCGCTGCTGGAATTAAAGTAGACGCGATCGACTGTCTGGAACTTGCCCAGCAGGCCGGAACCGCAAAGGCTGTAAATATCGTTCTGATGGGCCGCCTTTCAAAATACATGGACTTCCCTGTAGAAAACTGGCTTTCTGCCATTGAAAAGCTTGTAAAACCACAGTTTCTGGAAATGAATAAAAAGGCATTTATGCTGGGTCGTGCCTAATAGGAGATTTTTTACTCCCACCAATCTTCCATTCTCAATACAGAATTTTCAGCGACTGCAGCGAAATCTTCTGTATTGTGAGTAACTAGAACCATTCCGTTTGCGATGGCTGTAGCCGCAATCTGGCTGTCGTAAGATGGAGCAGGTTTTCCCTCTGCTCTACATTTTGCTCGAATTTCTCCACAGATTCGGGCGGCAAAGTTGTCATATGGAATTATTTCAAAGGAATCTCTGATGTCATCCAGAGTTTTCTGTACAGATTTTTTTCGTCTTCCGTCAGGCATTAATCCAAGTCCGTAATTTGATTCTTCCCATACAGTTGAACATATTGCGCAAAGTTCTTCGTTTTCTCTTATTCTTTTTATAATAGCTGAGTTTGGAACTGGTTTTGAAAATTCAGAAATTACATTTGTATCAAGTAAATATACAGGTCTCATTCTTCACCCCATATTTTCATAATTTTTTTATCATATTCCTCGCCAGGATATTCATCTTCGGGAACAGGAAGGCCTTCAAAATTGGGATCTGAAAAAACATCAGCAAACATCATTCGTGTTTCATTCCATCTATCAAAAAAACTTCGCTTTTTTCCACTTTTTTCGTATTCCTCATAGCTGATAATTACGGCTACTGGTTTATCATGACGTGTGAGTTCAACTGGCTCGCCTTGCTCTGCCAGTTTGACTAAAGCTGAAAAATTATTTCTTGCATCGTAAATTGTTCTTCTGCACATAACCGTCTCCTTTTCTGCCTATAGTATTGCTTGAAAATGGCTAGTTGTCAAGAAAAATGGCTAGATAATAAATTATTTTCCTTCTCTTTACAGCCTTAATGCATAGTGATAATATTTAGTATATGTTAAGAATTACAGGCTTACTAAAGAGCCGCTTCTTTTCCTTTTATTTCTTTTTCGCCTAATGGCGAACTACTCTTTTCTTTTTGTGCAATGCGCCCAAGGCCGTGCACGGTAACCAGCTAATAATCAAAAATCCAATATATCTGAGGAATATATGAACCTTAAATACTACCAGAAAGAAAGTGAATGTATGCCGCTGGAGGAGCTTAAAAAGCTTCAGGGCGAAAGACTTGCGAAAAACTTCCGTCATGTTTACGAGAATGTTGAATATTACAGAAAGAGATGCCAGGAGGCTGGGGTAACTCCTGACGATATCAAGGGGCTGGACGACCTGGATAAGATTCCTTTTACCTGCAAGGATGACCTTCGCGCAACTTACCCTTATGGACTTTTTGCGGTTCCTATGAAGGAGGTTGTTCGTATTCATGCTTCTTCGGGAACTACAGGTAAGCAGATTGTTGTTGGTTACACAAAAGATGACCTTGAAATTTGGAATGACTGTTGTGCCCGCCAGCTGGTTGCAATCGGCTGTGATGAAAACGATATTGTTCAGAACGCTTATGGCTACGGTATGTTTACCGGAGGTTTTGGCGTTCACGGTGGAGCAACAAAGCTTGGCTGTCAGGTGCTTCCGATTTCTGCGGGAAATACTCAGCGTCAGATTACCTTCTTCCAGGATATGGGGTCGACTGTGCTCTGCTGTACTCCATCTTATGCGGCTTATCTGGGCGAAACTCTTAAGGATATGGGATTGAGTCCTGCTGACATTCATCTTAAGGCCGGAATTTTTGGTGCTGAACCTTGGACTGAAGAAATGCGCCGCGACATCGAAAAATCACTTGGTATTAAAGCTTATGATATTTACGGTCTTACTGAAGTTATGGGCCCTGGCGTTGCCTACGAATGCAGCGAACAGAAGGGTATGCACGTAAACGAAGACCACTTTATTATAGAAACAATTGATCCGAAAACAGGAAAACGTCTTCCTGACGGCGAAAAGGGCGAGCTTGTATTTACTGCAATTACAAAGCAGGCATTCCCACTTATGCGTTTCCGCACAAAGGATATCGGTGTTCTTAACCGCGCTCCCTGCGCCTGCGGGCGAACTTTTGTGCGCATGAGTAAGCCTATGGGTCGTACTGATGATATGCTTATTATCCGCGGTGTTAACGTATTCCCAAGCCAGATTGAAGGCGTGCTTTTGCAGAACGGTTATCCGCCAAACTATCAGATTATCGTTGGCCGCGTAAACAACAACGATACTTTCGAAATCAAGGTGGAAATGACAGCCGACAAGTTCAGCGATGTGATTTCGGAAATCAATCAGCAGGAAAAGGCTCTGGAAAATGCGCTGCTTAGCGTACTTCAGATTAAGGCAAAGGTAAAACTCGTAGCGCCTAAGAGCATTGAACGCTCGGAAGGCAAGGCTAAGCGAGTAATAGATACTAGAAAGTTACACGACTGATAAAGGGGCGTTGCGGGGTGTCCCCGCTAGAAGGGGTAGCGAGCAACGAAGTGCGAGCGAGGGGAAGGCTTTCCCCTCCTAAGGAGAATAAAAAATGACTATAAACCAGATTTCAATCTTCATCGAAAACCGTAAAAACGCTTTGCTGGAACTTACTAATGTTCTGGCTGAGCATAAAATTAACGTAAGGGCGCTCTGTCTTGCGGATACAAGCGACTTTGGAATTGCGCGAATTATCGTGGATGATCCGGTACCTGTTCAGGTGGCGCTGGAACGTTCAGCTTATATTGTAAAAACTACACCGGTTATTGCTCTGGAAATTCCGGATGAGGCTGGAAGCTTGAACCACATTCTTCAGATTCTTGCTGACGGCGGACGAAATGTTGAATATATGTACGGTTTTACCGGCCGCAAAACTAATGCTGCCTTTATGGTAATCCGTACAACTGACGTTCAGAAAACTGAAGAAGTACTTGCGGCTGCTGGAATCAGAACTGTTTCTCAGGCTGAAGTTCCACAGTTGTAAGTTTATTTCTGCGTGATTATAATAAATAAAAGGGGAGGGATAAAATGAAAAAGGCTGGATATTCGCTATTGCTTATTTTATCTGCTGTTTTTCTTTCTTCTTGTATTTCAACAAATATTAGTCACGCAGATTCAAATTCACAAAGTTATTTTTCTGAAGCATGGACGGATTCTGATCTTCGTCATGTAGCGGAGTCTTTGATTCAGGATTGCGTTAATTCCACCGGCGTAAGTAATTATAAAAGTCAGGCTGATGAACTGCCGCGGGTAATCATAGGAAAAATTACCAATAAAAGTGATGGGCATGTAGATACTTCAAAACTTATCCGCCGCCTTCAGACTGCAATAGTTAACAGCGGGGCAATGAAGCTTACTTCATCTGAGGAAAGCCAGGCCTGTGAAGATTTTGAAAACTTAAAGCAGGCGGCGCTGGAGCTTGGCGTGGATTTTATACTTCAGGGCACAATTCATTCAAAAACCGAAAATAAAGATAATCATCATATCTCTACTTATCTGATTGATATGCAGCTGCTTGATATTCAGAATGACTGCGTTTTGTGGCAGGGAGTCAGCGACGATATCAAAAAGCGAAGCTCGGGTCAGCGAATTTAATCTTATTGTAGAAACTTAAACCCTATTTCAGTATAATGCCACTATGAATATAATCGTTGTGGGCAGTGGTGGACGTGAGCACACTATCTGCTGGAAATTAGCTCAGAGTTCACTGGTTGATAAAATCATCGTGGTGCCTGGAAACGGCGGAACGGCTGATGAAACAAAATGTGTAAATGTAAATCCTAAAGATTGTGATTATATTACAGAGGGCCAGAATCCTTATGTTGCCATTGCAAAGCATGAAAATTGCCGCATGGCTGTAATTGGACCGGAAGATCCTCTCTGTGAAGGAATTGCAGACGAATTCTGGAAGGCTGATATTCCTTGTGTCGGCGCAAAAAAAGCCGGTGCAATGCTTGAAGGCAGTAAAGATGTGGCTAAGGCCTTCATGAAAAAATACAACGTTGCCTGTGCCGCAAGCGAAACTTTTGTAAATAAGGATGCTGCAATCGAGTACGTAAAAAAACACGGGGCTCCGATTGTAATTAAGGCTGACGGTCTGGCTGCCGGAAAAGGTGTAATTGTTGCTGCAACTATGGAAGAAGCCCTTGCTGCAATTGAAGATATTATGGAAAGCGGCCGCGTTGGTGATGCCGGTAAAAAACTTGTAATTGAAGATTATCTTGAAGGAGTTGAAATTTCAGTTCTGGCTGCGGTTTCTGTTACTCCTGAATATGCAGTGCAGGGAAGCGCTACAATCGTTCCTTTCCTTCCTGCCCGAGACCACAAGCGATTGAATGACGGCGCTAAAGGTCCAAACACCGGCGGAATGGGTGCTGTTTGCCCTCTTTCTGACGTAACTCCTGAAATCATGGAGCAGTTCAAAAAAGACTGTCTTGAACCAACTTTGAACGGACTTATCAAAGAGCGTTTTGATTACCGCGGCTTTATTTTCTTTGGTGTTATGCTGACTAAAAACGGTCCAAAGCTTCTTGAATACAATGTTCGTCTTGGCGACCCTGAAACTCAGGCTGTTTTGCCTTTGATGGACTTTGATATGATGGCTATGTGTACTGCAATCTTGAACGGTACACTTAAAGACTTTGAATTCAAGTGGAAGCCTGGATTCCAGTGCGCTCCTGTTGTTGTAAGCGGCGGCTATCCTGGAAGCTACAAAAAAGGCTGCGAAATTACATATGATTCTGCAGAGCTGGCTGACAGCACTGCAAAGGTATTTATTGCGGGTGCAGTAAAAGACGGCGATAAGCTTGTTACAAGCGGCGGTCGCGTTCTTGCCTGCAGCGCTTACGGAAGTACTTTTGATGAAGCCTGGAAACTTGCTTACCGCGGAATTAATGCCGTTCATTTTGAAGGTGCCTTCCACCGCAACGACATTGGTTTGCCGGGTGCTGCTGAGAGTGGGAAACTATAAGGGTCGTATTTATAAATGACCCACGAACTAAAAGCAAAATTACGGGAGCTGGCTCAGAAATATGAAACAGCCTCTTTTCTTGAGGCTGATCCCAGCCAGTTTATCCGCTGGTACAAAAGACCAGAGGATATTGAGCCTGCCTGCTTTATTGCGGCTATGCTTTCTTTTGGCAGTCGCACGCAGTTTATTCCAAAAATCCGCTGGATTTTTGAACTTGCTGATAAGTCCGGCGGAATGGAAAAATGGCTAAAATCCCGTGATTTTGAAATAAATTTTAACGAAAATTCGCCGAATTTTGCAAAAAAAGGCGAAAAACTGCCTAAATTCTACAGATTTTATTCATTTTTTGACATGAATCTGCTTTTTTCCGAAATGGCAGAAATTCTTGAAAAAGCCCCTGCTTTTGGAGAATTTTTCCGTCAAAAATACGAAAATCTTCCGGATTCTCAGAAATCTCCGGGTATTCTTTCCGACCTTATTTCACAAGCCTTTCCAAAATCAAAAATTGTTCCTAAAGGAAAAACTTCTGCAAACAAACGGATTCATATGTTTTTGCGCTGGATGTGCCGTCAGAATTCGCCGGTGGACATCGGACTCTGGCCCTGGTATCCGGCTGAGAAGCTTTTAATTCCACTGGATGTTCACGTTATGCAGGAAGGAGTAAAACTTGGTCTCCTTCCTGAAAATGCACATGCAGACAGAAAAACAGCCCTTGCCCTTACTAAGCAAATGGAAGAGGCCTTTCCTGCTGATCCTTCGCGGGCAGATTTTGCTCTTTTTGGACTTGGTGTTGATGCCTAGGCGGGGGCTAAGTTATATTTTAGAAATCAATTTTTCTGGGGTAAGGTCGTAGCCTTCTCCGTCTGAAAATCTTGCACTAGCAGCTGCATGAGAGTAAACGGCAGTTATTGCAGCATCGAGGCTTGTGTAACCCTGGGCGAGCAGTCCCGCCACCATCCCGGCAAGGACGTCTCCACTGCCAGCTTTTGCCAGGCTTTGACAGCCCCTGTCACAAATATAAGTCTTCCCCTCCTGCGCAATAAAGGTATTTGCGCTTTTCATAATAAGGGTTAGCGCCGGGAGCCGCTCTGTAATTTTCTTCCCGATTTCAATTCTATTTTCTGCAATCTGAGCTACAGTCTGCGCATCTTCGTCCGGGAAAAGTTTTTCGTAAAGAGCCTTTAATTCCTTTGGATGCGGTGTAAGAAGAATTTTTGCATTGTTAACGGCATTCAGTTTTTCCAGCAGTTCTGCCACTCCCTGGTAACTGAATAAATCTGCATCAAGAACGCAGGCAGGATTTTTTGTAGTGGTAAACCAGGCTGTAAAAGCCGAAAGAGCATTTTCTATCTGCTGACTGTCTCTTCCAAGTCCGCTTCCAATCAGTACACAGGTCGTGTTTGCCGGAATTTCATCGCTTATCATAAGCTCAGGGCTTATTTTAAATTGTGAAAGATTTGAATTTTCTGCCTTTACAAGACTTACAAGTCCGCTTCCAAAATTAAGGGCTGCTGTAGCCGCAAGAATCCCCGCTCCGGATTTTTCTCCTGCAAAAACTCCTGTGTGCCCAAAACTTCCCTTGTGAGAGGCTTTATTTTTTCTGAGGGGGAGTTTAATATCCTTTTCTTCAATTAAAAAGATTTCTGGCGAGCCGCAGCTTTCGAATTTTTCGCGGGCAATACCAAGGTCGGCGACAATAATTTTTCCGCATACTGCCTTTGCTGCATCCGAAAAAAGGATACTTTTTAAACAGCCCATTGTAATTGTAGTGTCCGCTATAAAGCGCAGGCCCGTTGGAATATCACAGGCAATTTTATAAGCGGGCAGTTCATTTATCTTATTAATAAGGTTCGCTACAGGCTCCCGAAGTTCTCCCTTAAATCCTGTTCCTAAAATGCAGTCTACAATTATGTCAAAAGAAGAAAGTTTTTCGTCTGGGGGAAGGATTTCTAAAATCTGAACGCCCGCAGCTTCTGCCATTTTTCGCTGTCTTATTGCTTCCTCTGTTTTTGGCTGGCTGAGCGCAAGAATGCTGCATTCAATTTCCCTTTTTCCGCAAAGACGGCGGGCAAGAGCATAGCCGTCGCCGCCATTGTTTCCGCTTCCGCAAAGAATAAAGACTTTGAAGGGGCGGGCGTTAACTGCACTGCCACCTTGGGTAACTGCACCGCCACTTGGGTAAACCGCCTTCATCACAGCAGTTTCCATTGCCGCCGCCGCGTTTTCCATCATCAAAAAAGGCGGAAAGAGAAATCGTTCCTTTGCAAGTTTCTCAAGAGCCTGCGAATCAACAAAAACAGGTTTCATTATATATCCTGTGTTTTTTTCTCAACCTTCTTTTTTGTCTTTTTAGACTTTTCTTTTATATCATCTTTTGCGCTTTCAGCAGAATCTTTTATTTCTTCTGCAGCGTCTTTTGTATCATTACCGATTTTCTTTCCCAAATCTCTGAAAAAGTTTCCGGTTTCTTTCAGAGCCTTTTTGCCCTGTTCGCCGACATCTTTCCATTCATCTTTGCTTGTCTGTTCAGTTTTACTGCTTTCCTTGTCTTTTGCTTTTGCACTCACAAGGCTAAGGCAGCTTGCAATCATCATAAGAGCCAGAATTTTTTTCATTATTTTCCTCCAAGTTCTATCATGGTTTTAAGCGAACCGTCGCTTCCGTAAATAAACACAGTATGAGCCTGCCCGTTACCAGCATATTTAACGCAGATTTTTTCACCTTCTTTAACGGCGCTCTTATAAGTTATGCGGATTTTATTAAAATTATGAGCGCGGTAAACTTCCTCCGGCAAGGCTTCCATAGCGTAATCAACGTATATCAGATTGTGAACGTGATGATTAAAATCGATATCGTTTCTGCGCGGAGTCAACTCAAGTTCGCGGCTGAAAGATTCCGGCACTTCAATTTTTGGAAGCTTAGAATCGGCAAAAACTGATTTTTTCTCCGGCTCGTATTTTGCAAGAAGCTCGTCTGTCACCTTGCTTGGTCTGTTAGCCTTTAAGTCAAAATGAATCCAGCGGGTCGTTCCCTTTCCGCAAAGTTCTCCGTTGCAGAAAAGTTCAAAGTCTCGCGAAGTGCTGAACATTGAGGTTGCGCCCTGACTCCAGGTTACCGCCTTTATCTTGTCGCCGTATTTTGGAAAATGCTCGATTTCAACGTACCAGTCGGTCAAAATCCAGGCAGTGCCGTCCGAACTTCCCTTCAAAATCTGGTCGCCTGCCGCATCCGAATGATGGTTTCCCGAGTTTTCCAGAATCTTCAAAATTGCTTCAATTTTCAGCTCGCCGTTATCGTAAAAATCTTCCAGTAAGGGCTCGTAATTTAACTCTACAAACATGAGGGACCCCCCTATTTTAAGAACATTATTCCCAGAATTCCAAGCGGAATAAGGTATGCCGCAAACCAGTGAAGCTTTCCCTTGCGGATAACCTTCATAAGGAAGGTGAGCGAAATGTAGCCTGTAGCAAAAGCTGCGGCACAACCTGCAATTACTGGGGCGGCGCCAATGCTGCTGCTAACTTCGCCCAAGTCTTTAAGTTCGAGAAGGAAGGCGCCAAGAATTGCTGGAATTGAAATGATAAAAGAAAAATCTCCGGCGGCTTTTGCGTCTACTCCGCTGTAGAGGGCACCTGCGATTGTAGAGCCGCTGCGGCTGATTCCTGGTAAAGTTCCAAAGCCCTGCATAATTCCAATTATAATTGACTGAAAGAAAGAAATACCTTCTGCCGGTACTGTTCCTTCTTTCTGGAGTTTTGCTTCGTTCTGCTTTCTTTTGAGGTTACTTACAATCAGTAAAACTGCTGTTACTAGGAAGCCTGCACAGGTTGATTTAATAGAAAGTTCAGGCATTTTTTTACTTGTAAGGATTCCTATTGCTGCGGTAATAATTGTTGCAACTATTACGGCGATGATTGTACGCCGCCCTGCCTTGTCAGTTCCGGCAAGCAAATCTTCCGGTTTTAAGCTGGATTCCGGCTGTGCGCGGCGTGCAATCCATCTTCCTAAAACACAGAAAAGACGGGCAATTTTGCGCCAGAAGTAAAGACAAACGGCAAAAAGAGTTGCCAGATGAAGGAAAACATCGAACAAAAGTGGAACGTCGTCCAGCTTAAAAAGATTCTGAGCTACGGCAAGGTGGCCCGAAGATGAAATCGGAAGAAATTCTGCAATTCCCTGTAAGATTCCGAGTAAAATTCCCTGAAAAACTGTCATTTTTAATTCCTTTTTTTATGATTTACATTTCAGAAACGTGCATAGATTCTACGTCCTGCACTCTGATGTGATGGTGTCCTAAGTCTAGAAAGTCGCCCCATTCTTCTGGCATAAAGCAGCCGTGTTCGTAGCAGCCGCCGTCTTTGCGGCAGTGGATGCAGGGGTTTTTACTGTAATGGCCCAGCTTCTCAACGTCTAAAGTTTCTGATGAGCCGTTTTTGTACTTAATTGTTAGTTTCATAAGCGTCTCTTCCCCAGAAAAAAACAAGCGGGTCCCAGCGACGGCGTAAATCAGGGTACCACCCCCTCACGGGTTCCCCCCTAATTTCCGCCTGCGTCCCACTTGTTTTTTTTCTTGTAAATTATACTTAAAATTATCATCGTAACCACCGAACCGGCTATCATCATAAAGCATAAAATCTGTCCGGTGGAGAAGTTTAAGAGCGAAGTATTGGTGTATAGCGGGGCGGTGGCGTCTTTGGCGATGCGGTAGCCGATGTCAGCATCGGGTTCGCGGAAGTATTCGATGAAAAAGCGGAAGAAGCCGTAGCCGCAGGCGTAGGAAAGTCCCAGCTGGCCGTCAAACTTTTTGTGCTTTCTCATAAACCACAAGATTGACCAGAGAATTACGCCCTCAAACAAAGCTTCGTAAAGCTGGCTTGGGTGGCGGGGAAGGTTTACAAGATTTTTTCCTGCAATTTCCATTCCGATTTTTTCTGCAAAGGCCTGAACCCAGGCTTTGGAAGTTGAAAATTTTTCTGCGGCCGGGAAAACCATTCCCCATGGGGCTGTCGTAATGCGGCCGTAAAGTTCTCCGTTCAAAAAGTTTCCTAAGCGGCCGAAAGTGTATCCAAGTGGAATTGCAACGCACATTGCATCGCACCATTTCCAGAAAGGCTTTTTGTGAACGCGGCACCAGACAATCATTCCGATTAAACCGCCGATAAAACCACCGTGGTAAGACATACCGGCAAGACCTGTAAAGTTTCCAGCGGCATCAAAAGGCCAGAAAATCAGCCAGGGTTTTTTCCAGTAGAGTCCTGTTGTGTCGTAAATTAAAGTTGAAAAAATGCGGGCACCGGCAAGAAGAAAAACGATTCCGGTGGCAATAAAGCTGAAAACATCGTCCTCGTTTGCTTTTTCTGTGCTGCTGTCCAGAGCACCTTCCTTAAATAATTTTGTAAGCACCCAGTAAGCGGTTCCGAAGGCAAAAACGTACATCAGACCGTACCAGCGCAGGAGTCCTAAAAATTTAATTCCAGGAAAAATCTGCGGATGAATCCAGGAAGGGTAGTTTATGTATAAAAAATTCATATTAAATCTTAAATCCTTGTCCGGCTGCCTTAATCAGTTTTGATTTCAAAAGCTGATTTTCCTTGCGCACCTGTGTAAGTTCGTAGTTCAATGTCTTTACCATTTCGGCCAGTTCACTGATGGAAAGTGTTCCACCGGCAACAAGATCTTCAATACCTGCAAGCTTAATATTGTAATCTTCGTTTGCTTCTTCATCTGCATTCTGGAAGTTGTCACTTGCGCCTTCAAGATTAAAGGCAGCATCAAAAGCGCGTGGCGGAGTTGCAATCACCTTGTCTGCAATGCGGTAAACTGCCTGACCCAGCACCGACTGAGGTTTGTAAACAACAACCGGAAGCTGGCTTGCAAGTGCCTTATCCTGCAGCATATCGCGGTACATAAGTCCAAGGTATTCAATTTCAAGACCAAGATACTGGTTGCAGGATTTTTTAATTCTCTGTGCGCGTTCAGCATCCTTAGGATCTTCAATCATGTTCATTACAAGGCGGGGACGGAACTGCTCCATGCGGGCTTTAAAAAGGGCTGTAGCTGCGGGATCCTGAATTTCAAGTTCCTTTACAAGCTGAGGAATGTAAAGCTTCTGCATGGATTTTGCATTTTTCTTAAGTCCGTCAATATAGGCGCGGCCTGGAGTTCCCCGTTTAAAAGTTGTGTATAAAAGGCGGAAGGTTGCATTTTTCAAAAAGAGGTAGCCGTTCAAGGTTGCTGTTACGGCTGGGGCAGAAACAATAATTCCCTGTGGAGAAAGCAGGAACATATCAAGAATAAACTGATGGGTTCCGGCACCAAGGTCAAGGATAACGTAGTCTGTGTTGATGTTTTTCAGGTTGCGGATAAGTTTTACTTTCTGAACGTGTTTGAGCGAAGTCAAATCCGGAATCTGACTGTCACCGGCAATAAAACTTACGTTGTCATAATCTGTAGGCTGGATGATGTCTTTAAAATCAATTTTATCAGTAAACCAGGAACCAAGACTTGCAACACCCGGATGCTGTCCGATTACAAGATGAAGATTTGAAGCTCCCAAATCCAGATCAACTAAAACAACTTTTTTTCCCTGCTGACCCAGGGCAATTGCAAGATTGGCAGAAAGAAGACTTTTTCCAACTCCTCCCTTTCCACTTGCTATTGGAATTATCTGTGCCATAAATAAATTATATCACATAAATGGCAAGTTTTATATGGAAAATTTACTCTTTGTGCCGTAAAATAGAAACGTTATGAAAAAAACGTTTAAAAATATTTCGCGGGCCGCATTGACTTTTGTGGTTCTTACCTTTGCATCTCAGTGCTTTGCTCAGTCTTCAATAGAATCTGATACAAAAATTTCCAGTTTCCAATATATGAAAAAACTTAATTCAGTTTTTGACTTTGTTCAGCTGAATTATGTTGATGATTTAGACGCAAAACTTCTTTATGAAGGCGCCCTCAAGGGAATGCTGGAAGCAATTGGTGATCCATATACCCTTTATCTAGATTCTGATTACATGCGTGATCTTGGTGATACAACTAACGGTTCTTTTGGCGGTGTTGGTCTTACAATTTCAAAACCGACCGAAAACAAGCCAGATAAACCTGCCTACGTAGAAGTTTCATCACCAATCGAAGATTCCCCTGGAGCAAAAGCCGGTATCCAGTCTGGAGACTATATTATTGCAATTGAAGGAAAACCTACTCCGGAAATGAGCATGAGCGAAGTTTTGTCTAACCTTCGCGGTGAAGTTGGAAGTCCTGTAAATGTTACAATCCTTCGTGGTGCCAACATGAAGTTTGATATCAAGCTGGTTCGTGCCCTGATTGAAGTTCCAACCGTAAAAGACGGCATGATTGAAGGAACAAAAATCGGTTATATGCGCCTTATTCAGTTTACTCCGGAAACTCCAAAGCGGGTTCAGGAAGCAATCGACGGATTTAAGGCCGCTGGTTACAAGAGCCTGATTATTGACCTTCGTGATAATCCTGGTGGACTTATTACAAGTGCCGTTGATATTGGTGATAAATTCATTGATGCAGGTCCGATTGTTTCTACAAAAAGCCGCCTGATTCTGGAAAATCATCAGTTTACGGCAAATAAAGATAAGACTGTCGTAACAAAAATGCCGATTGTTGTTCTTATTAATCACGGTTCGGCAAGTGCGTCAGAAATTCTTTCGGGTGCGCTTAAAGATAATCATCTGGCTTACCTTGTAGGCGAGAGAACTTACGGAAAGGGCTCTGTTCAGCAGGTGGTTCCGCTTGGCGAGCAGAACGGAATTAAGCTTACAATTGCCCGCTACTACACTCCGAGCGACACAAATATTGATAAAATTGGTATTCCGCCTGATCTGGAAGTTAAAAATATGGAAACTTTCACAAAAGAGCAGGAAGAGCTTTACGTTAAGATGATTGAAAGCGAAGTGATTTCAAAAATGGTTGAGGCAAATCCAAACATGAAGGAAATTGATATTGCCGCTGCCGCAGAACGCATCGCTATTGATTATCCTTTTGATTTGCGTCTTCTCCGCCGCCTTTTGAGGGTTCAGCTTCAGCGTCATCAGCCGACTCCGCTTTATGATATGGACTACGATTTGCAGCTGAAAGCCGCAATTAAAGTTTTACAGGAAGAAAAGTTCTCTGACCTGGTAAAAAAGACTAAAACTTTGAAGCAGCTTCAGGACGAGGCGACACAAAAAGAAACTGTGGCTGTAAAATAAGCGCTTTTCCGCGGAATGCAAAATGCGACAGTTTATCGTAGAAAAAGAAAATATTAAAAACGGCCTCATAGAACTGATTGGAAAAGATTTCCGTTATCTTCGTCAGGTTTTGCGGGTAAAAAAAGGCGATATGCTGAATGTCCGCCTGGATGACGGCGAGCTCAGGGCAACTACGGTCGCTTTTATTGACGATAAGGCAAAAAAAATTACCCTGCAGGTTTGCGATGGCGTAACAGGAGATGATAGCGAAGGGGCTTCCCAGACTGCTTCTTCCATTACCCGTGGAACTCAGGCGGGAGATATAAAAAATGCCTTTTCTGACCGGGAATTTGTGCTTTTTCAGTTTATTCCCAAGGCTCAGAGGTTTGAACTTATTGTGCGTCAGGCAACAGAATGCGGTATAAGTGTGATAGTGCCTGTAATCGGTGAGTTTTCTGAAAAGAACTGTACAGCTATGTTTTCCGGGGCTAAACGCGAACGCTTTGAACGAATTATAAAGGAAGCAAGGCAGCAGAGCGGTTCCCCGGTTGCGACTAAAATCCTGGAGCCAATGACACTTGGTGCTGCTGTAGAATGGTGGAATGATTTTTCCGGAACTTCTGATAAACTTGCAGTGGCACTTTGGGAGCGCACAGAAGGCGAAGTTCCGCTCTTTAAGCTTCTTTCATCAAAAGAAAAAATTACAAAAGTGACAATTGCCGTTGGAAATGAAGGTGGAATCAGTCCTTCTGAAATAAAGCTATTGAAGGAAAAGGGATTTTTTTCTACCATTCATTTTGAAGGAAATATTTTAAGATGCGAGACCGCAGCTCTTTATGGAATTGCCGCGGTTCAGAGCGCACTTTTTCAATTAAATTAAGAAAAGCAGGGTGGGAAAAATGGCAGAAAGAGTTTCAATAGTTGGTGTTCCGGTTGATATTTGCCAGCCGGATAAACTTGAAAACGAAATCATGGAAATTCTGGCAAAGCCGGGAACAAAGCAGATTATCTTCCTTTCTATCTGGGATTTGCTTAAAGCCCGCCGAAAGGGTGATTTTGCTGACTGTGTAAAAAGTGCAGATTTAATCATCCCGATTTCCAAGAGCATTCTTCGTGCTGCAGCCTTTCTTAAAAAGCCGGTTCCAGTGCGCTACAACCCTTTTAATGCCGTAATTCAGATTCTTTCAGTTCTGGATTCTCATTTTAAAACAATTTATCTTCTGGGCTCGTCAAAAAAGACAATCAGTAAGGTAGAGCATAATATTAAGGATACTTTCCCGTCGCTTAAGGTAATCGGTCGCTATGTAGGCTATTATCCAAAGACCAGCGAAGCGGATATCATCCAGGCAATTTTTAAAGCACAGCCTTCTCTTGTTCTTGTCAGTGACGGAATCCGCGAAAAGAACTGCTGGGCTTACCGCCGTCGTAATCAGTTTTCTTCAAGCACCTTCCTTTACTACAAAGACGCCTTTGGAATTTTCTCTGAGCGTGTCCGCCGTGTAGATGAAAAAACTTTCGATAAGGGACTTGAGTTCTTTGCCGAAATTGCACATAACCCATTTAAAATCTTTTTAATCCTGCGCTTATTTTTCTTTAGCCTGACTGTTGTATGGTATAAACTTTTTAAGAAATAACTTAAGATAACAAACGGTTATAAGTCTTAAAAAATATTTAAAAATTTAAGTAGGATTAAAATGTCAGTTTTCATGAATAAGAACCAGATTTTTCTGGTTAGTACCCGTGAAGACGTTGTTTTATTCTGCACCGAAGTATTACACAAATTTGCAACGGTTCACAGTGTTTTTTGTTTGGACTGCGTTACTTACAATGCAGATGGATTTATTATCTTTGATGCCTGTCGGGAACCCGAAACACTGTATTTTTTAAGTCAGGCGCATAAGTACAAATGCCAGTTTATCATCTTTATTTCACCGCTCTTAAACGAAGATATTCAGCGGAAATTGCGTTTATTTACTTCTTACTGCTTTTCTTCTATTACACTTACAATTACACAAAACTCTTTTAAATCCTTTGCCAGACGTTTTTTTTCACAATGTTATGAAGGCTCAAATATCAATCCGTCTTTTTCCGCCGGAAATCAGGTTATTATCAAAAATGAAACTATAAATGGCCTTTTTGCAGGCGTATCACAGGAAATTAATCATTTTAGAAATATGATAAGGGCTGTTTCTACTGTAGACAGCCCTGTTTTACTTTTAGGGGAAACCGGCTCTGGAAAAAGTTCTGCTGCTCGCTTAATTCATAATCTATCTTTCAGAAAAAACGGGCCTTTTATAAAGGTACCTCTTTCAGAATTTGCTTCTTCTATCAGTGAGAGTACACTTTTTGGAAAAACGGAAGGTGCCTATACCGATGCCACTAAGGATATAGGATATTTTAAGCAGGCAGATCACGGAAGCCTCTTTCTTGATGAAGTTGGAACCTTCAAATTTGCGGATCAGCAGAAACTTCTACGCTTTGGTGATGAAAAAGCTTTTACTCCGGTAGGAAGCTCAAAACCCTTGCGGATTGATACCAGAATTATTCTTGCAACAAATGCAAATATAAAGGAAATGCTTCACAAGGGAACTATGAGGCTGGATTTTTTTCATCGCTTTAGTAGTAACGTTCTTACAATACCTTCTCTCAGAGACCGCCCGGATGATATCCCATATATTGCAAAACAGTATCTCAAGGATAATAAAATCAATAAATTTCTTTCTCCGACTGCCCTGGAAAGGCTCAGCGAATTTTCCTGGACGGGTAATATCCGTGAACTGAATAACTGTATGGAACGCACTGTCCGCGACTGTCAGAACGAACGCATTGGTCCTGACGATCTGGATTTTGGTTACCTTGTCTAATCCATCAGCGCAAGAATAGAGTTCCCGAAATTTTCTACTTTTACTGAGCCCAGACCGTATATTCTCAAAAGTTCAGATTTTGAAGAAGGTTTTTTAGCCGCAATATCATATATAGTTTTGTCTCCAAAAATAACGTAGGGCGGAACATTCATATCGCTGGCCTTCTTTTTTCTCCATTCCTTTAATTTTGAGATGATGAGTTCTGCCTGAGGATCGTCTGCAGATGGTTTTTCTGCAACAACATTTTCTGACCGCTTATGAACAATATAGGATGATTTTTTTTCAGGCTTTGGAAAAGCAAGAGAGGGTTTGTTTTCTCCGTAAGTCAGGCTGTCTGCCACAGCAAAAGAGGTCTTATTGGAAGCCGCGCCCTTCTGGGATGGCACAAAAGAAAGCTGGACTTTTTCGCGCGAAGAAAGAAGATCGTAACCCTTGGGCGTAATTGTCAGGATATTATAATCGCCGCTTTTAATAAGGATATGCTCCTGAATCAGAACTTCCACAAGATTGAACCAGTCGTCTTTTGAAAGTTCCCGCCCGATTCCCCAGGTGCTCAAGAAATTGTGTTCGTTTTCAAGAATACGCTTAGAGCGTGAGCCAAGCAGCACGTCAATCACGTAAGCAGAACCGAAACGTTCCTTTGTTCTGATGATGCAGGAAAGAAGCTTTTGAACAGGGATTGTCATATCTGTAAGAGGAATTTTTCCTCCGTAAGTTTTGCAGATATCACAGCAGCAGTTTGCATTTTCTTCTGACGGCTGGTATTTTTCGCCAAAGTAGGCAAGAAGAGTCTTTCTGCGGCAGGTATTTGAGCCTGCAAACTTAACCATACTCTGTAAAAGATTTTCAGCCTGTTCTGGATTGGCACAGTCTTCAAAGAACCAGCGGATTTTATGAATATCTGCCATGCTGTATAAAAGAAGGGCTGAAGATGGAAGTCCGTCGCGTCCTGCACGACCGATTTCCTGATAGTATTCTTCTATAGATTTTGGTAAATCAAAGTTGATGACGTAGCGGACGTTAGGTTTATCAATTCCCATTCCAAAGGCAATTGTTGCTACCATAATCTGAATTTCATCTTTTACAAAAAGCTCCTGATTCTGGGCTCTGACTTCATCCGGTAAACCTGCATGGTAATTTCCTACTGAAAAGTTCATTGTAGATAAAATATCAGTCAGCTCATCAACCTGCTTGCGTGAATTACAATAAACAATTCCGCTTTCGCCTTTGTGTTTTTCTATATAACTGATAACCTGATGAATGGCTTCCTGTCCGCGGCCTTTTGGCTGAACTTCCAGAAAAATATTTTCGCGGTTAAAGCTTGAAATAAAGACAGCAGGTTCTTTCATCATAAGATTTTTGATGATGTCCTGACGCACGTGGTCTGTGGCAGTTGCCGTTAATGCAACCATAACTGCATCCGGGAAGTAGCGGCGGATTGTACTGATTTCCATATAATCCGGGCGGAAGTCGTGTCCCCACTGAGAAACACAGTGCGCTTCATCCACGGTTATGCAGCTTACCTGAAGATTATTCTGACTGAAGAGCTCGCGGATTCGTCCTGTGGAAAGTCCTTCTGGTGAAAGGTAAACAATTTTTACATCTCCACGGATTATGTCTTCAATCGCCTTAAAGTATTCTTTTGATTCCAGGGCGCTGTTTAAAAATACTGAATGAATTCCCCAGGCTTCAAGCGCTGCAACCTGATCCTGCATCAGGGAAATTAACGGAGAAACAACAATTGTAATACCTTCCATAATAAGGGCGGGAATCTGATAGCAGATTGATTTTCCTCCGCCGGTCGGCATGACGGCTAAGGTATCTTTTTTATTTAATATGCTCTGGATTATATTCTTTTGTGATGGTCTGAAAGCTTCGTAACCAAAAACTGTGTTCAGCACAAGTTCCGGCTGGGCACCAACAAAAGCATTTGACTTTATTTTCACATAATTATTATAACAGCTCATAAGCACTTGAAAAACCCTTTTAAATATGATATATTTTCCAAACATTCGCCGGAGTGGTGGAATGGTAGACACGAAAGACTCAAAATCTTTTGTCAGCGATGGCGTAAGAGTTCAAGTCTCTTCTCCGGTATACGAACGTCGTAATGAAAACTTCCAACTTCCGAACGTGCCTTACGTTCGTTTAACATTTGCAAAGCAAATGTTGTATGGGAGTTTTTTTATTTAACTCCCATTTACATTCGTCAGAAGACTTGAACTCTCGCGGAACATAGTTCCGCTCTGAGCCGATTGTCGGATAATCCTAAAACGACCCTTTCGGCTCGTTTTTTAACGGATTTCCGATTATCGGCTAGTTCAAGTCTCTTCTCCGGTATACGAACGTCGTAATGAAAACTTCCAACTTCCGAACGTGCCTTACGTTCGTTTAACATTTGCAAAGCAAATGTTGTTTGGGAGTTTTTTTTTATTTAACTCCCATTTACATTCGTCAGAAGACTTGAACTCGTCGCGGAACAGCTAAGCCAATTCTGGCACCATGTTGCAGCAGAGTTTATGGTATTCTACGGATTCGCGCATGTGGACGGGGCGGATTTTTTCGCTGTGATCCAGGTCGGCGATGGTGCGGGCTACTTTAATGCAGCTGGAAGTCAGGCGGGGTGAAAAGCCGTAGCGGTTGATGGCGGCATTCAAAACACCTTTGCTTGCATCTTCCTGAATGCAGAAGTTGGCAATTCCTTCCGGATCCAGTTTTGCATTTTTCATATTCTGACGGCGCATCATAAACTTAACCCCCGAAGCAATTTTTTCCCGGATTTCAGCAGTTGTCTTAAGCTCCTCCCGAGCCTGACCTTCCTTATTAAGGTCTGCTTCCTCATTATCAACAAAAACCCGCAGGTCAATTCTGTCTAAAAGAGGGGCAGAAAATTTTTTCCAGTACTGCTCAACGCTTTTTGCACTGCAAAGACAGATTTTTGTTTTAGAACCGAAGTTTCCGCAGGGGCAGGGATTTACCGCCATAAAAAGCTGGAACTTAGCAGGGTAAGTTGTAGTTCTTCCCGCCCGGCACAAACTTATGTTTCCGTTTTCAAGGGGAACTCTCAGCATCTGCAGCACAGAAGAACGGAATTCCGCCGCTTCATCCAGAAAAAGAACTCCGTTATGCGCCAGTGAAATTTCCCCCGGCCTGCAGTTTACTCCTCCACCGCAAATACCTTCTATACTCGCTGTCTGGTGGGGAATACGGAAAGGTGGCAGTCTTATAAGCGGCTGACTTGGTTTAATCAGACCGGCAATAGACCAGATGCGGGTAACAGAGTGGGCTTCTTCCATATTCATTGCAGGATTAATAGCCGGAAATTTCTGAATAGCCATAGTTTTTCCACAGCCTGGTGCACCAAGAGCCAGAAGGTTATGACCTCCGCAGGCTGCAATCTCAAGAGCTCTTATCAGTTTGTACTGACCTTTAATATCAGCAAATTCAAAGCCTTCTAAATCCTGCTGGAAGAGAACTCCATCTACCTGGCTGCAGCCTTTGGGCACAGAGGTTTCCTCTTCAGATTTACCTCCGCTTTTTTTGTAAATGGAAATATCCTTTAAAGCCCTGACAGCATTTTCAAGAGAATCGGCACCATAGACTTGAACACCGCTTACTTCTCTGGCTTCATCAGCATTCTGTTCCGGAACAATACAAATTCCTATTCCGCAGGCAGCCGCCGTAGAAACCGCCGCATTAACACCCCGAATCGGACGGATTTTTCCAGAAAGTTCCAGTTCTCCCATTACAAGAACCGGCTCCTGAATAAAATCACCTTCACCGTTTTTTTTAGCATTGGCCGCAAGAACCGAAAGTGCAATAGGAAGATCAAAGCCGGCTCCTTCTTTTTTCAAGTCTGCAGGACTTAAAGAAATTAAAACCCGCTCGGGCGGAAAATCAAAACCGCAGTTACGGATTGCCGCCTGCATTCTTTCCCGCGACTCTTTTACCGCGCTGTCTGCCAGACCTACAATATCAACAGCAGGAATCCCGCGTCGTAAATCTACTTCAACATTAACCAGCGCTCCTTCATACCCAAAAGGAGAAAACGAATAAATTTTCATATACAACCTCGCTAAAGAAACTTTATTTGTAAAAAAACGTTTTTATGCCTACGTCTTATACACTCCCCCTGACTTTGCTGTTTTGACAAAAATTTTGAAAAAAAGTTTAAGAATTTTTAAGAAAATTTCAGAAATTACTCTTATAATGTATTGTGTCAATGCCCCACTTGCAAAAATTTGAGATTTTTTTATAATTTTTAAACTTTTTTGCAAATTCTGTGTTATATTAGTAGATACGATATTTTACGCTTTTGATTTGCGAGATAGGTAATACATCAAAGTAAAAGTAGGAGTTCTTTGTGAACAAACATGATTTTCCAAAAATCCATTTTTATGATCAGGATTTTGTAGACATTTATAATAAAACATGGTCATGGGTTTCTTCATTCTGGGTTAATCCGTCAAACGGAGAGCAGGATACCGAAAACGGTCTCTTTGTTTACCCTGAAAATTCAAAATTTATTGTAAATCAGTTTGAGTCAATCTTTTCTACTTTCTTCTTAGTTTATTCAAACAGAAATTTTGATGCATGCAAGAATATTGACTATTTTTATGCCCGTCAGGAAGAAAATGGTGCTATCCGCTGGAAGTATGATGCTGCTACAAATTCACCAGTAGCTGATTCTGCAAATCCGGAAGGGGTTGGACTTCCTCTTTTTGCTTTTGCTGAATTTAACCTCTATCATAAATCTGCAAACAAACGCCGCATTAAGGAAGTAATGCCTACCTTGCAGAAATACATGGCATGGCTTGATGAAACTTTCAAACAGGAAAACGGACTTTACGCTGTACCTCACGTTGCTTCATCAATGATAAATTCTCCACGCGAAGGCTGCTACTATCCTGTTGATTTTAATGCCTGCATGGCTGTAAACGCATCTTACATGTCGGCTCTTGGCGATATTTTGAACGACAAGGATTTGAGTTTCCAGTACCGCAAAATGTACTTCTCGCTTAAAACCCGTATCAACTCTTTGATGTGGGATAATGATACAGGCTTCTACTACGATCTGGACAAAAACGAAAACCGCCTGAACGTAAAGACAATTGCAGCTTACTGGACAATGCTTGCAGAAATCCCTAATGCTGATAAGGCTGATTTACTTGTAAATCATTTGAATGACCCTAAATCTTTTGGAACAGAGCATCCATTCCCAAGCCTTAGCGTTGATAACCCTAACTTCAGCGAAGATGGAAACGGTTACTGCGGTAGTGTAATGCCTGCTTTCAACTTTATGGTAATTAAGGGCCTTGAACGTTACGGTCAGCTGGAACTTGCCCGTGAATGTGCAATCCGACACCTTTACTTTGTTCTGGAAACTCTTATGCCAAACGAAGAAAACGTTCCTGGCGATCTTTATGAAGCATATCTTCCAGGAAAAGACGGTAAGGCTTCTATGAAAGATGATCCTTCTTTTGCCCGACCTCGCTATCTTTTGACTGCGGCGCTTTCTACAATTGCGCTTATGATTGAAAACGTAATCGGACTTTCAATCAGCTTGCCTCGTAAGACTGTAGACTGGATTATTCCTAACCTTGAAATTATGGGAATTGAAAATCTTTCCCTCAAGCGAAACCTTATTACAATTTTGAGTAATAAGTCTACCCGCGGCTGGGAAATTCAGATGGAAAGTGAAAAGCTCTACTACTTTACTATCAATATCTTGAACCAGAAGAAGAAAACTCTTCCTATTCCTTCAGGAAAATGTTCTATGCTTATTGATAAGCTTTAATTTCGCGCAGGAGGCGGCCTAGTGTCAGCACCAGAATCAGTTATTGAAATAGGTTCTACAGGAGTTCGCCTTCTTGTAGCAGAAATTACTCCAGACAGAAAACAGAATATTCTTGACCGCTCGGAAAATCCCCTGCCAATTGGTAAGGACGTATTCACCAGCGGAAATATCAGTCAGGAAACTCAAAATCAGTGTATTCAGATTTTAAAACGCTATAAGGAACAGCTTGCGGGTTGGGGAATTACTCCTGATAAGGCAATTTGTATTGCAACTTCTGCCTTCCGTGATTCAAAAAACTGCGACCCGGTAATGGATCGAATCTTAGTGCAGACCGGTTTCCGCGTAAAAATTGTAGACGGAATTGAAGAAAACAAGCTGATGTATCTTGCCGTTTCTGACTGCCTTAAAGATCAGCCGGTAGATTTTAAAAACGATAACACTTTAATTTTGAACGTAGGCGGCAGCTCCACCGAAATCATGATGATGTCAGGCGGAAAAATGGCCGGAGTTCACTCACTTCGTCTGGGAACTGTGCGTATTGAACATCAGATTGGCGGTCAGATTGCTTCTTATCATGATATCCGCCGTTACGTAGAAGAATCCATCAACAATACAAAGGAATCTCTGGAAACGGAGCTGAATTTCAGCGATGTTAACCAGTTTATTGCCGTTGGTCAGGATATGAATCTTGCCGCCCTGCTGGTAGGCCATCCTATTTCTACCTTCCTTTGGGAAATTGACATTGAACGCTTCCACGAATTCAGACGTGAAGTTCAGGATTATTCGGTTGATGAAATGGTAGGCCGCTTCCGCATTTCCTATTCCGAAGCTGAAACCCTGCAGGTCAGCCTTTTGATTTATCAGCTCTTTTTGAATCTGACAAAGGCTACAAAAATCATCGTTCCAGAAACAAATATTCGTCACGGTATTATTTTGAATAAAAATCCTGCCCAGAACGAACTTTTGCAGGATGAATATAACATGCAGATTCTTGCTTCGGCAAAGAACCTTCTCAGAAAGTATCACGGCGATCAGAATCACGCAGAATGTGTCCGCATGATTGCCGTAAAGATTTTTGACTGTCTTAAAGATGAAATTTCACTGGAAGAGCACGCAAAAATGCTTCTGGAAATTGCGGCCCTCTTGCACGATATTGGTGTTTTCATCAAATTTGCCCATCATAATTTTCACAGCGCCTACATTATTCAGAATTCTGATATTTTTGGACTTACAAAACGCGAAATTTCAATTGTTGCAGAGATTTCAAAATATCACCGCGGAAGCCAGATGCCTCAGGATGAAGAAAACTTCCTTATGATGCCGCGTTCTGACCGCATGCTTATCCTCAAGCTTACAGCGATTCTTCGTATAGCAGATGCCATGGACCGCGGTCATATTCAGACTTTCAATGATATTTCAGTAAAATTGCAGCAGAATGCGCTTTTAATTACCACAAAAAATTCTAAAAATCCGGTTCTGGAGAGAATTGCCCTTCAGGAAAAGGCCGGCATGTTTGAAAGCGTTTTTGGTTATAACGTTATTCTGGTTTAAGGCCGGTATTGTATTATAGATGAGTTTACGGAGGCAGGGATATGGAAATCAGATATTTTAACAGAGAGTTGAGCTGGCTTGAATTCAATGCCCGTGTTTTGTATCAGGGCTTGAGAAAGGAATTGCCCCTTCTTGAACGTTTGCAGTTTCTTTCTATTGTTACTTCTAACTTTGATGAATTTTTTCAGGTGCGTGTTGCTTCTGTAAAACGTGCCCTCTACGAAAATCCTGACCTTCCTGATGTTTCCGGACTTACTCCAAAACTTCAGCTGACAAGTATTTCTGCCAGAACTCATCAGATTATCCGCGAGCAGCAGAACTGTCTTATGAACGATGTGCTGCCGGAACTTGCAAAAAACGGCCTTGTTTATATTCAGCCGGAAAAATACACTGCAAATCAGAGCGAATTTATCAGTAAAATTTTCAAAACTGATATTTATCCGCTTTTGACACCACTTCGTACAGACACAGAGGCCTTTCCTCATATCAAAAATCTTGCAGTTTATGCAGCCTTCCTTCTAAAACCGATTGAAGGAATTAAAATGGAAAAGGGCGGCGAGATTTTGATGGGAAGAGATGATCTTCCACGAATTGCCTTTGTAGAAATCCCGGATGGAATTCCTCACATCTACTGGCTGCCGAGTGAAAATAAAAATGAAAAACAGTTTGCCCTTCTGGGAGACATTATTTCAATATTCGGTACTTCGCTCTTCCCAGGTCTTGAAGTTGAACAGTCTATGCTTTTTAAGGTTGTTCGCGATGCAGACTTTGCGGTTGATGAGGATGCAGGAAATAACTTTATTCATGCAATGGAAGACGTTCTTATTCAGAGAAAATCTTCCTTCCCTGTTGCAATGATTTGTAACGGAAAAAGCCCTGACCTTTTGAAATTCCTGAAGGAAAAACTTGAACTTTCTGATGAAGATATCTACATGGCTGACGGCCTTTTGAATCCAGGTGTTCTGATGGGCTTACGCAGCATGGATGAAGACGGAAAGTTGTCTTTTGACCGCTGGGAGCATTTTTATCCTTGTGATTTACCGGAAGACGAACCATATTGGGATACTCTGAAGCTTCACGATAAAATTCTTCACGTTCCTTACGAAAGTTATGACCCTGTTGTAAAGATGATAAGTGATGCTGCTGATGATGACAATGTTCTTGCAATTAAGATGACCCTCTACCGCACCGGTGGTGATTCTCCAATTATTAAGGCACTGGAAGCGGCGGCTGCCCGCGGAAAACAGGTTGTTGTTCTTGTAGAGCTTAAAGCCCGCTTTGATGAAGAGCGCAATATTGCCTGGGCAAATGAACTTGAGCAGGCTGGCGTTACCGTAATTTACGGCCTTGTAAATCTTAAGGTTCACGCAAAAATCCTGATGGTTGTACGCCGCGAAGCAGATACAATCCGCCGTTATATTCATCTTTCTACCGGAAATTATAATCCTAAAACTGCAAAGCTTTATTCTGATATTTCGCTTTTTACTTCAAACCCTGGAATTGCAAGCGATGCAACTAATTTCTTCAATCTGGTAACAGGCTATTCAACCCTGCAGAAGATGACTTACCTTGGAATGGCGCCGGTTACTATAAAATCACGCCTTTTGAGTATGATTCAGCGTGAAATTGAAAGAAGTACACCAGACACTCCGGGTCTTATCATTGCAAAAATGAACAGCCTTACCCACGAGGAAGTAATTAACGCTTTGTATAAGGCGAGTCAGGCTGGTGTTAAGGTTATGCTTAATATCCGAGGAATCTGTATGCTGGTTCCGGGCGTTCCTGGCATGAGCGAAAATATCACGGTTACTTCGATTGTAGACCGCTATCTTGAACATTCCCGCATTTTCTATTTTGAAAACGGTGGAAATCCTGAGCTTTACTGTGCCTCTGCCGACTGGATGAGCCGTAACCTTGACCGCCGAATTGAGCTTATGTTCCCGATTCTGGATAAGGATGCCTTCAAGGAAGTTAAGATGATTCTGGATACCTACTTTGAAGACAACACAAATGCCCAGGTTCTGCAGCCTAACGGCAGCTGGCTTCCTGTTGAAAAAGGAAAAACTGCCTTCCAGGCTCAGGCTGAACTTTATAAGATTTACAAAAAGCGTGCCGAAAGTTCAGCTAAGAAAGAACAGACTGAGTTTATTGTAAGAAGAAAATAGAGCGAATAAAAAAAAGCAGCCGCAAGGCTGCTTTTTTTCTATTGTAAAACCATCTGGTCGTTGGTCATGCCGGATTTTTTGATTTCGCGGAACTTCTGGGCAAGGTCGTCCAGGGTAAGCTTTTGCTTTTCTTCGCCGTTTACGTCGTAGATGATTTCGCCGCCGTCCATCATTAAAAGGCGGTTGCCGTAGTCCAGGGCCTGCTGCATATTGTGGGTTACCATCATTACAGTAAGATTGTATTCTTCTGCAAACTTGCGGGTAAGCTTCATTATTAAGGCTGCGTTTGCGGGATCCAGAGCTGCTGTGTGTTCATCAAGAAGGAGAAGGGCAGGCTTTGACATTACTGCCATCAAAAGGGTGAGGGCCTGGCGCTGGCCGCCGGAAAATTGTTCTACGTTGTCGTTGAGGCGGTTTTCAAGTCCCATATTCAGAACTTTAAGCTGCTCTTTGAACTCTTCGCGCAGTTTTTTATTCAGGCTGATTTTTAAGCCTTTCCAGCCTTTTTTACGGCAGATAACCATATTGTCTTCAAGACTCATTTTTCCGGCTGTTCCCAAAAGCGGATTCTGGAAAATACGTCCGATGTATGAAGCGCGTTTGTATTCAGCATCGTTTGTGATGTCGCGTTCTGTGCCCTTGTCGTCTAAGTAAATCTTTCCTGTGGTCGGGCTCAATGTTCCCGAAATAAGATTGTAAAGAGTGGTTTTTCCGGCTCCGTTTGAACCGATTACTGTAATAAAATCGCCCTTGTTGATTGTAAGGTTTATGTTTTTGAGGGCAATATTTTCGTCCGGGGTTCCTGCGTGGAAAGTGATTCCGATATTTTCAAGTCTTAGCATTTTCTTCCTCCCGCAGCAGAACTTCTTTTCATTTTTGCGATGATAAGGCAGATTACAATCAGAATGCCTGTAATCAGCTTGAGGTCATTTGGAGTAAGGTGGATAAAGTGTCCGTAGCGGCGGGCCAGCATCATAAGGGCGCGGTAAATAATCGAACCGATAAGGACGCGGAGGGTTTGTACGCCGATTTTATTTGATTTTAAGATGAATTCTCCCAGCATCAATGAAGCAAGGCCGCTTACCACTACGCCGGTTCCGCTTCCAACGTCGGCAAAACCTGAGAACATGGCGCAGAAGGCTCCGGAAAGGGCTGCAAGTCCGTCTCCAACAGCAATTCCAATTCCTCGCACAATCTGAGGATTAACACCCTGAGAAATTATCATCTGTTCGTTTGAACCAAGGGCTCCCATTGTAAGTCCAAGATCTGTGTGGAAAAAGATGTCCAGAACTTCCTTAAAAATCACGATGAAAATTACCAGGAAGATAAGGATTCCTGTGTCACCTGGAAGTGAAGGGAATTTATCTGCAAAAAAGTCCTGAATGCGGCTGAAAAGTGTTTCAATTCGCAAAAAAGAAACGTTTGCGCGGTTATTCATGATGCGGAGGTTAACAGAATAGAGCATTGTCATCATAAGAATTCCGGCAAGCAGATCAGGAATGCGGAGTTTTGTGTAAAGAATTGTTGTGCAGAGTCCGGCAAGACAGCCGCCGAGGAAAGCAAAAAGAAGCGCAATAAAAGGCGGGATTCCGTGCAAAAGGCAGGCTGCTAAGATACAGCCTCCCATTGGAAATGCGCCGTCGACTGTCATGTCGCAGAAATTTAAGGTTCTGTAGGAAATGAATAACCCCAGAACCATAATGCCATATATAAGGCCTTCGATAAGAATTGTTTCAAACATGGTAAAATCACCTGAGAATTAAGTCACCAATAAAAAAATGGCTACCGGTCGCGTATCGTAGTCCAAAACCGCGCGATATCGCGCTACACGCTGATTACTGCAAAGTAACTATAGGACTGACCGCTTACGCGGTCTCAGTAATCAGAGTGTTTTTGGCCTACGACACACTCCCTAGCGCCATTTTTTTAATGCAGTTTATTTCTCTATTAATTTACCATTTTCGATAATAAATGTCGCCTGTTTGAGGTATTCTTCTGGAATTGTGATGCCGCAAGCCTTTGCTGTGTCCAGGTCGAAGAGGAGGTCAGAGTCGCTTGGCTGAGTCATGAAGCGAACAGGGATTTCGGCTGGCTTTTTGCCGTTCAAAATCTGAACTACGATTTCGCCTGTTGCGTAACCTGCTTTGTAGTAGTTGAAGCCGCTTGCCATAAAACAGCCGCCGTTTTTAGCACCTGTAACGTCGCCGGAGAAGATTGGCTTTTTAGCTTTGTTGAAAACGCTTACAAGGCTTGGGAGGGCGCTGAATACTGTGTTGTCTGTTGTAAGGTAGATTCCGTCTACGCGGCCTACGATTGCTTCTGCAGCCTGGCGAACTTCTGCTGAAGTTGAAATTGACTGAGTTACCAGTTCAAGACCAGCTTCCTTACATCCTTTTTTTACAAGTTCAAGACCTGAGATTGAGTTATCTTCGTTTGAAGTGTAGATGTAACCAAGTGTTTTGATTCCAGTGATTTTTTTGAAAAGTTTGATGTGTTCAACTGAAGGAAGTTCATCACTCATACCTGTAATATTGCGGTCTCCGTGTTCAAGAGTTTTTACAAGGCCTGCTCCAAGAGGGTCTGTAACTGTACCGAATACGATAGGTGTATCTTTCATTGTGTTTGCAAGGGCGATTGCGATTGGTGTTGCGATACCAACTGCAACATCTACTCGTTCATCGCGGAACTGAGCGGCAATCTGGTTTGCTGTGTTTACATCGCCGTTTGCGTTCTGCAAGTCATAGTTTGCATCAATGCCGGCTGCCTTAATTGCATCCATTACACCACGTTCAACGTCATCAAGAGCAACGTGCTGAACGATTTTTGCAATACCGATTTTTACCTGCTTAGGCTTTTTTGCTTTTGCAGCCGAAAGTGAAGAAAGGCAGAGAGAAAGTGCCATTGCTGTAAGTATAATTTTTTTCATATTTTCCTCCATGCGCAGAATCTCTTATGCGCGTTAATGTTTCTATTTATAGAAACAGAATAAGGCAAAAATAACTTCTTGTCAATGGAAACTTGCAACTTTTTTCTGTATAATTGTTCTTTACTATGAATTACGAAAATCCACTGATTGTACAAAGTGACAGGACTCTTCTTTTAGACGTGCATGCCCCTCTGGCAGAAGAATGCCGCAATGCGCTTATTCCTTTTGCCGAACTTGAAAAGTCACCTGAGCACCTTCACACTTACAGACTTTCTCCACTTTCTCTCTGGAATGCTGCCAGTGCAGGATTTTCGGCTGATGATGCGGTTGCAGTTTTGGAAAAATATGCCCGCTACGATGTTCCCCAGTCTATTCCTCAGTGGATACAGGAAATCTCTAACCGTTTTGGAACTCTGCGTCTTATTCCGGGGCCAGAAAAAGAAACTGAGACTAAAGACAAAGACGGAAAACCAATCATAGAAAAATATCTTTACCTTACAGCAAAAACTGCTCCTGTTTTTAAGGAAATCGGAGTGAACCCGGCTGTAAAAAAATATCTTTGTGCCTCAACTTATGTTGAACCTGCGGGGGCGGAGGGAGCCCAGAAGCTTTTGACTCCGCTTACAGAGGATGAAAAACAGTACTGCTTTCTTCTTCATCTGACTGACCGCGGAACAATCAAGCAGCTTTTACTTCAGGCAGGCTGGCCGGTAAAGGATGAAGTTGTGCTTCAGGACGGTGAACCTCTTGATGTTGCTCTTCGGGAAAAAACTTCCGGCGGAAAAGACCTTGTAATCCGCGAATATCAGAGAGGAGCAGCTCGTGCCCTTGTTGGTGATAAGGGACCAGGAACTGGATTTGGTACTATCGTGCTTCCTTGCGGGGCCGGTAAAACCGTTGTCGGCATGACGATTATGGACATGCTTAAAACAAGTACCCTTATTATTACCACAAATATTTCTGCCGTTCACCAGTGGATTGATGAACTTTTAGATAAAACAAATCTTACCGCTGATCAGATTGCTGAATACACCGGTGAATCTAAGACAATCAAGCAGGTTACGGTTGCAACTTATCAGGTTTTGACCTGGCGACCGGATAAGGAAGGTCCTTATCCTCATTTTAGCATTTTCCACGAACGCCCTTGGGGTCTTATTATTTATGATGAAGTTCACATGCTGCCGGCACCTGTTTTCCGTGTTGTTGCAGAACTTCAGGCTGTGCGCCGCGTTGGACTTACAGCGACTCTTGTGCGCGAAGACCACTGCGAAGGCTACGTTTTCAGTCTTGTTGGCCCTAAACGCTACGATGTGCCATGGAAGGAGCTTGAACGCGACCACTGGATTGCAACTGCTGAATGTATTGAAGTTCGCATAGACCTTCCTGTAAGTCAGGAAATTGATTATGCGGTTGCCACCGTTCGCGAAAAGCACAAGATGGCAAGTCAGAATGTGGAAAAACTGCCGGTTGTGGAAGAAATCATAAAAACTCACCCGGAAGATAAAATCCTTGTAATCGGGCAGTATCTTGAGCAGCTTGATCAGATTGCAAAAAAAATCGGGGCGCCTATTATTACCGGAAAGGTTGCTAATGCAGAACGCGATAAGATTTATGCAGATTTTCGCAGCGGAAAAATCCGTGTACTGGTAGTTTCTAAGGTTGCAAACTTTGCGATTGACCTTCCGGATGCCAGCCTTGCCATTCAGGTAAGCGGAACCTTTGGCAGCCGTCAGGAAGAGGCTCAGCGACTGGGACGAATTCTGCGTCCAAAAGAAAGAACTTCGCGTTTTTACACTTTGATTACCCGTAACACTGTAGAAGAGGAGTTCGGTTCGAACCGTCAGAAGTTCCTTGCCGAACAGGGCTATCAGTATAGAATTGTGCGTTATTCGCCTGGCTGCGAACTTTAAACAGGAGGTTTCCCTTGGAGAACACAATCAACACCTGGGCAGAAGCAATTTCTGCCTTGCCGGATAAAGATTTTTTTAATCTTATGCGTCTTTATCTGGGAAAAATCCAGACTCCTTACAACAAGCAGCGCCTTGCAAGCCAGCTGGCAAGTTTTTTAAAGACTCCTAAAAATACAAAGGCAATTCTAACCCTTTTGACCGCAAAAGACCTTGAGTTTTTGAGCGCCCTTTACTTTATGGAAGGAATAGATAAGGAAAGCCTTCTTCAGTTTTTTAGCGGTAGCTACCAGATTTCAGAATTCTATACAAAGCTTGCAAATCTGCGCGACCGCCTTTTAATTTATTCTGTCACAAAGGATGATGAAAAAACTTATCTCCTTTTGAATCCAGTTCTTCTTCCTTCGTTGGAAGGGCTTTTGAATATAGAGGAACTTCTTCCATGCCCTCAGGTTATGAACCTTAGCATGGACGATAATTTTATCCTTACTCAGGAATTTCTTGCGTCCTTTATTTCTTGCGTCCGTAATAATGTTTTTACGCTAAAAAACGACGGTTCCCTAAAAAAGAATGCCGTAAACCGCCTGGAAGAGATTTTCCCCGGCCGGGCAAAATGCATGGAACTTTTGATGACAGCCTTTTTGAATCTGGGGCTCTTCCACGAAGGCAAAAAAGTTGATGTTGATGACGACAAGCTTTTAAAATTTGCAAAACTTTCTCCCAAGCAGCAGTACGCTCTTTTGTGCGCTGCATCTTCTACCCATTTGAGCCGCGAAGGCCTTAGAAAACAGTCGCAGCTTTTACTGGATACAGTTGCGTCTATTCCCCAGGACGGACTTACTCAAAAATCAATTTTACGCCTTGCATTTATTCTTGGCCAGAAAGGTGATACAGCAGGGGCAGCTTCTTCTGCTCTTAAAGGCCGCTTTGCCCAGATTCTGGAAGCAGCCCGAGCCCAGCAAAAGCCAGAAGATGCCGCTCAGAATAAGGATTTTCTTGACCGCATGATGGATTCTGCTGTGGAGTTCGGTCTTATTCAGAAAAAAGGAATCAGCACAGAGGGTGAAGAGATTTACGTCGCCGCAGAATTGCAGCCGCTTGCTCCTCAGAATATTAAGCCTGTAAATATTGAATCAGCCTTTTCTGTTTCTCTTATGCCGGGACTTTCCCTTGCTTCACTTTTGCCGCTTACACATTTTTTGGATGTAAAAAGCTACGGAATTGTAAGCAACTTTGAAATTACAAAAACTTCTGCTACAAGTGCCTTTGACAGCGGCATGGATGTAGAAAGCATTTTTAAGACTCTGGAAACTTACTGCCAGTACGAAATTCCTCAGAATATGAAGGTGAATATTCAGGAATGGTATAATTCCTATTCGGCTGCGGTTTTGTATCACGGATTTGTGCTTAAAGTTGCAAAAGAGAATATTGCTTTTGCAGAAAACAATCCAAAAATCCAGAAGTATGTGCAGGAAAAACTTACGGACGGAATTTATCTTTTGAATCTGCCGGAAGACATAAACATCAACGCCTTTTTTGAAGAATGCGGACTGCCTGCAAAGAATTTAAAGACCGCGGTTACAAAGGCCGAGGTACTTGATTTTCCATTGCTGAGAGACGGAAGAAAGCCGGCGTTCGTAACCCCAGCGGGGCAGGTGAATGACAGCCTTGGAGTACGCAGCGACAGCTGCCTTTCATCCTTGAATACTGAAGAGGGTGAAAATCTGCTTTTGAATCTGGAAAAAACGCTTGCATCGATGGAGATGGACAAAAATCAGAAAGAAAATCTTGCCAACCGAATTAAAAACCGCCTGATTGTGACGGCTGAACAGCTTTCCAGCGAGGCGATTCGTACGGAAATTCTTGAAGCGGAAGGAATGGATTTTTCGGGCAAACTGCATTTGATTGATGCGGCCATAAAAGAGGGCGATCTGCTTGAAATTCAGATGCCTCAGGCAAGCGGCGCGGGTTATGCAACGATTGTAGGCACTCCCCGAAACCTTGAGCGCACGGAAGGGGACGCTATTCTGACTCTGGCTGTAAAAGATGAAGACGAGCATCTGAATATTAATGTCAGCCGGATTACGCATTTGAGGAGATTGCATTTTTAGGAAGGATGACTGTGACGCGTGAGGGAAAGTTAGATGAAAAAATAAAGCCGTCACTCACGGGGAATGACGGCGATAGATTACAGTGGATTAGTTTTGCCAGGCTGTTGGCGTTTTATTTTCTGAAGAAATTACATTTAATCTATATATGTCGTTATAATCTGGTAAGTTAAATTCATAGAATACGTCGGCATATATTTTTTTATCACTGTAGTTTTGTTTCCAGTCGTTTTTGATGTCATTAAAATTATTACCTGTAAATTCATAAGATGTTGGAGTGCTTGAAAGATCTGTAATTGCACCATAACCAAAGCTGGTTCCATCTTCTGTACAAATTTCAAATTTCAGTTCTTTATCAGTAGCATTTTCAGGGAGTAATGATGGAGAGTATCCTGAAGGTACGCCAACTGTGATTTTATCGCTTTCAATTGTTAGCGATGCGGTTAAATTTGATGTATCAGGAAAAGAACCTGTACCTCCGGTTGCGGTTACAGTCAGTGTTTCTTCAATAGTGAATGTTGTACACAATTTAAATGTTCTTGTTTCTCCGCTGGAAATAAAAGGATATAATCCTGTCCAGTCTTGAGTTTTATCGCTCCACTCAGGAACTATGCAAGCTCCTTTGTCATCATAGATTCCAATCCAATCATAATTTCTGAATTGTGTTGGCAAAGTTTTAATTGTCAGTTTAATACCACCAGAAACAGCTTCTGCAAAGAAGTAAGTGTTAGTGTTTTGGTTTCCGGAGTTATTTCCTGATGAATTATTTGTGTTTTGACCTGAGCCATTCGAGCTTTGTGCTGAACTTGTGCTGTCATCACTTGAATCATTAGAACATGAAACAAATATTGCTGTTCCCAATGCAATTAATCCTGCAGAAAGGAGTGCCAAAATGATTTTTTGAAGTTTTTTCATAAACTTCCCCCTAAAAAATAAGTTTTTTCTTAATGTTTATTATAAAAAATATAAATTACCGGTACTAGCGTTGTAATTTTTGCTGGTACTCATTCTGAAATATTATTTAACAATTTCTTAAAGAAGACTTATAATTTACTAATAATATGGGGGTCTTATATGAAAAAAAACGTCCTGTGTATATTTTTAATTAGCATTTTTGCCTGGTTGATTATTTCCTGTTCAATGCCTGCATCTTCTGGTTCTGATAGTAGTAGTGATAATTCATCATCACTTGCAGTTCCTGTAATTAGTCCTTCTGCGGGTGACTATTCTGAAGGTTATAAGGAAATTACAATAACTACTGAAAATTCAAAAAATGATATTTATTATACAACTGATGGAACGACTCCTAATACAAAATCTAACCGTTATACAGCCCCTTTTAATATTATAGGATCTAAGACAGTAAAAGCAGTTGCTTATTCTGGAACAAATTCAAGCGCTGTTGTAACTGCTATTTATAATCTTAATGCCGGAAAATCTGCAAGTCAGTTAGGTGTTATTACAGGTTCTGTTGGACTTGCAAGCAATCTGGAAAATGACACAAAGTCCTTATTGAATGGAAAAACAGTTTATATATATTCAGATGATATTCCGGGAGCGGTATATCAGAGTTCAATAGGTGGTTCCTTCTATATAGATAGTCTTGATACATCAAAATCTTATAATTTTTATTTTTCTACAAAAGCACCGGGAACAATTATTTCATCAAGAACCGCTGCTGTTCAGACGGATGATGATGGTTCTGCAATCGTATCTGCAATTATTTCAAATGTAATGCCAAAGGAAGGGGCAGGTCTTGATGTTGCAACTGTCGAATTAAAACCTACCGGAATAATAAAAGGTGTAGCTAAAAAATATGGGGATGACGGTAGTATGGAAAGCGATCATGCGGGTATTACCGTATTTATACCTGGTACATCCTATTCAGCATTAACAGCATCAAATGGAAGCTTTTCAATTTCTGGAGTTCCTCAAGGTCTGCATACAATTCGAGCAATGTATTCCGGTTATACATTCTCAGAACAGGAAAATATTTTATTAGCTTCCAAAGGAGATGAAATTCCTGAGACTGAAATTACACAGGATTTTGCCCTATATTATGCAAAAGGAACTGTTAGAGGCTTTGTATATCTGGATGAAAACTCAAGTAATAATGCTGGGGTAGATGTTGTATTAACAGATCAGTCTAATAAACATTCCTATAATGCCGTAACTACAAGTTCTGGTAACTGGACAATTAATGATGTTCTTCCTGGTGTTTACAATGCAGAATTCCATAAAGATGGATATGTGTTGCAGGTTCTAAATGATATTAATGTTATAGGTGCAAAAGTAACAGTAACTCCTCAGATATTCTTAAAAGAAAATGGAGGACGTATTTACGGTTATGTTTCTGTAACTGCAACAACAAATTTAAGTGGTATTGGTGTTACTGCAATTAAAAATGATAATAATTCAGAAAAACGTTACTATGCATTAACAGCATCAGATGGTTCATTTACTTTTGATTCTGTTGGTCCGGGAACCTATACTGTAAGTGCAGTATATCCTGGATATAAAACAGCTACTCTTTCGAATATTGTAGTTTCTGTTGGATCTGAAGTTTCTACAGGAACACTGACTATTGATGAAAAAGCAACATATTCTATAACAGGTTCTTGTGTACTTGCTGGTATGGAAAGTGGTTTTGAAGGAACTGCTGTGCTCTTGCAAAGTTTGACAGATTCAACAAATACAAAATCTACTACAACAGCTTCAGATGGTGTTTATGTAATTACAGATGTAGATTCCGGCTCATATATTCTTACCTTCAGTCATCCAGGCTTTGTTTCAGATTCGACAAAAACTGTAAATGTAGGTCTAAATGCAATTGAAGTTGTAGAAAATGTAGCCCTTCAAACTAACGCAGGTTTTGTTTCTGGAAATGTTACTCTTGAATCCGCAGATATTCAAGCTGGAATTGTGATTCTGATATATAAAGAAAATGATACATCAACTTCATATACTACAGTTACCGATAGTAAAGGACATTTTGCAATTTCTGGTGTAAGCCCTGGAACTTATAGAGTTCAAGCTACAAAAAATGGCTATACAACAGGTGTTTCAGATCCATTTATTGTTTCTAGTGGAATAACATCAGGACCAGCGGATATGCAGCTTTCTATAAGTTTGCGTTCTATTTATGGTACTGTAAAACTGGCTGGTAAAACAGATTATACAGGTATAAGAATAACTGCAACAAAAACTACAAAAACAAAAGAGATTTATAGTGCACTTTCTAATAAAGATGGATTTTTTGCATTAAGCAGTATGACACCAGGAGAATATATCCTTTCCTTTGCATTCGAAGGTTATCGTTCTTATACAAGTTCTTCTATTTCTTTGTCAGAAGATAGTTCACGCGAACTTGATGAAATAGAACTTGTTCAGGCAACTGGAAAAATAAGTGGTATTGTAAATTTGGAAGGTTGTACAGATCATTCAGGTATAAAGGTTTCAATTGTAGGAACAGAATATACCTGTATAACAGATTCTGACGGTTTGTATGAGTTTAGTGTACCTAGCGGAAACTATCCTGGTGGTGTTCGTTTTGAAAAAGAAGATTTCCAGCTTACTGCAAAAGCAGAAACAATTACTGTCCTGACTGATAGTACATACGGAGTTCTTACTGTAGAAATGAAAGCAACTGCTAATACTCTTAAGGGTATAATTCAGCTTGCCGGTACAGAAGATTATTCAGGTATTACTGTTACAGTAGATGGCCTTGATTCTGAAGTATATAAATATATAACAGAAAGTGACGGATATTGGCAGTTAGACCATGTTCCTCTTGGTTATCAAACAATACGTTTTTCAAAACTAAATGTTCCGGATGTAACAGTAGAAAAACAGGTAATTGCAAGTGAATCTATAAATATAGGAACCTTGGAAATGATTCCTGATTCAGCTACCTTGCGTGGCTATGTTTTCCTGGATGGAATGAGCGATAGCTCTGGTATTAATGTTACAATTACAACACTTGAACGGGATGATATTGTCGTTCGTACGACAAGTGATGGTGCTTTCGAAGCAAATAATATTCTTGCCAGTGGAAGTCATACAATTACCTTTAGTAAAGAAGGTTGGGATAGCAAAGCAATTACAATAAGTGATTTTACACCTCTGGAAGTTCGTACGATTGGGGCGGGAAGAGAATATATTCTTTCTGATACTACAAGTCCAGCATGGAATACTAATCCTATTGTAATTAATAGCGGAGCAAATTTTGCAAATAATACAAAACTGCATATAGACCTTAGTCCTCTAGAAAAAGGCAGTGGAATAGAAAAAATGTCTGTTCAGATAGCCCGCACGGTGGATGGTGTAACAGGTTCTTTGTATCCATCAACTTATAACTGGCAGAATTATCAGATTGGTTTTGACTTTGATATTAATGATTTACCAGAGCAGTATGTAGGAAATGGAACTTATACCTTCTATATTGCATTAAAAGATAAGAGTGGAAATATTTCAACTACAGAGCATAAAGTCATAACCCTTACAGATTTAGTTACTACGCTTACAGGTGTATTAATTGGGGACAAACTTCATTTAAGAGAAGAATGTAGTCCCTATCTTGTAGAAGCAGATTGTCTTGTAAGCGAAGATAAAACTCTTGTAATTGATCCGGGTGTTGAGATTCGTTTTGCAGGAAATTATTCAATAAGTATTACAGGAAGTATATATGCAAGGGGAACTGCAGAAAAGAAAATTCTTTTTACTTCGGACTATGAAAAACAAGGTAATTACGATACATCATTTTACTGGAAAGGTATTGCAATTAATGGCGGTTCTTTAGTTACAGAAAATTCTTATAACTATATTTCTGGTAATATTATGGAATACTGTGAGTTTGAATATGCAGATACTCCACTTACAATAAAAGAAAGTACTTATATAAATAAATGCTATTTTCATGATTGTGTTAACGGTGTGAAAAAAGAAAATGCTGTTGGTACAGTTATATTAAATAATACGCTAAAGAATGGAATTGATTTTGGAGAAAGAGGATTTTTGATTAATAATATAATAGAAGAATCTCTTAATATTTCAGAATTATATTCATGGCATGGTAGTAATTCATTGGTTTCAAATAATACAATTGAGAATGCAACCCTTTATTTTAGTTATGGCTCATTTATTTATATTAATAATAATACTTTCATAAACTGTAGAATTAATGTAGAAAGTAATACAAATGATGGAGCTCCAACTATAAATAATAATAATTTTATAGATTGTCCAAATCCTATAGTATCTACAACATGGGAATATAAATCAGGTTTTTCATATAATTTTACTAAT
>NZ_AJGU01000007.1 GCF_000260795.1 Treponema sp. JC4
TCTCTTTCTTAATTAAAACAACTGATTTACCACTACGCTCTGTGGCTGAGGCTGAACAATATGACCGGTTCGTGAATAATTCTTATTGCGTGACTGAGGCAGCGCCTTTTCCACAACCTGCTGAATAAAAGAACGGCTGATACTTACATAGCTTGCAAATGCTTTATTTTCTGCCTTGCATTTAAGAAGTTTTGAACGAAGATTCAAGAGAGTTTCGCTGTACGAAGCAAGTTCATCTCTATTAATTGATTTCTGAAGTTTTTCCCGTCTTGTATCCAGAGTCTTAAAAGCATCTGACATAAGATTGATTTCTGAAATACTTGTCATAAGGTCATTCCAGTTCTTCTTTTCAACGGCAAGACGCAAAGCTGACTGTTCTTCAGTAATGTGATCAAGAAGATTGTTTTCATCTTCAAGAATGATTTTGAATTCTTCGTTCATATAATCTCCACAAGCCCCATCCTTTTGATACGGATTCGGTCTTTCAGTTATTCATCGGAATCTGAAAAAAAAGGTTTAGGGAAAAATCAAAAATTTCTATTAAAAATGTGAATTTTACTTTTATTAATAGAAAGGATATTGACCCGTAATCTTCCCTTTCTTATAGTTAAAAAAACAATTTAATAAGGAGATTAAAAAATGAAAAAAATTGTTACTGCCATCTGCCTTGCAATGGCAATGCTTGCAGGCTCAGTTTTTGCAGCTGAAAAGAAAGATATCGGTATGTATGGAAAACTTACTATCGGTTATGCAACTATTACTTATTCTGAAAATGACTATAAACTGGACTTTTCACACTTTGAACTTGCACCAGCCTTTGGGCTGACAAACCTTTTCCCTCTTCCTAACTTTGGAATTGAAGGCTTCTGTAACCTGGATTTTGGTGGCAAAAGCTGGGGAATTGTAGAATTCCAGTCTATTATGGTTGTACCAGGTGCAAGAGCAGTATGGGCTCCTCCTATTTCATTCTTCAGTGGAAAAACAGGAACCTGGCAGGATCAGCTGATTCCATATGCAGGAGCAGGTTTCTCTATCCCTATTGCATTCTATGAAGTGAAATCAAGATATCTTGATGAAAAATATAATGAAACAAAAGTTTATTTTGACGGTGAATTCCAGCTTGGCTGCCGCTGGGCTTTTGATGAACACTGGGCTGTTCTTGCTGAAAATAACTTTGCATTTGGCGGACTTTTCAAATATTCCTTCAACGCAGGTGCAATTTACAATTTCTAACAGGAATACTTGCAGTGCAAGCGTAAATTTTTCATAAATTTTCCAATATTTGCACAGCAGGCCATTGACTTTGAGAGCAAAAATCTGTTAAACTTTCAAAGTCTTAACGACAAATACGGTGCCTATAGTTCAGCGGTAGAGCGCCAGATTGTGGATCTGGTTGTCGTCGGTTCGATCCCGACTAGGCACCCTAAAACGAACAGCTTAATCTGTTCGTTTTTTTTAGGCAGATTTTTCTGCAATGCGCCTGTAGCTCATCTGGATCAGAGCGTCGGTCTTCGAAACCGAAGGTAGGAGGTTCGAGTCCTCTCAGACGCACGTAAAATAAGGAAGGCAACTAAAAATTTCAGTTGCCCTAACGGGGACTCAGCGCCGTCCCCGTTGCCCCCTGCTAAGAGGATGTTCGCTTTCGCGAACGATTTTAAGCAGGTTCGAGTCCTCTCAGACGCAGAACGGCACTTACCATGCTGTAAAAAAAATCAACAATTTTTGAAAAATCAAGATTCAACCCCTTGAACAAAATGCGCTGATTTGTTATATTACTAATCACTTCGGGCGACTAGCTCAGCTGGTAGAGCAACAGACTCTTAATCTGTGGGTCCGGGGTTCGATCCCCCGGTCGCTCATCAAAAGAAAGGCTTGGCCTTAAATCACGCGAGAGTGGTGAAATTGGCATACACGCTAGACTTAGGATCTAGTGCTTCGGCGTGAGGGTTCAAGTCCCTCCTCTCGCAATTGTCTTTCCTGGACATTTGCAAAGGAAATAAATCTTGCGGAAATAGCTCAGTGGTAGAGCGCCACCTTGCCAAGGTGGATGTCGCGGGTCCGACTCCCGTTTTCCGCTCTACTTTTCAGAGACCTGAAAACGCATAAAGCTTTGCGGAAATAGCTCAGTGGTAGAGCGCCACCTTGCCAAGGTGGATGTCGCGGGTCCGACTCCCGTTTTCCGCTCTAAATTAAAAAAAGCGATTCAGTTATAAATCTGAACCGCTTTTTTTTTATAATTTTGAACTTTACTGCCCCTGCCGGCAGTTAATTTTATTTAAGGGGTTACCACCGTGAAACTTACAAAAGAATTCACAAATTTGGAAAAATCTGCAGTAAAACTGACAGTAACAATTGCAAAAGCTGACGTAGAGCAGTCTTACAAATCTACTTTGTCAAAGTATGTAAAAAACGCACAGATTCCTGGCTTCCGCAAAGGTCACGTACCGGCAAATGTTCTTGAGCGCAAATATGGTGATTCCCTTAAGGCTGACGCACTCGGAGAGCTCATTGATTCTTCATTGAATGAAATCTTCCAGAACGAAACAGACAACCGCCCTCTTCCATACGCACAGCCAGTTATGGACAAGGCTCCTGAATTGGACGTAACAAAAGACCTTACATATACAGTAACTTACGATGTATTCCCAAAAGTATCTGTAAAAGATTTCTCTGGAATCACAGTAAAAGAACCACAGGTTACAATTTCTGATGCAGACTTGAACGACGAGCTCAAGGCTATGCAGGAACGCAACGCTATGGTTGTTGATAAGAAGGACGGAGTAGTTGCAAAAGACAACATCGTAACAATCAACTACTCAGAAATTGGTGAAGACGGAAAAGAAATTGCTGGTTCAAAACGCCAGGATTACGTATTCACAGTAGGAACAGGTGAAAACCTCTACAAAATCGATGACGAAATCATCGGTATGAAGAAAGACGAAACTAAAGAAATCACAAAATCTTTCAAGAAAGATTACGAAGATTCTGACCTTGCAGGAAAAACAGTAAAACTTTCAGTAACTGTTACAGCTGTAAAAGTTCGCGACCTTCCAGCTCTTGATGATGACTTTGCTCAGGACTGCAACGCTAAATACAAGACTCTTGCAGACATGAAAGCTGACATCACAAAGAATATGGAAGCTGCAAAGAACCGCCGTGTTCGCGAAATGAAAAACAACTCACTTCTTGAACAGCTTGTTGAAAAGAACAAGTTCGACATCCCGGCTTCTATGCTTCAGGCAGAACTTGACGGCCGCTGGAGAATGATGGCTCAGCAGTTCCAGACAAGCCCAGAACAGCTTGAAAAAATGGTTTCAGCATCTGGTCAGACAAAAGAAGCTATGCTTACTCAGTGGACTGGCGATTCTGAAAAAATGCTTAAATCTAGAATCATCGTTGATGCACTTCTTAAAGAGCGCAATATCAGCGTAACTCCAGAAGAAATCGAAAAACGCTATGCAGAAATTGCAGAAGAAGGCGGAATGACTGTAGAAGAAGTTAAAAAGCACTATTCTGACGCTCGTGCAAAAGAATACCTCATCGATGATACAAAAGAAAACAAGCTTTATGATGAACTTTACAAAGAAGTTAAAGTTGCAAAAGGCGACAAACTTTCTTTCAAAGAACTTTTCAATAACTAATAGCTGAAAGTTTATCTTTCACCAGAAAATCCTTCGGAGCTGCACAAAACCGCCCGAAGGATTTTTTTTTGCTGATTTTATAATATCACTACCCTTTTTTGCATTTTTTCATTATATTAATAAAGTACGAATTTTTATTTTCATAACAGGATGATTTTTATGAACGAACAGCAGAATACTCTTGTACCTTACGTTGTAGAAAAAACAGGAAATGGAGAGAGAACATACGATATTTTTTCTCGTCTTTTAAAAGACAGAATCGTTTTCATTGACGGCGAAATTAACGATGCTTCTGCAGACCTTGCAGTTGCTCAGATTCTTTTCCTTGAATCAGAAAATCCAGATAAAGATATCAGCGTTTACATCAACTCACCTGGTGGAAGCGTTACAGCAGGCCTTGCAATCTACGATACAATGCAGTACGTAAAATGTGACATTCAGACAATCTGTATGGGACAGGCTGCTTCAATGGGTGCAATTCTTCTTGCAGGAGGAACTGCAGGAAAACGCTATGCACTTCCTTCAAGCCGCGTTATGATTCATCAGCCTTGGGGCGGTGTTCAGGGACAGGAAAGTGACATTTCCATTCAGGCAAAGGAAATTATCCGTCTTAAAAAACTTTCGATTGAATACTTTGCTCATCATACAAAAAAATCAATCGACGAAGTAGCAAAAGATATGGAACGTGATTATTACATGTCAGCACAGGACGCGCTTGCATACGGAATTGTAGATCACGTAATGCCTTCTAGAAAATAAATTATCAATTACTGGAGATAACAATGGGTCTTTTTAGTTCACCTAATGATAAATATTGTTTTTTCTGCGGCAGCACAGCCGGCAAAGACAGAAAATTGATTTCCGGACCATCTGGCAATTCATTTATCTGTGACAAGTGTGTTGCAATCTGCTCAGGTATTCTTGAACAGCAGGCAGCAGACGTTCTTCCAATTGAACTGGATAACGTTCCAACACCAAAAGAATTTAAAGCTTACCTTGATCAGTATGTTGTTGGTCAGGATGATGCAAAAAAAGTTCTTTCGGTTGCCGTATACAACCACTACAAAAGAATGTCTTCGGCACAGGCTCTTCAGACAGAAGAAAATGCCGTTAAAATTGAAAAATCAAACGTTCTTTTGATTGGACCAACAGGAAGCGGAAAAACCCTTCTTGCAAAAACACTGGCTCAGAAGCTTAAGGTTCCTTTTGCAATTGCAGATGCCACTACCCTTACAGAAGCCGGTTATGTTGGTGAAGACGTAGAAAACGTTCTTCTTAAACTGATTAATGCCGCAGACGGAAATATTGAAGCTGCAGAACGCGGAATTATCTTTATTGATGAAATTGATAAGATTGCCCGCAAATCTGAAAACACCTCTATTACCCGCGATGTGAGCGGTGAAGGTGTTCAGCAGGCACTTTTGAAGATTATTGAAGGTACAGTTGCAAGCGTTCCTCCTCAGGGCGGCCGCAAGCACCCTAATCAGGAAATGCTTCAGATTGATACAACAAACATCCTCTTTATTTTGGGTGGTGCCTTTGTTGGTCTTGATAAGATTGTTGAACAGCGTGTTTACGCTCATTCTATGGGCTTTGGTTCAAACATCGGACAGATGGATGAAACTCAGAAGATGAAGCTGCTTTCTCAGGTAACACCGGACGACCTTGTAAAGTTCGGTCTTATTCCAGAACTTATTGGTCGTATGCCAATTACCTGTGCCCTCAAAGAGCTTACACAGGATGACCTTGTTTCTGTTCTTACAGAACCTAAAAACGCAATTACAAAGCAATTCCAGGCAAGCTTTAAGATTGATGATGTTGATCTTTCTTTTGAAGACGACGCTATCCAGGAAATTGCTGCTGAAGCTATCCGCCAGAAGACCGGTGCACGAGGACTTCGCACAATTGTAGAAAAGATGCTCATGGACATTATGTTTGAAGTGCCGGATATTGAAGGCAAAAAATCTGTAAAGATTACAAAAGATGTAGTTTTGCAGAAAGAAAAAGACGTAATGAAACTTGTGCAGCGACAGGGCGGACAAATAGAATCTGCATAAAAATGCGCGAGCGAAGGTGCGGTTTCAAACTGCGGGTGCAGGATATTTTGAAATTTGACTCGCTGTCGCCCGCACCTGCAATGCAGTTTGAAAGCACACCCTTCGCTCGCGCGTTTTTATGCAAAATCTAATTTTCCCCAGGTGCTACAATCTCTCCGTTGTATACCTCTTTCGGGTAAACTACAATGCCCAGTTTCTTTTCCAGAGCGGCGTATTTCCGCATTTCGTATTCATCGCCGATTACCACATTTATTCCAGATTTTCCGGCGCGGGCTGTACGGCCGCTGCGGTGAATAAAGAAATCTTCGTCTTCCGGTAAATCCATCTGAATTACGTGAGAAATATTTGCAATATCAAGTCCTCGCGCAGCAAGGTCACTTGTAATTAAAATTTTACACTTCCCGCTTCTGAATTTGTCGATTGCGGCTTTACGAAGCTGCTTGTCTGCCTTGGCGTGTAAAGCCATACAGTCAACTTTTTTGAAACGCAATTTGGTATAAATATTTTCTACCTGGTCAGCCCGGCTTGTAAAAATCAAAATCTTTTGATAATCGCAGGCAGCGATGAATTTTCTTAAAGTTTCAATTTTATCGCGGTTTTCGGCATAAATTGCCCAGTGGGTAATCCGCTTGCGAAGAACATCTTCTGCAGGAAGTACTACGTTTTCTATTCCAGCAAAAAAGATTTTTGTCTGCTTGTTTAAGGTTGCGGTACAGGCAATCACCTGACTTTCCTTTGGAACTAAAAGACGCAGGGCATCAGATTCCTCAAAAAGTTCCTTACGCACAAGACGGTCTGTTTCATCAAAAACAATTGCCTTGAGCCCGCTGATTTTAAGTTTTTTAAGGCGGATAAGCTCAACAAGACGGGCAGGAGTTCCAATTACCAGGAAGGGCTTTTCTTTAAGAGTTTCTATCTGGCGCTTAATCGGGGCTCCGCCAATAAAGAGAGCCGTTTTCTTTTCTGTAATCTGCTTAGCGGCCTGATTAATCTGAGAAGCCAGCTCAAACGTAGGAGCAACGATAAGAATCTTAACAGCGTCAGCTGTTACATCATCATTTTCTCCATAATTCTGAATTAAAGGCAGAAGATATGCAAAGGTTTTTCCAGTTCCGGTTTCTGACTGAAAAATCACATTCTTTTTTTCTAAAATACGGGGAATAATTTCGTTCTGAACGGCAGTCGGCTCTTTAATTCCAAGTTCAGTCAGTTTCTGATTAAGATTTTCTGATAATAAGGTGAATGCGTTTTTCATAGACCTAAAATATAGCATACAGGCGCAAAAAATGATATATTAGAAGAATGATAAAAGTTGGCATCGATACGTTCGGCTGTGATCACGGAAGATCGGGACTTGGTTCCTGTCTTTTTTATTTGACTTCAAATCTTCCGTCTGATGATGAAGACATTCAGTTCGAACTTTTTGGCTCAGAAACAGACCGTTTTACCTTTACAGAAAATAATGGATTTCCATATCAGGCAGTTCAACTTGCGGACAATCCCAAGTCAGAAGGAAGCTGGCATCACAGAAGCGGAATCAAGTTTTTTGTGATGAAAAATAACTATGATTTAGTTATTTATCCGGCCGTTTCAAAGGTATTTCCCTTTACCTTCATTAAAAATGGAATTGCAATTGTAAACACAGTGCTTTCCGCTGCAATTGAGAAAATGAGTTTTCTGCATAAAAAACTTTTGAAACACGGACTTAAAAACGTAAAAGTTATTATTGCGGGAACAAATTACATCAAAAAAGATCTGGTAAAGCTTGGAATCCCGGAAGAAAAAATCCGTGTTATTTACAACGGAATTGACCATAAGCTTTTTTATCCAAAAGTTCTTGGTGATGAAGAGGCTGTTGAGGTTTCACCTTTCAGCATCAAACGTCCCTACTTTATTTATGGCTCAAAGCTTTCTGATAAGAACAAAAAGCACATTGAACTGATTAAGGCTTTTGAAATCTTCAAAAAAAATACAGGTCTTCCCCACCGTCTGGTACTTGCAGGCGAAGACGGAGATTACGCCAAAGAAGTTCATAAAGCAGTTTTCGAAAGTGAATATGCCTCGGACATTTTTCTTACAGGCTTTTTTCCTCACGAAAGCTTTGCAACCCTTTATGCCGGAGCCGAAGCCTGCATTTTCCCAAGCGTAAATGAAGGAATAGGACTTCCTGTTCTTGAAGCCATGGCCTGCGGAATCCCGGTTTTGTGTTCTAATGCCGGTGCACTGAAAGAAGTAGGCGGCCACGCGCCTTTGTATTTCAATTCAAATAACCCTGCCGAAATTGCTGCCGCAATGCAGAAAGTCATAGAAGACAAAGATTTACGCGACAAAATGACCGACCTAGGCAACATGCAGGCCGGTAAGTACAACTGGAGTGACACCGTTGAAAAACTAATAAAAGTAATTAAAGAGATTAGCGCTTAGGAAGAATAAAATGCGTAGCGGGGTTCGACATTCGCGACGCATTGAGCTTGGCAAGGATAGAGACACAAACTGAACCAAGACAATTTTTTTTATCCTTGCCAGCTCACCGCAGAGCGAATGGCGGTTCCCGCGAAAGCATTTTTTTGTTATTTGTAGAACTAATCTCTATAAATCGCTATAATTATTAGACTAATTTTTTAAGGAATATTTTGTGTTTTTAAAAAGTCTTGATATTCACGGTTTTAAATCTTTTGCTGATAAAACTCATATAGATTTTGCAGAAGGTATTACTGCCCTTCTTGGCCCTAACGGTTGTGGAAAATCAAACGTAGTAGATGCCATTAAATGGGTACTGGCAGAAAACCGCTCAAAAAATCTTCGCGCAGAAAAAATGGAAGACGTTATTTTTAACGGAACAGAACGCCGCCAGAAGCTTAACGCTGCCGAAGTAACTTTAACTCTCTGTAACGATAAGGGATTACTCCCTCTTGATGAAGACGAAATTGCAATTACCCGCCGCCTTTACCGCTCTGGCGATCAGGAATATTTTATTAACAAGAGACCTGCGGGTCCAACAGAAATCCGCCGCCTCTTTATGGATACTGGTGTTGGTAAAGCTGCCTACTCTGTCATGGAACAGGGTAAAATCGATCAGATTCTTTCAAGTAAGCCGGAAGACCGCCGCTATCTTTTTGAAGAGGCAGCCGGAATCAGCCGTTCTAAGGCAGAAGTTGCAGAAGCAGAACGCGAGCTTGAACGCACACGACAGAACCTTACTCAGATTGAAATAGCACTTGGAGAAATCAAGCGTCAGTACGATTCTTTGAAAATCCAGAGTGAAAAAACAATCAAATACCGAAAGTACAAGGACGAGATTTTTGATTACGAACTCGACATTACCCTGCTCCGCCTTAAAAACTTTGTTCAGGATAAGGCACGACATCAGGATGAACTCAAGGTTGTTGAACAGAAACGCGACCTGGTTCGTAAAGAAATTGACGAAATCAACAATACAATTTCTGAAAACCGCGAAAAGTCTAAGGCACTTCAGGAAGAGCTTTATGCAAAGCAGGCAGAGCTTATCAAAATCGGTACAGAAAAGAACGGTAAGCTGGACTTAATTTCTAACTTCAACAAGCAGGCTATCGAAATCAAGGAAAAAATCAATAACCTTGACGGCCGTAAACGCGCAATCAGCGAACAGCTTGATAATACTCAGGAAGAAATTGACGAGCAGAACGCAGAGCTTCACTCAAAGACAAAGCAGCTGGAAAATGCCCGAGCAAATATCAAATCTTTTGAAGACAATATTACAAAAAGCCGCACACAGATTAATGAAAACGATCTGAAGGCTGACGAACTTCGAGAAAAGATTTCTTCTCTTGAAGCTGAACGCAAAAACTTGCAGAACGAACTTGCTTCCATTACAGAAGACATCGTTACAATGCTTGATGAAAAGCTTAAATCTGCTGGTTTCAGCGAAAACGCAATGAGAAATGCAAAGGAAGAACTGGATACAGCCCTTGGAAAGCTTAAGGTTTTTGTAACAGGCCGTAAAAATGTATTTACAGACTTTGCAAATCAGAATCACAGTGCAGAAGAGTCTTCTAAAACTGTACGCGAAGCAAGTGACGCCTTTGCAGAGGCAGAAAGTCAGATTGCAGCACTGGAAGATGCCCTTTCTAAATACTTAAACGCTTCACCAGCCTTCATCACAGAATTTTTGAGTCCTGAAGGTGTAATGACTAAAAAACGCGGCATTGATAACAAAATCAACGAAAATATAGCAGCCGTAGAAAAAATTAATTCTCAGATTACAGACCTTCATTCTGAAAACTCAGAACTGGTTGCAAAAATCAACGAGTACGAAGATACACTTCATAAGCTCAAGATTAACGAAATCCAGATGCAGGAGCAGATTAACTCCGCTAAAAACCAGATTAACAACCTTGAGCGCACTTTTGCAGAGCAGAAAAACCGCCTGCGCGAAGTTGAAGACGATATTTTTACAGAAACAAAACGCCAGGAAGAACTCAACGAAAAAATCAACGGCATTCAGGATGAACTTGCCGAAATCGAATACCGCGGTGAAAAGCTTGCAAAAGAAATGTCTAACCTAGACGAAGAAATTGCAAAGTGCGATAAGTCAGTTTCCGGTAAAACAGGCACTCTTGATAAAAAGCGTGAAGATGAACGCCGCTATCAGGAACAGTATGAACGCCTTACTTTGAGTCTGAACTCTGCAGATAACGATATTCGTAACGTAAAACAGAACTTCCAGGATCAGTACAGCCGCGACCTAATGGCTTACGAAGAGCGAATGTATAAAATCAATGCTTCGGCAGCAGACCTTCGCGAAAAACTCAGTGAAGCAAAAAAGGCTTTCAACTCACTTGGAACTGTAAACCTTATGGCGCCGGAAGAGTTTGCGGAAGTAAAAGACCGCTATGAGCGCCAGAACTCAAACTACATCGATACTAAAAAGAGTTTGGAAAACCTTATCATCGTTTCGGAAGAAATTAAATCTAAATCTGCCGAAATGTTCCTTGATACTTACAACAAGATTAAAAAGAATTTCCACAATATGTTCCGCCGCCTCTTCAACGGTGGCCGTGCAGAGCTTAAGCTGGCAGATCCCGCAAATATCCTTACTTCTGGTATTGATATTTACGCCCAGCCGCCTGGAAAGAACCTTGAAAACATTGCCCTTCTTTCGGGTGGTGAAAAGACAATGACTGCGGTTGCCCTGCTCTTTGCAACCTATCAGGTTCGCCCTAGTCCATTCTGTCTTCTGGACGAGATTGACGCCGCTTTGGACGACAAGAACGTTTCAAGCTTTGTAACAACACTTGAAAGCTTTGCAAACATCAGTCAGTACATCGTAATTACACATAACAAGAAGACCGTAATGGGTGCTTCTACAATGCTTGGTATTACAATGGAGGAATCCGGCGTAAGTAAGACAATTCAGCTTCGTCTTGATGAAGACATTAAGACAGGAGCCGACATTGACCGTTCAAGCGAAAACTTTGTGGACGAAGAAGTTCCAGATGAGGAAGGAGTTGTACTTCCACCTCGCCCGGATAAACACCGCCATGAAGAAGAAAATGCAGAGTAATTAATATGGATTTTGGTTCAATAATTGAGTCAGTAAAAGAAAAAATTACAGAGCTCACAGAAAGCCTAAGCGAAAAAATCCGCGACTTAATGGAAACAAATAAGACGCTCTTTTTCGCCATAGCCGGGATGATTTTTGTAATTTTTATCTGCCTTATTCTTTTGATTTACGTTATTGCAAGCGGAAAAGGCAAAAAGGAAAAGAATACCGGCATACCAGAGACTACAGTTATGGGAACGGAAAATCCCGTAATTCCTGACGGACCAAAACTTCCAAAAGACTATAATATTTCGCGCCCTGCCAGAGACCGCTGGACAAAAGAAGAAGCAGAAGAATGGTTCACAGTTCCGACAGAAAAGGAAATTGAAGGGCTTAGTTTTTCTAACGACAAAATTGTAAATGATATACTGGAGGCAGCACCATGAAAAAACTTTTTCTAACTTTAACAGCTCTTTCTACGCTGATATTTTTCTCTTGTGCCTCAAAACCAGAAGCCGCTGGCGACACAGAAAATAAGGCTCCTGACACTGAATTAAACGACAAGGTTTACGATTCTTCAGAAGCAGAGCTTTCTGAAATTGAAGAGCCAGAGATTACAGATCTTCCGCCGGATGAAGACAATCTTGATGAAGATGACCTTGAATTCCTGGAGCCAGACCAGCTTGACCAGCTTCCGGAACTTGATGATGAAGATGTAAGCGACGTTGAAAATGAAAATGATTCAGACTCCCTGCTGAATGCGGACGGAGAAAACGTTGACGGAATTAATGCAGAAAACGGCCTGGCAGACGCAGAAGCAGGAACTCAATCGGAAGGGGCAAATAGCACTGGCGTAAATGCGGGTGCTGCAAACGGAATTGACACAGGAACAGCTGCATCTGCAGGAATAAGTGCAGCCGGAGAAGCTGCCCTGTCCACTGCAGACGAAAATGCTGATAATGAAGATGGCAGAGAAGATGACGCTGACCTTCTTGATGCCGATGCAGATAACCTTGAAGAAGAAAACTCAGCATCTAATGAAAATCAGATTACTCCATCGCGTTCTGTAACAATGAAGGTTACAGAATACCTGGACGTAAGCTATCCTGGAAAGGGCTGGATTTACATGGGTGCTACAGACAATTCAAAGAACATTACCTACTTTGGAAGACAGCTTGGAACAGAAAATACAAACTTTTCTTTGCAGGCCCGCCAGCCGGGAAGGAAAATACTACATTTTTATAAAAACGACGCTGTAAGTGGTCAGATTATAGATGATTATATAGAAGTAATTGTTGAAACAGAACGGGGAAGCGCTACAACTCATATTGAAGCACCGGCATTCAAAATGCCATTAAAGGCAAAGCGTCCGGTTAGAAAGACTGCAGAAAATACAGTTGAAACTGCAGCTGTAGAATACGACGATTCAAACGATGATGTAGAACTGATTGCAGCTCCAGAAGAAAAGACTGTAGAAAACAAGACCAGCAATAAGACTTCTGCCAATGCCCAGGTGGCAGCGCAGAAAAATAACGCAGCTGATACTTCTAGCCCTAAGACAGAGAATGGTAACAGCCTTGCAAAAGCAAGCCGGGAAGCATTACTTTCCGCGTCAGAAAATGCCGCAGCAGCAGACGCAACTCTATCTTCTAACGAAAAAAGCCAGAAAGATCTGAGCCAGCTTTTAACGCTTGCGAAGACTCAGTTTACAGAAAAAAAATATTCAGAGGCCTTAAAAAATATAAATGAATACCTTGGCGCATCAAGCGACAGCCGCGATGAGGCCCTCTATCTTCAGGGACAGATTTTAGAAGCAAAGTCTGACCTTCAGGATATCAGCGGCGCAATTAATTCGTACACAACGCTTACAAAAAACTACCCGGCAAGTAAATTCTGGGATAAGGCAAATAAGCGCATTATATATTTACAAAGATTTTATCTTCAGGGAAGATAAGGGGTTAGATTATGAAAAAAATCGTTTTAGCAGCTTCTGCGGTGCTGGCACTTTCGCTTACATCCTGTACTTTCAACAAACCGGCAGAAACACCTCGCTACATAACAGTTTCCGGAAGTGGAACCGTTTCGGTTAGCCCGGATTTAGTTTCGGTAAAATTCATTGTACGCTCGTCGGGCTGGAATGTTTCTCAGACTGCTGAACGCAATGCTATCAACACAAACAACGCAATTGAGGCAATTAAGGGTGCAGGCGTTGCAGATGATGATATTTTTACAAGCGATTATAAAATTACTCAGGATAATTCTCAGGCTTACCCTGGTCAGTACACTGTACGCAATACAATTTCTGTAATCGTAAGAAATCCTGATCTTACAGGAAAGGTTATTGATGCTGCTGTAAAACAGAATACAGGTGCTAACGGTGTAACTGATTTTGAATATATGGTTTCTGACCGCTCTACAGCTTTGCGTCAGGCCCGCACTCTTGCAATTAAGGATGCTCAGGATGCAGCAAACCTTCTGGCAGGAGCAAGCGGCTGCAAGGTTGGAAATGTTCTTGAAATTTACGAAAACTACACTTCTACTTCAAGAAATGACGGCGTAATGCTTGCAAAGGCTGCAAAGGCAAATACAGAAACAACTATTGAACCGGGAAAACTGGATATTACTTCAAACGTAACAATTAAGTATACTATTGAATAAGAATAGGGCTTAGGCCCGCGAGGATAAAAGAAATGCTAGACTATAAATTTATTAAAGACAATCTTGAAGCTGTAAAACAGAACATCATCAACCGCAATATGAAGGCTGAGGCAGACATCGTAGTTGAACTTTATGACAAGCGCACTGCCCTTGTAACAAAACTTCAGGCTTTGCAGCAGAAACGTAACGAAAATGCTCAGGCTATGAAGCAGAAGCTTGAGGCTGACGAGCGTGCAAAACTTATTGAAGCCGGAAAGCAGATCAAGGCTGAAATTGCAGACGTAGAAAGCGAAAGCAAGGCTATTGAAGAAAAACTTGAAGAGGCTGCACGCCAGCTTCCTAACATGGTTCACCCTGATGCTCCAGTTGGAAAGCTTGATACAGAAAACCTTGAAGTTAAAAAGGTTGGAACTCCACGCAAGTTTGACTTTGAACCAAAAGACCACGTTCAGCTTGGTGAAGAGCTTGATATCATCGATTTTGACCGCGGAACAAAGGTTTCTGGTCCTAAATTCTACTACCTTAAAAACGACGCTGTATTCCTTGAGCAGGCTTTGATTATGTATGCCTTGAACATTCTCCGCAAACATGGCTTTAAGCTTTTCATCACTCCGGATGTTGCAAAAGAAGAAGTTTTGAAGGGAATCGGATTTAATCCACGCGGAAACGAATCTAACGTTTACTCTATTGAAGAAGAAGGAACCTGTCTTGTTGCAACTGCAGAAATTACTCTTGGCGGTTACCACAAAGACGAGATTTTGGATAAGGCTTCTCTTCCTCTCCTTTACGGTGGACTTTCTCACTGTTTCCGCCGCGAAGCAGGTGCTGCAGGTCAGTTCTCTAAGGGACTTTACCGCGTTCACCAGTTCGACAAGGTAGAAATGTTTGTTTACTCAACTCCAGAGCAGAGTGACGAACTCCACGAAAAACTCCGCCAGATTGAAGAGGAGATTTTTGAAGGTCTTGGCATTCCATTCCACGTTGTTGATACCTGTACAGGTGACCTTGGAGCTCCTGCTTACCGCAAGTGGGACCTGGAAGCATGGATGCCTGGACGCAATGGTGGTGAATATGGTGAAGTTACTTCTACTTCTAACTGTACAGACTACCAGGCTCGCCGCCTTAACATCAAATACAAGGATGATGACGGAAAGAACAAGTATGTACATACATTGAACGGAACTGCAATTGCTGTAGGACGTGCAATGCTTGCAATTCTTGAAAACTACCAGAATGCAGACGGTTCTGTTTCAATCCCAGAAGTACTTGTACCATTCTGTGGATTCGACAAGATTATGCCTGCTAAAAAATAAATAAAGGGGGCGAAACTCCCCCGCACTTTAATAAAGGGAAATATGGAAGAAAGCGATTATCAGAGAAAAATCTATTATATTCTCCTTGCAAGCTTTGCAATTTTAACAGGTTTTCTTTTTAAAATCCTTGCTTCCGTATTTCTGCCTGTAATTACTGCAGCCCTGCTTGCCTGTGTTTTTGCCCCGATTATCCAGAAAATCAATTACAAGTTTAAGATTCCCTGGACAATTCTTGCTGTTCTTATTACAGTTTTCCTCTTTTTCATAATTCTGGGCGTTTCTTCCCTTTTAATTTCCAGCGTTACCTCAATTGTTTCAGAATATCCTAAATACGAAAGCAAATTCCTTCATATTTATAAAATTCTTGCAAACAGCTTTGACCTTCGCTTTGATGAAGACATGAGCCTGGCCGGCAATATCTGGCAGCACTTAAAGGTTCGCGAATACATTCAGGGAATTGTAGTTACCCTTTCTACCGGCCTTGTTTCTTCGGGAAAAAACATCTTTCTTGTTTTGATTTTTTCTCTCTTTATCCTGATTGAATACCGCATGACAAACCGAAAAATCAGTTATGCCTTTGCAGACCGGGCAAAAGGAAAGATTTTACGCGTTATCCGCCGCATTATTCAGGAAATTGTACATTATCTTTCTATTAAAACTGCAATTTCCCTGGCAACAGGCTTTCTGGTATTTTTAGTTGCCCTCTGCTTTGGAATGGATTTTGCCATTTTGTGGGGCTTTTTAGCCTTCACCATGAACTTTATCCCGACTTTCGGCTCGATTTTTTCATGCTCAATAACAACTCTTTTTGCCCTGGTGCAGTTCTACCCTAACTACCCTAAGGTTTTTGCAATTTTCACCCTGATAATTCTTATTAATTTTATGCTGGGAAATATTATTGAGCCTCGCGTTCAGGGAAAAAACCTGGGACTTTCACCTTTTGTGATTATCGTAAGCTTAACTCTCTGGGCCTATATCTGGGGAACAGTAGGAATGATTATAGCTATTCCAATGACTGTAATCATCAAAATTATCTGCGAAAATATTTCTTATCTTCATCCCTTTGCAATTCTTCTGGGAAATGACCCTAAACAGACAAAACGGGACTTTCAGTAAAATCTGGACTTAAATAAAGAGGGTTTTTGTTGCTTTTTCGTAAATAAAGCGGATATCTTCTTCCTGAATTGTTGTATAGCGGCAGTCTACACAGATTCTGTTGTCGCCCTGTATTTCTGAGCGGTAAATCTTATTTACTACAGCCGTTACAAAAATATCGCGGGTCATAATAGGACCTGATTTAAGGGAAAAGGACAGTTTTATACCGTATTCATCATTCTGAATAAAAGTGTAATTTATAGAGTCCAGTCCAAGCACAAGACGCTGGTGATCCACATAAAGAATGTTCAGAGGCTTAATTCTATCCTGAAGGGATTCAATTTTTACAGGATTTTCAAAAGTAAGATAATTGCATACAGGAATAAGCTGGATTCCGTTTCCGGCATTTTTTTCAAGCTTGGCCTGAGCAACATAATTTTCCAGCAGGGATTTTGCCTTTTTCTGATTTTCAAGCGGAATAGACTTCCATACAGGACGGGTTAAGAGCTCTGTATTTTCCCAGGGCAGGCAGAGCATATTTAGTTCACGTCCAGTCTTGCATTCATAGTATAAAAGGGCTGAGAAGTCATAATTTCTCTGTTCTATAACATCCTGAATGCGGTAAATTACGTTCGGAATTGAAACAGAATATACATCCTTTTTTGCGGTAACCTTTGAATTAAAATAAAGCCCTACCCGGTTGAAATAAAACTCAACCTTTACAGCCTTATTTAAAAATTCTTTAACGGAAGCCCCGGGATTTTCAAGGATTATGGTTCCGTTCTTTTTTACAGTGATATTTTCGCCTTTTATGGCAACAGGAAAAATCTGGGAATTTACAGGGCGAATTTCTTCTTCAGAATCAGAGATATTATCATCAAGAGGAGTAATTGTAACAGGAACGTTTCCGTCAATCAGATACTGAACTACAAGCTCGCGCTCAATTCCGGTCAATGTTGAATCAGCCATTTTTCTCCCACCTTACGATTTTCATATTAAAAACAGATTTTTCCTGACTTGGATTCATATATAATGTTACATCAACAAATCCCATATTACAATAAAATCTGGCTGGAATCTGAATAAGATTATTGCTGTAAAAGGCTTCTCCCATAATATAATGGTCAAAAAGCTTTATTATTGTCTTTTCTTCATTTTCAGCAGTCTCGCTGGCTTCTGTTGCTTTTGCTTCCGGGAAAGCTTTACCAAAATTATCCTTCCAGCCCTTTTTAAGTTCCCGGGCAAAAAAAATGTAATTATAACGGTAATTTGAAGAAAAATAAGAAAAGAGTTTATCTTCATCCAGATTACAAAGAGAAGAGCATATTTTCTCTGCGCTGGAAAGATTTTTATATTCCATGGAAGAAATATTAAGAGAGCCGAAATCTGAAAAAGAGGGATATACGGCTTCCCTATAGGCCTTTAATATACGGGAGTTATCTTTTGTCAAAACAAGGGAGCCTGCCAGGTTTTCTGAATCTGAAGCAAGATTTTTTGAAAGCCTTTCTTTTTCAAGCTCAACAGACCATACAGTTTCATCTTCAATTTTTGTTACAAGGCTTTTTATTGTCTGAAGGTCTGCTGCGTTTATATTTTCATCAGCATCATTTGAACAGGACATATAAAAGAGAAGAGAAAATATTGTAAGTCCGAAAAGGCACTTTTTCATTTTGACAGTAAAATATTTTAACACAGTTTATTTTGATAGTCATTAACGAAAAATCAAAAATTTAAAAATTTTTCAATTTTTTTTCTAAAACATCTTGACTAAATTTCTGCGATTGTATAATATATAAACATCAAGCAGCAATACAGCAGCTTACAAAAACAAATCGGGCAGTTAGCTCAGCTGGTACGAGCGTCTGGTTTACACCCAGAATGTCGGGAGTTCGATCCTCTCACTGCCCACTTCAAAAGCACTCAATTTTGAGTGTCTTTTTTTTTTATTTAAAAATTATTTCCGTATCTCTAAAAATGTGATATTATTTAACTGTGAATCCATTTTTGAAATTTTATTTTCTAGTATTACCCAAAATCTCAAAAATTGCCTGGCGTGTTTTTTTAGGCATCTTTTCCTTGCTGGTAATTCTGTCTTTGTTTCAAATAAAGGATAATACCTTTACAAAAAATGATTTTGTAAACGAAACCCAGTATCTGGAATGGAAAATTTCTTCGGCTGAATATTCTAACCAGACGCTTGTTCTCCCCTATACTTCAAAAAAATCCTTAAATGATTTTACAATCACAACAACTTTACCGGATTTAAATTCAACTTCTATACTTATCCTCAAATGCAGATACGAAACTCTGACTGCAAAAATTGACGGAAATTATATTTATGCTTCTGATATTGCAACAATTGCAGGAATTAAAACAAGCATAGGAAAAAGTCAATGTAATATTCCGCTTGGAAAAGAATTCAGCAATAAACAGATAGAAATTTCAATTCAGCTTCAGGATTCAAAGGTTTCAAAATCTTCTCTTACAGAAATTATACTCTCTTCAAGAAATACCTACATGATTCAATACCTGAGGGAAAATCTTCTGATTTTTATTTCTGCGGTACTTCTTATAGTCTGTAGTTTTGGTTCCTTTGTTTTCTTCTTGTTAAGTTACTTTGGAAACAAACAGCGTTTTACCTCACTTTCAAGAAGCCTTTTTTATCTTGCTGTAATTTCAATTTTAACATCCATATGGAATCTTTGTGATTCTCATATCATTTCACTTTTTACAGATAAGGTACTTGTAGATGGAATTTTATCTCATGCAGCCCTGCTTCTTCTTGCCGTTGCCTTTGCCTGCTACCTGAATGCCCTTTATGGTGAAAATAAAATTATAAAAATAATCACTGTTATTTCTGAACTTAATGTAGTAATTCAGTTTTTAATTTTTGTATTGGGATTAAAAGACATCAGTGAAATTATTGTCTTTACCCACTTTATTTATATAGTAGAAATTATTTATGTTATAACTGTCAGCATAAAGAATCTTTACAAATATGAAAGCTCTGAAAAACTCTTCCTTAATATTGGAAACATTCTTTTTGCCGTAATTGTTTTTGTTGTAATTTTAATGTACAACCACAACCGCGATGGTGATTATTATAAATTCTCAGTTACAGCCTTTATTATTTACTGTGTAATGCAGATTTCCGTTTCCATCGTTCGTTTTGTTAAGATGATTAAAAAGCAGGCAGCCCTTCGTGAAGCTGAAAAATATGCCTTTACCGATCAGCTTACAAAAATGGATAACAGACGCGCCTACTCTATTTTCAAAAAGCATCTTGGAAATACAGAACTTACAGATGATTTTAATGTTATTTACTTTGACTTAAACGGCCTTAAAGGCATTAATGATAAACTGGGACATGCAGCAGGCGATCAGTATATTATTGGTGTAACGGATATACTTAAAAAAGTCTTTTATGATGCCCTTTTACGCTGCCGTATGGGTGGTGATGAATTCCTTGTTGTTCTTAAGGCAAATAAAGAAGTTTTGAATAAACGCCTTTTCTATTTTGATTCCTTAATTGAAAACTGGCATAATGATAAAATCAAAAATATTTCAGTTTCATATGGCTACTGTTCCGCAGCAGATTATGATAATCCTACTTTTGAAGGACTTATTTCTAAGGCTGATGAATTCATGTATAAGATGAAAAATGAGTATTATGAAAAAACTGATGCCGAAAGAAGAAAAGATTAGGCAATTACAAATTTGTAATAAAGTTTTTTATTAGCGCCGATTTCCAAAAGTCCGCAGAATAATTCTTTATAAAAAACCGCAAGAGGCTTAGCACAAGCGGGATTAATATTTTCTTCAAAATCTGAATAAAAAAGTTTTTTTCCGTTTTTAAAGTCTGCCAGTCTTTCTTCAGATTTTAAATGGATATTTTCAAAGCCGCACAAGATAGAAGTTTCTTCTGAAAAGTTCTGGATTTTTTCTTGTATTTCAGTCTGGATAAGAAGATCCTCTTCTGTAGGAACATAAGGCTTTCTTACTTTTGCATTAGTTTCAACTTCTTTTTCTGCTTCTACCGTTTGCTTAATAAGAAAATCTTCTGCATTCTTTTTTGCTGAAGCAATAGAAAAATCTTCCAGCAAAGAAAGACCTGCTGCATCAGAAAGCTTAAAGTTTCCAACCTTTGTGCGAAGTAAGCCTACAAGATGACCTGCTGAGCCGCAAGATTTTGCAATATCACGGGCTAAACAGCGGATATAAGTACCCTTGGATACGGTAAAATCAACACGGGCAAATACAACCCTGTCTGAGTCTTTTTCAAGCTGGTATTCGGCAAGATCTGCGCTGAATACAGTAATTTTACGCTTGGGAATTGCTACCTGAATGCCTTTACGGGCAAGATCACTGGCACGCTGACCGTCTACGTGAATTGCACTGTAAGCCGGTGGAGCCTGTAAAAGTTCTCCTGTAAACTGAGTTAGAGCTGCTTTAAGAGCCTGCAAAGTTGGAAGAGGCGCGTCCTTTACTACCTGACCTGTAAATTCAAGGGTATCAGTTTCTGCCCCGAATTTAATCACTGCAGAATAAGATTTATCAAATTCTGTGATGTGGCTTACAAGCTTTGTCATTCTGCCGGTACAAACAACAAGGAGCCCCTGAGCAAAAGAGTCAAGGGTTCCTGTGTGACCAACCTTAGTAGTGTGAAGAGATTTTTTTACGTTATTAAGGGATGAAAAAGATGTTACTCCCGGCTTTTTTGCCAGGAGTACAATTCCGTCATTTGTCTGCATCTGCAGCCTGCTGTTCTTCCAGCGCCTTAGATTCAGCTTCAAGCTGATTCAATTTCTGAACCATCTTAAAACCAGCCTTCATTCCCTGGTCAACAATAAACTGAAGATGAGGAAACTGGCGGATTCTGAGTTTTCCGGCAATTACGCGCTGGATAAATCCTGCGGCAGAATTCAGACCGTCAACTCCTTTTTTGAGCTGACCGTCCGGTAAAAATGTAGAAACGTAAACCTTTGCATAAGCAAGGTCGTTTGTTACTTCAACCCTGTTTATGCTGAGGAAAGTATTTACGCGGGGATCTTTTATTTCTCCGCGCAAAATCAATGTGGAAATTTCATCACGGAGCTGGTCGTTCAATCGCTGTAAACGATACTGTCCCATTATGAATTTTCTCCTTCTTTATCTGTATCAGCGCCGCCTTTCTTTTCAAGCTCAGCCTCTTCTTCGGCAAGAGTCTTTCCAAGTTTTTTAGCAACTTCTACAATTTCGAATACTTCGAGTTTATCGCCAACCATGATATCCTGCCAGTTTTCAAGACCGATACCACACTCATAGCCTGTGCTGACTTCTTTTGCGTCATCCTTAAAGCGTTTGAGGGAAGTAATCTTACCTGTAAACTTAACAATACCGTCACGAACAAGGTGAACGCTTGCAGTACGCTTAACCACACCTTCTGAAACCATACAACCGGCAATTACGCCGACCTTTGGAACGCGGAATGTGTTGCGAACTTCAACCATACCGATAACTTCTTCTTTTGTATCCGGCTGCAACATACCTTCCATAGCGGCCTGAATTTCTTCGACACACTTGTAGATGATATTGTACTTACGGATTTCAACCTGTTCCTGCTCTGCAAGAGTTTTTGCCTTTGGAGTAGGACGAACATTAAAGCCGATGATGATTGCGTTTTCATCAGCAGATGCAAGGGTAACATCCGATTCGTTGATTGCACCGGCACTTGAATGGATAACTGAAAGACGGATTTCGCGTGTTGAAAGTTTTTCCAAAGATGCCTTAAGAGCTTCTGCAGAACCCTGCAAATCAGCCTTAATGATAACTTTGAGTTCTTTAACTTCGCTGTTTTCAATATCCTTGTAAAGAGTATCAAGTGTAGTCTTTTTAACTGCCTTAGCAGCTTCAAAGCGTTTAAGTTCCTGACGTTTAGCAGAAATAGCACGTGCATCTTTTTCGCTTTCTGTAACCTGGAATGGATCGCCGGCATTTGGCATTTCTTCCATACCAAGAACTTCAACAGGAATAGATGGACCTGCTTCCTGAATACGCTTACCGCGGTCATCAAACATGGCACGTACACGACCAGAATAGATTCCGGCAACAAATGGGTCACCCTGTTTGAGGGAACCACGCTGTACGATTACTGTTGAAACAACACCACGTCCCTGATCTACGCGGGATTCAAGAATCTTACCTTCTGCGCGACATTCAAAGTTTGCCTTAAGCTCAAGCATTTCTGCCTGCAGGAGGATTGCATCAAGCAAATCATCAATACCTTCTTTCTTAAGGGCAGAAATATGAACATACTGAGTATCTCCACCCCATTCTTCTGGAGTGAGACCAAGTTCAGAAAGCTGAGTCTTAACGCGGTCTGGATTAGCTTCAGGCTTATCAACCTTGTTTACGGCAACGATGATAGGAACCTTAGCGTCCTTAGCGTGAGCAATAGCTTCAAGAGTCTGAGGCATAACACCATCATCTGCAGCTACTACCAGAACTACGATATCTGTTACCTGAGCACCGCGGGCACGCATCATTGTAAAGGCTTCGTGACCTGGTGTATCAAGGAAAGTAATCTTACCTTTTTCTGTTGTAACTGAATAAGCACCAATTGACTGGGTAATACCACCGGCTTCGCCTGCCGCAACGTTTGCGTGACGGATTGCATCCAATGTCTTTGTCTTACCGTGGTCAACGTGTCCCATTACAGTAACGATTGGAGGACGAGGAAGAAGTTCTACACCGTCATCCTTATCACTTTCGATTACAGTTTCATCATAAAGGCTTACAAGTTTTACCTCGCAGCCATATTCGCTAGCCAAAAGTTCTGCGGTCTCGTGGTCAATTGACTGGGTAATAGTAACCATTACACCCATTCCCATGAGTTTTCCGATAACTTCGCTTGCTTTAAGGTTCATTTTGCGTGCAAGGTCAGAAACCGAAACTGTTTCCATAATTTCAATTTCTTTTGGAACTACGCTTGCAGGAGTTTCAACCTTCTTCTTCTGTTCAAAGAGGTTATCATCATACTGCTCTTCGTCCTTGCGGTTATAAACCTGTTTTTTACCTTTGTAAGCAGCCTTTTTACCCTGAGTTCTCTGCTCTGGGATTGGAGAAGCAGGTGCCATTCCACCGCCCATTGGACGAGGTCTGAAGCCTCCCTGACCACCCTGACCTGGTCGGTTGAAACCGCCCTGGCCGCCGCGATTAAAGCCACCCTGACCTCCCTGACCGCCTCTGTTGAAGCCGCCCTGTCCGCCGCGGTTAAAGCCCTGTCCGCCTTCACGGTTATCGCGCTCGCGGTTCTGGTAGCTCTGACGAGCCTGTGCGCCATTAAAGCCGCCCTGGCCGCCGTTACCACCATTGCGGTTATAACCACCCTGACCACCCTGGCCGCGGTTATAATTATTGTAGCCGCCCTGTCCGTTACCGCCACGGTTGTATCCACCGCGGTTATTCTGACGTCCGTGGTCAGAAAGGTTTCCGGCTTTTACGTTAGGACGAGCCTGATTAAGTTCAAAGGTGCGTGGACGCTGAGCCTGCTGTGTATTTGCAGGTTTTGGAGCCTCAGCAGCTGCTGCAGGTGCCTGAGAAAGAGGTTTTGCAGGCTTTTCTGTCTGAGCAGGTGCCTGACCTTCAGCTTTCTTTACGACAACCTTAACAGGGCTTTTTTTAGCTCCGTCATTTTTTGAAGGGTCCTGTGGCGCATTCTGAGCTGGGTTCTTTCTTACAACAACAACGCGCTTCTTTTCTGGAGCGGCTGGAGCTGAAGCTGCTGGCTGAGTCTGTGCCTTTTTATGCACTACAAATCCTGGCTTTTTTTCTGATTCTTCTGCCATGTTTCTATTCTTTACCTCTATTCTTCATCCACTGCAAACTCAAATTCACATCCACATTTTGGACAGTGAGTCATATCGAGTGTGATCTTAGCTCCACATTCAGGACAGAAGTATTCTTCCTCTTCTTCAGCTTTTTCTGTGCTTTCAGCCTGAGCCGGAGCCTCTTCAGTTTCAGCTTCGTCTTCTACGAACTCAACGTTTTCATTAATAAGATTGTTGATTTCATCAAGTGCTTCTTTTGTAACACCTTCAATCTGAATCTTATCTGAGTCGTAAGCTTCAACAAAGTCCTGAATCTGCTCAATTCCATTTGCCTTAAGAAGTTCGGCAACCTCTTTATTTACACCAGGCAACTCTGCCACAGTAGTAATTTCATCATAATTTTCTTCTTCTGCAGCCTCATCATTGAAGAGAGCGCGTGCATTCTGAACTGTATTAACATTAGAGAAGTCAATGTCTGCTGCCTGCTCTTCTGTCTTAACGTCAATGTTCCAGTCACAAAGGCGGTTAGCAAGGCGAACGTTCTGTCCCTGACGACCGATTGCAAGAGAGAACTGGCTTTCATCAACGATTGCAAGAGCCTGGCGTTTTTCTGCATCCATGATAACTACGCGGTTAACCTGAGCTGGAGAAAGTGCATTTTTAATGAACTCAGCAGGATCAGATTCGTACTTAAGAACATCGATTTTTTCGTTCAAAAGTTCGCGGATAACGTTCTGGATACGAACACCCTTAAGACCAACACAAGCTCCAACTGGATCTACTTCTTCGCGTTTTGTGCTTACAGCAATCTTTGTGCGGTAGCCTGCATCACGTACAGCCTTAACAATTTCTACAGTGCCGTCTGCAATTTCAGGAACTTCTTTTTCCAGAATAGAGCAAACAAGTTTAGGGTCGCTGCGGGAAAGGATAAGCTGAATACCTGAATTTGTAGGTTTAATATCTACGATGAGAGCCTTAATGCGGTCATTCTTGTCGTAGAATTCAAGCTTAGACTGATATTTAACTGGAAGAACACCTTCAAGACGGCCTGCATTACCAAGGTCAACATAGATGTTTCCGTTGCGTTCGCGCTGGTAGTAACCAATGATGATTTCGCCAACTTTGTCTTTATATTCGTTATAAAGAGATGTCTTGTAAGTTTCGTTGAGTCCCTGGTGAGCAGTCTGCTTTCCAGTAGAAACTTCTGAGCGCTCATAAGATTTAGGGTCTTCAAGAATATCAATTTCATCACCCTCTTCAATCTCATCACCTGCAAGTGCGCGTGCTTCTTCAAGTTCAATTTCCATTGTTGGGTCATAAACACCGTCAATTACAACTTTTCTTGAGAAAAGCGACACATCCGACATATCGTCTGCAAATTTTACGATTGCGTTCTCGTCTGTTCCATATCTCTTTTTATAAGCAGCTTTAAGTGCCTTTTCGATAGTCTGTCGTACTGATTCTTCAGAATAACCTTTTTCTTCAATCAAACGACGGATAGCTTCTGCCATTTCTGACATTTTAAGCCTCCTCTTTATTGTTATTATTTGAGGCAGAAATAAATTTTGCCTTCGCTATATTTTCAAAAGTCTGGGTATACTCTGTACCCTCGTCCTTTTGTATTGTAACCGATTTTTCATCAGCAGAAAGAATTTTTCCGCTGACCCAGTCTGTGACGGTTTTATCCCAGATGCGTACTGTTCGGCCAACAAAAAGCGCAAACTCAGCCGCATTTTTAAGATTGTGCTCAATGCCAGGGCTTGTAAGTTCCATACTGGTTTCTTCTGTTCCAAGCAGCTCTTCAAGCTTTGGAAGAAGAACGCGGTGAACTTTAGCGCAGTCATTTACGCCCATGTTTCCGTCTGGCTCCTTAGTGCAGACAATTGCAGAAATCTTAGTGATTGTCTTTGCAGGAACAATCTTAAGATCCACAAGCTTGTAGCCCAGTTCTTCTACAAGAGCAGCGCACTCAGGATAGTATTTAATTGATTTATATGATGTATATTCCATATCCGGTTTTAAGTGTCAGTTAGCAGTTCCGTTCACCCCGGGGCACTAATAAAAAAGACCCGTGTTTTTGCACGAGTCTTTTTAATACTAATATTAAACTGACATATATAATATAGAGGAAAAGTGCCTGATTGTCAAGTTTTACACTCTATACTTGAGTTTTTTACCAGTACCTTCGTAAAGCTTTTTGCGAAGTTCGGCAACGCTTTCGTCTTTGATGTAGTCATCAAAACTCATCATGCGGTCAATGATTCCGTTTGGAGTGATTTCGATGATACGGTTTGCAATAGACTGAATGAATTCATGGTCGTGTGATGTAAAGAGCACTACACCAGGGAAGGCAATCAAACCTTCGTTCAAAGACTGAATTGCTTCAAGGTCAAGATGGTTTGTAGGATCATCCATACACAAAACATTTGCACCGGAAAGCATAAGTTTTGAAAGCATACAGCGAACTTTTTCACCACCGGAAAGAACCTTTACTTTCTTCAAAGATTCGTCACCGCTAAAGAGCATTCGGCCAAGGAAGCCGCGTACATAAGCGTCGTCCTGTTCTTTTGAATACTGTTTGAGCCATTCTGTGATGTTGAGGTTGTTGTCAAAGTATGATGAAGTATCGCGTGGAAGATAGGTGTGAGAAGTTGTCTGTCCCCAGTAGTATTCACCTGAATCTGGCTTTTTTACTTCGTTGATGATATCGAACAAAGCTGTTTTTGAGTTGTGTTCAATACCAACAAAAGCGATTTTATCGTTACGGCCAACACTCAAAGAGAAATCTTTAAGAAGCTGAACGCCGTCTGCATCTTTATAGTTGAGACCTTTGATATCAAGAACGTTGTTTCCGATTTCGCGGTCTGACTTAAAGCTTACATAAGGGAATTTACGGGTAGAAACAGGGATTTCTTCAAGAGAATCGGCAAGTTTGTCGTAAATCTTTTTGCGGGATGTAGCCTGTTTAGCCTTAGAAGCGTTAGAAGAGAAGCGGAGGATGAATTCCTTCAAGTCCTTCATCTTATCTTCAGTCTTTTTCTGCTGCTCGTGAGCCTGACGCTGCATAATCTGGGTCATCTGATACCAGAAGTCGTAGTTTCCGCTGAACTGTGTGATTTTTCCAAAGTCGATATCGCAGATGTAAGTACATACAGTGTTCAAAAAGTGACGGTCATGCGATACGACAATTACAGTGTTTTCAAAATCCAGAAGGAAGTTTTCAAGCCAGGTGATTGATTCAATGTCCAGACCGTTAGTAGGTTCATCGAGAATCAGGGCATCAGGGTTACCGTAGATTGCCTGGGCAAGAAGAACGCGGACTTTCTGAGATTCATCAAGCTCGCTCATCATTTTGTCGTGGAACTCTTCTTCAAGACCAAGACCAGAAAGCATCTGTTCAATCTGATTTTCTGCTTCGTAGCCGCCAAGCTCTCCGAATTCTGCTTCAAGTTCTGCAGACTTAATTCCGTCTTCTTCTGTGAACTCTGCCTTTGCGTAGATTTCATCACGGGCTTTTGAAACTTCGTAAAGTTTTGGGAAGCCCATCATAACTGTGTCTTTTACTGAATATTCGTCGTAGGCAAAGTGGTCCTGCTTTAATACGGCCATTCGCTCGCCCGGAGTCATAAAAATATCACCGGAATCGCGTTCAAGCTCGCCGGAAAGGAGTTTCAAAAAGGTTGATTTACCGGCACCGTTGGCACCAGTGATTCCGTAACAGTTTCCTTTGTTAAACTTAAGGTTTACGTCTTTAAAAAGCGGTTTTTCGCTGAATGAAACGCTTACATCGCTTACTGTAATCATTAATATCCCTCAAAAATAAATTTGATGATATTTTAGCTTTTTATCAGGAATATTACAACTTAGAAATAAAAATTGCTTCCGGTCGCAGAGTATGCTTCAAAACCGCGCGATATCGCGCTACATGCTGTTTGTGGTAAAGAAACTATTGAACTGGTCGCTTTCGCGACCATCACAAACAGAATGTTTTTGAAGCATACTCTGTTCCCTTGCGCTATTTTTCTTATTTATTCTATTTCAATAAGAATGCATCTATCTCCTGGGCGCATTCTCGGCCTTCAGCAATGGCCCATACAACCAGGGACTGGCCTCTGTGCATGTCGCCGGCGGTAAAAACTTTAGAAACTGAAGTTGCATAGCCTGTATCTGAGCTGAAAGAAGTTTCTGCTTTCTGCTCTCCTGCTATAAGGGAAGTTGCAACAGTTCCTCGAGCTCCCAGTTCAACACCGAATGACTGTGCGGTATATTCTTCACAGCCGGTAAAGCCTGCGGCAACAAGCAGAAGATCACAAGGAAGAGTTTTTTCTGTTCCTGCACGCTCCACAAGCTGGCGTTTTCCGTCAACCATCTGGAATTCAACTTCTACAGTGCGAACGGCTGTAATATGACCGTCTTTACTGATTACTTCTTTTACAGTTGTTTCGTAGACACGAGGATCGTGACCGAAAACTGCAATTGATTCTTCTGCACCGTAATCAGTTTTGAGCACTTTTGGCCACTGTGGCCATGGGTTATTTGCAGCCCGCTCTTTTGGAGGACAAGGCATCATTTCAATCTGGGTAACACTAGCAGCACCAAGTCTGATTGAAGTTCCGCAGCAGTCGTTACCTGTATCACCACCACCGACAATTACAACGTGCTTTCCTTCAACTTCAATTCCAGAATCCTGAAGAAGCATCTGATCAATCTGTTTGTTTGCAGGAAGGATTCCGATTTTTTCGAGGGCGCCTGTAGTTGCAATTACACACTTTGTAACAGCTTTAAGAAAATCCACAGCGAACATCATTCCGCCGTCAGCCCCATGGCGGCCAGTTTTAAGTTCAGAAATTCCAGCCGATGTAAGGGCGCGGGCTTTTTTTGCACCGCAGCAGAGGGCAACTGCATCAAAGTTCTTCAGGATATGCTCTGCAGAAATATTTTTTCCGACATCGGCATTAAATACAAATTCAACGCCTTCTTCCTTCATAAGCTCAATACGGCGCTCAACAATTTTTTTGTCCAGCTTCATATTCGGAATACCGTACATCAAAAGTCCGCCGGCCTTGTCTTCACGCTCGTAAACCGTAACGCTGTGCCCGCGTCGATTAAGCCAGTCCGCAGCAGCTAATCCTGCAGGTCCCGCACCAATTACAGCAATCTTTTTTCCGCTGCGAACCGCTGGGATTTCAGGCTTCATGTAGCCTGATTCAAAAGCTTTTTCTATTATATAAAGCTCATTTTCGTGAACAGTAACTGCCCCGTCACCGCAGACAGGATTTCCGCAATTGCAGGCTTTTTCGCACAAGGCAGGACAAACTCGGCCTGTAAATTCAGGGAAGCTTGAAGTTTTCAAAAGTCTCCAGGCAGCCATATCATACTGACCTTTGTAAAGCGCGTCGTTCCATTCAGGAATGTAATTGTGAAGAGGACAGCCTGTTACCATTCCGGCAAGGCGGATAGCGCTCTGGCACATTGGAACACCGCAGTTCATACAGCGGGCAGCCTGCTCGCGTCGCTTTGCATCCTCCATTACGGGATGAAATTCCTTAAAATTCTTTATACGATCAAGCGGCTCAAAACTTCCGTTTTCAATTCGTTTATAATCCATAAATCCAGTTGGTTTTGCCATATTAGTTCTCCTGTGATGTTTTTAGGAGGGGAAAGCCTTCCCCTGCGCCCGCATTTCATTGCGGGCTACCCCTTCTAGCGGGGGGCGCTTTGCTTACCCCCGCAACGCCCCCTTATGCAGTCGCCTTCTTAAAAGCCGCAAGAACTGCATCATCATGAGCAAGACCTTTAGACTCTTCGCTGGCAATTTCTGTCATAATCTTCAGATAATCGTTAGGGATAATCTTTTTGAAGCAGGTCTTATAATGTTCCCAGTCAGCAAGAATTGCTTTTGCCTTTTCAGAACCTGTTTCTTTTGCATGCTCTTCAATAAGACTGTGAAGACGTTCTTCATCACTTGTTCCGCGCAAAGTAGAAATTTCATCATCAAGGTCGTAGCTCTTTACAAGTTCGTGATTAAGGCGTTTGTAAAGATCGTGCTTTTCATCAAGAATGTAAGCAAGACCACCGCTCATACCGGCACAGAGGTTGCGTCCAGTACGTCCAAGGATTACGGCAGTTCCGCCAGTCATGTATTCCAAACCGTGGTCTCCGCAGCCTTCTGCAACAACTGTTGCCCCGGAATTACGAACGCAAAAGCGCTCACCTGCAACACCGTTGATATAAGCATTACCGCTTGTTGCACCGAACAAGGCAACGTTTCCTACAATAATATTGCTGTCTGCATCGCCGGCAAAATCAGCAGGCTTTGTTACGACAAGCTTTCCGCCGCTCAAACCTTTACCAAAGGCATCGTTGGCATCGCCGGTAAGACGAAGAGTAAGTCCCTTTGGAATGAAGGCACCAAAACTCTGACCTGCCCCACCGCGGCAGTTTACAACGTAAGCATCATCTTCAAGCTTGCCGCTGAACTTCTTCTGGATTTCGCTGCCCAGAATTGTACCGAAAGTTCTGTCCGTTGATTGTATAGCGATAGGATTGCCACACGGATTCGATTTTGCTAACGCAAAATCCTTTTTCTTTTTGTCAGAAACGACGTTAGTCGTTTCCAATCCGTGTGGCAATTTTTCAAAAGCCGGCACAAAAGTTGTAAGGTCAAGTTTCTTTTCCAGTTCAAAATTGAATGTATCGCGGGTCTTTTTCCAGCCTTCATTTTCTCCACCCGCAAGAACGCGGGACAAATCAATAAGACCGGCACGCTTAAAGCCCTGTTTTTCCTTCATCTTAAGAAGGTCTGTTCGTCCGCACATTTCATCAATAGAGCGAACTCCAAGTTTTGCCATATATTCGCGAAGTTCCTGAGCAATGAACTTCATAAAGTTTTCTACGTATTCAGGCTTTCCAGGGAAGCGCTCGCGGAGTTTTTCGTTCTGAGTTGCAACACCAAATGGACAGGTATCAAGATTGCAGACACGCATCATTGCACAGCCCATTGTGATAAGAGGCGCTGTTGCAAAACCAAACTCTTCCGCACCAAGCAGACAGGCAATTGCAACATCACGGCCGCTCATAAGTTTACCGTCTGTTTCAATAATTACACGTCCGCGCAGGCCATTCTGAATCAAAGTCTGATGAGCTTCAGAAAGTCCAAGTTCCCAAGGAAGTCCCGCATGGTGAATAGAACTGATAGGTGCCGCACCAGTACCACCGTCGTGACCGGAAATCAAAATTACCTGAGCACCGGCTTTTGCAACACCGGCAGCAATTGTACCAACCCCTGCTTCACTTACAAGCTTTACAGAAATTCTGGCAGCGCGGTTTGCGTTTTTCAAGTCGTAAATCAGCTGAGCAAGGTCTTCAATAGAATAAATATCGTGATGAGGAGGTGGCGAAATCAAAGATACACCAGGGGTTGCGTAGCGTGTCTTTGCAATCCATGGATAAACTTTTTTTCCAGGAAGATGGCCGCCTTCTCCAGGCTTTGCTCCCTGAGCCATTTTAATCTGAATCTCTCGGGCACTCAAAAGATATTCTTCTGTAACACCAAAGCGGCCGGAAGCAACCTGCTTGATTGCAGAGTTATATTCAGTTCCAAGACGCTCAGGCTTTTCGCCGCCTTCACCAGAGTTAGATTTTCCATGAAGGTGATTCATTGCTGCTGCCATACATTTATGAGCTTCTTCAGAAATAGAACCATAAGACATGGCACCAGTCTTAAAGCGCTGTACGATTGAATCTACGCCTTCTACTTCGTCAATTGAAATGCCCTTTCCGGCCTTTTCAAAATTAAAGTCCAGCATTGCACGCAGAGTGTGAGGACGGGAATTATCATCAACAAGGGCTGTATATTCCTTAAAGCGTGAGTAGTCGCCGTTACGGGTTGCTTCCTGAAGGGCAATAATTGTTTCAGGATTATAAAGATGGTCTTCTGCATTAGGACCGCGGCGGAATTTATGGAAGCCCACAGAATCAAGGTGAGTATTAACTGTAAGTCCCTTGTCGTTCCATGCCTGTTTATGATGATAAAGAATGTCTTCTTTAATTTCTTTAAGACCAATACCACCAACGCGGCTTACTGTATTTGTAAAGTATTTTTCGATTACGTTCTGGGCAATACCAACTGCTTCAAAAATCTGGGCAGACTGATAAGACTGAACGGCAGAAATTCCCATTTTTGCAGCGATTTTTACAATACCGCCGATAATTGCCTTATTGTAATCGTCAATTGCAGTGTGATAATCCTTGTCCAAAAGCTTCTGGTCGATGAGTTCTGCAATTGCTTCATGCGCAAGATAAGGATTGATTGCACGGGCACCGTAGCCCATACACATTGCAGCCTGATGAACATCACGAACTTCACCACTTTCAAGAATGATAGAAATTTTTGTACGTTTTTTAGTACGGATAAGGTACTGTTCAACAGAGCTTACTGCAAGCAAAGAAGGAATTGCTGCATGCTTTTCGTCTACGCCACGGTCACTTAGGATGATGATGTTGTAGCCTTCTGCGTAAGCAGCATCAATCTGCTTAAAGAGGTTTTCCAAAGCAGATTCAAGGGTAAGCTTATCCATATCCATTAAAAGAGAAAGACTTGTAGCACGCAAACCAGGCTGATTTAATGCGGCAATTTTTACAAGGTCGGTTCCTGTCAAAATAGGATTATTGATTTCGAGCACACGGCAGTTAGCGCCTTTTGTATGAAGAAGGTCGCCGTCTGTACCAACGTAAACTGTTGTATCTGTTACGATTTTTTCCCGCAAACTGTCGATTGGAGGGTTTGTAACCTGGGCAAAAAGCTGTTTGAAGTAGCTGTAAAGCGGAGGATGCTTGTCCGAAAGACAGGCAAGCGGAGTATCCACACCCATAGCACCAGTTGGTTCAACACCGTTACGTGCCATTGGAAGAACCATCTCATTAAGGTCTTCGTAGTTCCATGCAAAGGCGCGGTAAAGGCGGTTGCGTTCTTCCTGTGTACTTACAGGGATTTTTTTATTAGGGATTTTAAGGTCAGCAAGGTGAATAAGATTCTGATCCAGCCATTCACCGTAAGGATTTTTTGTAGCGTAAGTTTCCTTAAGCTCTTTATCTGTAATAAGACGTTTCTGAGTTGTATCAACAAGAAGCATGCGGCCTGGCATAAGGCGGGATTTTTCTACAATCTGACTTTCAGGAATATCAAGAACACCGACTTCACTGGAAAGAACCAGCATATTGTCTTTTGTAATAAAATAGCGGCTTGGGCGGAGTCCGTTACGGTCAAGGGTTGCACCAAGAACATCACCGTCGGAATACAAGATTGCTGCAGGACCATCCCAAGGCTCCATCATAGTTGCCCAGTAATGGTAGAAGTCGCGTTTTTCCTGAGTCAGGCTGTCATCGTGCTTCCAAGGCTCCGGGATACAAACCATAACTGCAAGCGGAAGAGGCATTCCGTTCATTACAAAATATTCAAGGCTATTATCCAGCATTGCAGAATCAGAACCGGTTGTATCAACTTCGCCGTCGCGGGCAAGCATTCGGTCTACGTTTCCGCGGATTGTATTAATTTCGCCGTTATGAGCTATAAAGCGGTTTGGATGAGCGCGCTGCCAGCTTGGATTTGTGTTTGTAGAAAAGCGTGAATGAACAAGGGCAAGTGCCGAAAGGTATTCCTCTGACTGCAAATCCTTATAGAAGGTTCTGAGTTCGTGAACAAGGAACATTCCCTTGTAAACAATTGTACGGCTGCTTAAAGAACAGATGTAGGTTTTGTGATTATCTTTTTTTTCAAAAGAAAGGCGTACTTTATATAGAAGTTTATCAAACTCAAGGCCTTTTTCGCATTTTTCAGGGCGGGCAATAAAAGCCTGCCAGATAGAAGGCATGCAGTCGCGGGCTTTATCACCAAGAACTTCAGGATTAACAGGAACCTGACGCCAGCCAAGAAGTTTTAATCCACCCTCTTTTACAGCCTTTTCAAAATCAGCTTTTTCTGATTTACATTCGGCATCATTTCCAGGGAAGAAAATCTGGGCAATACCGTAATCTCGCTCGTTAAGACTGCCGATTAAATCGCCGGCTTCCTTCTTAAAAAAGTCATGGCTTATCTGCAAAAGGATTCCGACACCATCACCAGTTTTTCCGCTGGCATCTTTACCAGCGCGGTGTTCAAGTTTTTCAACAATGCTAAGCGCATTATCAACAATCTTATGCGACTTACTTCCGTCAATATTCACAACAGCCCCAATACCGCAGGCGTCGTGCTCAAAAGATGGTTCATACAGTGTCTTCATTCTTTACCTCAAAAAAAAAGAGGCCGTAGACAATAAGACCAGGGACGAATTTTCCCTGAAAATATTATCTACGACCTCTTTGCCGTAATTTTCTTAAATAATACTGAATTACTTTAGGATAAGTCAAGTAGTGAAAAAAAATAGAAGAAATGCAGTTTTTTTTTAACAAAACCTATTGACCTAGTAGGTTATATCCTGTATAAATAAGACATAAAGTAAATCCTACTAACCTAGTAGGTAGCAAAATAAAAACAAATAACTTCAGGGGGCACAATTATGGCAAATTACAAATTTGAAACATTACAGTTACACGTAGGACAGGAAAGCGCAGACCCGGCAACAGACGCTCGCGCAGTACCAATCTATCAGACAACTTCGTATGTATTCCACAACTCAAAGCACGCTGCAGACCGCTTTGGACTTGCAGATGCCGGAAACATCTACGGACGTCTTACAAACTCAACACAGGATGTTCTTGAAAAGAGAATTGCTGCCCTTGAAGGCGGTTCAGCTGCCCTTGCCCTTGCATCGGGTGCCGCAGCAATCACTTATACAATTGAAGCACTGGCTGCTAACGGCGGCCACATTGTTGCTCAGAAGACAATTTACGGCGGAAGCTATAACCTTCTGGCTCACAATCTTCCACAGTACGGAATTACAACAACTTTTGTTGACGCACATAACCTTAAGGAACTTGAAGGCGCAATCAAAGACAACACACGCGCAATCTACCTTGAAACTTTGGGAAATCCAAACTCAGATATTCCTGATATCGATGCAATTGCAGAAATCGCTCACAAGCACGGTCTTCCAGTTGTAGTTGATAACACTTTCGGAACTCCATATCTTATCCGTCCGTTTGAGCACGGAGCAGATATCGTAGTTCATTCTGCAACAAAATTCATTGGCGGACACGGAACAACTTTGGGCGGTATTATAGTAGAAAGTGGTAAGTTTGACTGGAAAAAGAGCGGAAACTACCCTCAGATTGCAGCTCCTAACCCAAGCTACCACGGCGTAAGCTTTGCAGACGCTGTAGGACCAGCTGCCTTTGTTACTTACATCCGTGCTATTTTGCTCCGCGATACTGGTGCAACAATCAGCCCATTCAATGCCTTCCTTCTTTTGCAGGGTGTTGAAACTTTGAGCCTTCGCCTTGACCGCCATGCAGAAAACACTAAGAAAGTTGTTGAGTTTCTGAGCAAGCATCCGCTTGTAGAAAAGGTAAATCATCCTTCTCTTGCTGATCATCCGGATCACAAACTTTATCAGAAATACTTCCCTAACGGTGGCGCAAGCATTTTCACCTTCAACATCAAGGGTGGCCGCGAAGAAGCCTGGAAGTTCATTGATAACCTCAAGATTTTCAGCCTTCTTGCAAACGTTGCAGATGTAAAATCGCTTGTAATTCACCCGGCTTCTACAACTCACAGTCAGCTGAACGACGCAGAACTTGCTGATCAGGGAATTGCCCAGAACACAATCCGCCTTTCAATCGGTACAGAGCACATTGATGACATCATAGCTGATTTGGAAAACGGATTTGCTGCATTAAAGTAGGATTAAAATCAAATCAAAATTAAAAAAGTAAAATAAAAAGGCGAGCAGGTATTACTGCTCGCCTTTTTTTATATCTTCCTAAATTAATATGCCTTATCGTGCACGCCGGCAATAGCGCGTCCTGACGGCTCATCCATGTTCTTCCATGCGGCATCCCACTCAAGGGCTTTTGCAGTTGAACAGGCAACGCCGGCTTCGTGTGGAACACAGCGGGCAGCAGAATCGCTTGGGAAGAGTCGGCTGTAGATTTCGCGGTAGTAATATTCCTCTTTTGTTTTTGGAGGATTTACCGGGAAGCGGTTTTCGCGGCGGGCAAACTCAGCGTCGCTTACCTTTTCTTCTGTCATCTTTTTAAGGGTATCAATCCAGTTGTAGCCTACACCGTCAGAGAACTGTTCCTTCTGGCGCCATGCAATGTTTTCCGGAAGCATATCTTCAAAGGCTTTGCGAAGGATCCATTTTTCCATGCGCTGTTTGCCGTCTGGAAGTTTAATATTCATCTTGTCGCTTGGGTTGAGTCCCATTGCAATATCAATAAAATCTTTATCAAGGAAAGGAACGCGGCCTTCTACGCCCCAGGCCATAAGAGATTTATTTGCGCGAAGGCAGTCGTAAAGGTGAAGTTTACTCATTTTGCGAACGAGTTCTTCGTGGAATTCCTGAGCATTTGGAGCCTTGTGAAAGTAGAGGTAACCACCAAAGAGCTCGTCACTTCCTTCACCGCTCAAAACCATCTTAATTCCCATAGATTTAATTACGCGGGCAAGAAGATACATTGGAGTTGAAGCACGAACTGTTGTGATGTCGTAAGTTTCGATATGGTAGATTACATCAGGAAGGGCGTCCAATGCCTCCTGAATTGTAAAATGAACTTCGTGATGAACAGTACCAATGTAATCTGCCGCTTTCTGAGCAGCGATCAGGTCTGGAGAACCTTCAAGGCCGACTGCAAATGAGTGGAGCTGTGGCCACCAGGCTGCTTCCTTGCTGTCTGTTTCGATTCGTTTTTTGCTGTATTTCTGGGTGATGGCTGCGATAATAGAAGAATCAAGCCCGCCTGAAAGGAGAACACCGTAAGGAACATCCGACATAAGCTGGGCTTTTACGGCAGCTTCAAGACCGTTGCGAACTTTTTCAATTACGCTCGGGTTGATTACTTCGCCTTTGTCATCGGTTGCTTTTGCTGAATTTTTAACGGCCTCGTAAGTCTCCCAGTCGCGTTTGTACCAGCGGGCAGGCTTCTGCTCTTTTGAGTAGAAATAATGTCCGTTAGGGAATTCTTCGATTGTCTGGCAGTCACCTTCCAAGGCTTTAAGTTCGCTTGCAACATAGTAACGGCCAGCCTTATCCCAGCCCTGATAAAGTGGAATAACGCCAATTTCGTCGCGGGCAATAAGATATACGTCGTGCTCGCTGTCGTAAAGGGCAAAGGCAAAAATGCCGGAAAGCTGCTCAATCATTTCTGCAAAATTTCCGCTCTGGCGGTATTTTTTATACAAAGGAATGATAACTTCGCAGTCAGAACCAGTGCGGAAATTATATTTGCCGGCAAAAGAAGAGCGAATTTCCTTGTGATTGTAAATTTCACCGTTAGCCGCAAGGATGATTTTTTCATCATCACTAACAAGAGGCTGCTTACCCGAAAGCGGGTCAACAATAGAAAGGCGTTCATGACTCAAAATCGCATTATCCCCAGTATAAACCCCGCTCCAGTCCGGTCCACGGTGACGAATACGTTTACTCATCTCCAGAACCTGCGAGCGCAACTCCTCTTTCAAACCTTCCGCAACAGGCTGACCGCCTGAACTTAAATCAAATGCACCTACAAAGCCGCACATACGCAAATAGCAGAAACCGTTAAAAAATCGCTGAACCGCTGTGAAGCGATTTTAGGTTTCTACCTGCAAACGTTCAAAGCGGTGAATAGGAAATCCGTTAAGAAAATTGCGAGCAGTGCGCAGCAATTTTTAGGATTTACCTTGTTACAATTTTTCGGTATCTATTCCTCCTCTGTAAAATAAAAAAGAGGCCGTAGACTTTCCGCCGGGGACAATCCCAGTGTAAAATCTACGACCTCTTTGCCGTTAGTTCTATATTACCGCTTTTATATTCTTATGGCAATATATCCGTTAAAATACTCCCATTCCTGCAAGCAGAATTACAAACAAAAGAACCGGCGCTACAAACTTTATCATAACAATATAAAGTCCCTTGCGGCCAAACTTTTCGCGGTTTCGGGTAATTTCATCAATAAGGAATTTTGGCTTAGTAACCCAGCCGATAAGAATACAGGTAAGTAAACTTGTAATAGGCATAAGGATGATATTGCTGAAGTAATCAAGAATATCAAGAATCTGACCTGTAGAGCCGTTTGGAAGTTTCTGTTCAAAATAGAATACGTTGTAACCAAGACAAACGATTACAGAAACTATGAAGGTTGCGCCTGCCATAACTACAGCTGCACGGCGACGGCTCCAGTTGAATTTATCAATCATACTTGAAGTAATTGCTTCCAGAATAGAAACGGCAGATGTAAGGGCTGCGAACAATACCATTACAAAGAAGATAAGACCAATGAACTCTCCGATATTTCCAAGAGAATTAAAAACCTTTGGCAGAGTGATGAACATAAGTCCAGGTCCTGCAGACATACCCTCTTTTCCAGAGAAAACGTAAACAGCAGGAACAATCATCATACCGGCAAGGATTGCAATTCCTGTATCAAAAATTTCAATGTGATTAACTGCTTTTCCAAGATTTCCGCTCTTTTTCATGTAAGAACCGTAAGCAATCATGATTCCCATAGCGATAGAAAGAGAATAGAAAAGCTGTCCCATAGCAGTAAGACAGACTCTCAAGAATCCCTTGAAGGTAAGGCCTTCAAAATTTGGAATAAAATAAACTGCAGCTCCCTGAAGTCCGGTTCTGGTAACGCCATTATCATCTGTATGAGAAATAAAAAGTGAATAGAAAGCGATGAAAACAACAATTAAAACAAGCACCGGCATGAGAATTTTTGAATAGCGTTCAATACCGCGCTCAACACCTTTGTAAACGATGATAAAAGTAAGGAAGGCAAAAATAACTGTGTAGAAAATAGGCTGCCACTGGGAGGTGATAAAGCCTGTGAAGAAGCCGTTTTCTACTGTAACGCTGCCCTGGAAGGCAAGGTAAGAAAATGCGTACTTAAGAACCCAGCCACCGATTACACAGTAATATGGATAAATAAGGAAAGGAACGATAAAAGAAAAACAGCCTAAAAATCCCCATTTAGGATTAATTTTCTTGTAAGCTGTAAGCGGACTTTCCTGAGTTTTGCGTCCGATTGCAATTTCTGTGATAAGAAGGGCAAAACCAAAGGTTACTGCCAGAATAAGATAAACCAGGAGGAAGAGGCCGCCGCCGTCTTTCGCTGCTAGATAAGGGAAGCGCCAGATGTTTCCAAGTCCTACTGCGCTGCCTGCCGAAGCAAGGACAAAGCCTAAAGAACCTGAGAATGAGTTGCGCTGTTTAAGTTGTGTGTCCATGAAAAAACCTCAAAAATCATTTTTTGTAACTTTATAAGTATAATGATTTTTGAGGTTTGATGATAGTGCTGCTATCAGAACAAAGGAAAAAATATCTAAAATGACGGCTCCCGGTCGCGGTTCATGGTGCAAAACCGCGCAATAATGCGCTACACGCTGATTGTTGCAAAGAAACTATAGTTTTGACCGCTCTCGCGGTCGCAACAATCAGAGTGTTTTTGCACCACGAACCACTCCCTCGCGTCGGCTTTGCCTACATTCTATTACTTAGTCTTGAAGTGCTTCATACCCTTCTTCGCCGGTTCTTACCTTTACTACGTTCTGAACGTCGTAAACGAAGATCTTACCATCACCGATGTGGCCGGTGTAGAGAACTTCCTTAGCGGCTGTAACAACCAGGTCTACAGGAACTTCACTTACCACGATATCAACCTTAATCTTTGGAAGAAGTGTCATTTCAATTGGAACACCGCGGTACTTTTCTGTATTTCCGTGCTGCTGACCACAGCCCATTACGTTTGCAACTGTCATACCAGTTACGTTGATGTCGTTCATTGCATGCTTAAGCTCGTCAAACTTGCTTGGGCGGGTAATGATTGTAACCATGTGGAACTTTGCATCAGGACGGCTTGTTCCCTTTGTAACAGGCACAGCCTTTTCTACAGGCACCTCGGCACTTGCAGCAGCGGCAGCGCTCAATCCGCCTACTCCAGCTTCGCCTTCTGTCATAACCTGAGGAGCCATGATAAAGCCAGCGTAACTTGAAGCAATACCGTGTTCAAGCTTATCAAGACCAATTACTTCTTCTTCGCGGCTTGCGCGAAGTCCGTGGAACTTCTTAATAAGTGTGAATACGATTACCATACAGACTGTTGTCCAGGCAACGATTGCAACTTCACCAAGAGTCTGAACTCCAAGGTGGCTGAATCCGCCGCCATAGAATACACCAGATTCTACGTTGAAAAGACCATCTGCAATTGTACCCCAGATACCGTTTGCAAGGTGAACGCCTACAGCACCAACCGGGTCATCAATATGAAGCTTCATATCAAGGCCTTCAACAACAACTACTACGATAATACCTGCAACAATACCGATGATGCTTGCACCAAGAGCATCTACAGTAGCACAAGGAGCTGTGATTGCAACAAGACCTGCAAGAGAAGCGTTCAAAGTCATAGAAACATCAGGCTTACCGTTTTTGAACCATGTGAAAAGCATTGTTGTAACAGCAGCTACAGCAGGAGCGATTGTTGTTGTTGTAAATACTGCAGCAAGACCACCAACACCAAGAAGCTGAGTACATGCAGCACCGTTGAATCCGTACCATCCGAACCAGAGGATGAATGTTCCGAGAGCACCCAAAGTCAAAGAGTGACCTGGAATAGCGTGAACTTTTGTTACCTTTCCGTCCTTATCATAATCATACTTTCCGATACGAGGACCAAGGAAAATTGCACCAATCAAAGCGGCTGTACCACCAACTGAGTGAATTGCAGCAGAACCTGCAAAGTCTACGAAACCAAGCTGTACAAGCCAGCCCTGAGAGTTCCAAACCCAGCCAGCTTCAATAGGATATACAATAGCACTGATGATTGCAGAATAAATACAGTAAGCGCTAAATTTTGTTCTTTCTGCCATTGCGCCCGAAACAATTGTTGCGGCTGTAGCGCAGAATACAAGGTTGAATACAAATGCCGACCAGTCAAGTTCAGCAAAGTTTGTAAAGAGCTGCAAATGAGGTTTTCCAATAAAACCAAACAGATAATTTTCACTCATCATCAGACCAAAACCAAGAAGCATAAACATTGGAGTACCGATACAAAAATCCATAAGGTTTTTCATAATGATATTTCCAGCGTTTTTTGCACGTGTAAATCCAGTTTCAACCATCGCAAAGCCACACTGCATAAAGAATACCAGTGCCGCACCAATCAGGAACCAAACGCCCCAAACTTCAGACATAATCAAATCTCCTTATCAAATGATGTTAATATAAAAACGCCGCAGCCAATAACTCCTCAGCGGGAGTTACTTTCTGCGGCGCCATTGCCATTTTTTACTTTTTATTTATAACTTTTTTCTACTATATTTCAGCGTTAGCGAACGCTGTAAAGCAAATCACCGTAGCTTGGGAATGGCCAGAGCTCTTTTGGTGTAATTACTTCAAGTTCATCTGCAACCGCACGAAGTTCGCCCATAGCGGCAAAAACTTTTTCGCGGAAGAAGAGAGCTGTTTTTCCAGAATCGCCCTTGTCTGCAACTTCTTTTGCTTCTGAAACAGCGGCTTCAAGAGTTCCTGTTTTTGCAAAAATTGAAGTGGTAAGTGCAGAAACTTTTTTCAGCATTTCTGATTCGTAGCTTGCATCACATTCTGAGCAAACTGATTTTTTCAAGCCGATTGTTTCAGCAAGTTTGTTTGCATATTTGCTGGCAGCTGGAAGAATATTCTTCTTTGCCATTTCAAGCATTGTTTCAGCTTCAATATTGATGATTTTTGAGTAGTTTTCGTTGTGAATCTCGTAGCGGCTTGTAAGCTCAACCTTTGAGTAAACTCCGAACTTTTCAAAAACCTTAACGTTCTTTTCATCAAGAATGTGTGGCAAAGCTTCTGGTGTAGATTTAAGGTTGTAAAGTCCGCGTTTTTCAGCTTCCTTAACCCAAGAATCATCGTAACCGTTTCCGTTGAAGATAATTCTTTTGTGTTCTTTAATTGTCTTCAAAATCAAAGCATGAAGATCAGCCTTGAAATCCTTTGATTTTTCAAGCAGGTCTGCAAACTGAGAAAGTTCTTCTGCAACAACAGTGTTGAGGAATACGTTTGCGCAGGCTATTGATTCGTTTGAACCAAGCATACGGAACTCAAATTTGTTTCCTGTGAAGGCAAATGGAGATGTACGGTTACGGTCTGTTGCATCCTTGTTGAATTCAGGAAGAACTGTAACGCCAATCTTCATCTTTTCTTTTTCATGTTTTCCGTATGGAACGCCCTTTTCGATGCTGTCAAGAATTGCAGAAAGTTCGTCACCAAGGAAGATAGAAATAATTGCTGGAGGCGCCTCGTTAGCTCCAAGACGATGATCGTTTCCGGCAGAAGCAACAGAAATACGGAGCAAATCCTGGTATTCATCAACAGCCTTGATGATTGCACAAAGGAACAAAAGGAACTGAGCATTCTGATCCGGAGTAGCACCAGGATCAAGCAGGTTCTTTCCTGTGTTTGTAGAAATTGACCAGTTGTTATGTTTACCGCTTCCGTTTACGCCGGCAAATGGCTTTTCGTGAAGAAGACAAACCATTCCGTGGCGGCTTGCAACCTTGCGCATCATCTCCATCATAAGCTGGTTATGGTCGCAGGCGATATTTGTTGTTGTGAAGATTGGAGCAAGTTCATGCTGAGCAGGAGCAACTTCGTTGTGTTCAGTTTTAGCAAGAATTCCAAGCTTCCAAAGTTCCTTGTTCAAATCCTTCATGAATTCCTGAACGCGAGGCTTAATCATACCAAAGTAGTGATCTTCAAGTTCCTGACCTTTTGGAGCCTTTGCACCAAAAAGTGTACGGCCAGTGTAAATAAGGTCTTCGCGCTTGTCGTAAACAGATTTGTCTACAAGGAAGTATTCCTGTTCAGGACCTACTGTTGTTTTTACGCTTGTAACAGCTTCGTTTCCTTCGAACAATTTCAAAACGCGAACAGCCTGCTTGCTGATTGCCTGCATAGAACGAAGAAGCGGTGTCTTTTTATCCAGAGCTTCACCTGTATAAGAACAGAAAGCTGTAGGAATACAGAGAGTACCGTCTTTAATGAAAGCAAATGATGTAGGGTCCCAGGCAGTGTAACCGCGGGCTTCGAAAGTTGCACGAATTCCTCCGCTTGGGAAAGAAGAAGCATCAGGTTCTCCCTGAACAAGTTCTTTTCCGCTGAATTCCATAATAACTTTTCCGCCGTCAATTGGGCTGATAAAGCTGTCGTGCTTTTCTGCAGTGATTCCTGTAAGTGGCTGGAACCAGTGTGTAAAATGAGTAGCACCTTTTTCCAGAGCCCAGTCTTTCATTGCGTTAGCAACAACTGTAGCAACTGAAGGATCAAGCTTTTCGCCGCCCTCAATTGTTTTCATCAACTGTTTATAGGTTTCTTTTGGAAGCCTAGCTTTCATAACCGTTTCGTTAAAAACGTTTTCACCAAAGATTTTAGTTACTTCGTCCATACTTTTTATGTACCCCCTGTGTAAGGGCGCCGGTCAGAGCGCCCGGTGTTTTATAGCAAAGCGTTAAGAAAAATTGCGATGCAGCAATTTTTTAGCTTTACATATAAAAAAAACAAAAAAGGCCGCAGAAATATCCTTTCTGCGGCCTCATTGCCAATCAACAATTGCATTTATAGCGATATGATTTTTTTTTGTCAACAGTATTTGTAATTTTTTTTAGTTTTCTTAAATTTTATTGACAGTCCCCCGCCAAAAGCATTATAAATATTAATGAAAAAAGAAGAGCAAAGGCGCTCATTCGATTTAACGGCAGACTGTCGCTAAGTGGAATGAGCGCCTTTTATTTTGGAGAAAATACTATTATGAGTAAATTTATTTTTGTAACTGGTGGAGTTGTATCGGGGCTTGGAAAAGGAATTACAGCTGCGTCACTTGGACGCCTTTTAAAATGCCGTGGACTAAAAATTGCATCACAGAAGCTGGATCCATATATGAACGTTGACCCGGGTACCATGAGCCCTTTCCAGCACGGAGAAGTTTTTGTTACCGATGACGGAGCAGAAACTGACCTTGACCTTGGTCACTACGAACGCTTTATTGACGAAAACCTTACAAAATATTCAAATCTGACAAGCGGCCGTGTTTACTGGAATGTTTTGAATAAAGAGCGCCAGGGAGAATATCTTGGACAGACAGTTCAGATTATTCCCCACGTAACTAACGAAATCAAAGACTTTATCTTGAAAAATGCCGAAGTAAGCAAGGCTGATGTAAGCATTGTAGAAATCGGTGGTACAATCGGTGATATTGAAAGCCAGCCTTTCTTAGAAGCAATCCGTCAGCTGGCACTTGAAGTAGGAAGACGAAACTGTCTTTTTATTCACGTCTGCCTTGTTCCTTACATCAGCGGTTCGGACGAATATAAATCTAAGCCTACCCAGCATTCGGTAAAGGAGCTTATGGCAGTTGGAATTCATCCGGATATTATTGTTGCCCGCTGCGATAAAGAAATCCCTCTTGATATCCGCAAAAAGATTTCTCTTTTCTGTAACGTAGGAGAAGACTGCGTTATCAACAACACAACCTGCCGCAGCCTTTATGAAGTTCCTCTTATGCTTCACGCCCAGAACATGGATGATGTTGTTTGCCGAGATCTTGGAATTGAAGATACCCGCAAAGATTACCCTGCCCTTGCTGACTGGTCAAAAATGGTTGATACAATTCATGCCCGCCAGGGAGAGATTCAGATTGCCCTGGTCGGAAAATACGTAAAGCTTCACGACTCTTATCTGAGTATCATTGAATCTTTGAACCACGCTTCTTTTGTTGTAGGTAAAAACGTAAAAATCAAATGGGTAGATTCAGACAGCGTAACTGATGAAACTGCCGCTGACATTTTCTCTGACTGCCAGGGAATCATTCTTCCGGGCGGATTTGGTCACCGGGGAATTGAAGGAATGATCTGTGCCTGCCGCTATGCCAGAACTAATAAAGTTCCTTATTTTGGAATCTGTCTTGGAATGCAGATTGCAGTAATTGAGTTTGCCCGTTCAGTTCTTGGCTACAAGGATGCCAATTCCCGTGAATTTGATGAATTATGCGAACACACAGTAATTGACCTTATGAAAGATCAGGAAGGAGTTATCAAGGGCGGAACAATGCGTCTTGGCTCTTATCCATGCAGCGTAAAGGCGGGCACAAGACTGGAAAAAGCTTACGGCAGTTCTAATATTGCAGAACGCCACCGCCACCGCTATGAATTTAACAATGATTTCAGAGCAGAAATGGAAAATGCAGGTCTTGTAATAAGCGGAACTTCTCCTGACAATACCCTTGTAGAAGCTGTTGAACTTGAAGACCACTTCCACCTTGGCGTTCAGTTCCATCCGGAATTTAAGAGCCGTCCTAACAATGCAGGCCCTCTCTTTGTTGAATTCTTAAAGGCATGCTTATAAAATAGAGTTGAGGAATTTATGTACACAAAAGAAGAAATTTTGGAATATGTTGAAGAAGAAGATGTAAAATTTGTACGTCTTGCTTTTTTTGATTTACACGGCGTTCAGAAAAATATTTCGATTATGGCAAGTCAGCTGGAATCAGCTTTTAAAAACGGAGTCAGCTTTGACGCCTCTGCCATTTACGGTTTTGAAACACCAGAAAAATCAGATTTATTTCTTCATCCCGATCCTACGACTATTTCCATTCTTCCATGGCGCCCTAATACCGGAAAAGTTGTACGAATGTTCTGTACAATTTCTCACCCGGACGGAAGCCCATACAAAAAAGACTGCCGTACCCTGCTTGCAAATGCAGTAAAGAAGGCCCGTGATGAATACGGGGTGGAATTCCGCTTTGGTACAGAAATTGAATTCTATCTTTTTAAGCTGGATGAAAAAGGAGAAAAAACTAAGATTCCTTTTGATAACGCAAGCTATATGGATATTGCGCCTGAAGATAAGGGCGAAAATATCCGCCGCGAAATCTGTTTTACCCTTGAGCAGATGGGTATTCAGCCGGAAGCCAGCCATCATGAAGAAGGCCCTGGTCAGAACGAAATTGACTTCCACTATGCCGATGCCCTTACCGCAGCAGACAACGCTTCAACCTTCAAATGGATTGTACGCACAAGAGCTGCTACTGCAGGCCTGTATGCAGACTTTTCTCCAAAGCCTCTTGAAGATAAGGCTGGAAGTGGTTTCCATATCAACCTTTCCTGCTCGGATGATTCAAAAAAGAACAACGTACTCGCAGGAATTTTAAAGCATGCTTCAGAACTTACCTACTACATGAACTGCAGTGAAAATTCCTATGACCGTCTTGGTTCCTGCAAGGCTCCAAAATACATTGCCTGGGGCTACGAAAACCGTTCTACTTTCATCCGCATTCCAGCCGTTACAAACAATAACGCAAGCCGGCTTGAAATAAGAACTCCTGACAGTGAATGTAATGTTTACCTTGTTTTTACCCTTTTGATTTATGCCGCTCTGGACGGAATTAAAAACAAGCTTGAGCCGCCTGCAGAAGTAAAGGAAAACCTTTTCACAAACAGCTGCTCTTGCGAAACTTTACCAGACACTCTGGATTCAGCACGTCAAATTGCAGAAAACTCTTCCTTCATTAAGGATGTTCTTGGATTCTAAAAATGACCGAAGACCGCCACAGCGTTTTACTTGTAACAAAAGATCCAAAACTGTCTCAGCTTGTAAGCGTAATGCTTATGCCCCCTCTTTTTGAAGTGGATATACTCAGCGACTTTAACGAAGCAAGACGCCGGGTTTCAGAGCGTGTATATAACATCATTCTTGCAGATTACGCTGACGGCGAAGGCTCTGATTTTGCCCTGGATGCCTCAGATTCCTTAAGTACAATCCTGCTACTTACCCCACCTGCAATATTTGAAGAAGTTAGTTACCGGGTTGAAGGCTATGGTATTATTTCTGTCACCAATCCTTTTGACCAGTTTTATTTTTACAATATGATTAAAGCGGCAATTGCCGTACAGTACAAAGTTCAGATTCTTTCAAGTCAGACTACTAAACTCAAGAATAAAATGGAAGAAATTAAGCTGGTGAACCGGGCAAAAATGCTTTTAATGCAGAACCTGAATATGACAGAGCAGGAAGCTCACCATTATATAGAAAAAGAAGCAATGAACCGAGGCCTAAAGAAGACCTCGGTTGCAGAAAACGTTGTTAAAACCTATGCCTAGCGGCCAAAGAAAGCCTTAACTTTCTGCCAGAAGGTCTTCTTAGGAGCAGGAGCAGCTTTTTTGTTGTTAGCATAGCGTCCGCTATTACTTCCCTTCTTTCCAGTCTTGTTATATGGCTTTTTCTTATAATCAGTTTTCTTGTAGCCTGCAGAAGCTTTTCCGGATACGCCATTTCCATAGCGTTCCTTGTACATCTTCATGCGCTCGTCGTAAGAAAGACCTGCAAGTTTTTCCGGATCGATATAAGATTTCTTGCCTTTTGAAGGGCCTTTTTTGAAATCATCCTTCTTGTAATCTTTTTTGTATCCGTCTTTCTTGTAGTCAGATTTTTTACCGTCGTAAGATTTCTTATAGCCTTCGCCGTTTCTTCCTTTTCCGCCAGACTTTCCACCACGCTTGTTGTGGAAGTCTCCGTCGCGCCCTTTTCTGTAGCCGCCGCGGTTATCATAAGTGTCATCATCACGCCAGTTTTCTGTCTTAATGTACATTCCGGCAGACTTATCTTCCAGCATCTGATCTTCAAAGGCAACAGAAGAAGGTATTGTCATTTCTACATAGCGCTCAATTGCAGGAAGGTTGTAAACATCCTGTTCTGAACAGAAGGTATATGCCTTTCCAGATTTACCGGCACGGGCTGTACGGCCAATGCGGTGAACATAGTTTTCAGCCTCAACAGGAAGGTCGTAGTTGATTACCATTGCAAGGTCATCAACGTCAATTCCGCGGGCAGCAACATCAGTTGCAACAAGAACAGGAACTTCGCCAGCCTTAAATGAGTTCAAAAGCTTAAGGCGTTTAGACTGTGGCAAATCGCCGATAAGGAAGTCTGCCTTAATTTCATTAATCTGAAGACGTTTTGCAACAACCTCACAGGTTCTTTTTGTATTACAGAATACAATTGCGCTGGCAGGATTTTCCTTTTTCAAAATACCAATCAAAAGCTTCATTTTGTCGCTGCTTGCAACGTGCAAAAGCTCCTGCTGGATTTCGCTTACAGTGATGTTTTCAGCTTCAATTGTGATTTCCTTTGGATCGCGGGTATATTCCCATGCAAGATTCTTTACATAAGAGTTCAAGGTTGCAGAAAAGAGCATTGTCTGGCGGTCTTCAGCCTCCGGAATGCACTTAAGAATCTGGCGCAAATCAGGATAGAAGCCCATATCAAACATGCGGTCAGCTTCATCAATTACACAGAAAGCGGCATTGGTCAAATCAAGGTTTCCGCCTTCCTGCAAATCAATTACGCGGCCAGGAGTTCCGATTACAATATCAACTCCCTTTTTAAGTGTTGCAATCTGTTTTTCATAGCCTACACCACCGTAAACGCTGAAAGCCTTAAGACCAGAAGTTCCAACAAGAACCTTAGCTTCTTCTTCTACCTGAACGGCAAGCTCACGGGTTGGAACTAATACAAGAAGCTTCTTTCCCTTTGCTTCTTCTTTTGTAATCATCTCGTTGATAACGGCAACAAGATATGCAGCAGTTTTTCCGGTTCCTGTCTGTGACTGTACATATAAATCAGAACCGTCCTGTGAAGCCTTAATTACCTCTTCCTGAACCGGCGTACAGCTAACATAACCGGCGGCTTCAATTCCCTTCAATAGTCTTTCATCAAGACCAAATTCAACAAAATCCATTTGTTTTTCCTTATATATATGATATTGCGGCTCCTGCCGCAGAAAATTTGCATACTTCGGGCTGATTTTACAGTCTTATTGAAAATAATACAGTATTTTACGTTTTTATACTATATGGCGAAATCAGGCTTTTCCGGCAAATTAAATCAATTTGACTTTCTGAAAAAGTGAATTAAAATTAAATACAGGTATTTATAAGGAAGTTTTAATGGAAAAGTTCAGATACGATGAGCAGGAATTTGCGCTTATAGAAAATACTCCAGTTCCATTAGCTGTCTATCAGTTCCTGGACAACCGTGTTGTTACAGTTGCGCTGTCTAAGGGCTTCTGCGACCTCTTTGGCTTTAAAACAAAAGAAGATGCATACTTCCTGACAGAAAATGATATGTACCGCGACTGCCACCCTGATGATACGGCCCGCATTGCCGATGCCGCAGTTACCTTTGCAAAAGACCAGGGCGAATACGACGTTATTTTCCGAACTAAAGTAAACAACAGATACAGAATCATTCATTCCCGCGGCGAACATTTTTACAAAAACGGGATAAAGCTTGCTGCAGTCTGGTATTTTGATGAAGGAGAATATATAGAAGATTCTTCCATTTCAAATGACCTTACCCACACAATTACAAATGCCCTTAAAATCAGCAGTATATACCACAAAATAACCTACGATTACCTTACCGGCCTTCCTAACATGGGTTACTTTTTTGAAATTGCAGAAAAAGGCATGGAGGAACTGATTCAGGCAGGCCAAACTCCTGTAATGCTCTTTTTTGATTTAAACGGAATGAAGTATTTTAATGTAAAATACGGACTTTCTGAGGGTGATAACCTTATCCGTTCTTTTTCAAAACTTCTGGTAAAATATTTTTCAAATGAAAACTGTACCCGCTTTGGAATGGACCGCTTCTGCGTTTACACAAGTGAAGACAATCTTGAGCAGAGGCTGTGGAGTCTTTTCGGCGAATGCGAAAACCTGAACGGCGGAAAGACTCTTCCTGTGAGAACCGGAATTTATTCAAGCAAGATGGGGAAAATCAGAGCCTGCTTTGCCTGCGACCGGGCAAAAATGGCCTGCGATAAAACCAGAAACGCCTATGTTTCCCACTTTACTTATTTTGATGAGTCCATGCTAAAGGAAAGTCAGAACAGGCTTTATATAATAGAAAACTTTGACCGTGCCTTAAAGGAAGAATGGATTCAGGTTTATTACCAGCCTATTGTTCGCGCTGCCACCGGTCGGGTCTGTGATGAAGAAGCCCTTTCCCGCTGGATTGATCCTATTCACGGAATGCTAAGCCCGGATGCTTTTATTCCAATTCTTGAAGAATCTAACCTCATTTACAAGCTTGACCTTTACGTTACAGAAAAAATTCTTAAAAAAATGAAAGCTCAGGCTGATAAGGGACTTTACGTTGTTCCAAACTCTGTAAACCTTTCACGTTCGGATTTTGAAACCTGTGATATTGTAAAGGAAATTACAAATCGGGTTGACCAGAGCGGCATTCCTCACGAAAAGCTTACCATTGAAATTACTGAAAGTGTAATCGGAAGTAATTTTGAATACATGAAAACTCAGGTTGAACGATTCCAGTCCCTGGGCTTTAAAGTCTGGATGGATGATTTTGGAAGCGGCTATTCTTCACTCGATGTTCTGCAGGATTTCCACTTTGACCTGATTAAGCTGGACATGAAGTTTATGAGGAATTTTGCTTCAAGCCAGAAAAGCAAGATTATCCTGACAGAGCTTATCCGTATGGCAATGAGCCTGGGAATTGAAACGATTGTAGAAGGCGTTGAAACTGAAGAACAGGTTGAATTCCTCTGCGAAGTAGGCTGTACAAAACTTCAGGGCTATCACTTCTGTAAACCAATTCCTCTTATTCAGATTTTTGAACGCTATGACAAGGGCACTCAGATTGGTTTTGAAAATCCTGCCGAATCAGATTATTTTTCAGCCCTTGGAAAAATCAATTTGTACGACCTTTCTGTCATCACAAATAACGAAGGAGAATCCTACAAAAACTATTTTAACACCCTGCCTATGGGGCTTTTTGAAGTTGATGAAGAAAAAATCAAATTCATAAGGGGAAATAAATCTTACAGAAGTTTTTTGACAACTTATTTCCCGCCTTATTTAAAAGAAAAGATTCTTGAACTGGCTGAAAAAGACAAAAAGCCGGAGAAAGGAGTCTCCGACTTTATAGATGCAGTTCTGAAATGCAAGACAGAAATCAATTCACATATTATTGATATCAAACATTCAGACGGCAGTACTTTCCACCTCTACTTCGGGCGCATTGCAGAAAATCCTCTTTCTAAAATCGTCGCCCTTGTAGTTGTGGTTCTTAATATAAGCTAGAACTCATATCCCGAAGAAATAAAACAGCCGATTCCTTCGGTAATAAAAAGTTTCCTGAATTTTGTTACAAGGTGCTTAATTTTTTCAGCCTCTTCTTCTGAACAGTAAATAATGTACATAAGGTTCAGCTGTGGCCATACGTTGTCTCCCAGGTGAGGTTTATTAAAGCCAGCTCCCATAACAGGATTGATTTTTGTAAACTTCTGACCTACTCCAAGCTTTTTGAATTCTTCAGTAAAGTCTTCTTCAAGAGCCTGAGAGCACATTATTTCAACACGAACTTTCTTTTCCATAATACATCTCCTGACTAGTCTTTATTCTTATCTTTCTTATGCTTTTTGTCTTTCTTGTTCTTCTTTTCTTTTTTACCCTCTTTAGACTTTTCAGAAGATTTTTTATCCTTCTTTTTCTTGCCTTTCTTCTTTTCTTCTTTTTCGTCTTTGGCTTCATCAGAAGTTTCGGCGATAGGAGAAACAAAGGCTTTTACAGGAGCAGGATTTTCAGACTTTTCTGTCTTTTCAAGTTTTGCTGCTTCAAAAACATCTTTTGATGCGGCAGTTCTTGCAACAATATTTTCTGAATATCCTTCCATGTGGTCGATATCTTCCTGAGTAAAGCCGCGCTCTTCAAGCTTCTTGCGTTCCTTAAGAGCCTTTTTAGCAGCCTTCTTTTCAGCCTTTTTCATACGCTTAGAGTTTACGATAAAGTAAATTGTAGGCATTAAGAAAAGGGTCATCAAAGAACCAAAGGTCATACCACCGAATACTGTAAGAGAAATCGGCTGCATTGAAGTATTTCCTTCTCCAGGGAAGAAGGCCATAGGAGCCAGGGAAATTACAGTTGTCAAAGTACTCATCAAAATCGGGCGGAGACGGTTGCTGGCTGCCTGAATACAAGCTTCTTCAAGGGCATAACCTCGTTTACGAAGAAGGTTTGTGTAGTCTACAAGTACGATACCGTTATTTACGATAGTTCCGACAAGAACCAGCACACCCATAATCGTGATTACGTTGAGCTTTGTTCCTGTAATAGCGTAAATTGCAATTACACCAATAAAGGAAAGCGGAATTGTAAACAATACGATAAAAGGATCCACAAGAGATTCAAACTGGCTGGCCATAACAACGAATACCAGAATAGCCGCCATGATGATGATAGCGCCGAATTTAACAACGGCTTCCATCATATCAGCAAAGTCACCGCTGATAGTAATTGATACGGCATCATCCTTTGGAATGTTGTCGTTAATAATCTTATTAATTTTTGACTGAATGATATCAAGGGAAACTCCGCTTACAGTTTTTGCGGTTACCTTAATAATTCGCGACTGGTTCTGGCGGTAAATTGTTACCGGAGAAGTTGTCTGTTCAACATGGGCAAAGCTTGAAAGTGGAATTCTAGAACCAAAGCTGTTCATTACAAAAATTGAATCCAAGTCCTTAAGCTTTTTGCGGTCTTTTTCTGCAAGCTTTACAACAACATCAATATCATTACCGTTCTTTGTGTAGCGGCTGGCTGTTGTACCGTTGATTGCGGCAGAAATTTCTGAACCTACGCTGTAAACATTCAGACCAAGTTCATACATACGGTCGCGGTCAACGACAATTTCTGCCTGAGGAAGACCGTCTTCAAGATCACTTGTTACAGAGGTAATAAAGTCGCTTCCGTAAGTTTCAAGAGCCTTCTGAACATCAGTTGCAGTCTGGCGCAGAAGATTAAGGTCATCACAGCGGATTTCAATTACAGTACCGCCAGAACCAACACTGTTCATATTCTGAGAGAACTTAACCTGAGTTCCCGGGAAGTCGTTAAAGAATTCCTGAACCTTTTTCTTTGCAGACTTATCATTATCCCAGCCAGGCTTTCTTTCCTTTGCTTCATAGAAGGTAAAGCGGATTGTAGCCTCATTGGTGGTTGCACTGGAAGAAAGGAAAGAGCTTCCGCCTACTGTTGTAGAAGTATATTTTACACCTTTAAGAACGCCCCAGCATTTCTGCTGCATTTCTGCAACAACTTCAGAAGTAGCGTCCAGAGTAGAACCTTTTGGAAGTGTAACATCAAGGCTGATTGTATTCTCTGATTCTTCCGGCATGAATACAAATCCAATCCATTTAATGGAAACAAATGAGAAAATAAGAAGGCCAAGAAGACTGAAAATAAAGAGCTTTCTGTGGTGCAGAACCCATTTTACTCCGCGTCCGTAAGCATTTCCCAGGTTGATAAAGAAGCGGTCAAAGGCGCGGTTAATTCCGTAGCTTAATCCCTTGTGCTCTTTTTCTGACATTTTGTCCAGAGGAAGATAGGTTGAACACAAAACAGGAACCAGGGCTACCGCAACAAAAAGCGAACAAAGCAGGGAGAAGATGATTGTAAAGGCAAGGTTGTTGAACATCTGTCCCATCATACCAAGCTGCTTCTGGAACATTACCATTGGAAGGAAGATACAAACCGAAGTAAGGGTACTTGAGGTAATAGAAGAAACCATTTCCTGTGAACCAAGAATTGCAGAAACAGTAGGCTTTGCATCTGTCTGGCGGTAGGCAAAGATATTTTCCAAAACTACGATTGAGTTATCTACAAGCATACCGATTCCAAGAAGCAGACCGCCCATAGAAATCATGTTGATGGAAATACCCTTAAAGTACATGAGCATAAGGGTAATGAAAACTGAAATCGGAATGGAAAGACCGATGATAAAGGTTGTCTTAAAGGAGCGGAGGAAAACAAAGAGGATGATGATGGCCAGCAAAGCTCCGATAATTACAGATTTTACAACCTCATGTACAGTCTGCTCAATAATATCAGTTGTATTGTAGGTTTCTACAATGCTGAGGTCAGAAGGAATTTCCTTATTGAGCTTTTCAACTGCCTTGCGGACTTTTTTTGCAGCCGCAACAGAGTTTTTACCGCTCTGCTTGGTTACCATAAGCATTACAGAAGGCTCTGAATCAAGGAAAGCAAGAGTAGACTGATTTTTATAACCTTCGTAAACGTCAGCAATATCACGAAGGCGCAGCTTTACAACAGAAGGAGCAGATGAACCGTCGCTTGCAGTGGTTTTATAGGAAATTACAGTGTTCTTCAAATCTTCAAGACTTGTGTACTTACCGTTTGTCTTAATGGAATAGTTAATTTCATCACTTTCGATGGAACCACCCGAAGACTGAACGTTCTGAGCGCCAATCATCTGGGCAATTGTACTTACGCTAAGACCGTAAGCTTCAAGACGGTCGCGGGGAATATCAACGTTGATTGAACGCTCACGACCTCCGACTACATTAATAGAAGCAACACCATCAAGCTGTTCAAGGCGAGGCTTAAGGGTATCTTCAGAAAGAGTACGGATTTCCTCAGGAGTACGTGGACCTTTTACGGTGAGCATCATAATAGGCATCATCGAAGGGTCCATTCGGATTGTAATAGGAGTTTTTGCATCAGTCGGCAGATAACTTCGGACAAGGTCAATCTTATCGCGGATATCATTTGCCGCCGCATCAAGGTTAGTTCCGTAATTGAACTCCATGATTACAAGGCTCATACCAGTCATTGAGCGGGACTGTAATTTTTTAAGACCAGTTACACCAGAAAGTGATCCTTCCAGAGTTCTGGTAAGGCTCTGCTCTACCTCTTCAGGACCAGCATTACCATACTGAGTGTAAACAATCATGTATGGCAAATCCATATCAGGATACAAATCCAGAGGAAGACTGAAGGTACAGTATAAACCAAGGGCAACAAGCACTATAAAGACAAGCAGCGTTGTTACCGGCTTTTTTACAAATTTTTCTACAAATGTCATAAACTTCCACCTACTCTGTAAGAGAAACTACATTTACTTTTGCGCCTTCGCTAAGAAGGGTCTGACCTTTTGTAACAACAGACTGACCGGAAAGAAGTCCTTCTACAATTTCAGTTTTGTCATCAATTGTAAGGCCGGTTTTTACAGCCTGCTGATGAACTAAAGGTTTTCCGTTTTCATCTACACTGTCAGAAATTACAAATACAAAAGGATTTCCATCGCGGGTTACAATGGCAGTTGAAGGCAAAACGATTGTATTATTGTGAGATTCAGTAATCAGTTTTACGCGGGCATACATACCGATTTTGATTTTATTGTTGCGCTGAACGATGCGAACCTTTGTAAGCATTGTACGGCTTGAGTTATCAAGAACAGGGCTTACTTCCGAAACCTTTGCTCCAAAAACTTCTCCTGGATAAGCGTCAAAAGTAAGTTCTACTCTCTGACCTTCCTTTACACGGCTGATAAAGCGCTCCGGAACATTTATTTTAATTTCCATTTCTTCAGTATTACTGATTTTTGCAACCGGCATTGCCTGGCTTACAGTCGTACCGATATTTGTAACAAGAGAGATGATACGGCCTGCAGCCGGTGCTTTAACAGGGCTTTCCGAATAATTGTATCCCGGACGGCTTGCGTCCACATAAGCAATTATCTGATTTTTTACAACATTGTCACCGACAGAAACTTTTACTGCCGAAAGCTTTCCTGCCATATCCGGCATTACGCTTACAGAAGAAACAGAGTCTACGTCACCTCCGAATTCAAGATAGTCGTCCAGTGTTCCGGCACTTACCTTTTTCGCAGTTACGGCATACAGAATTTCTTCACTTTCTTTTTCTGCAGCTTTTGCAGCCTTTTTTCCGCAGCCTGTAAATACAGTCATCAAAAGAGCAGCTGCTGTCAAAGTTAATATAATTTTTTCATATATAATCTCCCTTTTTCCTATTTTGTAAGTTTTGTATTCAAATCATTTTCAAGCTTAAGCACAGTCTTGATGAAGGTGAATTTTTCATTCATCAAACCAAGTTTTGCCTGCTTGAGAGAATTTTCTGCATCACGAACGGCAAGTTCTTCCTGAGAACCGTTATTGTAACCGCGCAGGGTTGAAGTATAGGCAGCCTGGGCAACTTCAATATTTCGGTTCATAGAATTGATATTGTCGATACTCTTATTGATATCCGCTACAGAATTGTGAATTGTCATTTCTGTATTCTGATAAAGCTGTTCAAGTCCAAGTTCTGTCTGTGCCAGCTGCTGTTTTGTATCTTTGATTTTCTGCATGTTAGCGCTGAAAGGAAGCATATCAAAGAGATTTGAATAAACCAGAGTAATTGTCAGAGAACCTGTTTCATTACGGTTATCCTTATCAAGCCAGTTTGTTTTTATATCTGTAACACTTGGAGAAAGTCCCCAGCCTACAGAAAGAGAAGGAGTAAAAGTTTTTACGTTAGCAGCATTAATTCCGCTTTTAAGCACCTGAATTGTCTTTTTAAGGTTCATAACTTCAGGATTCTGATCAACATACTTTGAATAAAGCTCGTCTGCATTCAAATCAGAAAGCACTGCTCTTATAGACTGATAATCAGCATCAATAGAACCGTTAAGTTCAATTTCCTGTCCGTAAGGAAGGCCTAAGAGAAAGGCAAACAAATCAAGCTGCTGAGAAACCTGCTGGCGTTCCCATTCAACTTCAGGCTTTTTATTAAGATAAGTAACGCGGGCATTCAAAAGAGAAAGCTCCGGCACCTGACCGTTACGATAGTTGATTTCTGCCTGCTTCATGCGGGCTTCTGCATTTGCAAGAGACTCTTCATCAATATTTAGTTTTTCCTGCATAACAAGAATTCCGTAAAAAAGCTGGCGGATCTGAAGTTCTGTTTCGTTACAGGTCTTTTCCCAGCTGATTTTTCCGGCTTCATACTGTTTTCTTGAAATAATCATCTGTCCGACCATTGCAAGGTTAAAGTTCCACTGAAAAGAAAGGCTTGCAACAGGATGCCAGAGAACAGCTTCTTTATCTGTAATCATAGAATCAATGATTTTATCTTTATTTGCATAAGCTGTAGCAGCATCCATATTCTGAACCATTCCCATAAGAACAGCAGTGGTTGTCATCTGGCTTTTTATGTAATCAAGAGAATTGCTGCGGGCCAGAGTTCCGCTAAGGCTTGCACTTGGTAAAAGAGTATTCCAGGAATATCTGTCTGCCCTCTTTTTCATTTCAAGGTCAATTGCAGCACTTTTAAGCGACTTGCTGTTTTCAAGAGCGTAATTTACCGCCTGTTCAATAGTTAATTTCATTTTTCCATCTGAGGCTTCTGAGCTTTCCTGCGCCTGCAGTGAAAAAAGGCAGCAAAAACAACAGATTGATGCTGCAAATAATTTAGTAATTGTTTTCATTAAACATTACCTCCCTTTTTTAAATATTTATCCAATGTAAGTCCACCGGCTATCATATTAAACAAACTCCTTAAAGAATCATTTAGTTCTATTTCTGAGAATTCATGATGAATTGCATTTACAACCAGGAATACCGGGAAAGAAAAAATCCATCCGGCAACAAGATGAGGATCAAAGCAGGAATACCTTTCCTTTACTTCTTTTGTAACTGATTTTCCAAGCTCTTCAGCAAGCCCCAGAGAAATCTTTTCATTTACAATTGTTTCAAAGCGTTCTGTATTATAGTTTCCTTCAAGCTGAATCCACTTGCAGGCAGTAAGCATCTTTTTTCTTGTATTAAAATAGATGGTTTCAGTTTTTAAAAGCAGATAAAGCTTTTCAAGAGGGCTGTCAACCTGTCTCATATTCTGAAGGACAGTAGAAAGCATCATATTAATTTCCGGCGCAATCAAAGAAGTAAGCATCTGCTGTTTATCTCTGAACCAGGTGTAGAGGCTGCTTTTTACCATTCCAAGTTCTGTAGCAACTGCTTCAACAGTTACGTTAGGAAAACCAACCTTTGCAACAACAGATGAAAGAGCAACAAGCTTTTTATCAAGCTGAGGAAGAGCAGCAAGAGAGTTCAGACAGATTGTATCAAGATGGGCAAAGTCAGCAGGAGAAAGAAAGTCTTTTGGAGCCTGGAGTCCGCCATAGATGATTTTTAAAATATTTTCTTCAAAGTTTTCATAAAGATTTTCCTTTGTTTCAGAAACCCTGAACCAGCCCAGAAGAAAATCAATCATCGTTACGGCAACATAAAGTCCTCTTGAATAAAGATCGTAATCTTTAATCTTGTGATTTTCGTCATAAAATAGTGAAAAAAGGCTGACACCTTCGTCGCAGTATCGGTAAAGCCGTTTATCCTCACCTACATCAGGTGAAGAAAAAAGTCCGTAATTTATGATTTCGGGATGAACTTTTAAAAAGCGAAGGGCTGAAACAATACATTCTTTATATTTTTTTTCACGATAAAGAAGGTCAATTTCCTTCATATTAGAATAAATTGTTTCAAAAATTCGCTGCTGAACGGCAGCCTCTAAATCTTCCTTGCTTTTAAAATGACGGTAAATGGCCGTCTTGGAAATATTAACTTCCTTTGCAATACTGGAAAGCGAAATCGAACTTAGAGAATTCGATTTTAAAAGAGAAAAGGTCGCTTGAATGATTTTTTCTTTTGTCGAAACTTCTTCTTCACTCATTTTTCTACAGGTTACCGAACAATCGGTAACGTTACCGATTGTTCGGTAACAAATATACAAATATGAATGAATAATGTCAATTATGTACAAAAAAAAAACGCTTCCAGTCGAGCTTCAGCTTTCAAAACCGCGCCATAAGGCGCTACATGCTATTTTTGTAATGAAACTATTGAACGCGCCGCTAGCGCGGCAGACAAAAATAGAATGTTTTTGAAATCTGAATCTCTCCTTCTCGCGTTTTTTTTTAATCCACCTTATCTGTGTCAATCTGTGGCTATTTCTTCATCTTTTCAAAATTGGTATAGCCGCACTTTTCAAGCATTGCAAACTGTGGGCCCGGCTTTTTATTCATCTTAAAGATTGCAACAGTGTAATCCTTGCGCAGCTCTTCTGATTTTTTCATAACCTCGCAGAAGTCTACGCCGTCTTCGTACAAGAGGGCGCACTTTTCTTTTGCATCCGGAATCTGATATTTCTGGTCAAAGAGGATTCCGCAGATGCGTTCAAAACCGATTGAAAAACCAACAGCCGGAACATTCTGTCCTATGAATTTTCCAATCATATTATCGTAGCGTCCGCCGCCGCCAACTGCACCGCTGAACTGAGGACAGGCAATTTCAAAAACAACACCAGTGTAATAGCCCTGTCCGCGAACAAGGTTTGGACAGTAAGTGATTTTATAACGGCCGTCTGCAATTTTTGAAGCAGTTTCAATTATGTATTTAAGGTCATCTGCAATGGCAGGATCTGCACATTTTGAAGCAACCTGTTCAAGAGTAATTCCATCTCCGGCACCTGTAATAAAATCATAAAGGGCATTTACAGCTGCCTCTGGGAAGGCTTTTTCTGTAAGTTCAGCCTTTACGCCATCTGCCCCGATTTTATCAAGCTTATCAAAAGAAATGCAGACAGAATCCAAAGTATCTGCAGCAAAGCCGAAGTTTTCCAGCATATTGCGAAGGATGCGGCGGTCATTGATATTAATAGAAAAATCCTTAAAACCGATTGCAAGCATAGCTCGGGCTGTTACGTCAATAAGTTCAACTTCTGCATTAGGAGAAGAATCGCCAAGAATATCAATATCACACTGAACAAACTCGCGGAGGCGGCCTTTCTGAGGGCGTTCTGCACGGTAAACGCGGTCTGTCTGAATTACCTTAAAAGGAGTCTGAAGATTATCCTTGTTTGCAGCATAAAAACGGCTCAAAGGAAGAGTCAGGTCATAGCGCAATCCCATATCGCTCAAAGTTTTTGCATCAGGGTTAGCAGCCAGAGCGGCGTCAAGTTTTTCTCCGCGTTTCAAAACCTTAAAAATCAGGTTGAGGTTGTCTCCACCGTCAGATTTATCAAGATTTTCTGAATCTTCAAGAATTGGTGTTGAAATACGCTCAAAACCTGCAGCGCGGTAAGTTTCCAGAATCTTTCCCTGAACATAGTCACGGAGCTTCTGTTCTTCCGGCAAAATATCTCTCATTCCTTTTAATGCATTTGTTTTCATATATTTATTTTTCCTCTAAAAATTTATTTACTTTTTTATTACATGACTGAACTGCAGTCCTTCGCCGTTTTTAGCATCGCAGGCAAGTTCAGCGCCAATCATCATATCATAAAACATAGGATTTATTCCCGGGGTAAGCACTTTTTCTGTACGCAAAATTGCAATATCCCCCTGACCTATTTTTTCACCTTTTTTCATATCCCGCATAAAATGAAGGCTTCTGTTTGTTCGTCCGTAGTTTGAAGTTTCTGAAGGCGCAAGTTCCTTCTTGCAGTCAAAAAGCATAGCTTCAAGCTGCGCCTTCGAAAAGTTTTCTGAAAACTGCTTTATAACTTCTTCAAGTCCATGCTCCCGCCCGTAACGCTTCATCAGGGCCTGAGTCTGATGGACAGCGTGAACCATAAGGGCAAACTGTTCAGGTTCCAGCGCCACAGGATCATCAAGTCCGCTTGTTTTTTTACTGAGCGTAAAATGCTTTTCTATTATACTGCCACCAAGAGCCGCACTTAAAGAAGGCACCAGCATAGGATCCAGGCTGTGGTCACTTACGCCGTATTCAACGCCAAATATTTTTCCAAGCGAAGCCATTACACCAAGCTTATAATCAGCTTCAGGAGCAGGATAACTTGTAACACAGTGTAAAAAGCTAACGCCTTCAGTACCCAAAAGCTCAAAAGCACGCTCAATATCACAGAGCTTTGAAACCCCGGAAGAAATAATAACAGGCACAGGAGATTTTCCCGCCGCCTTCTGATCCGTGCGGTAATCCCGCAGGGCTTCCAGCATTTTATAATGATTTAATTCCGGCGAAGCAATTTTTACGATGTCCGGCTCAATTTCCAAAAGCTCTTTAAGACTCTTCAGCCCGAAAGGAGAACAGCAGAACCTGCATCCCTTAGAATGTGTATAATCCAGAAGTTCCTTATAAAAAGCTTTATCACATTCCAACTGGCGGAAGCGCTCATACAAGGGAATACGGCCGGTCGGTAAATCTACAAAACCTGTAAGCGGGTGAAGAATCTCATCAGCATAAACCCACTGAAATTTAATTGCGTCTGCCCCGTTTTCTGCCGCAGCATCAATAAGACGGAATGCTTTTTCTTTTGAACCTTCGTGACTTGTCCCGATTTCTGCAATAATCAGCATCTTAAAACCTTTGCTCTACTTTTTTGCAGCCTGCTTTACTGCCGCTTCAGCCTTATAGCGGTTTGAATAAATTACAATGCATGAAGAAGGAATCCAGCCGTTCTCAAAAAGATACCACTGCTCCCCTTCCTTATTAATCGCAAAACCCGTAACCTGTAAAATTTCATCTTTACGGCAGTAAGAATTTGTTGCCGAATCCCTGGAAGGCTCTTGTCTGAAACCAACATAAGGCTCTGAAACAACAGCCCAGTCTACATCCGGAGCAATTGCAAAAGGATAAGAATTATCAAAATCTACAGTTTCAATTTTATCATCATTTTTTTACAGCCGGAAAAGCAAATTAAAAGGCCAGCGCAAAAAAGAAGGATAAGATACCTTTTCATAAATTATAGCCCCATCTCTTTGAGCTTAGCATAAATTTTCAAATCAGAATCTACAAAATTCAATTCAGGGATTTTATTAAAATCTTCCCATTTGTAGTCAGTGTGTTCTGTAAGGGTAAAGCGGCGGCTAAGCCCGTCTTCTGCAAAATGAACGCGAAAGGCATCTACAAAGCACTCTTTTCCCTTATGTTCAAAGCTTACTTCGCAGAGTTTTTCAAAAACCTCAACTTCTACGCCGAACTCTTCATTCATTTCCCGCTTAATGGCAGTTACAAAATCTTCTCCGGCATCAATTTTTCCGCCCGGGAATTCCCATCGGCCACCCATATCACCGGTATTCTGGCGTTTTGCAAGAAAAACCTTTCCATCTCTAATATCAATACATGCAATAGATCTGCTCATGCTTACCTCTTTACAGGAGTTGAAAGTTCCTTTTCTTCTCCGTCAACCGACACAAGTGCGTCAATTCTTATAATATCATAATCCGTGAGTTTTGTGCGTAAAAAAAGTTCCCCGCCAGAAAAGTCTGCAAAATCACTGCTTTCCCAGGCAACCTGCATATCAGCATTTATCGCCTGATAGTTAATTTTTACCTCTGCCGTATCAGTTTTTTTTGATTTTGGATTTCTGGAAAATTTGCAGCTGGCATAAATTTCATCAGCATAACAAAAAGCAGTAAGCTGGCAGTCAAGTTCGTTAATTTTGGCATAATTTCTGAAGCGGTTAAAACCTGTGTAAATCCAGGCAGCGCCTACAAAAAAAACAAGGGCCAGAAGGACATAAAGATTTGACTTTTTTTTATAAAGCGCCTGAAAACCACGCAAAGGCTTCATTTTACCCGCATAATAATCCTGAACAATCTGAGGTGCATTTTTTATGCGCTCATCGCGGTTATAAAAAAAATGATATTCGTTTTTTTCCCGCTGGGGATCAACTATTTCCTTTACGTCTTCGAACAAAGCCCGCCCCCGCTAGTTTTTCAAAATAGATTCAATCAAACTGTCAGTTCTGTACCAGACAACGCGGGCATTTTCTTTTTCAAGGTAAAGGGCGGTAATAATTCCGGTTGGAGAAAGAGTAAGGGAATCATAAAGGATTGAATTATGGTCAGCTGTAAAGTGACGGCGTAAAATCTTCTGATTTTCACTCTGAACCATCTGAATTGTAAAACCGTCATCATTCTTTATGATAAAGAATTTCCAGCCTGATTTTGTTACACCTAAGAAATCATAAGGAATTTTATAGGTAAGACGGCTGTAGTCTGCAACAACTGATTCTTCGTAAGGCGGAATTGAAACCGGATCCCCAATTTTACTCTGCTCTATATCAAGAGGGAAAAGCAGGGTCTGAACATAATTAATTCCAGACTGTACCTTAGATTCTTCATCTATATAATTTGAATAGTAATCTGTTTTAACATAAAGAAAATATGAGGAAAGATCAGGAATTACATTGTCAATCGTAATAAAATATTCAAGACTTTCTTCTGAATCAGAAAGTTTTGGAATTGATTTTTCTGAAATTGGAATTTTATACTTTAAAAATCCATCTGTAGCAAACCAGTAAACCACAACGCCGTCAGAAGAATTACTTACAACAACAAGCTCATCCTTATCTGTAATGTAAATATTTTTTATATGAGGAAAGGGAATTCCACCCGGTCCCTGCTGACCAAGATATTCAACAGAAGAACCGTTACGGGCAATCCTTAAAACTGTCTGACTGTAAAGCATGGTTCCATCATCACTCTGTTCCTGACGGTCGCGGGGCATTGAACATACTACAAAAATATTTTTCTGTGAATCTACTGCAATAAGTCCTTCATAATCAAAGGGATAAGAAATTTCATAATGAATGCTTTTTGCATCGCGTTTTGTATTTTTCAAGAGTGCGCTGATTTCAGAATCTTCATTATAATAAAGGGTAAGCAAATCGCCGTAAGAGTTCAGTTCCATCACCTTTTTTGCGTCGCCGTTACTGATATAGAAAAAACCGTCCCTCATAAAAACGCCGTAACGAAGGCCGCCCACACCGTTCAAATCTCTGATTCCAAGCTGTTCTTCAAAATTACCATAAGGAATTGTAAAAAGCTGATTTTCATTAATCGATTCAATACTTTCTGAGCGGAAACAGCCTGTAAAAGTAAAAGCAGCGGCAAGAAGACTTACAAAAACAGCAAAACTCTTTTTCATAACAAATATTATCTACGAATTTTGGGGATTTTTCAATGCAGAGTTTTGTGATATAGTTTTTACATGAACAAAGAATTTGAATCATTTAAAAAACTATCCTGCATTCAGCTTGCCTGCTCTGCACTTTTTACCCTTCTTTTGATTAATTTTTCACTTGATATTTCCATGCTTGCCTTCCCTCTGGCTCTGGCCTTTTCAGGAATTCTTGCATTTCTTCTATATAATAAGATTTTTAAAGAAACTGATGGAAGTAAGGCAATGGCAGTATTAAAGCTGATTCAATATCTGCCATATTTTCTTTTAATCTGCTTTATTCTGCGTAGAGCAGGTAAAAACGGAACACCATACTTTCTGGATTTAGTTACAGTGCTTTTATGGGCTGTAATTTTTGTTACAAGTTTAATGCTTTCTAACAAAATGAACGAAAAGCATATCAAAAAGCTTACAGAAGGCTGGACTATTAAACCGGAATTCAAAAAGCCAAAGGGAGCCGGCCGCATTGCCTACGAAGTTATTGACTGGCTTGATGCCCTTATCTGGGCAATTTTTACCGTAATGCTCTTTCAGATTTTTGTTTTCCAGCTTTACGAAATCCCTTCTGAATCAATGGTTCCAACTTTTTTAATAAAAGACCGCGTAATTGTTTCAAAAATTGACTGCGGACCAAAATTCCCGCTTACAAATATCGGACTTCCTGACTTCAGAAAATACAAGAGAGGCCAGACAATAGTCTTGAGAAACCCTCACTACAGCCTTGACCGCAAAAGTGAAGTAAAAACCGTTACAAGCCAGCTGATTTACATGCTCACCTTTATGACAGTAAACCTTAACAGGGATGCAGATGGAGAACTTAAGGCTGACCCTCTTGTAAAACGAATCTGCGGAGTTCCCGGCGAACAGCTTGTAATGCAGGACGGAAAACTTTATGCCCGCACAAAAAATCATGATTTTGAGGAAGTTATCCTTGATAATAAATTCGCAAGCTGGAATCTGAATGACTTACAGCAGGGAATCAAAAAGAAGGTTCAGACCTTCCCTCTTTCTGCTTCCGAATATGAACAGATGGTTTCTTTTGAGGAATACCGCCGCAATTACGATTTAACTGTGGCTGAATTCCGTGCAAAAGAAATTGTAAGAAACCTGCAGCTTATTACCAGTGGAGAAACAGCAGCTAAAATTAAATCTTCAGAAAGCTTTAAGGCTCCTTCGCTTTTTGAATACACACTTTTTTCAACTGCAAGTGAGACCGCCTATAATATCATCACAAAAAAAGACGGCCTTAAATGGTTCAGTGATTTTATGACTTCCTGGACAGCTTCAAAAAATAAGGAGCGAGACCTTTACGCAGAATCAAATTACAGACTGAACGTAATGGCAAAAATTGCCTTTGGAAACATTGTTTTACGCACTGCAGAACTGCAGCTCAGCAAGGCCGGAAAAGAAAGCTGGTCAAAAGACAGCGTACTTTCAGAAAATTATGAACTTGCACAGAAGCTTAACTGGTATATTCAGAGCCTTCTTGATGAACGAAATATGCCGGTCTTTCCTGCAAATGATGAAAATGGAAATCCTCAGTACATTCCTAACAACTGCTACTTTATGATGGGTGATAACCGCTTTAATTCCCTTGATTTGCGACACTCATACGAGCAGACTGAAAAGCCTCTTACACCAGATGACAAAAATGCCATCACCTATTATTCGATGATGGCACCTCAGTATGTTAACAAACGCTATATTATAGGAAAACCGGTGTATAGATTCTGGCCGGCAACCAGACGTGGAAAAGTTTAACCACTGGAGACAGAATTGTATAAAAATGCGGAACAAAGGTTCGTGTTTTGCGGAGCATTGAACGCGGGAAGCGCAAGACTGCTGTAAGCAGGCTTGCATGTATAATCAATACCTTTCCGCGTTCTCGGCGGAGCAAAATACGGTTCTTTGTGTAAGCATTTTTTAAACTATTCTAGCGTCCGTGGCAGTTCTTAAACTTTTTACCGCTTCCGCAAGGACAAGGATCGTTACGTCCTACCTTTGGCATTGTGCGGCGAACTGTTACGTTGTCACCCTGTGAGCGGGCATTAGTTGCACTTCCAGCTGCCTGTGCGCGTGCCTGAGCTCCACTGAAGTTCTGACGGGCTGAACTTGCAGCCTGTGCCTGAGCAGCCTGACTTCCCATGCTCTGGGCTTCATTGTGCTGGGCATTAGCGGCTCTTGCCTGTGCTTCTGCCATACGACGACGCTGTTCTGCAGCTTCCGGTGAAAGCTGAATGCGTACTTTGAATACGCGGCTCATTACCATATTGCGGATAGAATCCAGCATTTCGTAGAAAATATCAAATCCGTCGTTCTTATATTCTGTAAGAGGGTTCTTAGAACCGTATGCACGAAGCGATACAGCCTCGCGGAGACCTTCCAGAGTTTCAAGCTGGTCAAGCCATTTTTTATCAATAATCTGAACATACTGGTAACGGATAAACATATTTAAGTTTTCTTTACCAGCAAGAGTTTCTTTTTCTGTAATATCGTTCTGCAAAGCTGCAATTACAGCATCTTTTGTTACACGTTCATTTGGAAGCTGGAAGCCAAAGTAATTGCGAAGCTTTTCGTTCAAAGCATTAAGAGGTGCATTTGAATGCTTATCATGTTTCTTTGCATCTTCAAATTCATCGAACAAATCTTCAACAACATCTTTTGCGTTGTTCATTACGCGCTCAGAAAGATTGTCGTCTGCAAGGATGTCATCACGCTGCAGGTAGATTACACTTCTCTGCTCGTTCAAAACATCATCATAATCAAGAAGGTGTTTACGGATTTCAAAGTTGCGGTCTTCTACTTTAGACTGTGCCTTTTCAATACCTTTGTTGAGCCATGGATGATCGATTGGTTCTCCTGGTTCCATACCGATTCTCTGCATCATAACCTTCATGCGTTCACCGCCAAAGAGACGCATCAAATCGTCATCCATAGAAATGAAGAAGCGAGAACGTCCAGGGTCACCCTGACGACCAGAACGACCGCGCAACTGGTTATCAATACGGCGTGATTCATGGCGTTCAGAACCGATTACATAAAGACCACCAAGAGCCTTTACTTCTTCATAATCTTTTTTCCAGTTTTCTCTTTCAATTGCAAGAGCCTCTTTGTACTGCTCTTCTGTAGCATTTGTTCCAACACGCTTTCTTGCACGGAACTCCGGGCTACCACCAAGTTTAATATCAGTACCACGACCGGCCATGTTAGTAGCGATTGTTACTGCGCCTTTTGCACCGGCTTCTGCAATAATCATAGCTTCGCGGGCATGGTTTTTAGCATTCAAAACTTCGTGACGTACACCTTTGCGGGTAAGCAAAGCAGAAAGGTGTTCAGATTTTTCTACAGAAACTGTACCAACAAGAATTGGCTGACCTTTTGCGTGAGCTTCAGAAATTTCTTTAGCAATTGCTTCCCATTTATCTTCTTCGTTCAGGTAAACAAGGTCGTTTTCATCAACGCGGGCAACAGGCTTGTTTGTTGGAATTGCAACTACATCAAGATGATAGATGTTATTAAATTCAACTGCTTCAGTTGCGGCTGTACCAGTCATTCCGGAAAGTTTTGTATACATACGGAAGAAGTTCTGGAAAGTGATTGTAGCCATTGTGCGGTTACGCTGGGCAATTCTGATATGTTCTTTTGCTTCGATAGCCTGATGCAATCCGTCTGAATAGCGGCGGCCTTCAAGAACACGACCAGTAAATTCATCTACAATCTGCACCTGTCCGTCTTTTACAATGTAATCAACGTTATTGTGGAACAAAAGATGGGCACGCAATGCCTGAGTAAAGTAATGTGTGTACTCAAAGTTTTCTTCATCCTCAAGAGCACCTGTAATCAGATTGTGCTTGTGAAGGATTTCGTTGATATGAAGCATACCCTTGTCTGTAAATGATACGCGCTTAGATTTTTCATCAAGAGTATAGTCACCTTCGATTTTTGCACGCTCTTCCGGTTCCATCTGAGTTTCATCAGGATATTCACCGGTTTTAGGGTCTTTTTCTACTTCCTTAAGTTCGCCTACATATTTATCAACTTCGTGGAATTTGTAAGTATCGTCTTCGCCTGCCCCGGAAATAATAAGAGGAGTTCTGGCTTCATCAATCAAGATAGAGTCGATTTCGTCGACGATACAGTAGTTGAAGCCACGCTGAACCTTATCCTTAAGGTCAATTTTCATGTTATCACGAAGGTAGTCAAAACCAAACTCGTTGTTTGTACCGTAAGTGATATCACAGGCATAAGCAGCCTTGCGGGCTTCTGTATCCATATTAGAAAGGATGGCGCCGACTGTCTGACCAAGATAGCTGAATACAGGACGCATTGTGTTAGCATCACGTTCTGCAAGGTAATCGTTTACTGTTACAACGTGAACGCCTTTTCCTTCAAGGGAGTTCAAATAAGCTGGGGCAACGGCAACAAGAGTTTTACCTTCACCAGTCTTCATTTCTGTAATTTTACCCTGATGAAGATTGATAGAACCCATTACCTGAACGTCAAAAGCTCGTTCTCCGCGGATACGGAAGGCAGCTTCGCGAACAAGGGCAAAGGCCTCTGGAAGAATATCATCAAGGGTCTCGCCCTTAGCAAGACGCTCTTTAAATTTCTTAGTCTGTTCTGGGAATTCCTCCGGCTTAAGACTTTTAGCCCATTCCTCTTTTGCGTTTACAGCCGCCAGTATAGGGCGCAGGGCTTTTACATCACGGTCATTCTGAGAGCCGAAGATTGCAGTAAGAATTTTATCCAATAACATTTTTTGATCCTTATTCTGTTTTCAATATATAGGTATAACATTTTACTATATAAACAGATTTTTGTCATTGTAAAAATCCCAGATGTTTATTTAAATCTTTAGAAATCTCTACTGCTTCTACCCCGATTATCAGCTGAATTTCATCCCCGCGAATCAAAAGTCCCTTGACCCCCGGCAGTTTCTTTAATCGCGCCTGTGCTTCTTCTGTAATTTTTTCAAGATTGATAACCTGAATGTGAACTCTGGTAAAGCAGTTAATTATGCGGACAATGTTTTTTGTGCCACCCACAAGCATTCCCGTGGTAAGGCAGACAGCGGAAGACCACATCATTTAGCCCCGCATTCTTCGTGAAGGCGGTTTACGTGAATCATAAGATAAGTCCTTTCTTCGCGGTTTACATTGTGGTTATATTTATCTAAAACCCAGCGGCAGATTTTTTCGACACAGGAACGGGCTTTTGGATAGGCATTAGAAACCGAATCATAAAGCGGAGAATCCTTATCCTCGCTTTCCTTACCAGTCAGAAGACGCTGGGCAAAAAAAGACAGATGAGTTAAAAATCTCTGCCATGAAACAGAAGCCTCTCCTACAGGATTTAAAAGAGACTCTTTTGCAATATTACTGATTTCCTGAACAAAATTAAGAACCCCGCTGAATTCCATTTCGGAATTGCCAAGTTCTGCGGTGACAAAGTGCATGGTAAAAAAGGCCGCTTCATCAGGAGGAAGCTGAATGCCTGTTTCTTCCTTAATAATTTTTACAGCGTCACTTCCCATCTGAAATTCATTAGGATAAAAAGTTTTAATTGACGCTGTAAGGGGATTTGTAACAGAAATATTACAGCGCATTCTTTCAAGGGCACTGCTTAAATGATCTGTAAGGGTGATATAAATGCTGTCATCAAATTCTTTTGTGGCAGAAACTTGAGCATGAGAGATGATTTTTTCTGCAAGGAAAACATCTTCCATGGGAATATCTTTGATAAATTTCTGAAAACGGCTGCTTTTTTCTTCAGTCTGAAGAACGAAAGTCTTTTCTATTTTTGCCTGGTCAAGTTCGCTGCCCGCTTTCTGCTGAAAAGCTATTCCCCGCCCCATTGCGATAGTTTCTTTTCCATCTTCTCCGGCACAGACAACTGCATTATTGTTTAATACTTTTAAAATTTTCATTTTACACCCTGCAAATTTATTTTAATCTATCAAGCCGAATTTTTCAAAAGCTTTATATAAACCGTCGTTTTCTATAGTATCTGCGACAAAATCTGCAACTTCCTTTAATTCCTTTTCGGCATTACCCATTGCAACGCCTGTTCCGCAATATTTAATCATAGAAATATCACCGCGGGTATCTCCAAAGGAATAGGTATCTTCTATATTTACACCAAGCCGTTCAGTCATAAAACGAACGCCGTCAGCCTTTCTTGCTTCTTTGAGGGTAATTTCTCCCATTCCCTTATCATCACCTAAAAATGACCATTCGTTTATCTGATATTCATTTCCAAAGTGATTTTTTATTTTTTCATAGATTCCGGGTTTTGTAACAAAATTGATTTTTGCAACCCCGTCATAGGTAAGGTCAGATTCTTTAATTGAAGGAAAACCTTTTTTAAGGTCGCTCAAGGCTTTTTCTCCGAATTTCTTAGCCATCTGTTCAAAATAAAGCTTTACCGCTTTTACAGACTGCTGACCTTCAAAGAAAAAGCCCACTTCTTCTGCCAGAAGCCATTCCGAAAGTTTTTTTACACCTTCTTCCGGAATGTCTTTTTGCAGCAAACACTGATTATTTTCTTCGATATAGAGGGAATTTGAACAGATTACACCGTCAAAGCCAATCTGCAAAAGTTCCTTATGCACTTCGCAGCGGCAGCGTCCCGTATTAATAAAAACTTTATTTCCCTTTTTACGGGCAAGCTCAATTGCCCTGATTGCAGAATCAGGAGGCATGTAACCGCCGAAAGGAATAAGGGTGCCGTCTATATCTAAGAAAATTAGTTTCATAAAAATAAAGTCCTATAAGTGTAAGTTCCGTAAAAATGGCTTCCACTGCGCGTTCCTGAAAAGTCATGGGTGTAAGCTGATAGGAAATTATTATAAGGGCTTCGCCCTTCCAGCTTACAAATGACTTTTCAGTCCCGCTCCGTTCACGCCATTTTTACGGCTCCTTACTATTATAATATTTCACCATTTGTTTCAATTACTTTCTTATACCAGTCAAAGGACTTCTTCTTAGAGCGTGACAAATCGCCGTTGCCCTGGTCGTCTTTGTTTACGCGGATAAAGCCGTAGCGTTTTTTCATTTCGCCGGTACTTGCACTTACAATGTCGATTGGACCCCACATTGTATAGCCCATAAGAGGAATGCCATCTTCTACGACAGCTTTTTCCATTTCCAGAATGTGGGCTGCCATATAGGCAACGCGGTCATCATCCTTTACAGAACCATCAGCTTCTACCTTATCATTTGTTCCAAGTCCGTTTTCTACGATGAAAAGCGGCTTCTGATAGCGGTCGTAAAGCACGTTCATTGTGATTCTTAAGCCCTGAGGGTCAATCAACCAGCCCCAGTCACTTGCCTTAAGATGAGGATTTTTAATTCCAATGATGATTGCATTTCCAGTCGTGCGGTCTGCAGGAGTATCCGGATGGGCACTTACACGGCTTGCGTAATAGCTGAAGCTGATAAAATCAACAGTTCCTTCCTTGAGGATTTTTTCATCGCCTTCAAGAAGAGGAAGCTTAATTCCCTTTCGCTCAAGCTCTTTTTTTGCATAGCATGGGTATTCGCCCCGGCTCTGAACATCAATAAAAAAGTAGTTTTTGCGGTCATCGCATATTCCAGCCCACACGTCTTCCGGACGGCAGGAATATGGATAGAACTGACCGGCAGCCAGCATACAGCCAACCTTCATTTTTGGATTTACTTCATGGGCAATTTTTACCGCAAGGGCACTTGCCAAAAGCTCGTGATGAGCAGCTGTGTATTTTACCTGCTCTTCGTTCTCACCTTCTTCAAAAAGGATTCCCGCTCCCATAAATGGAAGATGAAGCAGCATATTGATTTCATTAAAGGTAAGCCAGTATTTTACCTTATCCTTATAGCGGGTAAGAACGGTTCTGGCATAACGCTCAAAACAGTTTACCATTTCGCGGTTTTTCCAGCTTCCAAACTTTTTGATAAGTCCCACAGGAGCGTCAAAGTGAACTAAAGTTACAAGAGGCTCAATTCCGTATTTATGGCACTCATCAAAAAGGTCATCATAGAATTTTAAGCCTGCTTCATTAGGCTCTTTTTCATCACCGTTTGGGAAAATACGGGTCCAGGCAATTGAAAGTCGATAGCACTTAAAGCCCATTTCGGCAAAAAGTTTAATATCTTCTTTATAATGGTGGTACATATCAATTGCTTCGTGACTCGGATAGAGATGTTCATTATCACATTCGAGCATGCGCATTTTTCCTGCCATTACAGGGAAACGGTCTTTTCCATAAGGGATAAGGTCTACGTTTGCAAGACCCCGTCCGTCTTCCTGCCAGGCACCTTCGCACTGGTTAGCGGCAGTAGCGCCGCCCCACAAAAAGCCTTCCGGCATTTTATATCCTTTCATATACGAATCTCCTAAAATTGTACAACATAAAAATTGCTACATGTTAGACGCTGCTATTAAAGCATCTCCAATGCCTACAGTTGAACCAACCTCAGCCAGGACATCTACGTTAGCATAGTCGTCGGCGTTGCTGATGATTACCGGGGTTGTGATATCGTAGCCGGCGGCTTTAATTGCTTCAAGGTCAAATACTAAAAGTTCATCACCCTTGCTTACCTTCTGGCCTTCGCTTACTTTTGCAGTAAAGTTCTTGCCACCAAGTTCAACAGTGTTCATTCCAACGTGAATCAGAATATCAACGCCGCCGGCAGTTGTAAGGCCGATTGCGTGCTTTGTGTCAGGAAGTACAGAAACAGTTCCATCACAAGGAGCTTTTACTACGCCCACAGTCGGTACAATAGCGCAGCCCTTTCCTAAAGTCTGGCTTGAAAAAGCTTCATCCTTTACAGAAGTAAGTTCTACAACTTTTCCGCTCAAAGGTGAATCTACGTTTACACTTGAAGTATCAGCCTTTACAGCCTGTTTTTTTGCAGGAGCACCGTCTTTATAGAAAATCAATTCAGAAATCATTCCGACAACAACACAAATCAAAGAAACAATGATTGCAATAACCATTTTTGAAATACTTCCTTCTGCAAGACCATATTTTGCAGAAGCGGCAGTTCCGATGTAAGCAGGATATCCGAATACGCCCATTCCGGCCATACCAGTTCCAACAACGCCAAGAGCACACAAAACAGCACCGGCAACAGCGGCAATACCACAGGTGCGGAAGAATGGAGCTTTTTTAGGCAAAGTAACACCGTAAATTGCAGGTTCAGTTACACCGGCAATACCAGAAATGATTGCTGGAGGACAAAGTGATTTAAGTTTCTGATCTTTTGTCTTAAGCATGATACCGATTACAGCACCAGTCTGAGCAAAAGTTGTTCCGAACATAGCAACAACGATTGTATCTCCAGGTCCCTGTCCGGCATTGAGCATTGTAAAGTTCAGAATTGCAAGAGGAACAAGTGACCAGTGAAGTCCGAACATTACTAAAATCTGCCAGAAGAAACCAATCAAAAGTCCTGTCAAAACAGGGCTGATTGCAGAAATTGTTGTAAAGAACTTTGAAAGAATTGTAGAAAGAAGTGATGAAACCGGGCCTATTACCCAGAAAGTAAGACAGCTTGTTACAATCAAAGTGATAAGAGGCACTGCGAAAATCTTGCAGGCATTAGGCACGTGGTCTTTGAAAAGTCTTTCAAACCAGGCAGCGAAGGCAACGGCACAAATGATTGGAATTACAGAGCTTGTATATCCTGCAGCAGGCCACAAAACAGGAATGTTAAAAAGACTGAGGGCATCTTTAGCCAGTGCACCAGCAGGAGCCAGGAACTTTAATTCAGGATAAGTAAGAATTAAACCAAGGGCAATTCCTTCAAGTTCAGGAAGCTTAAACTTCTTTGCAGCTGTAAAACCAAGAACAACGGGCATAAAGAGGAAGGCAGAATCGCCGATTGCCATAAGGAAATTATAGGTTCCCCCTGCAGGATTGAGCCAGCCGGTTGCAGAACACAAGGCAAGAATACCCTTAATAATACCACAGGCAGAAAGAACGCCAAGGAAGGGTGTAAATACGCCGGTTACAATTCCAACAAAAGCATTGAAGGCATTCTGTTTTTCTGCAGGACCTTCACTCTGGATCTCTGCAAGATTTTCAAGATGACCTACAGAAATTACAGCATCATAAACATCAGCTACATGCTGACCGATTACAACCTGATACTGTCCGCCGGCTTTAAGGATATTAACAATACCGTCAGTATCCTTAAGGATTTCTGTCTGCGCCTTGCTTTCATCCTTAAGCTTAAAGCGAAGACGAGTTACACAATGAGTTACACTGGAAATATTAGCTTTTCCACCAACATTCTGAATGATGATACGGGCAAGTCCATCATATTTGTTCATTTAAGAACCTCCTGAAATGAAAAAGGCAAAACCCATTACCCTTTTCGATTAAAAAATTGGTAAAAAGTTTTGCCGGCTTTGTCCGTAACAATCTTTTGATATTTTCATTATCTGCCCACATTTCAAAATCTGTCAAATAATTTTTTGTTTTATCAAAAATCTTTCAAAATCATTCAAAGTCCGTCAAATATTTTAAAAAATATCTTGCAGTCAAAATCTTCCCGTGCTAAAATAACAAAAAAGCGTAAGGACGCATAAATTACCGGACTGTGACCTCGGTTGAAAATCAATCCCCGGGCAGAACTGGAAAAATACACCTCTTATTCAGGAGCACAGACGGTATGAAAAGGTATAATGGAAAATCCATTTACAAGGGCATTGCAATCGGCCCGGTAAAAATCTTAAAGAAAGTCGTTTACGACACATCACTTCACCCGATTGAAAATCCGGAAGCAGAAATTGAACGCTATAATAAGGCCCGCGACACAGCAGTAGCCCAGCTTCAGGCAATTTACGAAAAAGCAAAAACAGAAGTCGGCGAAGAAGCCGCTGCCATTTTTGACGTGCAGTCCATGTTGATTGGCGATGATGATTTTACAGATTCAGTTTATTCGTTAATCCGCGACGAAAAAGCCAATGCAGAATACGCAGTTTTCCAGAGCGGCGAAACTATCAGTCAGATTTTTGCCGAAATGGAAGATGAATATATGAAGGCCCGCTCGGCAGATATTAAGGATATTGCCCGCCGGGTAGTTACAGTTCTTTGCGGAGGCGAAGATGAAAATGTTGATTCCGACGCCCCTGCCATTTTGTATGCAGATGACCTTACACCGGCAGAAACCGTAGCCCTTGATAAATCAAAAATCCTTGCTTTTGTAACAAAGTTCGGTTCTTCTCAGTCGCACACAGCAATTCTTGCCCGCACAATGAATATTCCAGCCATTACAGGCGTTGTAATTGATTCAGAATGGAACGGAAAAGAATGCGTTGTAGACAGCTTTGCAGGGGAAGTAATTTTAGAGCCGGATGAAGAAACTCTTGCAGAAAAAACAAAACTTCAGAAGGAAGCCCTTTCCAAACGGGAACTTTTACAGAATCTTAAAGGAAAAGAAAGCATCACTCTGGGCGGAAAGAAAATCAACCTTTATGCAAATATAGGCTCGGTTGCAGATGCAGATTTAGCCCTGGAAAATGATGCCGAAGGAATCGGTCTTTTCAGAAGTGAATTTCTTTACCTGGGTCGCCACTCCTACCCGACTGAAGACGAACAGTTTGTAGCCTACAAAAATGTAGCCAAAAAGATGAACGGCAAAAAGGTGATTATCAGAACTCTGGATATCGGGGCTGACAAGCAGGCTGATTATTTTAAGCTGGACCAGGAAGAAAATCCTGCTATGGGCTTCCGCGCTATTCGCATCTGCCTTGACCGCCCGGAACTTTTTAAAACTCAACTTCGTGCCATTTACCGTGCCAGCGCCTTTGGAAACCTTGCGATCATGTACCCTATGATTATCAGCGTGGACGAAGTTCACCGCATTAAAAAAATTGCTTCGGATGTCTGCTATTCCCTCAACAAAGAAAACATCCCCTACGGAAACGTTGAACAGGGAATTATGATAGAAACCCCGGCCGCAGTTATGATGAGCGAAGAACTTGCCCAGGAAGTTGATTTCTTTTCTATCGGAACAAATGACCTTACCCAGTATACCCTTGCCATCGACCGCCAGAACTCACGTCTTGAAAACTTTTACGACGCTCACCATCCGGCAGTTTTGCGCGAAATCCAGATGACAATAGAAAACGGTCACAAACACGGCTGCTGGGTGGGCATCTGCGGAGAACTTGGCGCAGACCTTGAACTCACAGAAACCTTTATAAACATGGGAATTGACGAACTTTCAGTTTCGCCGTCACATATACTTGCATTGCGCGACAGAATTAGAAATATTAAATAAAGACCGGCGGCTTAAACTGCCGCCTTACACAGGAGTCACTATGAAAACATTCGATTACACAATCACAGATTCACTTGGAATTCACGCTCGTCCGGGCGGAGAACTTGTAAAAGTTGCAAAACCTTTTACTTCAAAAATCACCCTTGCCTGCAACGGAAAAACAGCCGACGCAAAACGCCTTATTGCAGTTATGAGCCTTGGCGCAAAACAAGGCCACGCAGTAAACGTTAGCGTAGAAGGCGACGACGAAGAAGCAGCCTCAGCAGCTATGGAAACTTTCTTCAAAGCAAATTTGTAAAATTAAAGTCTGCTAAAGAAATCTTAAGAAAGACTATATATTTTTCTTGACGATTAACTCCCCCTGACTTAAAGTTGTTATAACGACAATTTATAATTAAGGGGGATTTTTTATGAAAAGAAGAAAATCATTTCTGTATGCGTTGATTGCTGCAACAGCTTTATTTGCGCTCTCCTGTTCAAATGGATCAAGTGATTCAGGTTCAGAGCCAGTTAGTAAAAATACTTATGTAGCCTTTTCTCATCTCTCGCCATACATGCAAAGCACACTCAAAGAAACTGATGGTAAAATCACATCAAGTACCAAAACCGTTCCAGAAGTTTACATTGTTCACGGAAGCAGATTATCAGATCTTTCTGAAGAACAGATTCTTCTTGCAGTAAAAACATGTCTTGAAGGTCAGACTTTTATTATAGATACACCAACCTATGATCAAGTAGTCAACTTTTGCGAGAAACTAATAGCTGTTCTAGACAAAACTGAGAATGAATATTTCAATGACATGACAGAGGTTAGTCCTTATTCCATAGCAAACCTTCTAGACCAGTTTTATGACGACTTGACCAATACAGGAGTAGATACATGGGAAACAAAGGCCTTTGAAGCAATTGCAATGAGAAAAGATCAGGTTTATTTTGTTCATGATATTAATGAGACAGTTGATGCAGATGAATTAGACATTAGTATGGAAACAGAAGGTTCTGCAAAATGTCCAGAAACAGAATCTAAAGAAGATGGAAATGAAAAAAATTATACTGTCCTGGCAGATCCTGAAAATGGTGTAGAAATAGACTGGGGAGCCTTGAAAAATTCTTCAATTCAGGCCTTTGCTGACTGGATAAATGAAGCAGCATCAGAAGAATCAAAAAGCCAGAGGACAGCAAGATCTGCAATTGATGATGCAAAAAAAGCACAGTCTTTCGTACATAACTTTACAGTTACATTTAATCGCAGTCATGAACATTATGATGGAAGATATAACGGCAGAAGTGAAAACGTACAGCTTTATGTTGATGTATGGACAGCATGCAGCATAGATACCAATACAGATTACTATCTTGTAAGAACTTCTGCAGTATGTAATAACCAGCAGCTAAAATACAGCAATGACTGGTCTCCAGATAAATACATCAGTCCATATATGGGTTCCTGTGAAATCACATCTGCTTTGGGTGATGGACATGCAATATTAAAATCATCTGAATGTTCACCGAAAACAACCCAAGGAAGTCAAAGTTTTACAAGTGGTACAAGTTTCAATTTTGGCGGAAATGCGGGCTTTAATACAAATGGCCCAACAGGTGGTATTTCTACAGGTTTTTCTATAAGCGAATCAAGAACACAGTCTATTCCAGATATTTCAATTAAAGTAAATCCAGCAACAGACGAAAAATCAGTAAACTGGCGTTTTTCAACACCGGATATAATACCTTACTGGGACTGGTTTACAACTAAATGCGACGGAGCAAAAGGCATTCAGACAAATGCAGCTATATTTGATACTTATGCTCTTTATACAATGCCTAGCAATTATTATTGGAATCAAGAAAAAGTTCCTCTTAAGTCTACTGGTAAAGTTACTATCTATATGCTTACTGGCTGGCTTACAAATGCAGGACTCAACTTACACTGGCAGGAATTCGGTAATACCAGAACATCTTCCTTTACAGACTATGTAAGAAAACCATGTAATTCATACTGCGACTACATAATGTTCTGTGACACAACTAATATATCACCAGAAAGAAAAGATCTTTACCATAGAATCGTAAAGGATTATTTTCCAGAATGGGGAAGTAATGTAAGATACTATGGATTCTGCGATACATATAACAAAAACAAAGATACATGGGACTTTAAAAGACATAATGAACTTGCGAAATATCACTTCTCCAGTGTAGAAAAGACAATCAGGACGAACCAGAATGTTCTTAAAGCTCGTGGATTTGAAGGAAATGTCAAATTTATAATCCAAAATGCACAAACAGGAGATAAGGTAGATTCCTTTGAATTAACCTTCTAATTCCCAAATAAAGAATTAAAATTTCTTTTCATAAGGGGTATAAGCTGGTCAAGGCTTATGCCCCTTATTTTTTCCGCCGCCTCATAAACCCGTTCAATTTCACAAGCCCTTGTAAAAGCTTCCCCCTTCAAAGTCTGAAAAGGAGCATCCGTCTCAAGCAGCAGGTTTTCAAGTGGTAATTCCTTCACACACTCAATTACTTTTTTATTTCCGTTCAGCATCTGCTTTCCAAAACTGAAGCAGCAGTTTATTCCCCGTTCAATCAAAGAGTTAGCTTCAACTACGCTTCCCATAAAAGAATGAAAAAGCACCGCCGGAAGTTTTTTAAGTCGCGGAGCATATTCAAAAAGCTTTTCGTTAGCCTTTCGGCAGTGAACCACAAGGGGCATTTTATACTCTTCTGCCAGTTCCAGCTGTATATTCCACATTTCTTCCTGTAAGACCCGTTTTTCTTTTAATGCAGGCGTAAAATAATCAAAGCCTGCTTCTCCGATAGCCTTTAATAAGGGGTCTTCTCTTTTTTCTAATGCCGTATTCCGCTCATCAAGTAGCCCTTCCAAAAAGTCAGTATATGTGTCCAAATTAAAAGCCGGGTCACTACACAACTGCGGATGCAGACCAAAAGCTTTTATTACATTGGATGGGGCAGTTTTTTGAAGCTCCCACTCATCAAAACTATGGGCACAGGAACAGGCAGTCCAGCTAACATTAAGCTCCGATTCATGTTCTTTACAGACCGCATAATGAAAATGAGCATCGCAAAAGTCACTTTTTTTTAGAGAAAATTCCAAGTTTTTTTCAATTTTTTCTAACATTTTTTTTATTATAACCGAATATAAAAGTATGGGAACGTGTTTTCCATGCGAAACTTGAGTTTCGCGATAATTTTGACTAAAAATCTTACTTCATAGATGTGCTTAAAAACAATTCAGATTGCGGGAGGCAATAATGAAAAGTTACACATTAAAAAGCATAGGAAAAACTTCAGACTACATGACAATTCTTCGTGAAATGGAAGATGGATTTGTTGTAAAAATCGTTCGCGACCTCGACGGTTACGAAGACGTAAAAACTGACTACATCAGCCGCGAACTCTTCGACAGCTGCATCCGTACCGGCTATCTTACAGAAATCAAAGAGAAGGTTGCCGTAACAGCATAAAGTGGACTTGAAGTTCCAAATATTATTCAAATTAGCCTTGTAAAAAAAACGCTCCGTCGGAGCGTTTTTTGTTTTTAACCAAGTTTTTCTTTTACAAGGGAAATTGCTTCTTCAATTCTACTAGCCTTACTGCCCTGACCCAACCAGTGGATTTCAACACCTTTTCTTTCCATCATACGGAACCAGGTTTCCTGCCTTTTTGCAAACTGGCGGATAGCGATAAAAAGCTTTTCTTCCATTTCATCGCGGCTTTTGTATTTGCCCTGCAAAAACTCAGAACAGAAGCGGTATTCAAGTCCCAGCTTTTCAAGGCGTTCAAAGGTAATTCCGCTTTTATGGATATTTTCAACTTCTTCAATCATGCCGCCGTCCAGGCGTTCCCGAAGTCGGATAGAAATATTTTTCCATAGTTCAGGACGGGGCAAAGTCGTTCCGATTATAAAAGGCCTTATATCAGGGCGCTCAACCGAAGTCGATTCAATTCCCTGTTTTTTTGCTTCAATAATTTCCAGAGCCTTGATTACGCGCTCTTTTTCCTTAAGGTCAGCCTTTACGTGTAAGTCAGGCTGCTCGTGAAGAAGCATTTCTCCCAGTTCTTCAAGTGATTTTGCTTCCAGCTCTGCGTGAAGCTGGGGATTTTCCGGCAGAATTACCATTTCATAGTCGCGTACAACTGCATCCAGGTACATTCCTGTTCCGCCAACCACTACAGGTAATTTTCCACGGGAAGAAATACCCTTAAAGGCGGCATAAAAATCTTTCTGATAATTGTAAACATTGTATTCGTCTGGCAGCTGGGCAATATCGATCAGATGATAAGGAACTGGCTGACCTTCCCAGATATATTCGTCCAGGTCTTTACCGGAACCAATATCAAGATGACGGTAAGTCTGGCGGGAATCTGCAGAAATAATTTCTCCATTAAAAGTACCGGCAAGGGCAACTCCAATAGAAGTTTTTCCAACCGCCGTCGGGCCTAAAACGATTATACAATTGTAACTTTTATTTCCTGCCATAAATCCCGCCAAAAAGCTTCCTAGCGAACTACACAGATTGCGCACTTCAAATATTCAGACTTAGGATAACCGGCCAGCAGCGGATGATCAGGGCCCGCACCTCGTTTATCCAGAATCTGAACTTTTTTATGGCTATCCATTGCAGCGTGCATAATCATGTCGTAGAAGGTTGTTGAATCAAAGAAGTGTGAACATGAACAGGTAATAAGTATTCCGCCTTCGTTCAAAAGCCTCATGGCACGAAGGTTGATTTCTTTATATCCACCGTAAGCCTTCTGAATATTCTTTGCAGATTTTGTAAAGGCAGGTGGGTCAAGAATGATTACATCAAACTTTTCTCCATCAGCTTCATATTTCTTAAGAAGGTCAAAAACATCAGCGCAGACAGCCTTCATAACCTTTTCTGCCTTATTGAGCTTAATGTTATTGTTTACCATTTCTACGGCTTCTTCAGAAATATCAACAGAAGTTACTTCGCGGGCCCCTGCCTTAAAGGCATTGAGTCCGAATGCGCCAGTGTGGGTAAAGGTATCAAGAACCTTTTTTCCGTGGCAGAAGCGTTTAATCTGCTCGCGGTTGAACTTCTGGTCAAGGAAGTAGCCTGTTTTCTGTCCGCCCTCAACGTCAACGCAAAGACGAACCTCGTTTTCAATAATCGTAATTTTTGTGTCAAAGTTTTTACCGTCAAGCCAGCCGCTTGTAAGGGGAAGTCCTTCCTTTTCACGGACAGCTTCATCATCCTTTTCAAAAATACCGTCCGGCTTGCAGACCTTTTTAAGAGCCTTTAAGATTTCTTCTCGGAATACTTCGCAGGCCATTGCCAGGAACTGAACAACAAGGAAAACTTTCCCATCTTCACTGCAGAAACGCTCGCAGATAAAGCCCGGAATCAAATCTGCCTCACCAAAAACAAGGCGGTAAGAATCTGTGTCAGAATAATAAAGCTTTCTGTGATTGTAAGCCGCAAGAATGCGTTTTTCCCAGAAATCAGAAATATCTTCAAAAACCTTGTCGACATGTTCTGTAGAAATCAGGCGAACCGCAATCTTTGATTTTTTATTTAGGATTCCGCTTCCTAAAAATCCGCCTGCTTTTGTGCATACTTCAACGGCGGAACCGTCAGGCACTGTACATTCAGCTAAGGTCTCATTCTTCCATTCCGATTTTTCATCAGCGCGGTGCTTAAAATGCGAAATCTCGTTATCAAATACCCAGGGAAAACCCTGTAAAATTTCTCTCTCTTCTTTTGCGTTCAAAAATACTTTTGCAAACATAAAACATCCTAAAAATAAAATCTGCCTTCCGGCAGTTTAGATATACTTTCCCCACTCTTCCCAGAGTTTTTCCGGGCTTTCAAAATGCACAGTCTTTATTCCAAGACTTTCTGCAGCCTGGCAGTTTTCAATTTTATCATCAGTAAAAAAAGCTTCTTCTGCCTTATAGCCTTCAGCCTCTAAAATCACTTCAAAAAAGTGAGGATCCGGCTTTGCCTCTCCGATTTTATTACTGGCATAGGTCTGGTCAAAAAAGGCGTAATCACCCCTTTCCATGTGATTTTCCCAGTGGCTCTGAATTGTGTTTGTTCCGCAGACAACGCGGTGCTTTTTCCGAAGGGCTGTAATCAGCTCTGCGGTTCGGGTCTGAAGGGTCGGATGAAAATAAAGGCGGAAAAGATCATTCTTTACAAAAGGAAGCTTCTGAGAAACTGAAACCTTATTGAAGGCATCCCAGAAATCCCTTGTATCAATAAAACCTTTTTCCAGACGGTTCCAGATATCTCCATTTTCCTTACAAATTTTCAAAAACTCATTTTTATAGAGCCCCAGTTTTTCTGTTAAAACGTCCAGCGGGAAGGTCGTTGTAACAACGCCCCCCATATCAAAAATAAAAAGCATAATATCCCCTGTGGTGACAACCTACTCTTCGCCGGCTTCCGGCATAACCATAGGCTCGTCATCAGCTGAATGCAGATAATCACAGTCAGGATTGATACAAGATTTATAGCTTCCGTTCTTTTTGTCAAACTTTTCAACCAGGAACCAGCCGCACTTAGGACAGTAAGAATCAATCGGCTTAAAGTGGCTGATAAAGGTACACTTAGGATAATTTGTACAACCAAAGAAGGATTTGCCCCTTCCCTTCTGCTTGCGCTCAACAATTTCTCCGTTACAGCCCGGAACCGGACACTTAGCCAGAGGAATTGATTTTGTATTGTGGCACTCTGGGAAGCCTGAACATGCAAGGAAGAAGCCGAATTTTCCAAGCTTTTTTATCATAGGCTTTCCGCAAAGGTCGCAGACTTTGTCTGTTTCTTCATCCAGGAAGCCCTTAATGCTTTCAGTTGTTGAGGTAACTTCTTCTACGCGCTTTTTAAAAGGTCCGTAGAAGTCGCTTATCATATCATTCCAGACAAGCTCGTCAGCTTCAACCTTATCAAGAGTATTTTCGACTTCGGCTGTAAACTGCTCGTTGATTACATCAGGGAAGCTTTCTACAAGAATTTTTGAAATTACTTTTCCAAGCTGAGTCGGAACCAGTTGTTTATTGCTTCTTGTTACATAGTAGCGGTCAAGCAATACAGAGATAATCGGTGCATAAGTTGAAGGACGTCCGATTCCCTTTTCTTCCAGCATACGAACGATTGAAGCATCGGTATAGCGGGCAGGTCCCTGTGTAAAGTGCTGTTCAGGATGGAATTTTCCGGTTTCCAGAGTTTCCCCTTCCTTCAGGCTTGGTAAAGAAGATGATTTTTCTTCCTTACTTGAAAGCAGCTTGATTACACTGTAAAAACCTTTTTCGCTGATTTTACTTGCGGCAGTTCTGAAAACTGCATCTCCGCTTGTAATTTCAACAGAGGTTGTAGTCATTTTTGCATTATTCATCTGAGAAGAAACAAAGCGCTCCCAGATGATTGAATAAAGCTTAAACTGATCGTTTGTAAGATATTCTTTTACACTTTCAGGAGTGTAAGTTGTATAGGTAGGACGAATACCTTCATGGGCGTCCTGAGCTGCCTTACCAACAGAATAATGAATTGGTTCAGCAGGAAGTGTATCAGGATAGTTTTTAGAAAGCCAGCCGCGTACATCAGCCAAAGCTGTATCAGAAATGCGGACAGAGTCTGTTCGCATGTAAGTAATAAGACCCACACGGTTTTCGCCAATCTGAATACCTTCGTAAAGCATCTGGGCAATCTGCATAGTTTTACGTGAAGTAAAATTAAAGCGGTTTGCCGCTGCCTGCTGCAATTTTGAAGTTGTAAAAGGAGGCTTTGGACGAACAGTTTTATCAGTTTTCTTTACAGAGCTTACTGTGCAAGGAGAGTTTTTAATTTCCTCGATGATTTTATTAACCATATCCTCGCTTTTAAGCTCAGGATTTTCCCCCTTATATTTTACAAGCTGGGCTGTAAAATTTGATTTTCCCTTAGAAAAATCTGCATCAAGGCTCCAGTATTCTTCCGGAATAAAATCTTCTACTTCCTTTTCGCGCTCACAAATAAGGCGCAAAGCAACCGACTGAACGCGTCCGGCAGAAAGTCCGTTCTTTACCTTTGCCCACAAAAGAGGACTAAGGTTATAACCTACAAGGCGGTCAAGAACACGGCGGGCCTTCTGGGCATTAACCTTTGCTTCAACAATTTCGCCGGGATGTTTTACGGCCTCTGTAATTGCAACCGGAGTAATTTCATTGAATACAATTCGGCTGATTTTTGCGTCAGTTTTGTCTTTAAGAGCATTGTTCAAATGCCAGGCAATTGCCTCTCCTTCGCGGTCGTTATCGGATGCAAGAAGTACAAAATCTGATTTTTTTGCATCTTTCTGAAGTTCCTTAAGAAGTTTTGCGCGTCCGCGGACTGTGATATATTCCGGCTGAAAGTTATTTTCAATATCAATTGCCATGCGCGATTTAGGCAGGTCAATCAAATGTCCCATAGAAGCCTTAACCACATAGCCAGGCCCCAGATATTTTTCAATTGTATGAGCCTTTGCAGGAGACTCTACAATCACCAGGGTCTGTGGAGTTTTTTCTTTTGTCTTCTTTGTTGCCATAATCTTTCCTATCCTTATTTTTCAGAATAATTGACCTTGCAGAGGAAGTCTTGCTCCCGGTGCTTCGGCAAGGCATTTTAAATAATCCTTATAGTCACTGATAACCGGGGCCCCAGCCTCCAGAAATTTTTCAGGACGATTTTCTATTTTATATCTGCTGACCTTTCCGTCTGCATGCTGTCTTTCAAGCTCAGCATTAGAAGCATCAGCTATCTTTTTTGCAAGCTCACCAAAGGTTGCCTTATGAAACATCACGTCGCGCCCGTTTTCAAGGGCAAAATCCGCAGTAATAAGGGAACCGCTTCCGGCAGGTGCTTCAACCACTACCGTTGCCGGAGACAAGCCTGCAATTATGCGGTTTCTGGCTACATAATGCCACTTTTCCATATCCCTTCCCGGCTCGTACTCACTCACCAAAAGCCCGCCTGACTGCAAAATCTGAGCTGCAAGTCTTTTGTGAGAATAAGGAATTACTTCATCAATTGAACTTGGAAGTACCGCAACAGTTTTTCCAAGCCCTGCAGTATCAAGCCCCTTCTCTTGATAATCAAAGAAGGCGTCTACCGCTCCCTGATGAGCATAGCCGTCAGCCCCGTTTGCAAGACCGGACACCACATTACAGCCGTCCGTCACTGCCGCATAGGAAAATTCCCTTGCAGCTTTTTTTCCTTCAGGACTAAGTCTTCTTGTTCCAACTACAGAAACAGAAGGCCCTGTAAGCAGCCTTTCATCACCCCTGCAAAAAAGCATATAGGGAGGATCAGAAATCTGCCTCAAAAGCTCAGGGTAATCCCTGTCTTCATGCAAAAGACATTTTATGCCGTAAGCCTTGCAGAATTGAAAAGCCTTTCTTGCAAATTCAAGGTTTTTCTTTCCATTCCAGATTACCTTTTTCTGAAGCTTACGCTCCAAAAATGCTTCAATCTCTTCTATAGATAGTAATGATAGAGTATTAGAATTGTCAATGTTTTTTGATAAAAAAACTTTCTCAGAGAACTTTAAAAATGTTATTCGGGCAAGAGAAATATGAAATATTAATTCGTCATCAGTATGAAGCATCTAAAACCTGTTTCTTGAGGTCTTGAGCAGCATTTACAATATCAGCCGCTTTTGTTAATGACATTATTTTATCATATATTTTAACGGCTTTGTCAAATTCATAATTTTCATAATAAGCGCGGGCAAGTACAAACATGGCATTAAAATCTTTTGTTTCAATTTCCATAACCTTTTCGAGTAAAGGAATTGCCTTCTGACTTTCTCCCAGCTCAAAAACATAAATTACAGAAAGCCCGTAAAGTGCGCGGACAAAACGGTCATCAATCTGAATTGCTCGGGAATAAGCATCTTCTGCAAGCTTTAAATAGTTCATACGAAGCTGTGTTGAACCTGTTCCGCTGAAATCCATTGCAGCATGAGACATATAGCCGGCACAAACGCCAACCCAGTAATAAAGATTCTGATTGTTAGGATAGAACTCCAGAGCTTTCTGAAAGCACTTCAAGGCTTCTCCATACATTTTTGCATCAACGTAGCGGGTTCCCAGCATTTTATACCAGATTGCAATCTGCTGGTTTGCAAGCTGAATATCTGCAACGCGGTTTTCATATTTTGCAATTGCTTCTTTCAGCTCTTCTATCGAAGTAGGATGATCTACTTTTTCTTCCATTTTCTGATAGCGGATAATTGTTTTATTTGATTTTGGACATCCTGTAAAAAGTGCCAGTACTGAGATTGAAAAAACTAATCCAAATAAAATCTTTTTCATATTATCCTCCGCTTTTTGCTTCTGTTATTAACGTGTAAAATATTTTTTATGAGCGTCTTCTAACTGCTCGTTAGTTACATGTGTATAAATCTGAGTGGTTGCCAGATCACTGTGACCTAAAAGCTCCTGTACAGCCCTTAAATCTGCACCGCCCTTTAATAAATGCGTTGCAAAGGAATGACGCAGGGTATGAACCTTTGCCTGCACCCCGGAAAGAGTTTCAAGTTCCTTAAAACGCTTCCATACGCCTTTTCTGGAAATACCTTCTCCCTTATAATTAACAAAAACTTCAGGAACATTTTTTCCTTTTGTAAGAAGAGGGCGTACTTCTTCCAGATAATATTTCAGCTTATCATAGGCTCGCTTTCCAAAGGGAACAATGCGTTCCTTATCCCCTTTTCCATGAACAAGAATAATCTGCTCGTCCATATGAACATTTGCAACTTTTAAATCGCAGGCTTCACTGATACGAAGGCCGCAGGAATAAATCAGTTCAAAAAGGGCATCATCCCGCTTCCCGACATTATCCGAAGTATCTATGCTTTCCAAAAGGGCGTCAACCTGCTCTTCTGTCAAAACTTTTGGAAGGGCATGCACAGTTTTAGGACGTTCCAGGAGCAGGGCTTTATTTTCTTTCCAGTAATCCTTGCGCTCAAGAAAATCACCAAGAGCCCTGATACCGGAAATATATTTTGCAATTGTTAATTCGTTACAGCCTTGAGTTTTTCGCTTGACCAGAAAATATGTAATATTCTGAGGCGTTACATCAGCAAGCTTGATTCTTTCTTCTACAAGCCAATTTAAAAAGGCTTCTGCCGAAATTTTATAGGTTTCGGCAGTTTTTTGCGCGTCACGCTTTACAAGAATCAAATCTGAATAAAACTGATTCAAAAGCCCTTCAATTGTCATAATTATTTAGTCAGACAGGTTAATTCCACGACCAAAGTTCAAGCTTGACCAGATTGCAGGCTGATTAATGTCGTTTCCCCCCTTATATCCTTCTGGAGGAGAAAAACGATTCATAACAGCACGGCTTGCAATTGAAGGCTCTGTATCTTCAAAAAGTGAGCGTCCAAGGCTTCCGTTCTGTTTTTCTTCAGCTTTTTTAGCAGTTTCTGTACTTACAGCACCGGCAGCTCCCATAGGTCTCTGAGCAGCCTGAGCAGCAGGTTTAGCAGATGACATAGCAGCAAATTCTTTTCTTGAAACAAAATCGCCGCCAAGTTTATTTGTAGGATGAAGAATTCCGTTCAATTCAGAAGAGCGCATAACATTTTCAGAATACTGAACAGGAGCTTTTTCAACTGCCTTTTCTTCTACTTCAGGCTCTTCAATTTCATTTTCAGGCTGTTCAAAACCAGTTGCAATTACAGTTACGCTGATTTTTCCACCAAGATCAGGCTGTGTAACCTGTCCCCAGAACATATTGTAATCTTTATCAGCAGAAGCAGTTACAATCTTACAGATTTCACCAACTTCAGCCAGAGAAATTTCTTCAGAAGCACAGATATTAACAAGAATATTCTTAGCCCCATCAATATGAGAATCTTCAAGCATAGGATTGTTGATAGCAGCATAAGCAGCATCTGCGGCTCGGTTTTCACCTTCTGCAATACCAATACCAAAAATAGCATTTCCCTGACCGCTCATAGCATTACGAACGTCAGCAAAGTCAGTATTTACATCACCAGGGTTTGTAATGATATTAGAAATACCTTCTACACCCTGACAGAGAATCTCATCTGCACGGCGGAAAGATTCTTTTACAGTTGTATTTTTATCGATTGTGTTGAAAAGCTGCTCGTTTGGAATGACAATCATTGAGTCAACCATAGAATGAAGCTTTTTAAGACCTTCGCGGGCCTGTCTCATGCGGACATTACCTTCAAAAACAAAAGGAGTTGTAACAACGGCTACTGTAAGACAGCCAAGTTCCTTGGCAATGCGGGCAACAACAGGAGCAGAACCAGTACCTGTTCCACCACCCATTCCGGCAGTAATGAATACCATATCTGCACCGCGAAGTACGTTTGTAATCAGTTCCTTATCTTCTTCGGCAGCCTGTTCACCAACTTCAGGGCGGCCACCAGCCCCTAGACCTTTAGTTACTTTCTGTCCGATTGGAAGCTTTGTAGGCGCATTTGAACGGCCCAAAGCCTGTAAGTCAGTATTTAAAACAATAAAATCAACGTTACTAAGTTGGTGACTGATCATACGGTTTACTGCATTTGAACCGCCGCCACCACAGCCCACAACCTTGATTACAGTCGGGCTTGATTCTGCATAAGCTTCGTTAAAATTAGACTCTTCATCCAATATTGAAATGTTTAAATTTCCCACTTTTTATTCCTCCCTGTGTTTTTCCCCTAACACATTTCCCCAATAACCATTATATACTAAAACAGCGATTTGAAAATCTTTTTAAGCACACCTTCGCCATCTTTTTTTTCTTTTCTGTCAGATAAACCTCTGTGTTTTTTGCGAGACTCTTTACCGGCAGGCATATTTTTACTTGCAAGCACAAGTCCGATTACAGTAGCAAAAGCCGGATTTCTGTAATCTTCTTCTATACCGCCAAGATTTTCCGGACAGCCAAGACGAACAGATGAAGTTCTGAAAACGTTCTGAGCAAGCTCAATAACACCTTCCATTTGGGCACCGCCACCGGTAAGGATGATATTTCCCGAAAGCTTTTTAATTGACTCGTCTGTATTTTTTATGATTGTAGCCTTTACCATTGTAAAAATCTGCTCCATGCGGGCCTGAATAATCTGGCAAAGCTGACTTTTCATAATAACTTCCGGAGCACGTCCACCAACACCTGGCAAAACTACCTCGCGGTCATTCTGTTCATTTATCAAAGGAAGCCAGCAGCAACCGGCTTCAATTTTCTTTTCTTCTGCAGTAGCTGATGAAATACCAGTTACAATTGAAATATCGTTTGTTACAAGATTTCCACCTACTGGAACACTTGCCGTACTTACAGGAGCGCCACCTACAAGTACAATTACGTCTGTTGTACCCGCACCCAGGTCAATTAAAATTGAACCAAGCTCCATTTCATCTTCATGACATACAGAAAAAGTCTGGGCTAGAGTTTTCAGCATTACGCCGTCAAGAATATAACCTGCACGGGAAATTGTAGACCGCATATTCTGAATGATTGTACGGGCTGCAGTTACAATGTGAACTTCAACTTCCAGACGGGTACCAATTCTGTGAATTGGATCTGAAATTCCGTGAATTCCGTCTACAATATAATCGCGTGGAATTACGTGAAGTTTTTCCCGGTCTTCAGGAACCGGAACAGCAGTTGCATTTGCAATTACACGTTCTACATCATCATTTGTAATTTCTTTATTATTTCTGCCGTTAGGATTTACGGCAACGCCGCCTTTGTGGGTGGCACTTTCAATCTGAGAGCCGCCAATAGCCGTAATAACTGAATCAACATCAATTCCGGCATTCATTTCTGCAGCACTTATAGCTTCTTCAATAACTGATTTAGCATCTTCAATATTAACAATTACACCGTTTCTAAGACCTGCAGATTTTTTAGAGGCAGTTCCGGCAATCTGAATCTTTCCGTTCTCGTCATACTCACCGATTGCTACCCTGATTTCACTGGTTCCTATGTCCAATCCAACTGCAATTCTATTTTCAGCCATTAAAAAATCCTACCTTGTTTTATAAGAAACCGAACCGTATCGCAAATCAACTTCAGTAACATTTGAACCAAGCTGATTCACAACGTCAAGTACTATCATCATATACTTTAACGCCTCTTCATTCAATGAGCGGTCGGTAAGAACTTTAACTTTTGCCTGAGCAGGAATAAGTGCCAGCTCGTAATTTCCTGTGTCTTTTGGAAGTACACAGATTTCTGAAACAGATGCAAAATACTGCTGAGGGAGTGACTTAATTCTTGCAATCTGATCAATAAGAGGGCGGTATTTCAAAGGAATACGCATTCCCTGTGCCATGTATTCAACAGGAAGTCCTGAAATAATAGGCATATATGAATTGTCATTTACTTCTGCTGCACGTTGTGGGAAAATTACGCCGTTTTTATCAATTTCAAGGGCAGAAGAGATTCCGTTATCCATTAAGAAAATCATTGCAACAGGCTTTCTTTCTTCAACCTTGATTAAAATTTTATCAGGGAAGTGTTTTTCAACAACAACAGAGTCAATTCCTGCATCATTAGAAATTACTGCGGCAGCCTGATCAACATCAAAATCAAACCAGTTAGCATTAGAAAAAGGTGCCAGTTTTTCTGCAAAATCCTCAGGAGTATAAGAAGACAAGCCTGTAACAGAAATCTTAGGACTTGAAAAGCTTGGAAGGATATATTTATAAACAATAAGTTCCCCGACAAGAAGAAAGCAAAGAATTGCAAAAATGATTTTTATTGCCTTAATTTTTTTTATCAGCAGAATCCTCCTGAGCCTCATCTGTCTTTTCCTCAGAAAAATACTCATTCAAATCAGCCTTGTCATCATCAAGATAATCGTCAAGCATCAAACTTAAATCACTCATAACTTTTTTTTCTAGCAGAAATCTGCCTTACTCCCCCTAACTCCCTATTTTAAAACCGAAAAAGTATTTAAGCTTACTTCTTCATATTTTTTTTCCTTTACAATTCCTTCATCCGCCCTGGAAGCATTCAAAATAAAGCCGCACATAGCAAGCGTTACAATTATTGATGAACCACCAAGACTGAAAAATGGCAGCGGAATACCTGTTGAAGGTAAAAGTCCGCACACAACCATGCAGTTAATTATCGACTGAATAAAGATAATT